>JBBIQS010000042.1:0-69587 GCA_037442205.1 Myxococcales bacterium
CCCGGCCGCCACCCCGGCCCCGGCCGCCACCCCGGCCCCGGCCGCCGCCGCGGCGCCCAAGGATCCCCACAAGCACTTCGCCGACCCCAACGAGCTGTCGGACTCCGAGCGCGCCCGCTCTGAGGCCGCCAAGAAGCTCACCGATCAGAGCCTGACCAAGCTGGCCGCCTTCTACCGTGCGCGGCTGTCGGGGATGGACCGGGCGAAGGCGCTGGCCAAGTCAGGGCTGAACGAGGCGCAGCTCGAGGAGCTGCAGATGCTCACCCGGACCTACTTCCTCGCCCGCCGGAGCGCGCTGCGCTACCAGGCCGACCTGGAGGCGACCCGCAAGCGGATGGAGGCCGCCAAGGCGGCAGGCAAGGAGTCCGACATCGCCGACAGCGCCCGGGCGGTCCAGTTGGAGAAGCGCGGCGAGGAGCACGCCATTTTCATGGCCCGGGCGGTCAAGCTGCTCGGAGCCAAGGCCAAGGCTCTGCTCGACAAGCGCGAGGCCGAGTTCGTGGCCCTGCTCGACGAGCAGGAGGCGGCCCGCGAGAAGCACGAGAAGGAGGCGCGCGAGGAGGCGGCCAAGGCGCTCGACGAGGCGCGGCTGCTGGGCTACGTCGGGCTGATGCAGGACCTGCTGCACGCGGGCGGGCCGCACGAGCAGGCGAAGATCCTCGCCGCGGCGCTGGAGAAGGCCAAGCTCACCAAGAAGGATGCGGAGGCCATCTCGCTGCTGGCGGTGGCCTACTTTCCGGAGAAGTTGGCGGCGATCGCCGACGAGAAGTCGCTGGCCGCCGCCAAGCAGAAGATCGCCGACGCCAGCGCCAAGGGCGGCAAGCCCACGCCGTTCGAGGTCCGGCTGGAGCGCTACTACGAGGAGCGGCTGGAGAAGTTCGCCGCCTTTCGCGCCGGGTTCGCCAAGCAGTACGGCGACAAGCCGGCGGCCCTGTTCGACGCCCACGCCGACGAGATCGCCGAGATCTACGCTCGGCTGAACGCCGCGATCCTCGAGTCGCTGGAGTAACGCCTCCCGTCTTCCGCTTTGGTGCTGGCTCGGTTGGGCGACCTCGCGGTTCGGTCAATCGGCCTTCCCGGGAGACCTGCGGCCCACGAAGCTCGAGCCTCGGCCCGCGCGAAAAGCTGCCTCACATCTCGGGCATCACCGGAGCGTCCTGCTCGCCAGCGGTGTCCGAATCGCTGAGCCCCAACTCGGGCTCGCGTCGGCCCTTCTGCGCCGATTGCCGCAGCGGATTCAAGTTTCTTTCAGGACATTGTCGGCCAGGCCGCCTCTTTCCGCGGGCTTGAGGTTGGCACCCGGCTTGCTGGGTGATCCCGGTTTCGTTGATTCGAGCGCGTCGGCTTTCCGGCGGCGCTCCTCGCGGAGCGCATGTCGGTTCCCCGCTGCAAGGGTCTTCGTGGGAGGCCCAAGCAGAGCGGCGCAAGGGAAGCCCGCCGGGGATGGGGATTTGCGCGAGTCGGTCGCGCTCGAACTGCTGCGCCGCTCGCTCTGCTGGCGGCCGCGCCGGGAGGAGGTTCCGTGTATCTCGAGGCAGCTGTGGCGGTGGCAGCCGGAGGCTACGCGCTTTCGTCTCTCCTGCCGGTCCGCGGCGTGCACGACTGGGCATGTCCCGGCGCGATCCGGCGCACGGCATCTTCCGAGGTCTGCTGGACCTTCGACGACGGACCTCATCCTGAGCTCACGCCGCGGGTGCTCGACGCCCTGGCTGGCGCCGGCCAGCGCGCGACCTTCTTCGTCGTCGGAGAGCGCGTGCGCCGCCACGGCGATCTGGTCCGGCGCATCCGCGCCGAGGGCCATGCGGTGGGCAACCACACCAATACTCACGCCTGGCTGCCGGGCCTCTCATCCTCGGCCATCGAGCGCCAGCTCGTGGCCTGCCAGCGCGCGGTCGAGGACGCCACCGGCGAGAGCCCGGCGCTCGTCCGGCCGCCCTGGGGGCATCGCGACGCGCGCTTCTATTTCGCGGCGCGGCGCCTCGGGCTCGTCCCGGTCCTCTGGTCGTTGGATTCGCGGGACTACCTGGGGCTGTCTGGCGAAGGCATCCGGCGGCGGGCCGCCCGGGCTCGAGGGGGCGACATCGTGCTGTTCCACGACGG
Organism: Myxococcales bacterium; assembly: GCA_037442205.1. Taxonomy (GTDB): domain Bacteria; phylum Myxococcota; class Myxococcia; order Myxococcales; family UBA5297; genus JBBIQS01. The sequence continues at coordinate 2,101 of JBBIQS010000042.1, forward strand.
GAATGAGAAGGCCCGGGCGATGCCGGATCAGCTGGCGACGCTCGCGCAGTTGCTGCAGGCCCGCGGCCTCGTCTCGGAGCCGCTCCCTCGTCGCGCGGCAGCCGAGTCGATTTCGGTGCTGCCTTGACCGGAACGTTGCTGCTTGCCTGGGCGGCGCTCGCGGTCCTCGTTTTCCACGGCCTGCGCCTGGTGGCCACCGTCATCGCGGCTCGGCGGGCTCCAGCAAAGCTGTGCCCGGCCGCCGACGGTGCTTCGGTCACCGTGGTGCGCCCGTTCATCGGCATCGATGAGGACGGCCGTGCCAAACACCTCACCCTCCTGCGCCAGCGATACCGGCCGCTGGAGGTCGTCTTCGCCTGCGAGTCCGAGCAGGACGCCGGCATCCCCGCGGTGCGCGCAGCCTGTGACGAGGAGAGAGGTCGCGGCCGGTTGGTCTTGGCGGGCAGCGACGCGAGCATCGGCTCTGGCAAGGCGCGCAACATGATCGCCGGGTGGCGGGCGTCGCGCTCGCCGCTGGTCGCCTTCTGCGACGCCGACATCGCGCTCGACCCGGACGACGTGGGCCGATGCGTGGCGCTCTTCGAGGACCCTCGGGTCGGAGCAGTCTTCATGCCCTGCCTGTTCGACGCCCCAGGCATCGCGGGAAGGCTGGTCATGTTCACGGCCACGGTCGACTCCAGCGTGCTGGTGCAGGCGGCGGCCAGGATCGATCGGCTCCCGCTGCTCCAGGGCGGGCTGATGGTGATCCGCCGCTCCGCCCTCGAGGCGGCCGGGGGCATCGAAGTCGTGGCGGATGCCATCGCCGACGACATGCGGCTGGGGCGCGTGCTGCGGCGCGCCGGATTCGTATTGCGCGCCACCGAGCAGCCGATCGTCCACCGCTCGGGACGCGAAGGCCCGCTGGCCTGGGCGGCGCGGTACCACCGGTGGATGATGTGCCAGCGCTCGGAGGCCCCCGGCGGCTTCTGGCTGATGCTGGCGCTCCACCCGCTGGTCGCGCCCCTGCTCGCCGCGCTCGCAGTCCCCGCGCCGCTTCGCCCAATCGCCTGGACGCTGTTGGGACTCGGGTCGCTGGTGGAGCTCGCCTATACCGCCTTCGTCGAGCGCCGGTTTTTGAGGCCGGACGGGTTGCGGCTCGGCTGGTGGGTGCTTGCCAGGCCGGTCGCGGATCTCGCCCACTTCGCCCTGTGCCTGGCCGCCCTCGTCTGGCCGGTGGTCTCCTGGCGCGGCCGCCGGTACTTCGTGGGACCCTCTGGGCGAATCGTCGCCCGCGAGCTCGAGCGCTGCCCGCCGGTCTCGTCGGCCGCGGTGGGCGAGTGAGGCGCTGAGGAGGAGCAGGCGCCCTCGCCGCGGAGTCGAGCCGGGGGCCGAAGCACTTTCTGTCGAAGGCCGGGCGACGGGGGCCCATTCGCCGCCTGGCGCATCGGCGCCGCCGAGGAGCTCCGCCCGCCAGCCACGCGCCGCCTTCGGAGAGCTCGGCGAGGCGAGCGGCCGCGCGGGCCGCCCGCCCTGCCTACGGCTCGCCTAGGCGAACTTGTACCCTTCGAACTTGGTCCGCAGCTCGCGCTTGAGCACCTTGCCGGTGGCCCCGAGCGGCAGCGCCTCGATGAACTCGATGGCATCGGGCATCCACCACTTCACCAGCCTGGTCTCGAGGAACTTGGTCAGCTCCTCCTTGGACAGCTCCTTGCCCGGCGCCTTGACCACGATCAGCAGCGGCCGCTCCTGCCACTTCGGGTGCGGAACCCCGATCGCCGCCGCCTGCGCCACCGCGGGGTGGCCCATGGCCGCGTTCTCGAGATCGATGCTGCTCACCCATTCGCCGCCGCTCTTGATCACGTCCTTGGAGCGGTCGGTGATCTGCATGTAGCCGTCGGGGTCGATGTTCGCGATGTCGCCGGTGAAGAACCAGCCGTCCTTGTGGGACTCGTCGCCGTCGCGTTTGAAGTAGCTGCTCGCCACCCACGGCCCGCGCGCCTGCAGGTGGCCGTTGCTCTTCCCGTCGTGCGGCACGACCTTCCCGTTGTCGTCCACCAGGCGCAGGTCGATGCCGAACGCCGGACGGCCCTGCTTGCTCTTCACCGCCAGCTTGGCCTTGTCGTCGAGCGAAGCGTGCTTGGGGAGCAGCACCACCGTGGTCCCCAGCGGGCTGGTCTCGGTCATGCCCCAGGCGTGGATCACGCGCACGCCGTGCTCCTTCTCGAAGGTCTCGATCATGCTCGGCGGGCAGGCCGAGCCGCCGACCACCACCTTGCGCACCGAGGAGAGCTTCTTGCCGCTCTGGCGCAGGTGGCCGAGCAGCGCCAGCCACACCGTGGGCACGCCGAGCAGGCTGGTCACGTTCTCGCTCTCGATGAGCTCGGTGAGGTTCTTGCCGTCGAGGCCGGGCCCGGGCAGCACCAGCTTGGAGCCGGTCATCGCCGCGGCGTAGGGCACGCCCCAGGCGTTGACGTGGAACATCGGCACCACCGGCAGCGTCGAGTCCTGCGCCGAGATGGCCAGCGCGTCGGCCATGGCGATGGCGTAGGAGTGCAGCACCGTCGAGCGATGCGAGTAGAGGACGCCCTTGGGGTTGCCGGCGGTGCCGGAGGTGTAGCAGAGGCTGGAGGCGGTGTTCTCGTCGAGCTCCGGCCAGACGTAGTCGGCGCTGCCGCCGGCGAGGAAGGTCTCGAAGTCGGTGAACCCCGGGAGCTTGACGTCGGCCGGCAGGTGGGCGGCGTCGGTCATGGCGACGTAGTGGCGCAGCGGCGTCGCCTGCGTCCCGAGGAACTGCGCCAGCTTGGTGAAGGTGGTGTCGAAGAACAGCGCCACGTCGTCGGCGTGGTCCACCACGTAGCGCAGCTGGTCGAGCGGCAGGCGCGGGTTGACGGTGTGCAGCACCGCGCCGATTCCCGAGACCGCGAAGTACAGCTCCAGGTGGCGCTGGGTGTTCCAGGCGATGGTCGCCACCCGGTCGCCGGGCTTGATGCCCAGCTTGACCAGCGCGCTCGCCAGCTGCCGCGATCGCTTCGCCACCTGGCCCCAGGTCGAGCGGACGATGGGCCCTTCCACAGTGCGGGTCACGATTTCGGTCTGGCCGTGGAACTTGGCGGCGAATTCGATCTGGTTCGAAATGAGGAGCGGCTGGCTCATCATCTGTCCGAGCATGGGCATTCTCCGGAAAGGGTGAGGGAGCGGATTCTAGTTGGCCTGCCGGGAAATCTCCTCGACGCGCCGCGACATGGGTGTCGCTGGCAGAACACAGTGAACTTCTGTGAGCGGGTCCTGAAGCGCCACCGCCCGCGCCGAGGCCGGCGGGGGCGGTGTTCGACTCAGGGTTTGGGTGCTCAGCCTAGGGCATCACGACGATCTTGGCGTTGCTGACCGGAGTGCTCGAGTAGAGCCGCACGGTGTTGGCGTCCTGCAGCACCAGCGAGTAGCCGCCGCCGATGCGGGTCTTGGCCCGGCCGTTGCCGCCGACGCCGCCCAGCGGCGCCGCCGACCAGCCACCGTAGCTGGTCGCCACCGCGGTGCCGCCTGGGCCGCCAGCCACCGCGATGGTTCCGGCATACCCGCTGGTCGCATCGATCAACACTGCTCCGCCGGAGCCGCCGCCGCCTCCTCCGCCAGCGATGTTCGTGGTGCCGAGGCCGGCACTCTCTCCAGTCGTTCCACTCCCGCCATTTGCCGCGATCAGCCCGCGGTTATCGATGGCCGCGGCGCGAATGAGAATGGATCCTCCGCCGTTTCCGCCCACGCCGAAGCCGGGCGACTGAGTTATGCCGTTGGGATTCGTGTATTTGTTGCCGCCGCCGCCCCCTCCCGAGCCGAGGTAGAGGCCGATCAGCTCGTCATCGCCGTAGGGCAGCGCGATTTGCGGGGCGCCAGCGAGATAGGCGGCCGAGACGCCTATCCCGCCGGCCGTGCCAAACGCCCCGCCGCCGCCGCCCGTCATGCCTTCGGCGTTGACCGCGATTCCGCCGGGTCCTCCGCCGCCATTCGGATACGAGACATAGCCCCCGGAGAGCAAGACCACCCTACTGCGAACCGATGGGCCGACCGCGCTCTCTCCCGCGTACGGTCCGGTGGAGGTGTAGGGCTCGTTCGTGCCGTTGCTGATGCCTCCCCGGAACCCCTTGCCCGACACGTCGATGGCGCCGCCGGCAGCGACCGACACCGTCCCGGTCGCCTTGAACGCCAGGATGCCGCCGGTGGTGCCGTCCCAGGCCGAGGCGGTCAGGGTCGCGCCGTTGGGGACCGTCACGTCGGTGTACTGCGGCACCTGCAGGGCCACCGCCTTCGAGGCGCCGCCGGTGTAGGTGTACTGCAGCGCCGAGTCGAGGGTGAGGCTGCCGCCGCCGACGGTGGTGACGGTGTGCTCCTCGAAGCTGCCGGCGCCCGTCCCCTGGACTTGAATCACCAACACCGCATCGCCGGCGGCGAAGCCGGTGGTGTTGCCGACGGCGAGGGTGGTCGAGCCGGCGGTTCCGGTGCAGCTGGTCCGCACCGAGTCGATGGTCTGAGTGCCGGAGACGGTCAACGCGCCGTTCTTCCCGCTCCCCGATGATGAGGCGCGCGACGGGCCCAGCGCCACCTGCGTGTAGGTAGCGCCGTTGTCGGTGGAGACGTAGGCCGCGGCGATGACGTTGTAGGTCCCGAAGTTGTGGACCGCGCTCAGCGGGCTGGCGGGCGAGACTGCCCCGGAGGCCGAGAAGGTGCGCGAGGGGTGGGTGTGGTTGCCCAGCGAGACGGTGGTCGCGGTGGTGCCGGTGGGCAGGCGGGCGATGTCGAGGACTCCGCTGGAGACGTCGGTGGCCGAATGCGGGTGAGCGCCCAGCGCGACGGTGGTCGAGGTGGTGCCGGTCGGGATGCGGCTGATGTCGAACACGCCGCTGGTGACGTCCCCGCAGGAGTGGGTGTGGGAGCCGAGCGCCGAGCCGTTGACCTGCCCGGAGGAGTTGATGATCGGCGTCGATCCGATGCTGAGGGTCCCGCCGTTGGCGATCGTCACGCTGCTGGCGTTCACCGTCCCGCCCGAGAGGTTGACCGCTTGGCCGGCGTTGAGCGCGAAGGGGACCGAGCCGACATACTGCCGAGGAGAGAGCGCGTTGCTGCCGACCGCCAGCTCGAGCCAAATGTCGCTGCCGTTGAAGGCGGGAAGCGGGGTCGCTGTTCCGAGGAAGGTCGCGTAGTAGCCGTCGCTGAGCGCCAGTTGCTGCGTCTCGCTCCAGACCGCGTTGCCGCCGGAGGCGGCCGAGAAAAGCGAGAAGGTCATGCTGACCGTACCGGCCTCGGGCGTGCCGTCGCTCTTGAGCAGCCGCCCTTGGTAGCCAATCTTCTGCGGAACCTGGGCCAGCGCGAGCGCGGGCACCATGAGGGCCAAGGCGAGAAATCGGATCATCGGTTCTTCCTTTGAGGGAGCAGCGCGGCTCCGCGGCTCTGCCGCGGCGCCCCGATTGCGAGAACGATAACACTGCCGCCGGCAAGTCAGTCCAGCTCTGCCCGGGTGCAGGAGGCCGACGCTGCGGTTTGACGCCCGTGCCGAGGAGGCGACCGAACTCAGCCCGCCCAGATCTCCTGGAACTCGAGGCCCGTCAGCCCTGCCGCCCTCCAGGCATCGACGAACCGCTCGCTCAGATAGGTCGGGCTGGCGCGCAGGTCGGGGATCTTGAAGACCGCGGCGTCGCCGATCACTTCCTTGCGGAAGACGTAGCGCCCGATGTGCATCACGCGGCCGCTGCTAAACCGGACGAGATCCGAGGCCGATGCGTCTAAGGCGTCCAGCAGGTGGGTGCAGTTGAAGACCGAAAGGTGCGAATCGGCGCAGGCGAGCGGCAGCAGCTCGCCCGATTGCTCGAGCAGCTCGCGCATGGCGTCCAGGGCTCGGATGCGGAAGATGAGCGCGTGCTCGCCAAGCCAGGGTGAGTCGCAGGGCGACAGCGCCCGCCCTTCGTCCTCGCCGATGAGTTCCACGCGGATGGGCCGCCAGCTGCCAGCGCGAGGCACGCCGTTCACCAACTCGATGAACGACTCGAAGTCAGCGTCCTCGACCGGCTGGCAGAGTTCGGAGTCCTCGGTGGGCTGGGGGAGGAAGACGCGCATCGACAGCCTCCGGGCGGAGGCTCAGACGCTCTTCTGGATCTGCGCCAGCGCGCCCTCGATCATCCCGCGGATCTCGGCCAGCCGCTTCTCGGAGGTGGCCTCGAAGCGGGTGACCAGGATCGGCTGGGTGTTGCTGGCGCGGATGAGCCCCCAGCCATCGGGGAAGACCACGCGCACGCCATCGACGTCCACCACCTGGTGGCCCTGATCCTTGAAGTGCTTCACCGCACGGCGCACCAGCTCGAACTTCTTCTCCTCCGAGGTCTCGACCCGCAGCTCGGGGGTGGCGTAGGTCTTGGGGACGTCGGCCAAGAGCTGGCTGAGCTTCTGGTCGGTGTTGGTGAGGATCTCCAGCAGCCGGGCCGTCGAGTAGACCGCGTCGTCGAAGCCGTAGTAGCGGTGCTTCCAGAAGATGTGGCCGCTCATCTCTCCGGCCAGCAGCGCCCCCTCGTCCTTCATCTTGGCCTTGATCAGGCTGTGGCCGGCCTTCCACATGATGGCCCGCCCGCCCTTCTTGGCGATGTCGTCGTACATCCGCATCGAGCACTTCACCTCGCCGACGATGGCCGCGCCGGGGTTGTGCTTGAGCAGCTCGCGGGCGAACAGGATCATGATCTCGTCGCCCCAGAGGATGTTCCCCTGGTCGTCGACTACCCCGATCCGGTCGGCGTCGCCGTCGTAGGCGATGCCCACCTCGGCCTTGTGCTTCTTCACCGCCGCGATCAGGTCCTTCATGTTGTCCACCACCGTCGGGTCGGGGTGGTGGTTGGGGAAGTTGGAGTCCATCTCGCAGTAGAGCGGGACCACGTCGAAGCCCAGCGACTTGAACAGCGGCACCGCCACCGCCCCGCCCACGCCGTTGCCGGCGTCGATCACGATCTTCATCCCCTTGCGCCCGACCTTCATGTCCTGGCGGACGAAGTGCTGGTAGGGGGTGACGATGTCGAACTGGCTGACCGTGCCGGCGCCCTTCTCGAACTGGCGGGCCTCGATGGTCTTGCGCAGCTGCTGGATCTCCGGGCCGTGGAAGGTGACCTTGCCCACCCCCAGCTTGCAGCCGTTGTACTCCGGCGGGTTGTGGCTGCCGGTGATCATCGCCAGCCCGTCCACCGGCAGGGTGTTGGCGGCGAAGTAGGTCAGCGGGGTCGGCACCACGCCGATGTCGATCACGTCGCAGCCGGTGGCGGTCAAGCCCTTGAGCAGCGCGTCGCGGAAACGGGTGGAGCTCTCGCGGCAGTCGCGGCCCACCGCCACCCGCGTGCCGCCCTGGCGGCGCAGGGTGCTGCCCAGGCCCAGGCCCAGCTGCTCAAAGACCTCCACGGTCAGGTCCTTGTCGACCAGGCCGCGGATGTCGTACTCGCGAAAGATGTGGGCGCTCATGGGGTCTCCGTCGGGTGAAGGGCGGGGGAATATAGACAACGGGCCCGCCGCCCTCAACCGGCGCGCTCCGGGCGCCTGGCTTTGCCGCTACTCGCGCAGTTGGGCGATGGCCTGCTGGTTGGTTCCCAGCAGCAGCTCGACCCTCCCGTCGGGGAGCCCGTAGCCGTAGATCGAGGTGTAGTTGCCGCCGGTTCGCTGGGCGGCGGGCACCGACTTGTCATCGACGCAGGAGTTGGCGTCGCAGACGAAGAAGTCCCCGTGCTCCCCCGCCACCCACACCTTGCCGCCGCCGTTGAAGGGGCCGGTCATGCCGGCCAGGGTCGGCGTCCATGAGCGGCTGGGGAGCGCGAGCTTTCGGGCGAGCAGGGCCCCTGGGGCGCGGTAGTGGACCGTGGAGAGTCTGGCGGTCGTCTGCGACAGCACCCAGGCCCCGCCGTCCGGGTCGGCCGCGACGCCGAGGACGGTGTCGGTCCCTCCCAAGGTCGCGCGGAACGAGAAAGCGAGAATGTCGCTGTAGGGGTCGGCCGGAAACGCGCTCACCCGCGCTTCGTTGAGCGCCGAGGTATCCAGAGTAATCGCCAATATCTCCTGGCCCCGCCGCGCCAGCTTGTAGGACCCGGCGCCCGGAGAGCTGAAGACGATCGAGTTCCATACCCAGGCGCTCGGCGATGAGGAGCCCGCGGGAAGCCTTCCGATGCGCTGGGAGGTAAGCAGCAGCAGTGACCGGCCATCGGCAGCGGCGCTGATGTCGACCAACTTCTCCGTGGTCAGCTGCAGCGTCGGATTCAGGCTGGAGTTCCAGCTGCCATTAGGGCCGGACAAAGTCATGAGGATGGTGCCGCCCATGTCCGTGCCCTGGAGGGCGAAGACGCCGCCGAGGGTCACGGCGAGGGCCTTGGGATTGACCAGACCCGTCGACGGGCTCCAGCGCTTGCCGTCCCAGCGAATGACCGCTCCGTTCCTGGTGGCCGCCCAGGCGTTGGCCGGGCCGGTTCCGGCCAGCAGCGTCACCTCGTCCGTCAGAGGGGATCCCACGCAGACGTTGCCCTCGTTGCCGCCGCACAGCTTTCCCGAGCCGCAGCCGCCGCACCAGGCCTCGACCGCGGCGCCGCAGTCGTCCTTGACGGTGACCATCCCGCACTTGCCGCCGTCCTTGGCGCACAGCTCTTCCTCGGTGTTGCAGCGCACGCCCTCGAGCTTCAGGTCGTTGGGATTCTTCGCCAGCTCACAGCCGGCCAGACCGAGGAGCAGCAGTCCGCAGAGTGCCCGACGCATGGCTAGAGCCCTCCCGCCACGATCAGTCCGCCGCCGCCGACGGTCGGGGCAGCACCGACGGTCACCGGCGCGCCGGAGAAGGTGTAGTAGAGCCCGAAGCCGGCGCAAACCGCTCCCAGGACGTAGGAGACATCGGCGGCCAGGGCCAGGCGCTTGGCCTTGGTCTGCGCGGAGTCGAAGTCAGCCTTGGACACGACCTGGCCGGCCTTGGCGTCTTCCATGATCTTCTTGGCGGCGTTGTAGCTCTGCAGCTCGAGGTAGCCGAAGGCACCGCCGGCCGCCAGCAGCGCGACGCCGACGCCGTCCAGCGCGTAGCCGACCTTCTTGCGCGAGCTGGTCGGCGCGCCGGCCTCGATTGCCAACTGCGGCGTCGCCTCCGCGATCGGCGCCTTAGCGGCCTTGGCCTCCGCCGCCGGTGGAGCCGCCACCGGCGCGTCCGCCGGCCTGGGCTCCGGCTGGGGCGAGGTCGCTACCGCCGGGGCCGAGGAGGTCGGTGGGAGTCCGTCGCGCAGGATGGCGCCCACGGCCTCGATGGTCACGTCCACCAACGCCTCGGCGCTCTGGGCGCGACGGGTCAGCCGCTGCAGCGCCTGGGCGCGGGCCACGTCGAGCAGGGTCAGCGACAGCAGGTAGAGCTTGCCGACCCGCGAGACCTCGCTGGTGAGCAGGTAGTCGACGCCGAGGGCGCCGCCGATCTCGGCCAGGCAGCTGCCCTCGGAGCAGCCGAGCAGCTTCTTCTGCCTGTCGAAGCCGAGCAGCGCCGAGAGGTCGGCGCCCGAGATCACGCGCGCCGGGCCCTTCGAGGCCTCGGAGGCGATGAGCGCCGACAACCCCTGCAGTTCCTGCGGATCGACGGCGCCGACCACCTTGATGTCGAGCACGGCGACCTTCGCTTTGCGGGCCGCCGGCTGCCCGGCCTGCGCGAGCGAGGGGAGCATCAGCAGCGCCAGGGGAAGGACGAACCGAGTGGGTGATTGCACGAGCTCTCTCCTGGCAGGGATTCATGCCCGAGGTGGCCCGTGGGCGTCAAACGCGCTCCCCCTCCTTGTCTCTGAGAGCGCGGTGGCGCCAGCGCAGCCGGCGGCCCAGGTTCTTGCCCGGGGCCCGCGCAATGTTCTTCCTGGTCGATATCGAGTTTGCCGATCCCGACGCGCCGCTGGACGTGGTGGCGCACGCGGATCTGCTGGAGAAGGTGGTCCTGCCGGCGCTGGAGCAGTGCAAGCGGCTGGAGGAGCACCACCGGATCCTGTCGGCGAAGATGTGGGGCGGCGGCCGCTCCCTGAGCCTGGCCGTCGAGGCGGTTTCCAACGAGGCGCTGGTCGAGGCTTTGGAGAGCCTGCCGTTCTTCGCCAGCGTCCGCTCGCGGGTGCGCGAGGTCCCGGAGAAGCCGGCCTCGCTCGAGCCCTGGACCGGGGCGGCGCTCGCCTGACTGGTTGATCCTCAGGCCGCCGGCAGCAGCCTCGCGCAGACGACGTCCGGGGGCGCGAAGGCCCGGAAGGGCAGCTCGACGTTGCCCACCCCGCGGCTGACCACCAGCGGCCCCTGCTCGAGGGCGAAGGCCCCGGAGTGGTAGCGCCGGCTCAGCGGCGACGGGGCGTAGAGGGGCACTCCTCCCGGGAGCGCCAGGTGCCCGCCGTGGGTGTGCCCGCACAGCGCCAGCGCCCAGCGCCGCCCGCGCAGGCGGGGAAGGTGATCCGGGCTGTGCATCAGCAGCAGGTGCAGGTCGCCGGGGTTGGCGAAGGCCGCGGCGTAATCGGGCGCCCCGCTCCAGGCGTCGTCGAGCCCGCCGATGGAGAGCGAGGGGGCCACCTCCAGGCACTCGTTGACCAGTACCCGGGCCCCGGCTCCGCGCAGCGCCCGGCCGACCCGGTCCGCCCCCGCCCAGCGGTCGTGGTTTCCCAGCACCGCGAAGCGCCCCAGCGGCGCTGGAATCGAGGCCACCAGCGGCGCGATCCGCTCGGCGAAGTCGGCCTCGAACAGGACGTAGTCGCCGCCCAGCAGCAGCAGGTGGGGGTCGAAGGCTCGCAGCAGCTCGAAGGCTCGCGCCAGGGTGCGCGGGGAGGTGGTCGGCCCGGCGTGGAGGTCGGAGGCGAAGCCCAGCCGCAGCTCGTCCAGCCCCGGAGGCAGGCGCAGGCCGGCGAGCGCCAGCTCGACCCGCCGGACTTCACAATCGGCCCAGGGCCCAGCCGCCGGCCAGCCTCCGGCGTACAGGCGCGACAGCAGCGCCTCCCACGCCCGGCGCGCGCGGCTGTACGAGGGACCTCGGGCATCGCTCTCCATCGCGGCAGCCAACAACCGACGGGCCGCGAGCTTCCCAGGCGCGCGTGAGCAGGGCGGTCGGACGAATGGTCTGCGACCGAGAAGGCTTCTTGAGCAGGCGCTCGTCGGCGTGCTCCCCGGCCGCCCGCGTGGCGCCGGCGAAAACCGGGAGGTTGCCGCCGGCGCGTGCCCCTCCCCGCGCGCACTTGCCTCGGGTCGTCCGTCGCCGGGGACGGCGGCCCGAGCGTCGGGGTTGTCAAAAGCCCCGATGCTGTCTGACCATGAGCCCAGGTGGCAGCGCGTCCGGAGGCCGCATGGCGAGTGACAAGGTGCGCATCCTGGTGGCGGAGCCGTCGACGGCGCTGGCCTCGGCGTTGCGCAAATACCTGGAGTCGGCCGGCTTCGAGGTGAGCCACGCCGACACTCTGGAATCGGTGGGCCAGCGGCTGCGCAACAGCGAGGTGCGGGTGGTGATCGGCGGCGCCGACGGCCTCGATTCCGCGGCGCTGTGCAAGCTGTGTCGCGAGGTCTCGCCGCTGCTTCCGGTGGTGCTGGTCTATTCGCCCGACGCCGACGACAGCTGCGACCAGCGGGCGGCCGCCGCCGGGGCCGACGGATTCCTGGTCGGGCCGATCAAGCGCGGCAACGTGCTGGGAATCGTGCAGGCCATGTTGCGGGTGCGCGAGCTCACCGACGAGAGCGCCGGCCTGGAGCAAGAGATCGACCGCCGCATCCAGATCCCCGGCGCCGGGCAGCGGTCGGAGCAGCTGCAGGGGGACTTCGACTTCTTCAAGCGCCTGCTGAACCTCGAGGTGCGCCGCAGCCGCCGCTACAAGTACCCGCTCTCCTTCCTGCTGGTGTCGATCGACCGCTTCCGCGAGGAGGTGGCCGGGATGGACCCCAAGGCGGTGGGCAAGCTGGTGGGCCAGCTGTTGAGCGAGGCGGTGAAGTCGGTGCGCGACGTCGACCTGTGCGTGCTCTTCGCCGAGGACAAGCTGCTGGTCTTCGCTCCGCACACGCCGGCGGAGGGCGCCACCCGGGTCGGGCGCCGGCTGGTCGAGCGGCTGGGGGCGGTGGAGGCCGAGGGAAAGAAGGTCACCGTCTCGGTGGGCATCGCCGGCTACGACGGCAAAGGCGGGGCGGTCAGCTTCGGCGGGCTGCTGCGCGACGCCAGCGACGCGGTGCGCAAGGCCCAGGCCGAAGGCGGCAACCGGGTGGAGATGGCCGGCGGGGGCGGCGGCAAGTCGCGCTCCAGCGGCCGGGACCGGATCAGCATGGCGTAGCTTCGCCGCAGTCCGGCCGCGGCGGACTTCGAGCCGCTCGCCCCGCACCCCGGCGTGCGTTCTCCTCGGAGGTATGATCGCCAAGGCGCCTGGCCTTCTCGACGGCTCCCGAGCGTCCATAGCCTGGCGATAGGCTGTCAGTGACTTGCTTCGAAAGAGCGGCACAAACCACGCGGCGAAGGCCAAGTGACCTTGGAGGAAGAGAATGGCGACGCACGATTCTGGAAACGTGGTCTGGTTCGAGATTGCGGTCTCTGATTTCGAGCGAGCGAAGAGCTTCTATGGCCAGCTCTTGGGCTGGAAGTTCGAGCCATTCGACGACTATCGTCCAGGCTACTGGGCGATCGTGACCGGAGCGGATGGCGTCGGAGGCGGGTTCGTCAAGAAGGGGGAAGGCTCGCAGGCCGGACAGGCGAGCTCGGTCCTCTACTTCGCCGTCGACAGCATTCCCGCTGCGCTGGAGAAGGCTCAGCGTCTGGGCGGCAGCGTCGTCCACGGCAAGAAGATCATCACCAAGACCGCCGGGTATTTCGCCCAGCTGAAGGACCCGGACGGAAATCTGTTTGCGCTGTGGTGCCAAGAGTAGGCATCGCGCTGGCGGTGGCCCGCCGGTGCAGCTCTGGGTCCGGCGCTCGCTCTGCCGCTGGAACGGATGGCACCGCGGCGCTCGGCTCGGCCTCCGGCTTCGATTGCGACGCTCGGGAGCGCGCACGCAACATTGAGGCAGTCGAATGCGGTTGGCTCGGCGCTGGAGCCCAGCGATGGATCTGCTCGTCGACTGCTACGCCGGGTATCGCGGCGAGGAGACGCCGCGCCGGCTGGCCTTCGGCTCCCGTCAGCTGGCGGTGGTCGAGGTGATCGACCGATGGCTGGGGCCCGACCACCGCTACTTCAAGCTTCGGTGCGACGACGGCAAGCTCTACCTGATTCGCCACGACGAGCCGTCCCGGCGCTGGGAGTTGGTCAAGACCGAGTGATCAACTCGGGCCCGTTCGCGGCCGCGCTCCGCCGGCACCGGTCCGAGCCCGAGCCCGTGGCAGGGCGCCCGGCGCCATTCCGCCAAATCGTCCGGCGAACGAGCGGGCTGCCGCGCCTGCTCATCAGTGCACAGCGTTGTCTGGGGAACCTGAGCATGGAGAAGACCGCCAACCCGGCGCCGCTGGGACTGATGGGTTTCGGGATGACCACGGTATTGCTGAACATCCACAACGCCGGCTTTTTCCCGATCTCGGCGATGATCCTTTCGATGGGCCTGTGCTACGGCGGGCTGGCCCAGGTCATCGCCGGAATCCTGGAATACAAGAGGGGAAACACCTTCGGGCTGACGGCGTTCGCCTCCTACGGCTTCTTCTGGATCTCGCTGGCGGTGCTGCTGGTGGGCCCCAAGGTCGGGTGGATGGATCAGACGCCCCAGGGCTACATGGGCTGGTACCTGCTGATGTGGGGCATCTTCACCGCCTTCATGTTCCTGGGCACGCTGCGCGCCAACCGGGCGGTCCAGTTCGTCTTCGGCTCGCTGGTGGTGCTGTTCGTGCTGCTGGCGGCGCGCGACTTCTCCGGCTCGGCGGTGGTCGGGAGAATCGCCGGCTGGGAGGGGATCGTCTGCGGCGCCAGCGCCATCTACCTGGCGATGGCCGAGGTGCTGGAGGAGCAGTTGGGCCACGAGATCCTTCCCATCGGGCGGATCAAGCTCAAGCCGCTCGCCGGGCACGCCTGAGGCTGCGGATTCGTACTACGGGCAGGCCGGCGCCGAGGCCGGATCGTCCAGGAACCTCACCAGGCAATCGGAGAAGCCGGGGGTGCCGGGAATCGCCTCGTGGCCGGCGCCGGGGATGATCCACAGCTGCTTCGGGTCCTGCGCCAGCTGGTAGAGGTCCTTGCCGTAGTCGACCTGCAGCGTATGGTCGGCGTCGCCGTGGAAGATCTGCACCGGCGCGGCGATCTTCCCGATCTTGGAGAGGTTGTCGAAGCGCCAGTGCGAGACCGTGGACGAAGCCAGCGGCAGATCCGAATTGTCGTTGACCAGCCGCTCGACACTGGGGAAGGGCGAATCGAGGTGCAGCACCTGCGGCGGCTGCTCCAGCGCCAGCTGGGTGCAGACGGCGCTCCCCAGCGACCAGCCGTAATAGACGTAGGGACCGGTCGGATCGCGCCGGCGCAGCTCGGCCAGCGCCGCGCGGGCGTCGGCGTAGAGCCCCTGCTCGCTGGGAGTGCCCTCGCTGGCGCCGTAGCCCCGGTAGTCGAACATCAGCACGTTGAAGCCCAGGTCGCGCAGCTGCTTCACCCGCCAGTAATAGACGTCCAGGTTGTCGCCATTGCCGTGGCAATAGAGGATGGAGCTGGCCCGATGCAGCTGCGGCCCGGGTGCCCTCGGCAGCCAGAGCGCCCACAAGCGCACCCCGTCCTCGGATGTCAGCTGCACCAGCTCGCGGGTGGAGACCGCGTCGTCCTGGGGGAACGAATACTCGGAGACCCTGGTGGGCGCGAAGAGGACCGGATCGAGCGAGATGCACGCCAGCGCCGCGCCAATCAATCCCGCTGCCGCCAGCCGCTTCACGGCCCACCTCCGAAGCTGCGCGAGACGACGAAGATCGGCGCCAGCGCTCCCCATTTGCCGACCCCGATCCACGGCACGGTGAGATAGGTGTTGGCCCGGGTGGGCGCGTACCAGCGCAGCTCGGAGCCGATCGCCCAGTTGCTGCCGCCGGGCAGGAAATAGAAGCCGAAATAGGGCGCGAAATGGCCGCCCCAGCGCGCCTCGCCGATCATCGACACGCTGGCCCCGGCGCTCGCCCCCAGGTAGAGCAAAAGTGGATCCCACGGCAGCCAGCTGGCGACCAATCCGCCCGCAGGCACCAAGACCGCGTTTCCGGCGCCCAGCCCCGCGGTCAGCGAGGCGTCGAGCGAGAGCGAGAGCGCGGGCAGCCATCCCTGCTGGCTGAACAGCTGGTGGCTGGCGCCGGCCTCGGCGGCGAAGATGCCGAACAGGGCCGAGGTCAGCTGCAGCCGGGCGAAGGCGTCGGTGGTGTCGGTCAGCCCGCGGGTGTAGCCGAGCTGGGCGGTGGGCATCGGGCCGCCGAAGCCGCCGAGGTGGGCCATCGGCCCGCCCATCGAGAAGTCGAAGGCGTTGCGGCCACTTCCCAGCGGGCGGACCGAGTGCGCCGGGCCGCAGCCGGAGAGGGCCAGGGCGCTCAGCGCGAGGACGACGGGCAGCCAGCGAATGGGACCCTCCTCCGGAGTATCCAGCGACTGCAGACGATAGGCCGGCGCCGGCGGGCGGTCCAATTTCCCGGACCGAGTTCGCCCTCTCGCTGGACAGGTCGGCGTGTCAGCTACCGGCGGACGGCGATGAAATCGGCGCCCACCGCCCAGATCTCCTGGCGCCCGGGCTCGGCAAGGCCCGAGGACGCACGCACCAGGACGTTGGCCAAGGGCACCTCGGATGGCAGATGGTCTTACGGGCGCAGGCGGCGCGCAATCCTGCCGCGCCGATGGCGAGCCAGAACCCCGAGCCGGTTCAGGCGGTTGCCGCGATCGATCGGCGAATGGGCAACGTCTTGAGAATAGGGCGCCGCTTCTTCTATCGTCGCTGCATCGGTCGCGGGGCGGCCATCGCCCTCGAGCGAACCGAGCGGTCGAAAGGGATGCCGACGATGCGCGCGACTCTGACGGCTGCTCTGGCGCTTTTTGCCGCAGGCTGCGCCGACTTCACCCTGGCTCCGCAGGCGGCCCAGAGCGAGCTGCTGGTGGATGGCGACGGCGACGGCTACACCCCCGCCGGTGGCGACTGCGACGACACCAAGGCCAGCGTCCACCCCGGCGCCAAGGAGATCTGCGGCGACGGCATCGACCAGGATTGCGACGGCAAGGACGCCGACTGCAGTGCCACCGACCAGGACGGCGACGGCTACCCGGTGAAGGATGCCGCCGGCAACCTGCTCGACTGCGACGACTCCAACTTCCTGGTCCATCCCCACGCGGTCGAGATCTGCGGCGACGGAATCGATCAGGATTGCGACGGCAAGGATTTGGACTGCGCCGACGTCGACGCTGACCACGATGGCTATACGCCGCGAAAGGGCGACTGCAACGACCAGGATCCGCTGACCCACCCCGGGGCGGTCGAGGTCTGCGGCGACGGCATCGATCAGGACTGCTCGGGCGCCGACCAGAGCTGCGACACCCTCGATCAGGACCAGGACGGCTTCACCCCCGCCGGCGGCGACTGCAACGACCACTCGCCCTTGATCAATCCGCGCGCCAAGGAAATCTGCGGCAACGGGATCGACGAGGACTGCGACGGCAAGGACCTGCCCTGCGCCCTGGCCGACGAGGATGGCGACGGCTACGCGGTGGAGGCCGGCGGGCCTCTGCCGGGTGGCGACTGCGACGACCACAACCGGTTCGTCTACCCCGGTGCCCGCGAGATCTGCGGCGACGGCATCGACCAGGACTGCAACGGTTCCGACCTTCGCTGCGACTGGGCCGACCAGGATGGCGATGGCTATGCGGTCGCCGCAGGCGGGCCGCTGCCCGGGGGCGACTGCGACGACCACAACTCGCGGGTCCATCCCTACGCGGTCGAGATCTGCGAGAACGGCGTCGACGAGGACTGCGCACCGGAGCCGGCCGGCTGGGCCTCCGCCGCCTCTCCCGGCGATCGCCTCTGCCCGAACCACGCCGACCAGGACGGCGATGGCTACGCGCCCGAGGGCGGGGTCGGCTTCCCCTTCCCCGGCGGCGATTGCGACGACCGCGCTCCGGCGGTCTATCCCGGCGCCACCGAAGCCTGCGATTTCATCGACAACGACTGCAACGGCACCATCGACGACATCTCCCAGGGCTGCGATCACTTCGATCACCGCAACGCCAACTACACCCCGGCGGTGGGCGACGGCTGGGTGCAGGGCGGTTCCATCTATTACAGTCGGCTGGAGCTCAAGGGAGTCCACCTGCGCATCGGCACGTTCACCGTCCCGGCCGGAGTCGAGGTCGGCCCGGTGCCGGTGGATGCCTCGGGCAACGGCGGCTCCCTCGAGATTCGCGCGCAGAGCGTGGTGGTGCTCGGGTCCCTGACTGCCGACGGCGCCGGCTGGGGCGGCGGTGGAGGCGGGGCCGGCGCCGGCAATCCTGGCAGCTGGGGATGCACCTCCAGCAGCCCGTGGGGCAATCCTGGTTTGGGCAAACGGGGTGGCGCGAGTGGCTCGAGCTTCAACGGGTCCACTTCCACCGGCGGGACGGGGGGCGGAGCGCTGGGCGGTGCCACCGGCAACCAGGGCGGGTACGGCATCGTCGCCAGCGGAGACCTCAGCGCCGGACAGGAGATCTTCCTCGGCAGCGGCGGTGGCGGCAACGGCACCAACCGCAGCCAGAGCTGTCCGAACTGGATCACGGCGTACTACGGAGGAGGCAGCGGCGGGGCCGGCGGCGGCCGGTTGGTGCTCCGCGCCAGCGGATCGATTTCGGTGGGAGCGACTGGAACCATCACCGCCGACGGATTGGCGGGAGGCACCTCCTCCGACGCCAACGGCGCCCCCTCCGATTCAGCGCCCTGCACCGGGCAGTGCAGCAGCAATGGCTCGGGAGCGCCCGGCGGCGGCGGCGGAATCCTCATGGTCTGCCAGCAGTCCGGCTGCCTGCAGCTCAACGGCGCGGTCACTGCCCAGCCCAACGGCACGGTGAAGCTCTTCTGCCCGGGCTGCTCCACGGCCTCGCCAAGCACGGTCACCGCCGGCCGGCGCTGCCGCGCCGAGATCGGCGGGGCCTGCGCCAACTACTAACCGCTGCCCGTGCCGGCGCTGGTGACCGGCACCGTGGATCCTTCGCCCGTTTGACGGTCGCGCCAAACACGGGTGCCCGCTTTTGCCGCTTCGGCGATCGTCGTGCTACACCGCGTCACCATTTCGAAGGAGGGAATCATGTCTGCAAATGAACCGGTGCAGAACGGTGGAGAGTCGCCGCAGTCCCAGCCGCCGGCAGGCCCCGCGATGCCGAAGATCGACGTCACCGAGCTGATCAAGACCGCGATGGCGGTGGCGATGAAACCGGCGGCCTTCTTCGATTCCATTCGCGAGGAGAAAGGCTACGAGAAGCCGCTGATCTTCGCGGTGGCCATGGGCGCGGTGGCGGGGGTGGTCGGGACGGTGGTGGGCATCCTCCACCTCGACGCGATCTTCATGTTCTTCCCGGGGTGGGGGAACGTCTTCTCGCGGCTGCTGTTGTGGCCCATCGCCGCAGCGCTGGGGATGTTCCTCGGAGGCGGCCTGCTCCACGTGATCGTGCTGATCCTCGGTGGCAAGGCCAACTACGAGACTTCGGCGCGCATTGCCGGCTATTCGGCGGTCTTCCTCCCAGCCGCCCAGGTGGTGAGCTGGCTGCCGATCGTCTCGGTTGTCCCCTCGCTCTATGCGCTCTACATCGCCGCCCTGGCCGTCATCGCCCTGCACCAGACGGAGCGACAGAAGACCTTCATCGTCTTCGGAGTCATCGGCCTTCTAGGCCTGGCGTTGGCGGTGTGGAGCTTCAACGCCGCCCGCAGCATGTCTCATCTGGAGCGCGACGCCGCCCAATGGAGCCGCGAGCTCGAGAAGAGCGGCACCGACCTGGGCAAGGCGATGGAGGAGATGGGCAAGCAGATGCAGCGCGGCAAGAACTAGCGAAGCCAGAGCCTCGGTGCCAAACGAGGGCCTGCTTCCTGAGCGAGGGAGCAGGCCCTTGTCATGCCGACTGCCCTGATGCGGGCGCTGGTGCCCACGAAGCGCAGGAGGGCAGATTGGCAAGGGCGCCAATAGCTGCCAGGGCGTTCGAGGGGGAGGCCATGCGGGCGAGCGTCGCGTTCGGGCTCGGGATCGCCGTGCTGCTCGGCGGGTGCGGGCACAGCGCGCCGGCAAACTGCGATGGCAACTGCCCGGGAATCGCCGACTCCTTCAGCATGGACTACACCAATGCCGTCGGCGCCTGCTCGTTCACCGCGCCGATCGTCCCACCTACTCTGCTGATCACTCAGACCCCCGGCGACAACCGCGCCAGCTTTGGACTGGTTGACCCGGTCAACCAGACCACCTTTGACCTGCCCGCCACCGTCAGCATCCCCGCCTCGGACGGCAGCACGGTGGCCACGCTCTATGGGCTGTCGCGAGTCCAGCGGCAGGCGCGCCTGGGCGATCCCCGGCTGCTCGACCTGCAGATCATCGTCGAGGCCGCAGTCACGAACTCCGGGGGCCGGCGGCGGATCGTTGGAGAAATCCTGACCCAGGACCTGACTGCCACGACCCCCGACGGTGGTGCCTCGGAAGACGTCGGCTGCCAGCAGATCCTCCAGTTCATCGGCACCGGCGGGCCGGCCCAGTGACTCAATTGAGCCCGCTGGCGGCTGGGGCCGCCGCCAGCAGCCCTCGATCGCGCCTACCCCAGTGCCTGGTCGAGTGCTCCGGAGCCCTGGCTCAAGTGCTCGGATGCGTGTTGCTGACTGGATCGGGCATGTGCCGCCCGACGACATAGAGGCGCACCGGCTGACGCAGCGGCCCGGTCTCGCGCAGCGCGAGCTCCTTCCAGCCGGGGATCGGGAAGTCGATCGCCACCACCCGGGTTCCCGGCGGCAGCTCGGCCTCGAGCTTGGGCGTGACGGTCTTCAAGGCCTTGGGGAGCAGGTAGCAGAAGACCGCATCGGCCTTGGGAAGCGGGCGCTTGCGGAAGTCGCCGATGCGCACGTGGACCATACGGTCGGCGAGAAAGCGCAACCAGGCCCACATCGCCACCGTCGGATTGAGCTCGATGCCGGTGACCTCGACCTGCGCCCGCCTCCGCGCCGCCTTGAGGACCCGGCCGAAGCCGCATCCCAGGTCGACCAGCCGCTCTCCCGGCTTGAGCTCGAGCAGGTCGAGCGCCGACGCCACCGACTCCTCGGGCGTCGCCCGCACCGGAACCCCGGTGGAGAGCAGCGCCCGCAGCGAGAGCACGAGCGCCAAGTAGATGATGGCAGCGATGCCGAAGACGATCACGAGGGTGGCCACGGCGCGGCAGCTTAGCCCGGATCTTCCGCTCCTGCGCCCCGGGTCGATGGAACGTCCGTCCGAGCCGGAGTAAGAGAGAGGCCCCTGACCGCGGCACCTCCGGAGGCTCCATGTTCGACTTCATGCTCACCGAATCCCAGCAGGCGTTGGGCGCCGAGGCGCGGCAGTTCGCCGAGAGCATCGACCCCCAGCTCATTCTGGACATGGATGCCGGCAAGATCGTCTTTCCGCGCCATTTCCTCGACGCGGCGGCCACGGCGCGGCTGCTCGGGCTGCGGTTCGATCCGCGGTGGGGCGCGCGCGGGCTGCGCTGGGCGGACGAGGTGGTGGCCCTGGAGGAGATCGGCGTCCTCGGCTCGTCGCTGAGTTGCCTCTACTCGCTGCCCACGATCATCGGCGAGGCCATCCACACCTTTGGCACCGACCGGCAGAAGGAGCGCTACCTCGCGCCCACGGTGGCGGGGAAGCTGGTCTGTGCCGAGGGGCTCACCGAGCCGCGCGGCGGCTCCGACTTCTTCGGCGCCACCACCACCGCCACCAAATCCGGCGACCACTATGTGCTCAACGGCCAGAAGCGATTCATCGTCGGGGCCGAGGGCGCCGACTATTTCCTCGTCTACGCCAAGACCAATCCCTCGGGAAAGCCGCATGAGTCGCTCAGCGCCTTCCTGGTGGATCGCGGCCCCGGGGTGAAGGTCGAGCGGCTGTATGGGCTGATGGGAACTCGCGGCGGCGGGGCCGGTCGGGTGGTCTTCAAGGACGCCAAGGTCCCGGCGGAGAACCTGGTCGGCCGGGAGAACGGCGCCTCCGACATCTTCTATCGAATGATGATCCCCGAGCGGCTGACCACCGCCGCCGGCGCCATCGGGATGGGCAAGGCGGCGCTCGAGGTGGCCAAGCGCTACTCGACCAAGCGCAAGGCGTTCGGGAAGAAGATCAAGGATTACCAGGCGGTGAGCTTCAAGATCGCTGACAGCATCACCAAGCTCGACGCCGCCCGGGCGCTGGTCTACGCGACTGCACGCGCGGTGGATTCGGGCGCCGACGCCGGCCGGGTGCGGCGCATGGTGAGCGAGTCGAAGAAGTTCGCCACCGACGTCGCCTGGGAGGTGGTCAACCACGCGATGCAGGTGCTCGGCGGAATCGGCTACACCGACGTCTTCCCGGTGGAGCGGATGCTGCGCGACATCCGGCTGATCACCATCTGGACCGGCACCAACGAGATCATGGACCTGGTCATCCAGCACGAGCTGTTCAGCGAGAAGGAGACCAGGGGCCGGGACGTCGAGAAGGACGCCGCCGGCGCCGGATTCGAGGGGGAGAAGATTTACGAGTGACGGCGAGCGTAGCCCGGCGCCGAGAGAACGAACGCGGGTCCAATCCCGCTCTGTAGGCGCTCGACGCGCTGGCGAGGCCTTTCTCGGCTGGTGCTTGCTACCGCCGGAGCTCGATCCGGCGGTGGTGGTGCTTGGCGGCGGGTGGGCTGAACAGACTCCCTACCACCCACACTGCTGGCCCTTGTTGGCCTCGGCGAGGAACTTCTGCAGCGGGGCGAAGTAGTCGAGGACCGCGGTGGCGTCCATCTGCCGCTGGCCGGTCAGCGCCTCGAGGGCGTCGGGCCAGGGCTTGGAGGCGCCCATCGCCAGCATCGCCTGCAGCTTCTTGCCCGCCTCCTTGTTCCCGTAGATCGAGCACTCGTGCAGCGGGCCCTTGAAGCCGGCCGCCTGGCACAGCGCGCGGTGGAACTGGAACTGGAGGATGCGCGCCAGGAAGTAGCGGGTGTAGGGGACGTTGGCCGGCACGTGGTACTTGGCGCCGGGATCGAAGTCGGCCTCGCTGCGCTCCACCGGCGGCGCCACGCCCTGGTACTGCTTGCGCAGCGCCCACCAGGCGGCGTTGTAGTCCTTGGGCGCCACCTTCCCCGAGAACACCTGCCAGCGCCACTTGTCGATCAGCAGGCCGAAAGGCAGGAAGGCGATCTTGTCGAGGGCCTCCTTGAGCTGGACGTCGATCAGTTCCTTGGGATTGGAGGGGATGCCCTCCACCAGCCCAAGCTTCTTCAGATAAGCAGGAGTGACCGACAGCGCCAGCGCGTCGCCGATGGCCTCGTGGAAGCCGTCGTTGGCTCCTGACTGGAAGAGCACCGGCAGCTGGTAGTAGGCGTGGAAGTAATAGTTGTGCCCCAGCTCGTGGTGGATGGTGATCAGATCCTCCTCGTTGATCCGGATGCACATCTTGATGCGCAGGTCGTTGTCGTAGGTGACGTCCCAGGCGCTGGCGTGGCAGACCACCTCGCGGTCGGCCGGCTTGGAGAACATCGAGCGCTCGAAGAAGGTCGCCGGCAGCGGATCCATGCCCAGCGAGGTGAAGAAGCTCTCGCCCAGCTTCACCATCTGCAGCGGCGTGTACTTCTTGGCCTTGAGCGCGCCCTCGACGTCGAGCTTGCTCTTGGCGGGATAGGGCTCGACCTGGGGATAGATGTTTCCCCACTCCTGGGCCCACATGTTGCCCAGCAGGTGCGCCGGGATCGGGCCGGTGGGCGGGACCTTCTCCTTGCCGTAGAGGTGGCCGAGCTTGGCGCGCACGTAGCAGTGCAGCTGCTCGTAGAGCGGCCGCAGCTGGTTCCACAGCCGGTCGGTCTCGGCCTCGAACTCGGCCGGGGTCATGTCGTAGCCGGAGCGCCACAGCTCGCCCAGATCGGGAGAGCCGATCTCGCGGGCGCCCTCGTTGGAGAGCTCGGCCAGGCGCTCGTAGAGCGGCCGCATCGGCGGGGAGATGGTGTGCCAGCCGGTCCAGGCGTCGAGCAGCTCGTCCCAGCGGCGGCTCTTGGCCATCGTCTCCTCGAGGGAGAGCAGGTCGCGGCACTTCTGCTTGCCGTCCTTGCCGCACCACTTGCCCTTGCCGTACAGCCCCTCGAGCTTGGCCGCCAGCGCCGCCAGCTCGGCGCGCTTCTTGGGGTCGCCCGGCGCCGGCAGCGGGCTGCTGACTCGCAGCAGGTAGAGCATCCGCCTGGTGTCGGGATCGAGGTCCTTCACCTGGTCGAAGCGGATCGACTCCTTGATGGCGTTGCTCAGGTAGGCCATCACCTCCTCGTTGGCGGTGGCGGCCAGCCGCTCGGTGTCGTCGGTGATGTAGGTCGACTTGACCCACTCGGCGGTCTGCTGCCGGGTCCAGAGCTGCTTCAGGTCGGCGTTGGCCTTGTCGGCGAAGGTCTTGGCCTCGGCGGCGGCGGGCGCGGGCTTGGCGTTCTGGGCGGCCGCCAGGCTGGGGAGCAGGAGAGCGGCGAGGAGGGAGGTCGAGTGGATCCGGTTCATGGGCTGGGGAAGCTAATGGGAGGGTAGGGGCGAGATCAAGCGCGCGGCTGACGGCCGTCTTCGGCCCTTGAGGCTTGTCCGGCGGCCCCAAGCGGGACCTGCATGCTCGCCGATGGCAGTGCAAACCAACGAAATCACAGCGAGAATCTGTCGGAGTCCCGGCGCCTGTCCCTGTCCCGAGCCGTCGGTTCTTCCGATAGGACCGGCCTATCCTCGGGATAGACCCGGTCGGTCCTTGGGATAGGAGCCGCCTATCCCTGGGATAGATCCGGTCGGTCCTCGGGATAGGAGCCGCCTATCCCCGGGATACACCCAGTCGGTCCTCGGGATAGAAGCCTCCTATCCCCGGGATAGACCCGGTCGGTCCACGGGATAGGAGCTGTCTATCCCCGGGATAGGCCCGGGCGGCCCTCGGGATAGGGCCTGGCTATCCCCGGGATAGACCCGGTCGATGCTGTGCACAAAAAGGAGAGCGCCGGCCATCTCCGGCCCGGCGCTCGAGAATCCGCTCGAGCTGGAAGCGGCCGGCCTACTGCCCCTTCTTGAAGGTCTTGCCCTTGGCGGCGAAGGCGTTGCGGCCCTCGTAGCTGCTCAGGTTGCCCTGGACCTCGAGGAGCGTGCCCCGAGACATCTCGGCGAACTGGGACTGGAACTGGCCGTCGAAGTAGACGGTGAACAGGTAGCGCATGCCGTCGTTGGCGTCGCGCGGGCGGTCGGCGCACTCCATGTCCGCCATCACCGGCGGGTTCATGTCCTGGGGGTTGGTCTGATCGCTCAGCGACAGCAGCCGCAGCTTCCAGGTGAACGGTGAGCTCGCCAGCTGCTCCACCAGCTTGCGCTTGTCCGCCTCGCCCAGGTTCGAGGTCTTGTCGAGCTTGCGGGCCAGCTCGTTGCAGGTGTCGGCCAGCGGGGTGATCGGCGCCGGCGGCGCGTGCGCGCAGGAGATTCCCAAGAGCGAGAGCATGAGCAGGAGGGAGCGCCGCATGGTCTAGACCTCGTCGGTTCGGGTTGTGCGAACCTAGCACCTCCTGCGGCCTGAGATGAAGGCGGCGAGCCACTCTCCGACTCAGGCAGGTGGCCATCGCCCGAGGCGAGCTCGGATTTCGAGTCATCGCCTGCCGGGCGCCGTGGACAGCGCTCGGCGGACCACGGTAAAAAGTCGGCTCCGCTCGGCAATCGGCGGCGGACCTGTGCCGAGCCTTCCGGCGGACTCGGCTCATTACTTCCTTCCGCGCGGGGCGCAGTCAACGGGGCCACGCCGACTCTCGACTTTCGGCAGCACCCTTCTCACCACCCAGGAGGCCTTCTCATGAGGCGATTCTCCCTGTCCTTGTTGGCGGCGGCCTGCGCCAACTTCCTTGCCGCACCGGCGCTGGCCGAGGAGCCCGCCGCCGCCGCGTCTCCGGCGCCCCAGGCCGCCACCGCCCCCGCTCCTGAGCCGGCCGCTGCTCCCGCGGCTGCTCCCGCCGAGCCTGCCGGCGCTTCGGCTCCCGCGGCTTCTGCTGTCGCCGCCCCCGCCGAGCCTGCCGCCGCAGCCGCTCCGGTCGCCGCCGCTCCCGCTGCTCCCGCTGCCGAGCCCGCGAAGGCCGCGCCTGTCGCCGGCCACCCGGAGCAGGGCCGCCTCCGCGCCACCTTCGCCGGCGACGACCTCGAGCTGGCCCTCGAGGGCGGGCTGCGCGTCAACGCGCTGGCCATGCAGTCCTTCGCCATCGACTCCGCCAGCTCGTCGGTGCGCCCCAACCCCTTCGACACCCGCGTCCGCCTCGAGCCGCTGGTCCGCTTTCAGCGGCTGACGGTCAAGGCCGACCTCGACTTCGCCGACGGCGCCATCAGCGACATGCCCGGCGCCGAGGTGGCCCTGGGCGAGACCAGCCACCCCGACCTCAAGCTGTTCGAGCTGCGCGAGGCCTACCTGGCCTATCGCGGCGACACCTGGCTGGCCCGCGTCGGCAAGCAGGCCAGCCAGTGGGGCCTGGGGATCGTCGCCAACGGCGGGATGAAGGACGCCGCCCCCGGCGAGTTCGGCCAGAGCCGCTACGGCTCGCTGGTCTGGCGCGGCATCGTCGCCGGCCGGCCGTTCTTCTCCCTCGGCGGCAACTGGCGCGCCCTCGAGCCGGCGATCGCCGTCGACCTGATCGACCGCGACAACACCGCCGAGTACGCCTTGGGCGACCGGGCGCTGCAGGGGGTCTTCGCTCTGCGCTTCAAGCAGGACGACGAGCACAGCGTCGGCGTCTACGCCGTCTACCGCCACCAGCGCCCCGCCGGCCACGCCTTCGACGACAGCTGGCGCGCCACCGACGCCTACGTCGCCGACGTCGCCGGCAACTGGCAGTGGAAGCTGGGCGACGGCACCTTCCGGCTGGCGGGCGAGGCGGCCCTGATCACCGGCACCAGCAGCATGGCCCGCACCGACATCGCTCCCCAGTCCGCGATCCAGCAGCTGGGCGCCGCGATCAAGGCCGGCTACCGAGTCGACTCGCTCGAGGGGCTGCTCGACGCCGGCTACGCCTCCGGCGACCAGAACCCCTACGACGACAAGCTGCAGGCCTTCCGCTTCGACCCCAACTACCACGTCGGCGTGGTGCTGTTCTCCGAGGTGATGGCCTACCAGACCGCCCGCACCGCCGCCCGCGCCATCGACCCCGAAATCTCCGGCGTGCCCCAGGACGGTGTCCAGCTGCTGCCCAGCCGCGGCGGGATCAGCGGCGCCAGCTACCTCAACCCGCGCGTGCGCTACGCGGTCAGCCCGGCCCTCGACGTCTACGGCGGACCGCTGTTCGCCTGGACCACCGCTCGCCTCACCGATCCCTTCAACACCCGCCTGGCCGGCGGCGAGATCCGCAACTCACTGAACGGCTCGCCCGGCGGCTATTTGGGCACCGAGCTCGACGTGGGCGCCCAGGGCCGCTACCGGGTCACCGACGGCGTGCAGCTGGCGGTCACCCTCGAGGCGGGCTGGCTGGTCCCGGGCAGCGCCTTCGCCGATGCCTCCGGCAACACGCTCCCGCCGATCGCCGCCGGAAACCTGCGGCTGGCCTTCAACTTCTAGAGGGGAAAACCATGAAGAACATCTCGCTCAGCCTGCCAATCGCCCTGGCCGCGCTGGCGGTGGCCTCATGCACCGCCTCCGAGCCCGAGGGGCTGCGTCTGGCGGCCCCGGGCACCGGGGCCCAGGTCAAGTTCGACGTCTTCCACAAGCCGCTGCCGGAAATCCCGCTGCCCAACGACATCGCCACCCGCTACGACCCGGGCTCGCCCACCGGCCGTCGCGTCAACGCCAGCATGGTGGCCAACAACCAGTGGGAGCGGACCACCCGCCAGGAGCTCGACAAGCTCGACGGCTGGAGCACCTTCGGCGCCATCAGCGTCGGCTTCGACAAGCCGCTCGACCCGGAGGTGATCTTCCAGCGCCACCGCGACAACTACGACTTCAGCAACGACGCGGTCTACGTGATCGACGTCAGCCCGGACTCGCCGGAGTTCTGCCAGCCGGTGGCGCTGGACATGGGCGCCGGCAACTTCCCGTACACCATCGAGGACTTCGACAAGTACTACCCCAACGATCCGCGTGGCCGGACCGACACCCTTCTCTTCGAGCAGGTGGAGGAGGACCTGAACCACAACGGGAAGCTCGACCCGGGCGAGGACACCGACATGGACGGCGTCCTCGACCATCCCAACACCCGCCACCGGGACGGCACCCTGGACGACCTGCTCACCTTCTACGAGCGCGAGACCAACACCCTGATCATGCGGCCGGTGGTGCCGCTGCGCGAGGAGACCACCTACGCGGTGGTGCTCACCCGCCGCCTGCTCGACGAGGACGGCCGGCCGGTGCGCTCGCCGTTCAAGTACATCAACCACGTGCAGCAGAACGCGGCGCTGGCCCCGCTCGAGGGCTGCCTCCACAAGCTGCCGCTGTCGCTGGATGACGTTTCCTTTACCTGGGCCTTCACCACCCAGAGCATCACCCGCGACTTCCGCGCCATCCGCGACGGGCTCTATGGTGTCAGCACCCTCCCCAAGGACAGCGCCATCGCCAAGCTGGCCGGGGACTTCCCGACCGACATCGACTGGCTCGACGCCAAGGACAAGGGCGAGGGCAACCTCAAGGTCCTCCCCTCGGCCGAGTTCATCAATGCGATGAGGCCGGTCTTGACCAGCCTGATGGGCAACGACGCCGGCCGGGCCAAGGCCATCGTCGAGAGCCACAACTTCGTGGACTACGAGGTCTTCGGCACCTTCCAGAGCCCGCAGTTCTTTCCGCGCTGGGACGAGTCGGTCAAACCCAAGGCCCTGCTGCCGTTGGGCGAGCAGGTGTGGCAGGTGAATCCGCTGACCGGCGATGCCTTCGTCCGGTCCGAGAAGGTCAGCTTCTGGATGACCATCCCCAAGCGCCAGTACAAGCGGAATCCCGACGCCCCGGCCCCGCTGGTCATCCTGGGGCACGGCTACACCGGCAGCAAGATGGACCCGATCAGCTTCGGCGGCTTCTTCGCCCGCCACGGCATCGCCACGCTGGGGATGGAGTGCCCCAGCCACGGGGTGTCCGTCGACGCCAACGCGAGGGACATGGTGCTGGCGCTGGGGCGGACCAACAACATCGAGAAGACGATCAAGGCCCTCCTCGACGGACGGGCCTTCGACCAGAACGGCGACGGGCAGGCGGATTCGGGCGCCGACTACTGGACCGCCTACGCCTTCCACACCCGCGACATGGTCCGCCAGTCGACGGTGGACTACATGCGGCTCATCCAGATCCTGCGCAGCTGGGACGGCACGAAGACCTGGAAGTGGGATCCGGCGAAGAAGAACGCGCCGGGGCTGGCCGGGGACTTCGACGGCGACGGCAAGGTGGACGTGGGCGGCGACGCCGACATCGACATGGTCGGCGGCTCGCTGGGCGGCATCATGAGCTCGATGGTGGCCGGCATCGAGCCGCGGGTTCGAGTGGCGGTGCCGATCGCCGGCGGCGGCGGGTTGTCCGACATCGCGCAGCGCAGCATCCAGGGCGGAGTGGCCGAGGCGGTCAACCTGCGGATGTTCGGGCCGCTGCTGCTGACCCTGCGCGGCGGCGACGGGTCGCTGGAGCTGTGGCAGTACCTGCCCGACCTGAACCGCACTGGATCGGTGAAGCTGGGGCAGGTGGGGCGCGAGCTGCCCGAGGGCGACACCGCGGTGCTCACCAACCAGAAGACCGGGGACTATCGCTGCGCGCGGGTCCAGGCCGGCTCGCTGCTGCGGGTGGCGGTCCCCTCGGACCAGGGCGACGTGCTGTCGCTGTCCTTCTACTCCGGCCCGCTGCCGCCGCAGGACCGCACCGGCTGCCGCATTCCCTCCGACGCCGCTCCCTACCTGACCGTCGACAAGCTGGGGATCGAGGCCAAGTTCCAGGGGAAGACCTACCCGGCCAGCAGCCCGCTCATCGCCCTGGGCGACGGCTTCGGCATGCGCCGCGGCACTCCCGAGCTGCGCAGCTTCCTGTCGATCGCGCAGATGGCCATGGATCCGGGCGATCCGATCAACTTCACGCCGTTCTTCGAGAGGCGGCTGATGAAGCACACCACCGGCGAGGTGGTCGCTCCGCGGGTGATGTTCGTGACCACCATCGGCGACATGGCGGTGCCGGCCAACACCGGGGCCTCGCTGGCCCGGGCGGCCGGGTTCATCGACTACGCCGACGTCGATCCGCGCTACGGCAAGCCGGTCAACCAGGTGCTCGCCGACACCTACACCTACGAGGCGACCGAGCGGATTCCTCACCACATCAACAGCTCCGGCCAGAGCGTGCTCGAGGACGTGGACGACTTCTCGTCGATCGCCACCGGCAGCCCGGACGACGGCTTCGACGTGCCGCGGCTCAGCCCGCCGCTGCGGCTGGTCAAGCAGTCGACCAAGAACGGCGGCTACGAGGGGATCATGTTCCCGTACGCGATCCCCACCGGCAAGCACGGCTTCGACCTGCCCGCCTCCGAGCCGGGGTGGGACCTGGGGCGCTTCCTCATCAACACCCTCGGGCACTACGTGAACTCGAGCGGCACCGAGTACAACACCGACAAGTGCAACATCGACTACAGCTGCAGCTACATCCCGCCGATGCCGGCGGACGGCTTCCACTACTGACGAGAGTGGTGGTCTGAGTTCCGATGCCCGCCCCGCGCGAAAGCGAGGGGCGGGCATCGAGCTTCAGGCGGCGCTCGCTGGCTTCGGGCGGTCGGGCGGCGAGCCGGTGCCGCTACCCGCGCCGGCTCTCCAGGTCCTGCCACTCGGCGTAGAGCGCCTCGACCCTGGTGGCGGCCTGGGCCAGCTGCTCCTTGAGCCCGGCCACCTCGCCGGCGCGGCTGCGGTAGAGCTCGGGGTCGGCCAGCTCCCTCTCCAGCCGCTCCTTCTCTGCCTCGGCGCCCATGACGTCGGCCTCGATGGCGTCCAGCCGCATCCCTTCGCCATAGGTGAGCTTCTTCTTCTTGGGCTCGGCGGGCTTGGGGGCCTCGGGCTTGGGCTTGGCGGGGACAGGCGTTGCCGTCGGGGCGATCGGGCGCCGTAGCCGCTGGTACATGGCGTGGTTGCCCGGGTACTTCAACGCCTTGCCATTTCCCTCGAAGGCCAGGATCGAGGTGGCGACCTTGTCGAGGAAGTAGCGGTCGTGGGTGACCAGCACCAGCGAGCCCTCGAACTCGAGGAGCAGATCCTCCAGGACCTCGAGGGTGGTGATGTCCAGGTCGTTGGTCGGCTCGTCGAGGACCAGCAGGTTGGCGCCGCCCAGCAGCAGTCGGGCGAGCAGCAGCCGGTTCTTCTCGCCGCCGGAGAGCGCCCCGACCTTGAGTTTCTGCATCGGCACCGGGAACAGCAGGTCGGACAGGTAGTCGCGCAGCTGCACCGCCTTGCCGTTGACCTCCACCACGTCCGAGTCGCCGGCGGCCTCGTAGACGGTCTTCTCCGGATCGAGCTGGGCGCGCACCTGGTCGAAGTAGGCGATGCGGGTGTTCTTGGCGCGGATCACGTCGCCGGAGGTGGGGTGCTCCTCGCCCAGCAGCATGCGCACCAGGGTGGTCTTGCCCACGCCGTTGGGCCCGACGACCCCCAGCCGCTCGCCGCGGTTGAGGATGAGTGAGAGGTCGTCGAGCAGCACCCGGTCGCCGAACTTCTTGGACAGGTGGCGGAACTCGAAGAGCGTGTGCCCGGAGCGGACCGGGGCGGAGACCTTGATCTCCGCCGAGCGCAGCGCCTCGGGGACCTTCTCGGCGATCAGCTTGCGGGCGGCGTCGACGCGCGACTTGCGCTTGGTGCGGCGGGCCTCGGGGCCCTTGCGCAGCCAGGCCAGCTCCTGGGCGATCAGCCGCTGCCGCTTGTGCTCCTTGCGCTCGGCCAGCTCCTCGCGCACCCACTTCTGCTCCAGGTAGTCGGAGAAGCTGCCCGGGTAGCTCACCAGCTTGCCGTGCTCCAGCTCGACGATTCTCTCGGCGAGCCGGTCGAGGAAGTAGCGGTCGTGGGTGACCAGCAGCACCGCCCCCTCGAAGGCGTCCAGCTCCTGCTCCAGCCAGTCGATGGTCTCCACGTCGAGGTGGTTGGTCGGCTCGTCGAGCAGCAAGAGGTCGGGCTTGTCGAGCAGCACCTGGGCCAGGGCGACGCGCTTCTGCGTTCCGCCTGAGAGCTGGCCCGCGGGGCGCTGCCATTGGGACTCGGGGATGCCCAGCCGCTCGAGCATCGCCTTGGCGAGGTGGGCGACGTCCCAGCCGCCCAGCCGCTCGATGCGCGCCGAGGCCTCGGCCAGCCGGCGCAGCAGCGACTCGTGGGCCTCCGCGGGAGCGGTCTCGAGCTC
This sequence comes from Myxococcales bacterium, assembly GCA_037442205.1. Lineage (GTDB taxonomy): Bacteria > Myxococcota > Myxococcia > Myxococcales > UBA5297 > JBBIQS01. The sequence continues at coordinate 33,527 of JBBIQS010000042.1, forward strand.
TCGGGAGAGCTGGTGGTGCTCCTGGTGGGCGTGCGCCAGCCGGCCGCGGGGCTCGAAGAGCAGCGAGGCGATGGTGACCGAGGGCTCGAAGCGCGGCTCCTGCGGCAGGAACGCCAGCTCGGCCCCGCGCCGGCACTCCAGGCGGCCGGAGTCGGCGGCGCGCAGCCCGGCGGCGATCTGCAGGAGCGTCGACTTGCCCGAGCCGTTGACCCCCACCAGCCCGACGCACTCGCCCTCCTCGACCACCAGGTCGAGGCCGTCGAAGACCACGCGAGCGCCCAGCGAGAGGCGGAGGTTGTCGGCGCGCCAGAGAGTCATGGCGCAGGCTTTAACACGCGGCCGGGCGGGTTTGGGCGGCAAACGGCGGCGGTCGAGGCCTCGCTCAGCCCCTCCACGCCGTCCAGGCCAACAGCGCCCAGCCGGCCAGGAAGCAGACTCCGCCGAACGGGGTCACCGCCCCCAGGACACGAATCCCGGAGAGCGCCAGTACGTAGAGACTGCCGGAGAACAGGACGATGCCGGCGAACATCAGCCAGCCCGAGGCGCTCATCAGCGGCCCCGGGGTCTGCCGCTGGCCGGCCAGGAGCCCGACCGCCAGCAGTCCGAGCGCGTGGTACATCTGATAGCGGGCACCGGTCTCCCAGTTGGCGAGCAGGTCCGGGGTCAGGATCTTCTTGAGGCCGTGGGCGCCGAAGGCCCCCGCCGCCACCGAGATCAGGGCGTTGAGGGCGCCGAGCCCCAGGAAGGTTCGGGCGATGGAAGTCATGGGAGGCAGCTCCTTGCGCTCGCGGTTGTGCCCCGGTTCATAGGGGCCGGCCGGGCGCGGAGCAAGGCCGTTTGTCGCTACTTGCGAGTGAGCGGCAGGGACATGGTCACCGTCACTCCCTTGCCCAGCTCGCTGGCGACGCCGACGGTGCCGCCGTGGGCTTCGATCACCTGGCGGGTGATGTACAGCCCCAGCCCCGAGCCGTGGATTCGCTCCGAGTTGGAGGCCCGGAAGAAGCGCTCGAAGAGCATCGGCAGCTCGGCGGCGGGAATACCCGGGCCGTGATCCCGGATGACCAGCCGCGCGCTCCTCAGGTCGGCCGACAGCCCCAGCTCGACCGGAGTGTCGCGGGGCGCGAACTTGAGGGCGTTGGAGACCACGTTGGTCACCGCCCGCTCCAGCCAGGAGCGATCGCCTTCGATGGGGGCGCTCGACGGCGTCTCGACCAGCCGCAGGCGGGCCCGATCCTGGGAGGAGAAGCCCTTGCTCACCAGCTCGCCTATCAGCTCGTCGAGCTCCAGCCGCTCTCGCTGCAGCGCCAGCTTGCCGCTCTCCAGCCGGGCCGAGTCCACCAGGTCGTTGAGCATCGCGGTCATGCGCCGGGCGGCGTGGAAGGTCAGCTCGCGCCCCTCGCGGCAGTCGGGGTTGTCGCAGCGGCGGCCGAAGCTGCTGGTCTCGCCCACGATCACCGACAGCGGAGAGCGCAGGTCGTGGGAGACCATGGCCACGAAGTCGTCCTTGGAGCGCTCGCTGGCCAGGGCGCGGGCGCGCTCCTGCTCGACGCTGGCCAGGGCGCGGGTCAGCTCGGCGATCTTGCCGTGCAGCGCGGCGTCGGTGCGCTGGTAGAGCAGGGTGTTCTCGACCGCAATGCCGATCTGCCGGCCGATCATCTCGAACAGCCGCTCGCGCTCCGCGGTGAGCTGCCCGGACTCAGGTGGGGAGAGGAACAGGATGCCCAAGACCCGCTCGCGGGAGATGAGCGGCACCGCCAGGTGCTGGGCGCCGCGCGAGTGCGCCCCTAGCCGGCAGCATCCGTCGGCGGAGCAGTTGCCCAGCACCACCTTGCCGGTGCGGGCGGCGGACACGCCCAGGCAGTCGGCGACAGCCAGCCCCTGGTCGTGCTCGACGACGACCGCCTCGTCGAGCCCGCGCTGCGCCGCGCGCCGCATCCTGCGGCCGCTTTCATCCATGAGGAAGATCTCGCCCCAGGCCGGCCGGGCCACCAGCCGCAGCGTCGCCGCCAACGCGCCCTCCAGCACGTCATCCAGGCTCAGGGAGCGGCTGGTGCGCGTGAGCAGGGTGTTGAGAACCTCCAGCTCGTCGTTGCGTCGCTTGAGCTGCTCTTCCGAGGCCTTGAGGCTGGTGACGGCGCCGTTGAGCTGGTCGACGAAGCGCACCCGCTCCGAGACGTCCTGGGCCACTTCCACCGCCCAGGTCACTTCTCCAGACTCGTCGCGGATCGGCAGCGAGACGATCTCGGCGTGGGTGGTGCCGCCCTCGCCATCGAATCCGGTGTGGACCACCGAAGACGGCTTGCCGGTGCGGAAGGTGGTGGTGCAGGGGCAGTCGGAGCAGGGGCTGTCGCGCTTGTGGATCAGCTGGAAGCAGTGCTGGCCCACCAGCTGCTGGCGGTCGCGCTTGAGCCAGCGCTCGAGGTAGGCGTTGGTGCGGCGAATTCGGTAGTCGCGGTCGATGACCACCACCCCCGAGGTCATCCCGTCGACGATGGCGTCGGTGAAAAACGAGCCGTCCTCGGGGCTGGCCTGCGGCTTGGCGTCGGCCGGCTCGTGAGACACGTTGGGGCTCCCGGATGTCAGTACCATCCTGCCCCTTGAGCACCGCGCCCGGAGGGCAGGCTTCTATCCAAGGCTATCGGGAATGGCGGACAGTGTCACATTTGCGACTCCCGACGGTTAGCCCTGGGCCCGGCGCCGGCGGCCGTGGCAGACTGCGCCCCGTGTCCAGCTACTTCAAGTTCTGGCTCCTGTGGATGCTCACCGGCAGCCCGGTCACCGCGGCCCTGCTGCTGCTGGCCTTCTGGGTGGTCGCCGACTGGAACACCTTGGGCTTCAGCAGGCGCTTGCTGCGCTTCTTCCGCGACCTGAGCCGCCAGTCGAAGCTCGAGCGGCTGCTGGCCGTCAATCCGCACGACCGCAAGGCGCGCGGCGAGCTGGGCGAGATTCTGGTCAGCCAGCGGCGGTTCGACCGGGCGATCGATGTGGTGCGGCCGGCGCTGGAGCAGGACCAGGACGACGTCCACGCCCTGTACGTGATGGGGCGCGCTTGCCTGGGGAGCGGGCGGGCAGAGCAGGGAGAGCTCTTTCTCAACTCGGTGGTCGAGGCGGCCAAGCCGGGCTCGCTGCGCCCGCAGGCGCTGCTGGAGATGGGCCGCCACCGCCTGGCCCGCGGCGACGCCGCCGGGGCGATCGAGATCCTGCGCCGGTTCCTCGAGCTGCTGCCGTCCAGCGTCGAGGGGCGCTATCTGCTGTCGCGGGCGCTCGCCGGGAAGGGCGATCAGGTCGGAGCGGCGGCCGAGCGCGAGCGCGCCTGGCAGGAATACAAGACCGCGCTGCCCTACCAGCGGCGCGCTGAGCGGCTGTGGGCCTGGCGGGCGCGCCCCTCGCGTCCCGCCACCTACCTGGCACTGCTACTCGCCCTGGCCCTGGTTGCCGGGTACGCGGCCAGGAACATCGACCTGCGCCAGCTGCGGTCCTCGGCGGCAGAACAGCAAAGCTACCTGGACGATTGAGCCAGCAGAGCCCTCGACTGCGCGGTCGGCCTTCGTCCACCGCTTCGCTCTTGGGGGCCCGGACCGGCGAGCCGCCGAGCCCACGCCGGACGCGGCGCTAGCGGCGGCGATCGTCCATCACGCTCCAGCGGCGGCGCTTCCAGGTGGCCAGCTCGGGCGACTCGGCGACGGTCATCCCCAGCAGCCGCGCGCCCTCGAGGAAGTGCTTCATGCCGATGCGCACCAGCTCCGGGCTGGCCTCGCCGACCTCGGGGAAGCCGCGGCCCCGCGCGTCGGCGGCGACCTGGCCCCAGTTGGCGAAGAGCCGGCCCCACTCGCTCTCCAGCACCGGCTTGACCCGCTCGCGGGCGTACATCGGGTACCAGAACAGGTCGTGGTAGGTCACCGACGCCAGGTACGACCAGGGCGCCAGCCAGGTCTTGAGCGACCACTCGAGCGGCTTCTTCAGCGGGCCCCAGTAGATGCGGTGCTGGTTGCGGGCGGCGAAGGTCATCTGCTTGAACGGGCCGTCGAAGTTCCAGTTCTCGCGGGCAGCGTCCTCATCGCCGACGATCTCGATGTCGCGCGGGTCGCCCACGCCCAGCCCCTGCTCGTGGGCGATGCGGATGAAGTCGATGGACATCGGGTCCATCCCCATCAGCTTGGCGGCCACCGCGTCGATCGCCACCTGATCCGCCGAGGCCAGGATCACGTTCTTGACGTGGGGCACCATGCAGCGCGGCCCCGGGCCGTCGCCGGCGAAGGTCCCGTCCATCACCGCGAACACCCCGCGGTGGATCTTCTTCTGGATGCGCAGCAGGTCCACCAGCGTCTGGTGGATCACCGGGTGGGTCCAGTGGCGGTGCTCGTTGAGCAGGCCGCCGAAGGCGTTCTTCATCGCCCCGGTGGTGGTGGTGAAGATGTGGGTCTTCACCGTCGGCAGGTGGATGATGTTCTCTCCCAGGAAGCGCTTGGGGATCGAGAAGCCGTCCGGGTAGACGTCGTTGAGCACCAGGAACTTGTCGGCCAGCTCGCCTACCGCGTCGCGGATGTGGATCCACTCCTCGCCGCCCTCGTAGAGGTGGACGTTGCACAGGCCGTGGGCCTCGATGACGTCGAGCTGCTTGTTCTGGCGCTCGCCCAGGTGCGCGTCGATGACCACGGTGCGGTTGTGGCAGCCGTGGATCAGCTCCTTGCGGTAGCCGTCGGCGAGCATCGCCCGGATCACCCCGTCGAGCTGCCAGGGAACGGTGGAGGAGCCGGGGAAAAAGAAGTGCCAGGAGATGTTGATCTTGAGCGCGGTGTCGGCGTCCTTGGGCAGCGCCTGCTGGTAGCCGGCGAGGTTCATCAGCCGGTGGTAGTCCTCGAGCACCGTCGCGGGCCGGGTGCGCAGGATGGCGACTTTCGATTTCATCTCGGGCTCCTCGTGTCGATGGCCGCGGGCCAAGGGAGGCCGGCGTTTTACCATGCCAACGCCTCAGGGCCCTCGCATCTCACCGACTGAGTGCCCTGCGGCCGGCCCGAGGGGCGCAGCGGCCAGGCCTCGGCCGGCGCGGGCTCGCTCGACCGAGCTGTCGCGGTCCGGGGGAGGCGGGCCATAGGTTCCACTCGTGAGAGTGCGGACCGGGACCAGCGGATTTGCCTACCTCGAGTGGCGCGGCACCTTCTATCCGCCCTACCTCAAGCCGGAGGAGCGCCTGGCGTTCTACGCCTCGCAGCTGGAGGCAGTGGAGCTCAACAACACCTTCTACCGGATGCCGCGCCCTTCCATGCTCGCCCACTGGGCGAGCCAGGTGCCGGAGGACTTCGTCTTCGCGGTGAAGGCGCCGCAGGTCATCACCCACCGCGAGCGGCTGGCTCCGGGGACCCCGGCGCTCGAGCGGTTCCTCGACAGCCTGGCGAGTCTGGGGCGAAAGCTGGGGCCGGTGCTCTTCCAACTGCCGCCCTCGTTCAAGCTGGACGAGGTGCTGCTGCGCGAGTTCCTGGCCTCGCTGCCGCCGCGGCTCGAGGCGGCCTTCGAGTTCCGCCACTCGTCGTGGATGGTGGAGGAGGTCCAGGCGGCGCTGGCGGAGCGGGGAGCGGCGCTCTGCCTCACCGAGACGGACGCCAACCCCGGGGTCCGGTGGCCGACCGCTCGCTTCGGCTATCTGCGGCTGCGCCGGAGCAGCTACGACGAGGTCGATCTGGCTCGCTGGGCGCATCGGCTGATCGGCCAACCCTGGGAGTCGGCGTGCGTCTTCTTCAAGCACGCCGAGAGCCGCTTCGGCCCGATCTGGGCGCGCGCCCTGGCCAACCAGCTGAGAGCGATCGAGGCAGAGGCGATTACGCCCGCTCCGTAGCTCGGCGGCCGAGCAGATGCCCGGAGTGATCGCCGTGCTATATCGGTGCGGATCTTTCGGAGGTCTCTCCCGTGACTCTGCGCCTCGCGCTGCTCGCTCTCTCCCTGGCCTTTGCCGCCTGCCAGAAGTCCTCGCCCGCGCCGGCGTCCAAGGCTCCAGCCAAGTCCGGGATGGGGATGCAGGCGAAGGCGCCCGGGCCGAACGACCCCTCCGCGCCGCGGGTCTTCGACGCCATGCCGCCGGCCGGCACCAAGGCCACCTGCGCGGTCAGCGGCGAGGTCTTCACCATCGACGCCGACACCACCAAGAGCGTCTACAAGGGCAAGACCTACGTCTTCTGCTGCGACAGCTGCAAGCCGACCTTCGACGAGGATCCTGCCAAGTTCGCGGCGAACTAGCCCGCTCGGTATCGCGGTGGCGGCACGCGCGCCAGAGTGATCCACAGCGGGCAAAGGCTCGAGGGTGGGCACAGCGGTGCCAGAGCTGTCGCGATTCCTGGGAATCGTCGTCCGGAGTAATACGGCGACCACGCCCCACCCCACTTCCACGCGGAGTACGGACCAAACGAGATCCTGGTCTTCCTGGAATCAGGGGAGGTCGAGGGACAGTTCCCCAAGCGAGCCCTAATTCGCCGGAAGCTCCGCAGCCCGCACCAGAGATAACAGGGCCAGAGCCACCACCAGCCCGACGTAGGTGAGCAGCGCGCTGCGGTGGCCCGCTTGAGGTGCTTCGCCAGCCATCGCGCGGCCCACCGCCACAATGAGCAGCAGCAGCAGGAGCGCCTCTCCGGTCCAGAACCACATTCCCGCCAGCGCTGCCGCGGCAATCCACCGCTGGGGGCGCGAGAGCGCCCGGAAGCCGCGTCCACCGTCCAGCGATCCCAGCGGCAGCAGGTTGAAGAGGTTGAGCCAGGCGGAGGCGTGCGCAATGGCGGCCAGGCTTGGCCAGGAGGTGGCGAGGCTGGCCGCCCAGGCGGCGACGGCGGCTGCCAGGCCCCACAGCGGCCCGGAAAGTCCGACCCGGGCATCCTCGACCGCACTGGCGCGATGCTGCTTGTACCGCACGAAGGCGCCAAGCCCGGGCACGAACATCGGTGCGGTCGCGGCGATGCCGTATCTGCGCAGCGCGGCCACGTGCCCCATCTCGTGGACATACATGGCAGCCACGAAGCCGAGCGCGAAGCGCCAGCCCCAGAGAGACCAGTAGACGCCCATCGAGAGAGCCATCGATAGAACGGTACTGGCCTTGGTCAGGCCAAGCAGCAGCAGCTTGCCCTTGGTCAGGGCCAGCACGAGCAGGAACTTGAACTTCCAGGCCAGCAGCCCGAGAGCCCCCAGCCCTGCGACGCCCTTGGACCAGCCGCGCTCTGCCGGTCTGGCGGCACCGCCCCTCTCCAGCTCGGTGCTCAATCCGGCAATTCGCTCGGCAATCAGCGCGTGCTGGCGCGTCTCCGGAGGAAGCAGGCTCTGCACGGAGCGCCACTGGGCCAGCGCGCCGCTCAGATCTCCAGCCCTCTGCGATGCCTCGGCCTGCCCGGCCAGCGCCTTGAGCTCGTCCGCGTGGACCAGCCGCTGGCACTGCGGACAGCTCAACAGGGCAGTGGAGAGCTCCGTTCCACAGCCTGGGCACCTCAGAGTAGCGGGCGAAGCCTGCTCAGGCATCGGCTGGGCTCGCGGGCGCGGGGGCCTGAGCTGGCGCCAGCTTGAGCGGGCCGACGAACTTGATGACCTGTCGCTTGTTGTGGCGCCATGCTTCGTAGAGACCGAAGGCGATGATCAGCAATCCCATGGGGCTGTCGATCCCACTGAGGATTGGCGCGGCGTATCCGATGACGACGGCCACGACCGCGAAGACCACTCCGCGGATGACCGCTCGGGCGCCACTCGGCGTCGGCTCGCGGCTGCCCGCGGCCAGCGATGCCTCTGCGGTCGTCGCCTCGCCCGCCGCCGTACCTTCCGCCGCGATCTCTGCCTCACTCCGGCGATTGAGCTCCCTGGCCACTTCGGGAATGTAGGTGAACGCGACGGCGCTATAGGTCAAGAACACCGCCATGGCCTGGTAGAACCAGCCGCCCCGCCCCTCGCTCCCTTTGCGCACGGCGAGCCCGACTCCGATGCCGATGGCGATTGAGATCAGGCCGATTTCGTAGCCGGTGAGCGCGCGGACGAGGTACCAGAGCCCGGCACCGACCGCTGCGGCGCCTGTCCCGAGCAGCAGGGCTTTGAGTGCTCGCGCTGCTTTGGACCCGCCGGTGAAAGCTTGCTCGAGCTTGAGCTTGCATGCCGGACAGAGGACCGTTCCATTGGCCTCGAAGTAGCTGTCGGCGATCGGGGCCGAGCAGCCGGTGCACGCCGCTCCGGCCGCCGGTGACGAGAGCTCGGCCTTCTCGAACTGCAGTTCCTGCGCTGGGCTTTCCATGTCCCCTCTCTTTGGCGACGGTGCAGTGTAGCCGACAGGAGCGCTGCCTCGCGTCAGGATTCGCGGCTTCGAACCGTTCGCGCCCGCCTCAACGCCGCGGCCGGCGCCCAACAAGGGCCGCCGGCCGCGCGAAGGCAAAGCTCTCGGGAGTCGCTCAGACCTCCATCACTTCCTTCTCCTTCTTGGCCACCACCTCGTCGATGCGGGCGATGGCCGAGTCTACTTCCTTCTGCAGCCGCTCGAGCCCCTTCTTCAGCTCGTCCTCGGTCATGTCGCCGGCCTTCTGGTACTCCTCCATCATCTCCTTGGAGTCGCGCCGCTCGTTGCGGACGGCCACCTTGTGCTCCTCGCCCTTGCCCTTGGCCTGCTTGACGATCTCCTTGCGGCGCTCCTCGGTCAGCGGCGGGATCGGCAGCCGGATCACCTGGCCGTCGTTCATCGGGTTGATGCCGATGTTCGCCTCGCGGATCGCCTTCTCGATCGTCGGCAGCATCGAGCGGTCGAAGGGCTTGACCACGATCAGCCGCGGGTCGGCCACGGTCATGTTGGCCACGCCGTTGAGCGGGGTCGAGGAGCCGTAGTAGTCGACCCGGATCCCGTCGAGCAGCGAGATGTTGGCCCGGCCGGTGCGGATGCGCGCGAAGTCGCGCCGCAGGTCGTCCAGCGTCTTGTCCATCCGGCTCTTGAGCTCGTTGATCACGTCGTCGGCGATTGCCATGGGGTCCTCCTCAGGCGGTGATGGTTTGCACGTTTCCCACGACCGTGCCCACGTCCTCGCCCAGCACCGCCCGCTGGATGTTGCCGGGCCGCGTCAGGTTGAAGACCAGGATCGGCAGGTTGTTGTCCATGCACAGCGAGATCGCGGTCGAGTCCATCACCTTGAGCTCGCGCTGCAAGACGTCGAGGTACGACAGCTGCTTGAAGCGCACCGCCTTCTTGTCCTTCTTCGGATCGGCGGTGTAGACCCCGTCGACCTTGGTGGCCTTCATGATCACCTCGGCGTGGACCTCCATGGCCCGCAGCGAGGCGGCGGTGTCGGTGGTGAAGTAGGGGTTGCCGGTGCCGGCGGCGAAGATCACCACCCGGCCCTTCTCCAGGTGGCGCATCGCCCGGCGGCGGATGTAGGGCTCGGCCACCTCCTGCATCTCGATGGCGCTGACCACCCGGGTGAAGACGCCCAGCTTCTCCATCGCGTCCTGCAGCGCCAGCGAGTTGATGCAGGTGGCCAGCATCCCCATGTAGTCGGCGCTGGCCCGGTCCATCCCCGAGGTGGCCCCAGCCACTCCGCGGAAGATGTTCCCGCCGCCGATCACCACCGCCACCTCCACCCCCAGCTCGTGGATCGCCTTCACCTGCGCGGCGATGTCCTTCAGGGTGGCGGAGTCGATGCCGTAGTTTCCCGGGCCCATCAGGGCTTCGCCCGACAGCTTCAGGAGGATGCGCTTGTAGCGGGGCTTGGCCGGAGCAGTGCGTTTTTTCGCCATGGCGGCTCTGGATATCCTCGCCCCTCGGCCCCGTCAAGGAGCAGGGTTGGCCGCGGCGCCCGGGGACGGGGAGGGCTGCCCGGCGTCGGACGCCGGTTTGGCGGCGGGCAGGGCCAGCTCCTTCTTGAGCGCGTCGGCGTAGGCCAGCACGCCCTTCACGTAGCCGTCCTCGTGGTTGTAGGCCCACACCGCCTTGGCCCGGTCCTTGGCGAAGCCGTTCTCGTCGAGGTAGCGGGCGATGGAGGCGATGGAGTCGTCGAAGGTGTAGAGGTCGATCTTGCCGTCCCCGTCGCCGTCCTCGGCCCAGCGCAGGCTCGCCGGCATGAACTGCGGGAACCCCAGCGCCCCGGCCCACGAGCCCTTCACCGACAGCGGGTCCATCCCCTTGGCCTTGCACTGGCGCATCAGGATCACGAGGTTGCGCCGCGCCCGCTCCTGCACCACGGCGATCTTCTCCGCTTGCCGCTTGGGGTCGAAGAGCCTCTTCTCGGCGGCGCTGGCCAGGGCCACCTCGCTGGCCTCGGGGGCGAACCAGCCCTGGCTGACGAAGCTGTTGAAGGCGAAGTAGTCCCCGGTGATGGTCCCCAGGGCGCTCTCCCACATCAGGATGCTCACCACCACCGTGGCCTCGACCTGGTGCTTCTTGGCCCAGCGGGTGAGGACCGCCTCCTTCTCGCGGTAGAAGCGGGCCCCGGCCACCAGCCGATCCTTGCGCAGGAACTGCTTGAGCAGGTCCACGTGCGTCTGGTGGTGGCGCGAGGCCATCGAGGGGGCGATGACCTGCACCGTCTTCTCCCCGTAGATCGGCTGGGCGCGCTGGTCGTCGAGGACGCGCTCGGCTTCCTCGAGGGTCAGGGGCTCCTCGAAGGGATCGGTGGACTTCCTGGTCAGGTCGGCGATGAGCGCCTCGCGCTCCGGGCTGGCCTTTCCCAGCTTGGCCGACAGCCGCCAGGTCTCGGGCCTGGCCGGGTCGTAGGGCGGGGGCGCCGGAGCGGCGGCGGGCTCGGCGGCGGGCTTCGCGAGCGGGACGGCGGCGACCGGCTCGGCGATGGCCGAAGCTGGCAAAAGCAGCCAAAGCGAAAGAGCTGCAAGAACCCCACTATTCTCCAAGGGGGCGGTGCGGCGTCGCATCCGTGTCGATCCTCTCTTGAGCGTGCGGGCCAGAGGTGCCTACTCTATCGCCGCTCCGAGGACGGACCTCGTTTTTTGCTGCGTCAGCGGAGTTGGCCGGTGTATGGTGCCACGTCGCTTTTGGCTCGGATGGTGGGGCTTCGCTTGCCGGTCCGAGTCTTGATCAGAAGGACAGACAACCGAACCTGTCATTGACGGGAGGAGTCAAACAGATGGCCAAGACGACCGCGAAGAAGACCGCCACCAAGCGCAAGCCCAACGCCGCCTTCATGAAGGCCATGCAGCCGGACGACGTGCTGGCCAAGGTGGTGGGCGACAAGGCGATGCCCCGCACCGAGGTGGTGAAGAAGCTGTGGGCCTACATCAAGAAGAACGGCCTGCAGGACAAGAAGGAGAAGCGGAACATCAACGCCGACGAGAACCTCAAGGAGGTCTTCGGCGGCAAGAAGACGGTGACGATGTTCGAGATGACCAAGCTGGTCAACAAGCACCTGTCCTAGTTCCGCAGCTCGACGCTTGGCCCGCCTCCGGGCGGGCAGGCGGAGATCGAAGAAGCCCGCGCCGACCTCGGCGCGGGCTTTTTCATTGGCGGGGTGGGCCGTCGGGAGCGGCCGGGAGGTGTTCCGGCGGCACTCCCGGCAAGCTGCCGAGCACAAGATTGGAAGGCGGTTGCTCGGGGACGATCTCGAGCCGAGGGCGCGATCCCGAGACCCCGAGGATGCGCAGAGCGAGCGCGCCGGCGAGGTCGCGGCGAGGGAGAGGCGTTCGGGGGAAGGGCTGGGGCGGCGGAGGAGCTCCCGCCGCGCGCCGCCTGCCTCGGAGAGAGGCGGCTTGGAAGGCCCGCTTGGCCGATGGCGGCGGGAGCGGCCTGGCCGTCCCGCCACCCTGCGGCGCTCAGCCCTCGGTGAAGAAGTCCTGGGCGACTTCCTTGCCCATGGCGTTGAAGAAGTGGGTGGTGCCGTTGCCGCTGTTGTTATCGCTCATGGCGTAGAAGAGCTGACCGGCGACCCGGAACGAGCTGATGCTCTCGTCGTCCGACTGCCCGGCGATCTTCTTCTCGTAGAACTTCTTGGCGTTTGGCGGCAGCTTCGACTCGCTGACCGGGGTCTTGGCGACGTGGTCGTCGTTCCACCCGTCGATGATCTGCTGCTTGGTGACCTTGTGCGCCGAACCGGTCGAGTGAGCTGCGGAAGTGACCCTCATGGCTTCCTCCTGAGTCATTGCGGGGTTGGACCACTGCGATGAGGCAGGCGTATCCAACCAACGGGGAGGGGCGCGGGCAAGGACAAAGTGGTCGGACCAGATGACTGGTTGCGATACAAACGAATCTTGAGCGGCCGGCAAACGGGGTGCGGCGCCGTCTTGCGCCGAGAGAGGGTCGTCCTCGCGGTTCGGGAGAATGGTCCGACCAGAAAGAGGAGGAGCGGTCCGACCGCGCTCCGCTTGCGAGGAGCTTCCACTCGGGATCCTCTGCCCGGCGAGAGCTCTGCGCCCGCAAAAAAGCGGCGGGGCCAACTGAGGCCCCGCCGCCGCACTACCCCATCTGTCTTGCCGCTGGGACTAGAAGCAGGCCCCCGGCGGCAGCGGATTGGCCGGCGACAGCTTGTAGATCACGTCCGGGTTCTGGTCGGCGATGATCAGGTTGCCCTGGCCGTCCACCGTGATGCCCCGCGGGCGGTTGAGCCCGCGCGCCAACAGGGTGACCGTCGGAGCGGTCGCCAGCGGGTCGCCCACGTTGATGGCGTAGATGGTGCCCGTGTTGTTGCCATTCTGGTTGTCGTCGCTGACCAGCAGGCAGTTGGTCTTGGTCAGCGCCACGTCAATCAGGTTGCCGAAGTTGTTCCCGCCGCCGCCGGCAAGGCGGAAGTGCAGGGTCGAGGCATTGGCGCCACCGCCGAGCGAGTTGGCGCCGCGCGAGCGGAACGCCCACAGCTCGTTCGGCTGATTGAGCGGGACGAAGTAGAACATCGAGTCGAAGTTGGCGTCGGTGGGCGGGGCCCAGATGTCGCGCACCGCGATGCCCAGGTGCGAATCGCCGAAGCCTGCCCCGATGTCGTTCATGCTGAAGAAGCCGTGGGCGCCGGCGAGGGTGAACGGGTTGCCGCTCTCCGTCCAGCGGTAGATGTTCATGTCGAACGAGTTGCCCGAGTAGAGCTCCTCGTTGTGGCCCTCGGCCATGGTGGCGGTGATACGGCCGCTGCCGGCCACGGTGACCGCCGGGTACAGAGCGCTGGGCTCGCCGGCGTTCTTGCTCTCCAACGAGACGATCGGAGGGTTGACGCCGGCGGCGGTGGCGGTAGCCGTCACGCGCACGGTGGTGTTGCCGTTGATGGCCGCGGCCAGAGCCTGGGCGACGTCGGTCTGGCTGGTGAAGCTGACGCAGCTCCTGGTCGCGTTCGCGGTGCAGGCGCCGCCGGGGCCCTGCATCTGGAACGTCCAGGCGGTGGCGGTCCCGCCGTCGATGGTCAGGGCGTTGCCGTCCAGGACCGGGTTGAGCGTGTTGCCGAGGTGAACCGTGCCGCGCTGCTGGGTGGAGGGCAGCATCGCCAGGCCCTCGAACCGGCCGGGACCGGCGGTGACGAACGGATCGAAAGTGCCGTTGGTCAGGACGCGCTGGATGCTGTTGCCGTTGGCCGAGCTCAGGTAGAGCCGGTCGGAGGAGTCGATGGCCACGTAGTTGAAGGCGGTACCGTTGCCGCCGTAGAGGCCCAGCGCGCCGTTGGACAGCTGGAGGATGTTGCGCCCGCCGGAGTTGGCGATCAGCACCTCACCGGTCGATTTGACCGCGACGTCACTAGGCTGGTTGAGCAGGTTGTTGGCATTGCGCGCCGCCAGGATCGACAGCTTCCGGCCGCCGACGGCCACCGCGTTGGTGACCACGTTCAGCAGGAACTCGGGCGCGGCGCCGATGTTGCCCGCGGTGTCCACCGCCTGCACCGCCAGCGGGGCGACCTCGGGGGTGGCGCCGCCGGGGATGTTGAAGGTGAAGGGGAGGTCCTTGGCGGCGACGCCGGCGCCGATCAGCACGGTGCGGGAGCGGGTGTTGCCGGTCGAGGTGAAGTAGATGCTGTAGGCCAGCTCGGCCAGGGCGAAGTTGTCGGTGGCGTGGGCGATGAAGTCGATCTGGTCGCCGGGGAGGACGTCGCAGGGCGAGGTGCACTCGACCCCGTTGACCCGCACCGTCTGGATGGCGTTGGCCGGAGGCGGGGTGGCATTGGAGACGACGACCTGCGGCGGGGCGGTGTCGAAGCCCATGGCGTTGAGGTAGGCGACGTTGGTCACCGCCGAGGTGCCGGAGCCGTAGGTGGCGGTGATCGAGTAGGTGCCCTCCGAGTGGAAGGTGAAGGCCTGCGAGTACATCCCGCCGGCGCAGGCGAGGGTCCCGGCGGTCGGGGCGTTGGCCACGGTGCCGATGGCGACGGCGGCCAGGCTCATCGAGCCGGTGTTGCAGGCCAGGATGTTGCCGAAGGCATCGCGCACGGTGGCGATGGCGGTGACCTGGGTCTTGAGCGGCACCAGGGTGGCCGACAGGTTCAGGCTCACCGAGGCCGGGGCGCCCGGATCCAGCGAGATGGTGCGCATCACCGAGCCCTGCACGCCGGCGATGTAGGCGCTGACGTGGTAGGCGCTCTGGCGCGAGAAGACCAGGTTGCTGATGGTGCCCTGGCCGCCGACGCCGTCGTCGAGCACCAGCGCCCCGGGGATGTCGGTGACCACGGTGACCGGGCCCACCCGCTCGTTGCCGTACATGTCGACCACGCCGTAGCTGTAGGTGATGTCGCTGCCGGCGGGGACGCCGATCAGGCCGGTGCAGCTGGTGGCGCTGGCGGCGCAGTGGCTGGTGAAGACGAAGTCGTCGATCAGCCCGGTGCCGCCGGCGGGATCGGCGATCTTCTTGAAGGAGAAGGCGGCCGCCGGCTGCACCTCGACCGAGATGGTCTTGGTCAGCGCGGGGGTGGAGTTGGCCACGGTGGCGGTGATGTCGAAGGTGTAGCCGTTGGCCTTGACCCCGCTCAGGTCGTAGGCCTGGAAGGTGCGCTTGCCCACGAAGCCCTGGTTCTTGGAAACCGTCGAGCCGGGGATGGTGAAGGTCGGGGCCAGGTCGGGGCTGCTGGTGAGGTTGATGTTGGCGTCGGCCACCTCATTGCCAAAGCTGTCCTTGGCGGTGGCGGTCAGCTGCACCTGCTGGCCGGCGACGGCCTTGGCCGGGCTGGCGGTCAGGTCGATGGTCTGCACCTTGCCAGGGACCACGGTGAAGGTGGCGCTGACGGTGATCGGCGCGCCATTGAGGTCGGCCTGGCCCGGGAAGACGGCGATCGCCTTGTAGGCCTCGGCGCGGGCCGCGGTCACCCCGCTGATGGCGGCGCCGGTGATCAGCGCGCCGGGGGCGTCGGAGTACAGGCTCCAGGCCAGCGAAGCCGGCGACTGGTCCGCGCCGACGATGGTGGCCTCGATGGTCGAGCCCGGCGGCACGGTGATCGCGCTGCCCTTGACCGGCTGCCCGGCGGCGTCCTTGGAGGAGAGGATCAGCTGCGGCTGCACCCGGGTGACCTTGAGGTCGGTCACCTCGCTGGTGTTGCCGGCGGCGTCGGTGGCGGTGAAGTGGAAGGTGTTCAGGCCCGGGTTCAGCGGCAGCTTCACCTCGAACTGGGCGGTGAAGGAGTCGGCGGTCAGGTCGGCGGGGACGGTGTCGGTCGCCGCGAAGGCCGGCTCGCGGGTGATGGCGATCTTCGACGAGTACTCGGCGCTGCCGCGCACCAGCACCCGGTCGAGCAGGGTCTGCTCGGGGGCGCTGACCCGAGGCGGCGGCGGAGCCTCGGTGTCCTTCTGACTGCAACCAACTGCTGCCAGTACTGCGAACAAAGCACAGGTCTTCAGTTGTCTGGCCATGCCAGCCTCCACTTCTGAGTTACTGCCGTTGGTGAAAGAGAGTTCGGTCGCTAGGAGCAGCGCGAGCGGGAGCTGGCGCTGAGTTGTCCGGGGTCAAAAGGCCGGCGCTCGAGGTCGGCGCGCAGCCCGCTTCGGGCCGCGAACAATGCACAGATCCTCAGCGCGCTGGCCATGCCAGCCTCCTCTGATGCCACTGCCGTGGGGCGAAAAGGCGCTCGGGCGCTAGAAGTCGAGGGCGTAGCCGAGCGCGAATGAGATGCCGCTGAAGGTTCCCTGGGTGTAGCTGGCCAGCTGGCCGAGGTCGGCGTGCGACTCGTTCCAGCGCAGATCGAGCAGCAGCGAGCCCGGGCCGGCCGGCAGCAGGCCGCGCGCCGCCAACACCAGCGCCGAGGTGGTGGACCGCTTGGTGGTCACCACGGCCTGGGCCTGGACGGTCGAGCTGCTCACGTACAGCCCATAGCCGATGCCGGCATTCAGGCCGACGCCGCTCTTGGCGGCCTTGAGCAGCTCGTAGCTGGCGATCAGCTCGATCGGCACCAGGGTGGTGTTCTGGAACGAGGCCGGGTCGTAGCCGCGGCCCTGGATCATCCGCGCGCCCTTGTAGGTGATCAGTGAGTACGCGGCGCTGAGCGACAGGCGGACGCTGTCGTCGAGCACCGGCAGCAGGTAGCTGGCCTCGGCCCCGGCCAGGACGCCGGTCTTCAGCTCGGTGCGCGGCACCAGCACCCCGATGCGCGGGGTGGCCTGGATCCTCCGGGCCTCGCCCGACTCCAGCTGCTTGTGGGCGGAGCCGGCCTCGGCCATGGCCGGCGGGGTCACGTCGGGCCGGGCCTCGACCGCGCGGTAGCCAGCGGGGGCCGGCGGCGGGGGCGGAGGAGGAGTGGTCGCCGCGGGGGCGTGGGTCGGCGAGCTCAGCGCCGGCAGCGCCGGGGCGGCAGCTGGAGGCGGGGGCGGCGGCGTCGGCGCGGCAGTGGCCGGGCCGGTCTTCGCGCCCGGAGCCGCGGCGCCCTTCTTGGTCGCCGGGGCATTGGCCGCGGCGCCCTTCTTCTTGGCCGGGGCGTTCTTGGACGCCGCCGCGTTGTCGCCCTGTGCCTGGGCCGCGACCAGCGCGGGAGAGAGAAGCAGTACCGCCAAAGCGAGGAATCGCATCGAAGAAGCTCCCCAGCTCTACCCGCGGCGCCACCGACTGCCTTCCGCCGCGGGCTGGAAAAGAGATCTGCTATCCAACAGCTAACGCTACCTGACCTTGTTGCCCACCCTGAAGCCGTTGGACCCGGCCTTTGGGGCGCCGGCCACGGCGATGGAAATAGTAGCCGGGGGCGGGCTTCTCAACAAAATCGGAAAGCGGATGCCCGCCGAAATCGCCTTGCGCTCACAGGGGTTGGCTGCTTCTGTAGGCCCATGCGCGTGCGCGACCCCATCCACGGAACCCTGATCGTAGAGGACGCCGAGGTCCCGCTCGTCGACAGCCGCTTCTTCCAGCGGCTGCGCCACATCAAGCAGCTGGGGTTCGGGGAGATGGCCTTCCCCGGAGCCACCCACACCCGCCACGCCCACTCGCTGGGGGCGATGCACGTCGCCAGCCGGCTGTTCGACAGCGTGGCGGCCCGCTCCCGCCTCCCCGAGCGCGAGCGCGGCCGGCTCAAGCAGGCGGTGCGGGCGGCGGTGCTCTTCCACGACCTGGGGCACATGCCGCTCAGCCACGCCTCGGAGCGGATCGCCCCGCCACGGGATCGGCTTCGCCTGCCCGCCTGGCTGCTAGGCGAGCAGGGGGCCCAGGCCTCGCACGAGGACTTCACCGCCAAGCTGATGCTGGATTCGAGCCTGACCCCGGTGCTGGCCCGGCAGCTGGCGCCCTTCGGGCTGACTCCGGAGGGCATCGCCGCGCTGGTGGTGGGGGCCGAGCCGCCGGGAGGCTCGCCGTTCGTCGCCGAGGGGCGCGACTGGGGGCCGCTCTTGCGCCAGCTGGTGTCGGGCGAGCTCGACGCCGACCGGATGGACTACCTGCTGCGCGACTCGGTCTACACCGGGGTCAACTACGGCCGCTACGACCTGGACTGGCTGGTGCAGAACCTGCTGCCCATCGAGCGCGACGGGCAGGTGTTCCTGGGGCTGGCCAAGGCGGCGATCTTCGCCTTCGAGGACTTCCTCCTCAGCCGCTTCCACATGTTCCTGTCGGTCTACTACCACCACACCAGCGTCAACTTCGACGAGATGCTGCGCCGCTTCTATCAGGAGCAGCCGCAGGGCTTCGAGATCCCCGCCGACCCCGAGGCCTTCCTCGGCTGCGACGACGTGGCCCTGGCCAGCGCCCTGCGCGCCTCGCACAACCGCTGGGCGAAGCGGATCGTCGCCCGCGAGGGCTACAAGCTGATCGTCCAGGCCACCGAGCTGGACCGCGACTACGACCTGCCGGCGCTCTCCCAGGCGCTGGCGCAGGAGGGAATCGAGCACTTCCAGGTGGAAACCCTGGGAGTGCTCTCCAAGTACTTCGGCAAGTCCGGCGGCCCGCCGCTGTACGTGGTCGACCCCCACGCCGGGCTGACCATCCCCATCGCCGAGTACACCCCGCTCTACCAGCGCTACGCCGGCTCGCTGCGGATCTCGCGGATCTACTGCGCTCCGGAGCGGGCCGGGCGGGCCCGCGAGTTGCTGGCGAAGCAGATGCGCGGCGCGCGGCCGGCCTGAGCGGGCGGCCGGCCGGGAGCTGCCCAAACCCTGACGGCGGCGGTGGCCCGCTGACGCCCGCTCCCCGGGGCGAACCCGGGCCCGGCCCAGCAAGTGTCGGAAAAGCCTGACTGTTTTCCGGCGCGCTTCCGATTTCCACCCAGGGCACCTTGTTTGCTACTCTGGGCTGCCATGGCTGCCTCTCCCGCGAAGGTCCCGATGAACTGGCACAAGCTGATGTTCGTGCTGCCCAACCTCTTCACCGTCTCCTCGATCTTCTGCGGCTTCTACGCCATCTCGCTGTGCGCCGGCACCGCCGGGCCCAACGAGCTGTACACCGCGGCCATCGCCATCTTCTTCGCCATGTTCTTCGACGGCTTCGACGGCCGGGTGGCGCGGCTGACCCGCACCCAGAGCGAGTTCGGGGTCGAGCTGGACAGCCTGGCCGACGTGATCAGCTTCGGGGCCGCGCCGGCGCTGCTGGTCTACAAGTGGGCGCTGGCTCCGCTGGGCTTCGTGGGGCTGTTCCTGGCCTTCTCCTTCGCCACCTGCGGGGCGCTGCGGCTGGCCCGCTTCAACGTGATGGCCCACCGCAAGGTGCCCGGTTCGTCCAAGTTCTTCACCGGGCTGCCCATCCCGCTGGCGGCGGGGATGCTGATCAGCCTGATCATCGCCCACCACCACGCCGGGCTGGGAATGGTCCAGGCCAACGCCGCGGTGGCGGTGCTGGTCGGGGTCCTGGCCCTGTTGATGGTCTCCAACGTCCGCTACCGGACCTTCAAGGACGTGCGGCTGTCGCGGCGGTCGGCGATGGTGTTTCTGGTGCTGATCGGGGTCGGGGTGGTGGTGGCCACCCAGATGCGCCCCTCGTTCGTGCTGGTGGCCTACTTCTCGGCCTACCTCTTCATGGGGCTGGCGGAGGAGGTCATCTTCTTCAAGAAGCGGCGCGCCGAGGCGCTGGCGGCGCGCTCTGCCGCAGAGGAGTCCGAGGCCGAAGCGGCCGAGGAAGAGGACGAGGGGGAAGAAGAGGGCGAGGAGTACATCTAGGCCCTTCCGGCTCCGCGCTGGCCCCGGCATCGCCCGGCGGAGCCTGCCGCTGCCGTCCCGGCCGGCTGCCGGGGAATCATGCGGGCGCTGCGATGTTCTGTCGCCGGAGGGGCGCCAGAACCGCCGCGGCGCACGGGCTGTCGAAGGATCGGCTTTCTTGGGGGCGAGGAGCATTCCCCGCTGGCGGCGGGCACCTCTCCACCAGTAAACACTTCACACAAGCGGAAACGAATGAGGTTTCATTTCGCCGCGGGCCTTGGAAATGAATGCAGGAAGGCCGCGGACTGGGAGACGCGCGACTGATGGCATCGGGGTGCGAGATCCTGATCATCGAGGATGACTTCGACATCCGCGAAGTACTGATGGAAGTACTCGGGGACGAAGGCTTCGCGGTGGCCGGGGCTGCCAATGGCCGGGAGGGACTGAACCTCCTGAACGGCGGCGCGCGCCCGAAGATGATCCTGCTCGACCTGATGATGCCGGTGATGAACGGCTGGCAGTTCGTCGAGGAGCAGAGGCGCGACGCCAGGCTGGCCAACTTGCCGGTGGTGGTGATCTCCGCCGGCAACAACCTGTCGCAGGTGGCCGGCGAGCTCGGGGCCAGCGCCTTCCTGAAGAAGCCGCTGGAGATCGAGCAGCTGTTGGAGCTGGTGCGCCGCTACGTCGGGGTCCCGGCCGCGGTCTGAGGCGCCTGGGCCCGCTGGGCGCGCCGCACCTGCCACAGCATCCAGCCCACGGTGGCCAAGCCCGCCACCAGCAGCAGCGCGAAGGTGGCGATCACCGGCCACTGGGGCGAGACCTGCATCCGCGAGAAGTCGACCGCTCCGGCCAGGGTCGCCCGGCGCACCGCGTCGCGCAGCAGCACCATCCCCACCACCGCCCCTCCCGCCAGCCCCGCCCCCAGCGCCACCCGCCGCCCGGGCCGCGGCGCGGCGTGGGCGTTGAACAGCAGCCCGGCCCCGGCCGCCGCCAAGAGCAGCGACGCCAGCAGCGCGCCGGTGGCCAGCAGATCGCCGCCCAGCGCCAGCTTCCACTGCTGGCCCGGCTGCGACCACAGCAGCCAGCTGCCGATCAGCAGCTGGCCGGACAGGGAATGGGCGTAGCCGCGCGCCCCCAACCGCACCCAGGCCCGGCCGTGCTCGTCCTCGCCCCGGCCGACGGCCAGCGCCCCCAGCGCGGCGACCCACGCTCCGGAGAGGGCCACCGCCCCCATCAGCATGTGCAGGTAGCGCGGCAGCAGCGTGCCCTCGGCCAGGTGCAGCCAGGTGCCGGCGCGGTTGGCCTGGTACATCTGCCAGTGGCGCTCGGGGTGGAGCATCAGCGTCATCTGGTTCACGTAGATGAAGGCGATGGCGGCGAAGGCCAGCCAGGCGATCGAGCCGACCGCGAACGAGGCGCCCGGCCGGCGGTCGAGCTGGTAGTAGCGGAAGTAGTAGCCGTAGTAGCCGGCCACCAGCAGCCCCACCACCGACAGCCACGGCCAGGCCATGAGCACGCTGGCGCTGTAGAAGACCTGCCCGTAGAGCACCTGCAGGAACAACAGCGGCGCCACCCCGGAGGTGATCGCCGCCGCGGTGGACACCGGCAGCCAGCGGGCCAGCTTGTGGGCCAGCGCGCGCATCGGCTCGCTCTTGGCCGACTTGCGCATGGCGATCAGCGCCCACAGCCCGCCGCCGAGGGTGAAGCTCATCGGCACCACGTGCAGGACGAAGGTGAAGAGCAGCAGGAAGTAGAGCACGCCCACCGGCGCCGGCAGGGCGATGGGGTCGGCTGGGGCGATCACGGTCGGATTCACGGCGCCTTGCCTCCTTCAGACGGGTCGTTGCCCAGCTGCGACAAGTAGTCGGCGAGGGATTTGCGCTCCTCGTCGTTGCCCTCGAAGGGCGGCATGGCCTCGTTGAGCTTGGGAAGCTGGCCGAGGTTCTCGTAGGCCTTGGCCGCGCTCCAGCCCTTGACTCGGGTGGCCATGCCGAGGGTCTGGCCGCTGCTCTTGAGCTCGTGGCAGGAGAGACAGTGCTGCTCGAGCAGCGCCGGGCCCGCAGCGACCTTGGCCGACGCCTCGAGCGGCGGCTCGGGCTCGACCTCGCCGTCGAGCGCCCCCAGCCAGCGGGCCAGCAGCAGCACCTCCTGCTCGTTGCCGGCGAAGGGCGGCATCTTGCCCCGACGCTTCTCCAGGGTGCGGATGGCCTGGGCGATGGCGGCCACCGGCCGACCGTCGACCTGCTTGCGCACGGCGTTGTGGCCGCTGACGCTGTGGCAGCTCTGGCAGGCGACGCGGAACAGCTCGGCGCCCTTCTGCGCGTCGGTGAGCGGGGCGGAGGCGCTCTCCCGCGGGCCCCAGGGATCGCTGGCCAGGATGCCGCGCTGGCGGGTCTGCTCCAGCTCCTCCGGAGTGAGCCCGGTCGAGTAGAGGTAGCCGCCGGAGGCGTTCCCGATCACGAACGGCTTGCGCAGGTTCTCGCGCAGGTACTCCGAGCCGCCGAGGCTGGCGAAGGCGAGCAGCATCAGCGCCGCGCCCATCGGCAGCGAGGCGACGCGCGGGAAGCGCTTGACCAGCAGCGCCATCAGCGCCAGCAGCGCGCCGTAGCCGGCGGTGGCGACGATGGTGATCTTGAGGAAGATCGGCGCCTTGGGGACCGCGCCCTCGAGGACCTGCATCGCCGGCGCCCCGGCCACCTTGAAGTAGAGCCAGGCCGCCAGCGGGCCGGCCAGGGTCGCCGGCAGCGCCCACAGCGCGCCGTAGCGCACCAGCCGGGTCCGCAGCTCAGGCGCCTCGCGCCAGGCGGTGGCCAGCACGTAGATCCCGGCGAACGCCAGGCAGGCCAGCACCCGCACCAGCAGCGAGGGGAGGTAGGTCGGGTTGAAGAAGCCGTCGAAGAAGGAGCGGGTGGTCAGCCAGTCGCCGGGGCTGAACATGAAGGCCAGGATGCCGTTGATCACCACCAGGCTCATCAGCGCCGCGGCAAAGTAGATCCAGCCGACGATGAGGTGGGTGCGCCGGTCGAGCACCTCCCAGGTGCTGGAGTAGATCAGCGCCGCGGCGATCTCCACCACGAAGAACACCCACTCGATGGCCCAGCCCCAGACGAAGATGTGGATCAGCGCCGAGGTGGCGGTGGGGTGGACCAGCCCGATGGTGAACCAGATCCCGACCCCGCTCACCGCCCCGGCCACCAGGGTGGTCAGCGCGAAGAACCTGGTGTGTCCCTTGAGCCAGCCCAGCAGCCCGGCGTCGTCGCGGCGGCGGGCCAGATGCTCGGTGACCACCAGGAACAGGCCGCCGCCCACCGCGAAGTGGGAGATGAAGACGTGGAAGATGGCGACCAGGGCAATGAGCTGCCCGCCTCCCATCGCCAGCTGCCAGCTCGGGTAGTTCATGCGTGCGCCTCCGGCGGCCCCCCGCCCGCGAGCGCACGGTTGTTAACGCTGTAACGAATCGAGAGCAAAGCCTTTGTGCACGGCCGCCCAAAAGGCGGGAGGCGCGGGCAGCGACCGCAGGGAGAGCGGACGGGCGGCGATGGCCCGAAAGCCGGCGAGAAGATCTTCGCTAGAACTCGAAGCCCAGGCCGAAGAGCCAGGCATTGCTCGACAGGTCGAGCCCGGGGCGTCCGAAGTTGTTGGCGCTCAGCCGCACGAACTGGGCGTGGAGGAAGACCGAATTGACGCCGAAGTCGCGGTCGAAGTCCTGGCCGATCACCGGGTCGAGGGCGTTGAGCTCGAGCGCCAGGCCGGCCGCCAGCTCATAGCCCCACTTGCCGCCCCAGCCCTTGCCGCCGCCGATCGAGGGGACGGCGCCGGTGCCGTTGGTCGACCACCAGATGGTGTTGGCCGGGCCGGCCTTGGCGAAGGGGACCAGCGGGATTCGCCAGTGCCGGGCCAGGTAGTCGAAGCGGTAGCTCGCCAGCAGCCGCAGCGGGACGATGCGCAGGGTGGTCTCGTCGGGGGCGAAGTCGGTGGAGTTGGCCACCTTGCCGTGCCCGTAGACCACTCCGTATCCGCCGGCCAGGCCGAGCGAGACCGAGCCGAAGCCCTGCCACAGCTCGTAGTCGAGCTCGCCCTCGAACAGCCACATCTTCTTGCTGCCGAAGACGTCCTGGTACGGAGTCCCGGTCAGCCCCGGCTCCTTGTCGACCGCGGGGAGGTACCGGCCGCCGTTGAACTCGAACACCCAGTTGCGCGGGCTCTCGGTATAGGCGGCGGTGGTGGTGGCGCTTCCCTCGGTGGCGGCGGTCGCGGCCAGCACCAGCAGAGCGGCGAGCGAACTCATGAGCGCCTCCCGCGGCGCAGCAGGCCCAGTCCCAAGGCCGCCAGCGCCGGGAGCAGCGCCGCGGCGCCGCCGGTCGTGCAGCCGAAGCCGCCCTTCTCCTGGCCGCCCTGGCACTGGTACTGCTGGAAGAAGTCGTTCACCGCCACCGGAGTCCCGAAGACCACGTTGGAAGGGGTGCTCTCGTTGTCGGCGGTGTCGATCGAGGTCAGGTAGAAGGCGTAGCGCTGGTTGTTGACGAGCCCGGTCACCGCGCCGGAGCGCGCCGCGGCGTTGCTGATCTCGAAGATCCCCGGGAAGTCGGCGGGATTGATCTGCGGTCCGGCGTCGATTCCTGCGTCCGTGCCCGCGTCGATTCCGGCGTCGCTCGGAGCAGGAGTCCCGGCATCGGTCACCGCCGGAGCAGCTGTCTCGATGCAGGTTCCATTGCCTGCGTCGTCAAACTGGCAGGAGGCAACCAGGCCGGCGTCGGAAGCTGGCTGGCAGTCCAGGGGGCCCGTGCAGGTCCCTCCGGTCAGCGCCGAGCTGCTGGTGGACTTGCCGCAGCGATCGATCGTGGTCGGGGGAGGCGGACCGTCGGTACGGTAGTGGAACCGCCAGATCTTGGCGTCCTCGTCGGCGGTCCAGTTCAAATAGACCGTCCCCTCGCCGCCGGTCGTGTTGTCGGAGAGCGTCGGAGGATTGGGCGGCTTGCTGTCGTAGACGACGGAGATCGACGTCTTCTGGAAGCTCGCGGTTCCGGCGGAATTCACGATCTTGGAGGAGGTGCACACCAGCGTCGTGGTGGTCTCGTTCGGCGGACAGGTACTGCCGACTATCTGCTGCAGCCGGATGGTGATGGGGACGGGGGTGGTGGAAGCAGTGGTTTCCTGTTGCAGCACCACGACCTTGTCCCCGGCAGCCTTGATCGCGGCCGCGGTGTCGGGGCAGCTGCCGGTGTCCGAGAGAAAGACCGTGAACGTGCTGACCTGAAACGCGCCCGTGCCAGTGAGTCCCGAGGGGAAGTCCACCGTCACGCCGAAGGTGCGGTCGCTCTGGCAATCGGCCTGATTGAAGGTGACCGTGGCCTGGCCACTCGAGAGCTGGATCCGGCCCACGCCGGCTTGGACGGTGGTGGTGCCGGTGGTGCCGGTCTGCGCCGAGGACGTCCGCGGCACCGCCAGCAGCGCCGCGACGGCAAGGAAGGACAGGATCTTGGCTCGAGGGCTCATGAATTGACCGCGGCCTGGGAACGGAGGCGTGGAAAAAGTCACTGAACGCCAAGCAAGCCCCGAGCCAGGGTCCCGAGGGTACCTAACCCCTTGAATAGCAACGACTTGCTGCCCAGGTAAAGAGGGCTCCCCGGGGCCATTTTGGCAGCGTCCTGTGCGGGGGCTGACAATTTGGCAGAGATTCCCGGGATTTCTCTGGCTTCAGGCGGCGCCGATCTCGACCGCGCGGGGCTGGAGCTCCTCGCGCAAGGCGGATTCGGTGTCGGGGTCGGGGATCAGGCGGGCGAGCGCGGCGCGGGAGACCACCACCGGGCCCTCCGAGGTCTTGAGCTTCAGCGCCTGGGCATCCGCCCAGAGCAGCGTCCCCTTGAGCTGGCCGCCCTCGCGCAGCACCGCGGTCAGCAGAATGGGCCGGGCGGGGACCGACAGCTGCCCGGAGGACTCCGCCAGGACCACGTCCAGCTGATCGAAGTCGAGCTTGGTCTGCTGGCGAGCGTCGAGGGCGGCCTGGAAGTCGCCGGCGCCCAGCGAATTGCGCCCGGCGCGCACCGCGGCGAGCGCTGCCTCGTTCGCCAGGTGCTCGAGCTCGGCGCCGGTCAGCCCCGGGCAGCGGGCCGCCACTTCCTCCAGGTTCACCCCCGCGTCGAGGGCCTTGTTGCGGGTGTGCAGCTTGAGCACCGCCAGCCGATCGGACTGGGAGAGCTCGGCCATCTTGAGGCGCAGATCGAAGCGGCCCGGGCGCAGCAGCGCCGGATCGAGCACGTCGGACCGGTTGGTGGCCGCGACCACGATTACCCGCTCCAGCGCGGCGAAGCCGTCCATGGCCACCAGCAGCTGGTTCAGGGCCTGCTCGCGCTCCTGGTGGATGAGCGAGGAGGACGCCGAGCCGCGCTTGCGGGCCACCGCGTCCAACTCGTCGATGAAGACGATGCACGGTGCCTGCTTGCGGGCGGTCTCGAACAGGTCGCGCACCCGGGCGGCGCCGACGCCGACGAAGAGCTCGACGAACTCCGAGCCGGAGGCGGTGAAGATCGGCACCTTGGCTTCGCCGGCCAGCGCCCGGGCCAGCAGAGTCTTGCCCAGGCCGGGCGCGCCCTCGAGCAAGACCCCGCGCGGCGGACGGGCCCCGGTGCTCTGCCAGCGCATGGGCTCGCGCAGGAAGCCGACCACGTCCCCGAGCCGCAGCTTGGCTTCCTCGTTGCCGCCCACGTCGGCGAAGGTGACCGGCGGCGGGGTCTTGATGAGCTTGGCGGTCGAGCGGCGCAGTAACCAGATGTTGCCGCCGCCCTGGGAACGCATTCGGCGCCAGTAGAAGAAGGCAAACAGGACGAGGAAGAGGACGACGAAGAACGGAAGGCCGTCGGAGATGAAGGCCCAGGGCCCCGGCCGGCTGTCGGAGGTCACCAGCGGCAGGTCGTAGTTGCCGAAGATGCTCTGCAGCTCGGAGCGATTGTAGCGGCCGATGTCGGCGGAGACGCTCTCGCCGGACTTCAGCCGTGCGACCAACCGATCGCCGTTGAGCGTCACCGACTCCACCTCTCCGTCGGAGGTGCGCTCGAAGACCTGATCGACCGAGACTCTTCTCGCCGAGGGGCCGGACAGGGCGGAGTAGGCCACCGCGAACAGGACGACGAGGCCTACCCACACCAAGAGGACGCCGATCTTCTTCTTCATGGACGATTCCCTGTGGCTGGACGAAAGGGGCCAGCATACAGGGACGGTGCGAAGCAAGCTCGGTTGCGGCGGCAGCGGCAGTTGATCGACCCTGGCGGCTCGAGGGCTGCAACCGGCGGCGCCCGCTCGCGTCCTCCCGAAGAACTGTCGCGTCCGAATTGCTGAATCGAGGTCCGTCGATGAAGTACATCCTCCCGAGCTTCCTGGTCTTCCTGGCTGTGGGCTGCCAGTGTGGCGCGCCGCCGGCGACCGACGACAAGGGATGCACGCCCGAGAACCACTGCCGCATGGATCCCGGCGGCGCCGAGTGCGATCCCGGCTTCACCTGGCTCAATCCCGACGCCGGCGACGACTTCCGCTGCGTCGAGATACCGGATGCCGGCACCGCCGACGCCTCGGTGGCGCCCGATGGCGGTTCGGATGCGGGTTCGGACGCTGGCTCGGACGCTGGCTCGCCTGATGCCGGTGGCTGCACCGACCAATGTGCCGCGGGAGCTAGCCAGTGCTCCGCCGGCGCACTGCGCAGCTGCGAGCGCGGCACGAACGGCTGCCTGGTCTGGAGCGCTCCCATCGCCTGTCCCACCGGAACCTGCGCCTCGGCGACCCAGTGCAAGACCGGCAGCTGCGGGGCCGGCTCGCTCCAGTGGGCGGTCACTCCCGGGCAGCTCGTCACCACCAGCAGTGCCATCAGCCCGATGCGCGTGGCGGCGCACGACGACGGCTCGATCTCCGTCAACGCCGCGCTCTCGGGACCGCTTCGCCTGGGAACCCGCACCCCCAAGGAGATCGAACTCAACGGCGGCAGCGGGATCGCGCAGGTCATCCACCTCGATCAGAACGGCGCCTTCCAGTGGCTGGGCAAGCTGGCCCCCAAGACCCTGGGAGAGATCGTGGCGCTTCCCGGCGGCGCGGTGATCGTGGCGGGCAGCTTCTCCCCGTCGATGGTCGTGAACCCCGGCGAACCCAGCGAGAAGACGCTGGCGGTACGTGGCACCCGGAACGACACCGACGCCTTCTTCGCGCGCGTCGAGCCGGGAGGCGAGGTCTCCTGGATTCGTCAGGTCGGCGGGCCGGACTACGACTACGTCTTCGGGCTGGCGGCGCATTCGAACGGCTCGGTGGCCATCGGCGGTCGCTTCGGGATGTTCGACGCCAAGGTCCAGCTCGACGACGGCAAGGGCGGAACGACCACGCTGCAGACCACCGGCGCCTGGGAGGAGGCCTACCTCGCGCTCTACGATTCGAGCGGAGTGCTGAAATGGGCCTACACGCTGAGCGGCCCGGATCGCGACGACGAGGTGTACTCGGTCGGCTTCCTGCCCAGCGGCGATCTGGTGGTGCTGGGGGCTTTTTCGCAGAGCATCACGCTGGCCGGGCGGACCGGCGGCACCACGCTCACCACCACCGTGCAGAACAGCAGCTTCCTTGCCAGCTACGACGCCACCGGAGCGGTGCGCTGGGCGCGGGTGATCGAGGGCGCCAACGTCTGGACCTCCCTGCCGCAGCTCGCTCGCGGTACCGGCAACGAAATCGTCCTGACGGCGATCGCCACCCCGGGATTGCGGTTCTCGCTGGGGCAGCCCGACCAGTACACCCACGCCAGCGCCGATCCGACGCTCAATCAGGACCGGGTGTTGGCGCGCTACTCGGCGGACGGGAAGCTGCTCGGTGTCACCACCCTCGGCCAGCTGATCCCCGCCTCGGACATCGCGGTCGCGCCCAATGGCACGGTGGTGATGGCCGCCAACGTCGTCGAGCAATGGGGACAGAACACCCGGCTGAACACGGCCTCGGGCAAGACCACCCTCACTCCGCAGAACCACGGCAGCGAGGGGATGATGTTGTGCAGCGCCGACGGTACGAAGGCCGAGTGGACGCGGCTCATCCAGGGGCCGCAGGCGCAGACGGCCACCGCGGTGGCGGCCTTTGGCAACGGCGATCTGGTCCTCGTGGGCGAATCGAAGGACTACGCCGCGCTGGAGTCCCACGCGCCTCCCGGACTGGCGCTCCCAGGCGGCGGGATGTGGGTGGCCAGGTACCGGCCCACGCCGACGCTGGCCTCGCCCGCGCCCGCGAAACTGGCCATGGCCGACGCTTGCGCCACGCCGCAGTCGTGCCCGGGGATGGCCACCAAGGCCAAGCCGCTCACCCGCGGCGTCTACTACCAGGGCGCAGCTCCCGGAGGCTGCAATCCGGCGGTGCTGCAGCGAATCTGGCCGACTCCCTCGACAACCGGGATGGGTCCCTTCGACTGCAACCACGAGAAATACGCCTTCCGCGAGCGCGACGGCGCTCTCTTCGCGGTCAAAAACGGCATCGAGCGCTGGAATGGCACCAGCTGGACGACGGTCAACGCCGCCGCGTGCTGGAACACCGCCTTCGGATTCGACCTGAACGACAATCTCTACCGGCTGTGCTGGTACACCCTCTACGACAGCAGCGATCGAGTGCTGTTGGACCAGGCGGTCACCTTCTACGGAGTCTTCGCGGATGGTCGGGTGCTGCTCGGGCGCCCCTCGGCGGCGGGTCCGGGCGGCTCGTTCGACACCGATGTGGTCGTCGTCGATTCGAACAACGTCGAGCTGTCGCGGCTGGTGACCCAGCGCCCCAACCTCGGCTATTCGCTGCAGCCGGTGACCGCCTCATTGATCGGCAACGAGGCTTACGTGCTGCTCAGGCTCTCGATGCTCTCGACCTCAGCCAACAAGAGCTACGCCGTCTACCACGTGGACGCGCAAAACCAGTGGACGCACCTGCGCGACCTGGCTGTTTCCGATTTCGGCCGCGAGGTGCTGGTGCTGAGCGATGCCAGTGTGGTGGTGCGTGAGCCGGCCTATGGGAGCTCGGGCACCGATCAAGTGGTGATCTACGAGCCCGGGAAGGCCGCCAAGACCATCTGGGACCTGAACAGCGGCGGGCCGGCGTGGATCAACTCCACGGATGCGATCCTTCTCGGGCCTCCTTAGCAGCCGGACATGCGCTCGAGCTCTGGATGCCCGGCCGAGACCGGTGCATCGGCGGCGCCCGCCTGCTATGGATTGGAAATGAACGCCCGAAACCTGTCGGTGGTGCTGGCGGCCTCTCTCTTCGGCTTCTCCTGCGGCGGCTGCGGCGCGCCAACCTTTGAAACGACGGTCAAGGGAACCGCTTCGGTGCCCGGAGCGCCCGGTCTGCTCAAGCTGATCAACGACTTCGGCCCGCTCAACGGCTTCACCGACATGAACCTGGACCAGAGCCAGGATTTCCAGAACCAGGGAGTGAAGAAGTCTCAGGTCGAATCGGTGAAGGTGACCGCGTTCACGCTGCAGATCACCTCGCCGGCGACGCAGGACTTCTCCTTCCTCAAGGGCGTGCAGTTCTTCGCCTCGGCCCAGGGCGTGCCCGAGGCGCTGATCGCCGAGAAGAGCGGCATCGACACCCTCGGACTCAAGGCGCCCAATCCGACGCTGACCCTCGACGTCAAGGACGTGGAGCTGCAACCTTTCGTCACCGCGCCCACCATGACCATCCGCGCTTCAGTCACCGGCCATCAGCCGGATCAGGACACCACCTTGGAGGCCAAGGTGACGCTGAAGGTGGTGCCCAAGGTCTTCTGAGCCGAAACCGACTCGAAGGGCTCCGAGCGAAAGACCCCCAAGGCCAAGTCGGGCCGAAGAATCCCGGCTCGATCGCCGCGCGCCCGGGTGTTTACCGCTGCGCGCGATGTCACCCGAATCTGCGTTGCTCCCGTTGACGCAGCGGCGCTTGACAAGGCGCATCCCGTTGCGGAACGCTGCTGCCGCTCCGGAGCGCGTCGTGCAACCACGACTGGAGGGCGCCCGGGACGTCACCGCAGCTTCGCGGTGCTTCAATGCAGTCTCTCGAAGGGGGAATTCATGGCGCGTCGCATTCCGCTATTACTGCTGGTTCTTGTCGTCGCCTCGATCCCGATGGCTTCGTGCAATTCGTGTGGTGGTCCCAATGTCGCGGTCACCACCTACGACCATCCTGGCGACATCAACAATCATCAGGTTCGCTGCGGCTGTCAGCTCAGGTGGAAGGATTTCGTCTGCAACAATGCGGGACCGGACGCGGGGTTGGGGATACCAGCGAACATCTGCAATCCAAACCCGCGCAGCTTCAATATCGACATGTGCGTCCCCGAGAGACTCAATACCTCCCTCGGGGCGACCCTCACCGAGGACGAGTTCAAGGCCGGGATTCAGGCCTTCTGCGGGGCCGAGGTCAAGACGCTGGTCAAGGCTTTCGTCAACATGGTGGGAGGGGAGAGAAGCTGCCTGCCGATCGATACCTATGACGTGGCCTGTGCGCCGGTGGAAATCGACTCGACCGGGTCGGCCACCGCGTCCAATCCGAGGTGCGACAAGCACTGCCTCGACGTTCCCTGCGTGACCTCCGCCGACGCCGGCACGGTCAACTGCGACCTGCGGGGGATGAACGATTCGAACGGCAACATCCATCCCGAGGTTTGCCAGTGTACCCGGGGCAGCGGCTGCGGAGTGACCTCCACAGGCATCTGCCAGCCTCTCGATTCGGTAACCGATCCGCCCGAGATCGCCGATGGGATTCTCACCGGAGCGGCGAGTCAACCGACGACGATCTCGATCGACCCCGAGCAGTCGAAGCTGACCCTGACGGTGGCGGTGGAGAAATGCGTGGGGAAGGCCTGCGTGTCGCTGAGCGACACCCAGACCACCTCAGCCCACGGCTTCATCACGCTCTACGGCACGCCTTGCCCGGGCTCCGAATGCAACGTGCGGCTTGCCATGCAGGCGCATCCCGACGACGTCACCTTCAAGTTTGGCTGCGTCGCGAGTGTCTGTCTGGGGGACGCTCCGCTGAGTCACATGAGCGTGGTCGGAGGCACCGAAGGCATCCCATTGCACGTCAATGCAGATGGTTCCGTGCTGGCCCAGCCCTACAGCATCAAGTTCGTGGCGAGCGGGATTCGCGATGGCAAGGGCTACCGCGTCGAGACGTTCAATCTGGCGCCCCTCCTTCTCCGCATCGACTGGGCCGCGCGGACCCTGACGGCTCCTGACGGCATCCCGGTGGACTTCGCGGGTGCGACCGGCTCGCTTTCGCTCGCAGGAACGGTCGTCAATTATCCTCCGGTGGCAAGGGTCGGGCCGGATCAGGTGCTCGAATGCAACGTCCCTGGGGGGGCCAGCGCCGTCCTCGATGCGACCGGCAGCTACGATCCCGACGATGACCAGATCGGTCTGGCCTGGTGGCGAGACCATGCTCTCGATCCCGCGACGAGCGTGGGGAGCGGGTTGGTCGTTTCCACGGTCGCGCCCATGGGAACCACCAGATACGGGTTCGCGATCACCGACTCTCATTTGGCGCTGAGCTACGCGGAGACTTCGGTGACCGTGAAAGACACCGCCGGTCCGGAGATCGCTGTGTCGGTCAACACGGCCTGCCTCAAATCTCCAGCCGATGACCTGTTCCTGTTCAGGCTCGGGGAGCAGATCGTGGTCCAGGCGCACGATGCCTGCGACGCCAATCCTCGGGTGTGGATCGACTCAGTGACCCGGGTACCAGCGAGTCATCACGAAGGCTCGGAGGGCGAGCGGCACGACGATGGCGAACACCAAGCCCCCGATGTCATCGCTGGTACCGCCTCGTTCTGCATTCGCGAGGAGGGGAGCTACAGCGTCGTCGTCGCGGTCCAAGACGCGTCGGGGAACATTTCGCGCAAGACCGTCGTGGTTCGCGTCCCAGAGGATCAGGAGGAACACCAGAAGTGCGGGACGGAGTCCGGCTCGGACGACGTGAATGACGGCGGTGACGTCTCACCGTGCCGCGAGAACGTTCCCGCGCCCTCGCCGGCAGCCAATCCAGTCCCGGAGCCGGTGCCTCCGGCAGCTGCTCCACCTCCGAGCGCGAGCGGATGCAGCGCCGCCGGCACCGCGGATACGGTTGCGGTTTCCAGCCTGGGTGCGCTGGTGCTCGCTGCTCTCAGGTTTGGCCGCCGAAGGATTCGAGGCTAACCCTGCAGCATCAGGCGGCTCGGGTGCTGGCCGACGGCTGGCACCCGGGCCGGTTGCCACGTGGAGGAGTCCGATGCCAAGAGGAATGACGGTGGGCTTGGTCCTTTCGCTCCTGGCTGTCGCCGGGTCCGGCTGCGGGGGAACGCGCGCCGATGCTCCGCCGACCGCCGCCGAGCTCGAGGCCTGCCTGCAGGGCTGGTGGCTCTACGCCGCCACCGCTTGCAGCTGCTCGAAGGGACCGGAGTGCTCGGCGAGCGATTGCCAGATGCGCGGCGTCTACCGCTTTGGAGCGGAGAAGGGGATCTTCAGCGGAATGATCGTCTACTCCGGGCAGACCAGGACGGTCAGCACCAGGGCGGACGGCGAGAGCGGCACGTACCAGGTGGTGGACGCCGCCCAGATCCACGTCGCCATCCAAGCCCCTGCCCCGCGACCGGCCTACGACGCTTCCGCGAAGTGCTCGGGCGACAAGGCGGTCATCAGCTACGCGAACTGGGCGCGTGCTCCGGCGGACCTCGCGGCAGGCCTCGACAAGGCCTCGAGCAATGGCACGGTTCTCGGGTGGTCCGCGCAGCCGTATTAGAGCCGAGCCGGCGCAGGAGTATCTGATGCGGCGTGCCTCGAATCGAAACCTCACGGCCGGACTTGCGGCTTGCCTTCTCGCGGGCTGTCTCCCGCTGCCGGCGCCGCCGCTCTCCACCGCGCACCTCGCCCAGTTCGGACGCGGAGTTGAGGGCCGCGACGGCTCGGTGGTCGTTTCCACCGGCCTGCTGGGCTATCAGGACCAGATCGGCCCCGGGTACAGCCTCGCCACCTTCCCGGTCGAGGCCGGGATCACGCTGCGCCCGCTCCCGAGCTACCAGGTCTCGGCCCTCGCCGGCTCCGCGCAGCTCCATCTCGAGGGCAACTACGCCCTGCTCCAGCGGGAAGACCTGCGGCTCGGATTGATCCACGGGCTCGGAGCCGGCGCCTTCGGCCCTTGGCCGGGCCTGAGTGCGCTCTTCAGCGCCACCGGAGGGCTCTTCGCCGAGGTTCCGCTCGGTTCCCGCTCATCGCTGTTCGCCAGCGGGCGCTACTCATTCTCCGCGGCGTCGAGCGTCGATACGTGGCAGCTGGGCGTGGGCACGTTGGGCTGTGCGCTGCGCGTGCGCGGGCTCGAGTTGGCGCCCGAGTTGGTGGCCGGGCGCGCCTGGTCGGGCTCGCCGGACTCGCGGCAGTGGTTCGCCGCCGCTTCGCTGACCGTCGCGGCGCCCTTCTCGTTCTCGGGCGAGGCCGGGGACGGCTCGAAGGGAGGTCGCTAGCGATGCGAACGAGCCTCCTGCCGATTCCCGTCCTGCGCATTCTCTGCGCCGTGGCGCCGTTGCTCCTCAGCGGATGCATGCTGCCCTCGCTGCCCTCGCCGCTCTCGACCCCGTACATGGCGAGCCTGGCTGAGCCGATGCAGGAGCGGGGCAGGGCGGGTGAGGTTTTCGCTTCGGCGGGGGCGCTGCTCTATCGCGACCAGCAGAATTTCAATTTGGATACCGCGGTGCCCGGGGCCGGGGTCGAGCTGAGGCTCGCAGAGCGCTATCGGATCCAGGGTTCGGTGGGTTTCGGCAAGCTGGGATTGACCGGCGCACTGCGGATGGCCGAGGGGGAGCGGCTGGGGCTCGACCTTATCCACGGAATCGGGGCCGGCTGGATGGGTCACCTGGGCGTGGAGCGATCCGGAAGCGCGGTCCTCGCCGACGCCACGTTGGGAATCCTGGCTTCGATGGGCGTCGGCTCGCGGGGAGCGCTCTTCGTCGGTCCGCGGTACGCCTACGCGACCTACTTTCCCTTCGGGACCTCGCCGCTGCTGAGCTTCGAGAGCCGGAACCACTACGCCCTGATGTCGCTGGGCTACGCGGATCGCGTCGGCGGGCTGCACGTCAGGCCCGAACTGCTATTCGGAGCCGTCTGGTTCGGGCCGGGGCTGTTCGATTGGTTCGTCGCCCCGTCGCTGACGCTGGCTGCGCCGTTCTGACTTCGGCCCGTAAGGCGGCCCTCCGCGCCCCCGGCTCCTCCTGCCCCACCCGCTTCGCCAGCCGGCTCGGCTCGCGAGTGGGAAAGTTGATTGCCTCCGGGGCGTTCCCTGGCTGATCCGCTTCGCGGGCTACGGCTGGCAGGTCGTCGTGTAGTGGTGGCACTTGCCCATGCTCGGGTGCGCGCAGGACTTGTAGGTCTGGTCGGCGGGATCGAAGAAGCACGCCGGCTCGCAGGTGGTGGTGTAGTGGTGGCACTTGCCCATGCTCTTGTGCGCGCACTTCTTGAAGGTCTTGTCGGACGGGTCGAACATGCAATCCGGCTCGCAGGTGGTCGTGTAGTGGAGGCACTTGCCCATCGAGACGTGGGCGCACTGCTTGTAGGTGCCCGAGGACGCCTCGAACATGCACGGGTCGGCGGACGCGGCAGTGGAAATCAGCAGCGCGGCGGCGGAAACCAGCGGAGCGAGTCGCTTCATGGCGTTCTTCAGGGTGGAAGCGGGGGACCGGGGGACTCTACCGCAGTGCGAAGCACGATTCCCGGCGCTTGGGGATTCCTCGGTGATGGCGCCGAGGTGATCCGCGCCCAGATCAGCATCTCCTCTCGCCGACCTCGGCCTAGGAGTCGGTGTCTGGCGGCGTGATCGGTGTCGGGGTCCTCGAGGCACTTAGGACTCGGGACGGGCGTCCCGGGTGCCGATCGGCCTTCCCGGATTCACTTCCGGGCCCAGATCCGAGCAGGGGAAGCCGGCGTCGGGCTCTGTGCCGGCGTCGCCGGGCGCTTCGGGCCTTGTACCGCTGTCGCCGAGGCCCGCTTGGCCAACCCGGATTCACTTTCGGGCCCAGATCCGAGTAGGGGAAGCCGGCGTCGGGCTCTGTACCGACGTCGCCGGGCGCATCGGGCCTTGTACCGCTGTCGCCGAGGCCCGCTTGACCAGCCCGGAATAACTTTCGGGCCCAGATCCGCGTCGGGGAGGCCGGCGTCGGGCTCTGTACCGCCGTCCTCGAGACGCATCGGGCCTTGTACTGCTGTCGCCGAGGCCCGCTTGGCCAGCCCGGAATAACTTTCGGGCCCAGATCCGAGTCGGGGAGGCCGGCGTCGGGCTCTGTACCGCCGTCGCCGAGGCGCTTCGGGCCTTGTACCGCTGTCGCAGAGGCCCGCTTGGCCAGCCCGGAATAACTTTCGGGTCCAGGCCCGAGGGCCGGAGCCGAGCCAACGAGCGTGCCGCTTGCGCGATCGCGCGCGCTGGCGAGGGTTTCGCCGGCGGAGCGCCGCCTACCAGGGCACGGGGCGACCCTGGTAGTCGAGAAAGGCGCCGTGGTGCTCCGGTCCCAGCCCATCCAACACCTGCAGCAGGCCGCGCACGGTCGGCTCCAGCGGCTGCGGTGCGTTCGGGCTGCCCATGTCGGTCTGCGTCCAGCCGGGCGAAACCATGGCCACGG
>JBBIQS010000043.1:0-68545 GCA_037442205.1 Myxococcales bacterium
AGCTTGAGGACCTCGACTCCCAGCTCGCGCGAGAGGACCGCGTCCAGCCCCTTGAGCTTGGCGGTGCCGCCCGAGATGTAGATGCGGGTCACCTTCTTCTTGAAGCGGGCGAAGTGGGCGCGGATGGTCGAGCGGACCTCGCGCAGGGTCGGGGCCAGGCCGCGCAGCAGCGCGGCGGCGGCGCGCTCGACCTCGGCCGGAGTGCCCGGGGCCAGGGTGACGTCGCCCTCGTTCTCCTTCCAGGTCTCGGCGTCGACCGGGGTGACCTTGAACTCGCCGGCGATGGCCCGGGTCAGGTCCTTGCCTCCGCCGGCGAAGGTGCGGGCGTACTCCAGGCCCTGTGGACCGCCGATGGCCATCGAGGTGCGCTCGTGGCCCAGGTCGAGGATGGCCTCGACGCCGTCCTGCGGCGCAGGGCCGGGATTGCCGGTGAGCGAGGTGGCGAGCAGGGCGTGGTAGGCGAGCGAGCTGGTGGTGACCACGCGGGGATCGATGCCCGCCTCGGCCAGGGTGGCCAGCAGCGCTGTCACCTCCGGCTTGCGGGCGCTGCTGACCAGCACCTCGCTCTTGCCGTCGCGCATCGCCAGCACCTGGTAGTCGAAGACCACCTCGGTCAGGTCGTAGGGAAGCTGCCCCTCGACCTCGAAGCCGATGGTGGCCTCGATGCGCTTGGCGTCGGCGAAGGGGAGGGTGAGCAGCAGCGAGGTGGCGGTCGAGCCGGGCAGGGCCACCACCACCTGATCGGCGGCGAGCTTGCCTTGCTGCTTGAGGGTCGCCAGGGCGCCGGCGAGGCCCTGCGGGCCCTCGTCGAGCTTGTGCTCCGCGAAGGAGCTCACCTGGTAGCCGCGGAAGCTCGACTCCAGGATGAGCGCCTTGAGGGAGCGCGCGCCGATGTCCAAACCGAGGATGCGTGCCATGGATCTCTCACTTCATTCCCCTGAATGCCGCTCAGGGGTTACTCGATGCGGTAGTAGAGCAACTTGCCGAGGCCCTCGTTGTAGCGGACCACCGCGGTGACGGTCTTCTCGACCTTGCCCGCCTGGCCGACGGCCTTGATGGTGAAGGTTTCGCTCTTGTCGGTGATGAAGTTGTTGTTCGCGGCGTTGGTCTTGATCTCCGGGCGCACCTGGATGCCGTTGCGCTCGATGATGCCGGCGTAGTTCGAGGCGCTCATGCCGATGAAGGGCATCATCATCTTGGAGAGGTTGATCTCCTGGAGGATCGACTGGATGACCGCCGGGTTGCGCAGCTTGGGATCGTTGGGGTTTGCGGCCACCGACATGATGTCGACGATCTGCTGCAGCGGGTCGTTGGTGTTGATGTTCAGCTTGCGGTTGAAGTCCGGGTAGACGGTGAGCCGGTCGCGGAAGGCGGCCATGAACAGGTCGCTGACGCCGTCGACCTGGTAGAGCTCGTCGAGACTGTCGAAGAGGGCGTTCTTGGATCGGTACTTGTGCGGGTAGCGTGACGAGTAGTTGTGGTTCTCGTCGCCGAAGCCGTCAGGGAAGGGGTCGCCGGTGCCGGTGATGTTCAGGCTGGCCTGGCTGTCGCGCTCGTCGATCCAGTCGTGGAGGGCGATGAGCACCTCCTGCGGGGTCATCTTGACGTTGTTGGCGTCGGGCTTCTCGTAGAGGAACTCGAAGCGCGGGTCGGCGAACATCGTCAGGGCCTGGAGCATCGGGCCGCTGCCGGTGAGCGCTCCCAGGTTGAGGCGGTTGACGTTGATCTTCTGCTCCTCGTCGGAGATCTCGGCGTGGAAGCAGCCAGAGAAGTCGCCGAAGCTCTCGAGCTTGCCCTTCGAGAAGGCGCCCTTGCCCGAGGAGAGGTCCTCCTCGCCAAAGGCCGGGGCCTCGGGAATCGCGGCCATCTCGGAAGAGGGTTCGGCGGCGCCGAGCAGCATGCCGAACAGGCTGCAGTCCACCGGGACGATGTCCCAGAGGCGGATGTTGAGGCCGCCGCCAGCGCCTCCGGCCGAGCCCATCACGCCGCCGGAGCCCATGGTGCCGCCGATCGTGCTGGGCGCTCCGCCGCCGCCGAGGATTCCCTGGAGGCCGTTGAGCAGCGGGCCGAGCATGGCCGACTGGCCGTCGAGCTGGCGCTGGAAGCGCAGCAGCAGCCGGGAGACGTTGACCGCCGAGCGGGCCAGATACTCGGCGCGCAGCTCGTCGCGGGCGTTGGTGGCCAGCTGCAGATCGACGTCGGCGTTGAAGGAGAAGTCCACCGCCACCGCAGTCAGGATGGCGATGGAGCTGACCACCATGATCAAGGCGATGCCGCGGTGATCGCGCGCGCGCCTGCGGGCGCGGGCCTTGCCGCCGCGGCGAGTGTCCTTGCTCTGTCGACGCCAGAGGGCGGAAAGCGCGCTCATATCCGCTCCAGGACCGTGACCATGTTGACGCGGGCCTCGGTGACGTACTTCTGCTCTTTGCCCAATTCGTTCTTGGCGGTGATCTCGATGCGCACCCGATCCGGGAGCTGGTTGGGGTGCTCGTTGCGCCGGGTGTCCCAGTCGCGGGACCAGTCCTTCTTCTTGTTGTCCCAGTACTTGAATTCGAGCTTCTTCACGTTGCCGATCAGGGTCTCGTAGCGCTCGCAGCGGTCGGGCTGGTCGTCGATGACCGGCTTCTCGCAGCGCATCACGCTGGTGATGCCCTTCTCGTCCGGGTCGCGGTCGAGCTTGTAGAACACGACCGCCTGATCGGACTCTTTCGCATCGCGCAGCAGCCGTTGGTGGCCGAAGTAGGTGAAGGAGAGCTTCTCGGCCTCGCCGGTGAAGAAGGTCGGGCGGTTGGTGTTGTCGCGGAAGCGCGCCGGGTCGTAGCGGTCCGAGATGAAGGCCATCGAGATCTCGCGGGCCATCCGGTCCAGGCCGACGCGCAGCTCGCGGTAGAGGCCGGCTTCGCTCTCGATGGTCTCCTTGACCCGGAAGGTCCCGGACATGCTGCTCCAGACCAGGCCGCCGATCAGAGCAGTGACCGCCAGGGCGATGAGGACTTCGGCCAGGGTGAAGCCGCGGGCGGGTTTCATCGCGGACCTACCTGCAGGAGGCCGTTGCCGAGTCCCGGCATTCTCGGGAGTTGGTTGAGCCTGTCCGGCCGCATCAGGCTATTCGCCTTCAGCGTCCCGTCCGGATTGGTGGCGTTCTGCAGCGCCTGCGCGGCGGCATCGGACTGGGCCTGATCGGTTCCCGCCCCCAGGCTGACGAAGTGGGAGACGACGGTGAACTTCTCCAGCTGCTTGCCGTTCTTCCAGCTGACCGTCAGCCGCACCTCGCGGACCGTCTTGCCCAGGTCGTCGAGCATCTTCTGGAACTGGGCGGACATCGCGCCGCCGAGCAGGCCGCCGGCTCCACCAGCCATGGCAGCGGCACCCGCCGCGCCTGCGGCCCCTGCGCCCATCGTGCCCGGAGCGCCGCCGCCCAGGACGCCGCTCACCTGGCTGAGGAGGCCGCTCATCGGATCCGCGGAGCCTTTGCCGTCCTTGGACTTGCCCGGGCCCTCGAGGCCCATGCCGGTCATCGCCAGCAGGTTGGCGACGTTCACGTTCTCGGTCTTGGGGCGGATGATCTGGGCTTCCCAGTGGTAGTCGGGGAATCCGTCCTCGTCGAAGGCGCCGTCCTCGGCGTTGTCGTCAGAGGGGAGCCCCTCGGCCTGCAGCTTGGACTCGATGGCTGCCATCTTCCCGCGCGCCAAGAGCGTCCCGATGGTCAGGCGCTTGGCGTACAGGTGCATGTTCATCGCCCCGGAGTTGATGCCGGCGATGGCCACCAGCGCGACCGAGAGGATGGCCAGGGAAATCATCACCTCGAGCAAGGTGAATCCCCGGGCGCGCGAGCGATGGGCTCGCATCGTCTCAGTCGATCTGGCAGCAGCCACGGTCAAATCGATTACCTCGTCTCTAGTCCCGGGGGACGTCGAGCTCCTTGTCGTGGACCTTCACGCGGCCGGTGAGCGGGAAGACCTGCACCGTGTAGACGTCGGCGCGGTCGCTGGAGATGTAGAGCTGGGCCCGCTCGGTGTAGCCCTGGGGGAAGAAGTAGAGAAAGGCGGTGCCCTTCGTGTACTTCTCGCGCTGATGGGCGGTCCAGACGGCGAGGTTGGCGCCGTCGGGGAGGTTGCGCTTGGGGACCGCCTCGTTGCCGAACTCCGAGAACTCGGCCTTGTCTTCGATCTTCTTCTTCATCGCCTCCATTTCGTCGCGGGAGTCGAGCGAGCGGGAGGAGGAGACGACCTTGTTCTCCTTCTTGAACTTCTTCTTGTCCTCGACGCGAGCGCCATTGCGGGACTGCTCCTTCTCGCGCTCGACGGTGAAGCGGCCCTCGGTGCACTCCGGCCAGTACTGCCGGTCGTCCAGATTGAAGACCAGCCGGCACACTTTCCCGGTGATGGCCGAGTGGCCGTACATGTAGCGGATGGCCCCGGCGATCTTTCCCGACTCCTCGCGGGCCTTGATGCCCACCATGGCCTCGATGCTCGGGGCGGCGGCGTAGGCGAGCAGTGAGACGATTGCCAAGGCCAGCATGATCTCAATGAGCGTCATGCCGAGCTCGGACGCACGCCCGCCCGACGCTCGGAGAGAGCGGGGAAGGGCGCGTCCGGGCGCGAGGGCATGGCGATCATTGGTCATCGAGTCCTGGGAGCGGCGGCTTTCAACCGGCCGAGCGTCAATTCACTGCAGCGTTTGTCCAACGGCTACGAGGTCAGCTTCGGCCTCTTTTCCACCGGGCCCACCATCGGCTCCGAAGCTCACGATTGCGTAGGCTTTGCCGTCGCTGATGAACGTGAATTCATTGCCCCAGGCGTCCTTCGGCGTCCTGTCCAATATTCGCGCTTGTACCAAGACTGCCAGCCCGTCCTGGGTCATCGGATAACGGCCTTTCTTCATCGCGAAGAGCTTCAGGCCTGTTTCGACGGTCCTCATGTTGTTGAGCGTTGCATCAACCTTGCTGCTGTCGCAGTTCACCTGGATCCCGCAGAAGCTGCACCAGCCAACCAGCGACAACCCGAGCAGCATTGCCGCGAATGGCAGGTGCTTGCGCACGCCGGATCTCAGTTCTTCTTGTCCTGCTGGTCCATGGTGTCGCTGGTGATGTCGGCGTTGTCCTCATCGCCGCCGGGAGCGCCATCGGCGCCGTAGCTGATGATCTTGTACTTGCCGCCCTCGTTCAGATAGGTGAACTCGTTGCCCCAGGCGTCCTTGGGGTTC
Organism: Myxococcales bacterium; assembly: GCA_037442205.1. Classification (GTDB taxonomy): domain Bacteria; phylum Myxococcota; class Myxococcia; order Myxococcales; family UBA5297; genus JBBIQS01. The sequence goes on from JBBIQS010000043.1 coordinate 5,206, forward strand.
TTGTCCAGCATCTTCTCAGTGGCCAGCAGGTTCAGGCCGCCCGAGGTGTCGGGGTACTTGCCGTGGCGGGCGTAGTAGAGCTTGAGCCCGGTCTCGACAGTCCGGATGTTGTTCTTGGTGGCGTCGATCTTGGCCTTGTTCATCATCGGGATGACGGCCACCGCCACTGCGCCCATCACCACGCCGATGATGGTGATGACCACCATGATCTCCAGCAGCGTCATGCCGCGCTGGGACTTCCTGGAATTGCGCGGGTCGCGCATCAGGCGGTGAAAACGGGCCATCGCACTCATGGATTGCTCCTTGCGGACAGCTCGTCCGCGTTGTTCGTCGTCAAAGCCAGGTTGGCGCCGGAGTATTCCGGCGTGGCCGCGCTCAGCGGCCGGTCCAGCAGAAAGCCCAGGGTCAACAGCGTCAGCGCCAAGCAGATCAGCGCCGCCGTCGCGCCGCCGCGCAGCAGCCGCTCCACCGGCGTGTCGAGCTCGATGTCGGTCATCCGCCCACCATCGTGTTCAGCTGCAGCAGCGGCATCAGAATCGCGAAGACGATGAAGGCCACCGAGCCGCCCATCGCCACGATCATCACCGGCTCGAGCAGGCTGGTCATCGCGATGATGCGCACGTCCACCTGCGCCTCATAGGCGTTGGCCACGTTCACCAACATGTCTTCGAGCTGCCCCGAGCGCTCGCCGATGGCCACCATGTGGTAGACGAGCGGCGGGAACTGCCCCGAGCGCTTGAGCGGCGCGGCGATCGATTCGCCTTCGCGGATGGAGTCGCGCGCCTTCTCGATCACGTCGGAGAGAATGACGTTGTCGACGATGTTTTTGACGATGTCCATTGCCGCCAGCAGTGGCACGCCGCTCTTGAGCAGCGTCGACAGAGTGCGCGAGAAGCGGCTGATGGCGATCATCCGCACCAGCGCTCCGAAGATCGGCGCCCCGAGCACGAACTTGTCCCACTTCACGCGGCCGGCAGGGGACGCCTTCCACTTGCCGAAGGCCCAGATGCCCGCCACCGTCGCCGCCAGCAGCACGTACCAGTAGTCGCGGGTGAAGTTGCTCAACCCGATGAGCACCCGCGTCACCAGCGGCAGCGTCAGCCGGTTGTCTTCGAAGATCTTGGTGACCTTGGGGACCACCACCGTGAAGAGGATGACCAGGATCACCAGGCCGATGACCACCATGATGGCCGGGTAAGCCAGCGTCCCCACCACCTTCGACTTGAGCCGTGCCTGGCTCTCGGTGAAGTCGGCCAAGCGCACCAGCACCACGTCCAGCGCGCCCGAGTGCTCGCCGGCGCGGATCATGTTGACGTACAGGGTGCCGAAGGCCTTGGGATGCTGCGCCAGCGCGTCGGCCAGCGAGCTTCCCTCATTCACCTTCTGCTTCACCTGGCTGACCACCAGCTTCAGCCGCTCGTGATCCACCTGCTCCTGCAGCGCCCCCAGCGCCTCGACCAGCGCCACTCCGGCACCGATCAGCACCGCCAGCTGCCGGGTCATGATCGCCACGTCGGTGGTGGTGATGCGCGCCGAGAACAGCTTCTTGACGTCGACGTCCCCGGGCTTGGCGCTGCTGCCGCCGGCGGCTTCCTTCTGCCCGACCACCTCGGTCAGGTAGATGCCTTCCTTGCGCAGCAGGCCCCGCAGCGTCTTGGCGCTGTCGGCGTCGCGCAGCCCGTGCGTCGGCTTGCCGGCCTCGGTGAGGCCCTTGTACTCGAAGACTGGCATTTTCCCTGGGAGCGCCGGCTAAAGGACGGCGACTCCTCCATCTCCTGGATGCCTCAAAGAATCCGGTCCGGATCCCCTCGGTGACTGGCGAGCGGGAATCGCTACCCGACGTCCTGTTGCGCCACCCACAGCACTTCGGAGGTGGTGGTCACGCCCTCGGCGATCTTGCGCGCCCCGTCGTCAATCAGGGTGCGCATGCCGTGCTCGATCGCCTTCTTCTTGATGGTGTTCGAGTCCACGTTCTTGAGGATCAGCTGGCGCACGTCGTCGTCGATGCTCATCAGCTCGTAGATCGCGGTGCGGCCCTTGAAGCCGGTGTTCTCGCAGAGCTCGCAGCCCTTCTCCGAGGGCCGGTAGGCGCAGGTGGCGCCCATCTGCGCGAACTTGGCCCGCGAGCTGTTGACCTGCGCCAGCTCCTCGTCGGTGGGCTGGTAGGGCACGCGGCAGTTGGGGCACACCTGGCGCACCAGGCGCTGGGCCAGGATTCCCACCAGCGAGCTGGCCACCAGGAATGGCTCCACGCCCATGTCCACGAGGCGGGTGATGGCCCCGGCGGCGTCGTTGGTGTGCACGGTGGAGAAGACCAGGTGGCCGGTGAGCGAGGCCTGGATGGCGATCTCCGCCGTCTCCAGGTCGCGGATCTCGCCGACCATGATCACGTCCGGGTCCTGGCGCAGGAACGAGCGCAGCGCCCCGGCGAAGGTCAGGCCGATCTTGGCGTTCACCGGGGTCTGCCCGATGCCCTGCAGCTGGTACTCGACCGGGTCCTCGGCGGTGAGGATGTTCAGGTCGGGCTTGTTGATGCGCGACAGCGCCGCGTAGAGGGTGGTGGTCTTGCCCGAGCCGGTGGGGCCGGTCACCAGCACGATCCCGTGGCTCTTGCTGACCAGCCCCTCCATCCCCTTGAGCTGTTCCTTGTTGAAGCCCAGGTCCTCCAGGTTCAACAGCACCGCGCTCTTGTCGAGCAGACGCATCACGATCCGCTCGCCGTGGGCGGTGGGGATGGTCGACAGGCGGATGTCGATGTCCTTGCCGGCGATCTTGATGCGGATGCGCCCGTCCTGCGGCAGCCGGGTCTCGGCGATGTTCAGCTGCCCCATGATCTTGACGCGGCTGGCGATGGCCTTCTGGTAGCGCTTGGGCGGCTTGATGATCTCGTGCAGCACGCCGTCCTTGCGGAAGCGCACCACCACCTCGCGCTCGTAGGGCTCGATGTGGATGTCGCTGGCCTTCTCCTTCACCGCCCGCTTCAGCAGCGTGTTCACCAGCCGGATGATCGGCGCCTCGTCATCGGCGGCGTCGAGAAGGTCCTGCGGCTCCTCCAACTCGTGGGCCAGCGAGTCCAGGTCCTCGTTGCCCTCGTCGAGGTTCTCCAGCATCTTGCCGCCCTCGTGCGAGGCGCGGTCGTAGGCGGCGTTGATGGCGTCGATCACCACCGTCTGCGTGGCCAGCTTGGGCTCCAGAGGCGCCCCCACCAGCGCGCGCACGTGGTCCAGCGCCGCGGTGTCCAACGGGTCGCTCACCGCCACCTGCACCAGCTCGTTGTGCCGGCCCAGCGGCATCACCTTCGCCTGCTTGGCGAAGTTGATGGGCACCATCCGCACCAGCTCCAGGTCCACCTGCGAGCTGGCGATCTCGCGCAGGAACGGCAGGTCCAGCTGCGCGGCCAGGGCCTGCAGCACCTGCTCCTCGGTCACCGCCTTGAGCGAGGTCAGCACCTCGCCCAGCCGGCCGCCCTTCTCCTGCTGGATGGAGAGCGCCTCCTCCAGCTTCTCCGGAGTCAGCGCCCCCATGGTCACCAGGATCTCTCCCAGCGGCCGGCCGCACAGGAAGGCGGGGGCGTTGGCGACCAGCGCGGTCCGCTCACGCGAGGGCGCTTGGGCGGGCTGGGCGAGGGCTTGGTTGAGCTCCACGGTCATCGTCTGTCCCCAACACAGGTCGAAAGCGGGCGAATCCGAAGCGGGCGCCCGGCCTACTGCTGCCCACCCGAGGGTTTCTCTGCTGAAGGCGGCGGCTCGGCGGGAGCGCTCTCCGGCTGGGCGGGCACCGAGGGGGGGCTCTCCAAGAAGCCGTTCGAGCCTTTGGACGGCGAGGGCGCCGGGGCGGGGACGAAGGCCTTCGGGTTGGTCTTGGGAAGGATCGCCTTCTCGCGGGGCGAGCCGGCGCCGCCGTTCTCCAGCTTGTTGGCCTCGGCGTCCATGGCGCGGAACATCGACGCCACCGGGCCGGCCTTCTTGGCGTAGTCCACCGGTACTTCGTAGCCCGGCTGGCGGCCGAGGAACTGCTCGACGAACTCCTGCCGCTCCCGGATCTTGCGCTCGAAGATCCGGCGGAAGTCGCTCTGGTCGCGGATGATGTACGGGGTCAAGAACAGCAAGAGATTCGTGCGCTGCTTGAGGGCGGAGTTGTCGCGGAACAGCCAGCCGAGGATGGGGATGTCGCCCAGCAGCGGCACCTTCTGCACCGACTTGGTGGTCCGCTCCTGGATCAGGCCGCCGATGACCACCGTCTGCTGGTCCTTGGCGACGATGGTGGTCTTGGCGGTGCGCTTGGCGGTGGTCGGGCCTAGCCGAGCGTCGTTGTCGGAGATCTCTTCGGTCTGCTCGTCGATGGTCAGTTTGATGTAGTCGCTCTCGTTGATCTGCGGCTTGAGCTTGAGGCGCAGCTCGACGTTCTGGCGCTGGATGGGGGCGATCAGGCCGTTGAAGCCGCCCAGCAGGCCGCTGGCCAGGCCGGCGGTGGCCGCCGAGGTGCCGGCCAGCGCGCCCAGCGAGGAGGCCGCCGGGGAGGTGATGCCGGCCTGGAACGGGACGTTGTTGCCGACGGTGATCTCGGCGTCCTCGTTGTCGCTGGCCAGGATGTGCGGGGTGGAGAGGACGTTGACGTCGGAGTTGCTTTGCAGCGCGTGCATCACCACCGAGAACGGCGGCAGGCCCAGCTTGTCCAGCAGCTGCACCCCCTGCAGGCCGGCTAGGAAGCCGCCCAGCGAGGCCAGCGAGAGGATGCCGGAGAGCGAGTTGGACTTGCCCAGCTCGCTGCCCACCACCGCCACCGAGTCGTCGGACGACTTGACGGAGACCGGCTTGCCGGCGTGCATCGCCAGTCCCCAGTCGACCTGGTTCTTGAGGTTGACCTCCATGATCACCGCCTCGACGAAGACCTGGCGCCGGGCGATGTCCAGCTTCTCGATCACGCTGATCAGGTTGCGGTAGTCGCTGTTGTTGGCGATGACCACCAGCGAGTTGGTGCCCTTGTCGGCGGTGATCTTCACCTCGCCGGAGAAGAGGTCGGCCACGGTGGCCGGGCCCTTGGCGGCGCCGGCCGGCTGGCCGCCGGGCGGGCGCGGGCCCTTGTTGATGCCCTGGGTCAGCGAGGCCAGGGTGTTGGCCATCTCCTCGGCGCTGGCGTTCTCCAGGTAGTAGACGTGGACCTGGCCCTCGCCGGGGATCGGGGTGTCCAACTGGCGCAGCAACTCCTGGATGCGGCGGAAGGCCTTCTCGTTGGCGGTGACGATGATCTTGTTGGTGCGCTCGTCGGCGATGAGCTGGGAGAGGCTGGCCGCGCCCTCCTCGGAGGGGGCGCCGGCGGCGGGGGCCGCCTGGGCCTGGCCCGGGACGCCGGGGGTGGGGGCGATGACCGCCTGGCCGGGCCGGGCGCCGGGCTTCTTGTTCTTCTCCTCGAAGATCTGGCGCAGCTTCTCGGCGATGTCGGTGGCCGAGGCGTACTGGATCTGGATGACGCGGATCTCGTCGGAGGAGGTGGGGCTGTCCAGCCGCTCGATGATCCGCTCCAGCCGGTGCAGGTTCAGCCCGATGTCGTTGACGATGATGGTGTCGGGCGGGAAGGCGATGGTGTCGCCGTCGCGGCTGACCAGCTGCTGGATCACCGCCCGCACCGGCTCGGCGTCGACGAAGTGCAGCTTGAACAGCTTGGTGATCATCTGCTCGTTGGTGGTGAAGGGCGCGTCCTCCTCGAGCAGGGTGGGGATGTTGGACTGCTTGCCGGAGCGCTTCTCGACGATCTTCAGGAACCGGCCCACCGGGTAGAGGGTCAGGCCGTTGGAGTCGAGGGCGGAGAGGAAGGCGGCGTAGGCCTCGTCGGCGGTGACCCCGACGGTGCCGTGCTCCGGGCCGATGATGGTGATCTTGCCGCGGATGTTCTCCGGCAGGATGAACAGCCGGCCGGTCAGGTCGGAGATCACCTGGACCAGCTTGTCGATGTCCACCTTGTCGAAGTCGAGCTTGAAGGAGCCGCGCTGCTGCAGCTTCTTGCGGTCGGGGCCCTTGGCGGAGTCTTCGGGGGTGACGGTGGGCAGCGGCTCGCGCGGCGGCTTGGGCGGAGCGCCCTTGGGAAGTTGGACCTTGATGGGCGGAGCCGGCTGCGCCAGGGAAGCCTGGGCACTGAGCGCCAGGGCAAGGGCGAGCAGAGCGCGGGTCGGTCGGGGCATGAGGTTCTTGCTCTTGGTGCGGGGGAAGGTGAGGGGAAGGGCGGGCGCGGTCATGGTCAGCGGCCGGTGACGTTGTAGGTCTTGCGGACCTTGGTCCCGTTGCGGTCGATCTCGATCTCGATGCGGTTCGACTCTTTGAGCTTGGAGTAGATCTCCAGCGCCTTGTCGGGGCTGTTCATCTCGAAGCCGTTGATGCGGCTGATCACGTCGCCGTTCTGGATGCCGATCTTTGTGTAGAGGGAGTCGGGGCGGATGGAGAACAGCTTGAAGCCGGTGGAGACGCCGTCCTTGAAGGCCGGGACGATGCGGGCCTGCATGGCGATGTCGTTGAGGTTGCCCAGGGCCTTGTCGATCTCGCCTTTTTCGATCTCGTAGTTGTTGTCGTTGAGGGCGCGGATGCCCTGGCCCATGCTGGGCCCGGCGGGCGGGTTGGTGTTGGCAGCCACCGCTTCGTGCCGGGGAGCCTCGGCGGCGACCACCATCCCGGTGCCGGGCTCGGCGTCGATGTACTCCTTGCGGCCGTTGTTGTTGATCAGCACCCGCAGCCGCTCGATCTCGATCACCTCGGCGCTCTGAACCTTGTCGCCGACCATGTAGACGTTGACCTCGTGGCTGGCCACGTCCTCGATATTGGCCATCGACCACTCAGGGCGGTTGGCGACCAGGGTGCCGATCAGCCGCACGCGCAGGCTGGTCTTGACCGCCTCCTGGGAGTCGATCGGCGGCTGCGTGGGCTGGGTCGGCTCGACGACCTCCGGCTCGGGCTTGGGCAGCGGGATGCCGGTCACCGCCGACAGCGCCTCAGCCGACAGGCCGGTCTTCTGCGGCCCTTGGTTCAGCGCCGGGCCAGCGGCCGGGGCGTTGAGATCGGGCACCGGCAGCAGCGCGCCGGCCACGAAGGTGTTGGCCGTCTTGGCCGCCAGGAAGGCGGCGATCAACAGGAACAGCAGGTTGATCGCCCAGAAGTACTTTCGGAAGAGAGTTTCCATCCCGGCTCGCTGGTCGCCCGCGGCGCTAATGCACGCCGCGGAGCTCGGTGTCTTGGTCAGCTCAAGGCAACTTCCATGCCTGCCCTAAGTCTTCCGGGGCGCCGACTAAACAGGCAGAAAGACTTGGCTATTCGGAGCGCCAGCGCCCGCCTCTTCGGACGCCCGGCCGGCCTGGGACAATTTGTCAAATGGTCCGCAGAGTGCGCTGACAAAGCGGCGAGAGGCTTTCAGGCGTCTTTGACGGTCGCCTGCCGCGATGGAGAGGAGGCGCGCGAGCGGGCGCGCGCCGATTCGGCCAGCGATGGGAAGGGCGGCGCTACTCGGCCGGCCCGTCCTCGCCGTCGGTCTTGTCGAGCTTGCGGTAGATGGTCCGCGCGGCGATCCCCAGCAGCCGCGCCGCCAAGGTCTTGTCGCCCTTGGTGTGGCGCAGCGTCTCGTGGATCACCTTGAGCTCGATCTCGTCCATCGGCGTGCCGATCGGGATGACGATGAACCGGTCCGAGCCCAGCGGGCCGCCGCGCACCGACTCCGGCAGGTCCTCCAGCTCCACCGTCGAGCTGCGGCACAGCACCACCGCCCGCTCCACCGCGTTCTCCAGCTCGCGCACGTTGCCCGGCCAGGCGTAGGACTGCAGCCGCTCCAGCGCCGCCTTGGAGAAGCCGGCCATGGCCTTGAGGTTCTTCTGCCCGTACATGCGCAGGAAGTGGTCGGCCAACAGCGAGATGTCCTCGTGCCGCTCGCGCAGCGGCGGCAACAGCAGCGGCACCACGTTCAGCCGGTAGTAGAGGTCTTCGCGGAAGCGCCCCTCCTCGACCAGCTTCTTCAAGTCCTTGTTGGTGGCGGCGACGATGCGCACGTCGACCTTGATCGGCCCGGTGCCGCCCAGCCGCTCGATCTCGCCCTCCTGTAGCACCCGCAGCAGCTTGACCTGGACCGAGGGGGACATCTCGCCCACCTCGTCGAGGAACAGGGTGCCGCCGCTGGCCCGCTCGAAGCGCCCCTCCTTGCGCGCGATGGCCCCGGTGAAGGCCCCGCGCTCGTAGCCGAACAGCTCGCTCTCGAGGATGGTCTCGGGGATCGCGGCGCAGTTGATGGGCACGAACGGCCCGCCGGAGCGCGCCGAGTGATCGTGCAGCGCCCGGGCGAAGAGCTCCTTGCCGGTGCCGCTCTCGCCCAGCAACAGCACGGTGGCGGTGGAGGGCGCCGCCTGGGAGAGGGTGTTCATCACCGCGCGGAAGGCCGGGCTCTGCCCGATGATCGCCCGCTTGCCGCCCTGGGAGAACTCGGCCAGCCGCGCCTTGAGGGCCCGGTTCTCGGCCAGCAGCTCCTGCTTCTCCAGCGCCTGGCGCACCACCTTGACGATGGCGTGGCGCTTGAGCGGCTTGGTGATGAAGTCGTAGGCCCCCTCCTTCATGGCCTCGACCGCGGTCTCCACCGTGCCGTAGGCGGTGATCAGCACCACCTGGGTCTCGGGCGAGACCGCCTTGGCGGCCTTGAGCAGCTCGGCGCCGCTCATCCCGGGCATCATCAGGTCGGTGAGCAGCACCTGCACCCGCTCGCGGCGCAGCAGCTCCAGGGCGTCGGTGCCGTTGGTGGCCGGGCGGGCCTGGAGCCCCTCCTTGGCCAGGATGCGGGTGAGGGAGTCGAGGTTGGCGCGGTCGTCGTCGACGATCACCACCAGCGGCGCGCCGGCGGGCGCGGCCTGGGCCAGCTCGGCCGGTGCCGACGGGTCGATCATCGCGTCGCCTTCGGGGCCGCCGACGGAACCGGCAGAGGGCCCGTCGCTCGCAGGTCTGGCAGGGAGGGGGCGCACCCCGTCAGTAACCGGCGGGCCGGCGGCGCCATTCCCGTCACTGGCAGGTCCCCTGCCAGAAGCCCGAGCACTGCATCTGGTCGCAGCAGCCCGGGACCGAGGGCATGTCGAACAGGCCGCAGCCGGCGCCCTTCTCGCCGCAGCAGGGGCGGACGGTGGCGCAGTCGTCGTCGTCGCAGTCCACCTTGCCGTCCTTGTCGTTGTCCACGCCGTCGGAGCAGGAGGTCTCGGTGGCGCCGAACAGGATGTCGCACACGCAGCCCGCCCCGCAGGAGGCGCCGGCGCAGGCCAGCGACGGGGAGCAGGTGGTGTCGCAGGCCGCGGCGCAGGAGGGGTCGCTGGCGCAGTCCGAGTCGAGGCAGTCGGCGCTGTTGTCGCCGTCGTTGTCGATGCCGTCGGTGCAGTTGGTCTCGGTGGCGGCGTTGCCCTGGCACAGGCAGCCGGCCCCGCAGCTCTTGCCGTCGCAGTAGGAGTCCTTGCAGTCGATGAGGTTGTTGCCGTCGTCGTCGACCTTGTTGTCGCAGATCTCGTGCTTGCAGTTGGGGGCGAGGGCGCAGTCGGGATCGGCGCAGTCGGTGCGGTTGTCGTGGTCGTTGTCGACGTTGTCGGCGCAGTCGGTCTCGGTGGCCTGGCCCTGCTGGCAGCGGCAGGCGGCGCCGCAGGCCTTCAGGTTGCAGTCGGGGTCGGCGCAGTCCACCAGGCCGTCCTTGTCGTCGTCCAGGCCGTTGTCGCACAGCTCGCTGGTCACGCAGGCCGGGTCGCGGGCGCAGTCGGGGTCGGCGCAGTCGGCCTTGCCGTCCTGGTCGTCGTCCAGGCCGTTGGTGCAGTTGGTCTCCGGCTGGCAGGTGGCGGAGCGGGCGGCGCATTCGCCGTCGTCGCAGTCCACCAGCCCGTCGCCGTCGTCGTCGATTCCGTTGCCGCAGATCTCGCCGCTCTTGCACAGGCTCGAGCCGGCGCAGGCCGGGTCGCCGCAGTCGATGCGCCCGTTGCCGTCGTTGTCGATGCCGTCGCCGCAGTCCTCGGCGCTGACGCAGGCCGGGTCGAACTGGCAGTCGGAGTCGGCGCAGTCGATCAGGCCGTCGCCGTCGTCGTCCTGGTGGTTGTCGCAGATCTCTCCGCCGCCGCCGCAGGCCGGATTGCTGGAGCAGTCGGGGTCGCGGCAGTCGATCAGCCCGTCGCCGTCGTCGTCGAGGCCGTTGTTGCAGATCTCCGCCTTGAGGCAGGCCGCGTCGGTCTTGCAGTCCGCGTCCTTGCAGTCGATCAGGCCGTCGCCGTCGTCGTCGATGCCGTTGTTGCAGATCTCCTTTCGGTTGCACAACGGAGAGGTGGCGCAGTCCGGGTCGGCGCAGTCGACCTTCTTGTCGCCGTCGTCGTCCTTGCCGTTGTTGCAGATCTCGGTGCCGCCGGCGTCCGCGCGCCCTGGGGCAGTGCTGGGGGAACAGCCGTAGCTCGAGAACGAGACGAATCCCGCGATCACGAGGGCAAGGCGGGAGGGGGCTGCCATGGGACGCTCCTGACCGAAGGTCTCGCCGGGACACAGGAATCCCGGCGCAATCGGCAGAGTGTAGCGGGCCCGTTCGGGAGCTGACAAGCGAGCAGCCGCACCTTTGGCGGCGTCGCGGAACGGCTATTGGCGCACGAAGCGGAAGGCGAAGAAGCCGTCGGTTCCGTGGCGGTGCGGGAAGAGCCGGAGCATCGGGCCCTCGGCGAGGGCGGCGGCGCTGGCCGGGAGGACTTCGGACAGCGGGGCTTCGCGGAATGGGGCGCCGCCGGCCAGGAACTGCCCGGCGACCGCCTCGTTCTCCTCGCGGGCGACGCTGCAGGTGGCGTAGACCAGCGAGCCGCCGGGGCGCACCAGCGCGGCGAAGCGCGAGAGAACCTGAAGCTGCCGGCGGGCGTGGCGCTCGAAGTCGTCGGGCTTGAAGCGGTAGCGGGCGTCGGGGTTGCGCCGCAGGGCCCCCAGCCCGGTGCAGGGCGCGTCCACCAGCACCCGGTCGAAGCGCCTCTCGAAGCCGGCCAGCGCGGCGGCGGCCGAATCGTCGGCGGGGATCTGCCGGCTGCGGGTGTTGGAGACCCCGGCCCGGCGGGCCCGCCGCGACAGCTCGGAGAGCCGCCCGGCGTCGACGTCGGTGGCCCACAGCTCGCCGCGGTTGCCCATCTGCCCGGCCAGGGCCAGGGTCTTGCCGCCGGCCCCAGCGCAGGCGTCGAGCACCTTCTCGCCGGGGTGGGCGCCGGCGGCCAGCGCCAGCAGCTGGCTCCCCTCGTCCTGCACCTCGAACAGCCCCTCGCGGAAGGCGCGCAGCCCGAAGGCGTTGATGCGCGACTCGAGGGTGAGCCCCAGCGGCGAGTAGGCGGTCTCGCGGGCCTGAACCCCTTCCTCTTGCAGCAGCTGCTTCAGGCGGGCGCGGTCGGTCTTGAGCAGGTTGGCGCGGATGGTCAGCGGAGCGCGCTCGCCCACCGCCCGGACGAACTGCAGCGCCTCGGCCTCGCCGAGGTCGGCGATCAGCCGGCGCGCCAGCTCGTCGGGCAGCGAGCCCTCCAGGGCGATCCTCTCCACCGCGCCGAGCTCGCCGGGCAGCGGCGCGCCGGCGCGGGACAGCAGCGCCTCTCCACGTGGCCCCAGGCCCTGACGGGCGGCCACCGCCGCCGGCGGCTCGCCGCGGGTGACGCAGAGGGCGGCGTAGCGCAGCGAGAACAGCTGCGAGGGGGTGAGCTCGGCTCGCACGCGCCCGAAGAGGTTGAAGTCGATCCGGCGCTCGGTGCGCAAGAGGGCCCACACCGCCTCGGCCACCGCCTTGCGCTCCACGCTGTAGAGCCGGGTTTCGCGCCGCAGCACGCGATCGAGGGCGCGATCGGCGAGCTGTCCCTCGGAGCGCACCGCGGCGTAGACCTCGAGCGCCGCCGCCCGGACCAGGTCGTGGCGCAGCGGCCGCTCCGGCTTGGCGGCGGCGCCCGGAGGGCGTGGCCCGGGCTGGGGTGGGAGCTGGGGGCGCTTCTTCTTCGGCGATCGCTGGCTCACGGCGCGCCGCAGTTTGCCCGGAATCGGCTGCGGCGCAAGGCGGAAAGCCAATTTCCGCGCTACGGCGAGGGCGGGCTGGCCAGCTGGTAGCTCTCCAGCTCCTCCAGGAGCGCGTTGGAGTCGAGCTCCTTGATCTTGCCGACCCCGGGGGTCCACCACACCACCTTGTCCTTGCCGCCGGCGCTCTGGCGGGTCATGCGCACCGTGGTGAACTCGCCCGCCGGGACTGTGACCTTCTCGCTGACCGAGTCGACGGTCCACTGGAAGGCGAAGGGCTTGCTCATGGTGAGGGCGCCGGCGGGGTTGAAGCTGTCCTCGCGGAAGATGTCGTCGACCTTCTGGCCGGCGGTCGGGATCGCGCCGGGAGCGCGCAGCGACCAGGGGTCCACGACTCGGATCTCGGTGAGCTGGCCGGCCACCAAGCTGTCCTCGCGGTGGCGCCGGATCTGCTCCGGCTGCTTCTCGAGCCAGGTGATCGAGGTGGTGTTCCCCATGTCGCTGCGCACCACGTACGCCTGGATGCCCGCCTTGGACCCGTCCATCGCCTTGAATTCCGCGACGGAGGTGGTCTTGGACTGGATCTGCATCGTGTAGCCGTCGGTGACTTTGTAGACCCACTTGTTGCCGACTTCGAGCGGCAGCAGCGGGCCGGAGCCGAGCTCGCTCTGGTTGGCCGAGTGGCCCCCGCACGCCACCAGGGCAGCCGCCAGTGCCGCCATCCACTTGCTCATCGCATTCTCCGGACAGGTCAGGGTTGCAGCCGCGGCGGCTCGAGGCTTCGGCCAGCGGGATGGAGCTCGACCTTCCCCGCTCCCAGAGGTCGGCGGGCCTCGTCGAGCACGAAGGCCGCCGCGCGCAGCAGCTCCAGGTTTCCCGGGAAGTCGGCGAGCAATCGGAACAGCAGCCGCTGTCCGCGCTCGCCGCCGGCCAGCCCCGCCAGCGAATGGACCGCCGCCGCGGGCCAGCGCGCCACCATCCGCTCCCGCAGCGACCAGGCCTCCTCGGCGTCCAGTCCCTCCAGGCTCTCCAGCGACTCCCTCAGCCGCTCTGCCAGCAGCTCTCTGAGGGCGAAAGAACGGGCATCCCCGAGGCCGCGCAGCCCGTTGAGCACCGCGCGCGGCGCCCGCGCCAAGGCCCTGAGCCGCCACTCGTGGGCCTGCTCTCCTGGGATGCCGGCCAGGCTGGAGACGACCTCCAGCATCGCCTGCGGCCAGAGATGCTCGCGCAGCTGCCACGCCCGCGAGCCGTCGAGGCCCGCCAGGCTCGCCGCCAGGGCGCCCGGCCCGGCCGAGGCAGCCAGCTGCTCGCGCAGCTCCCAGGCCTGCGGAGTGTCGACCCGCGCCAGCCCGGCCAACACCCCCGAGGGCGCCCGTTCGCGCAGCGCCTGGCGCAGGGCCATCGCCTCGGCATCGCCCTGGCCGGCCAGGCTCTGGCCGACCTCCTCCGGAGCCCGCTCCGACAGCTCCCGGCGCAGCCGGTGGGACTCGCCGTCGCCCAGCTCCGCCAGCCCCGCCGCCACCAGCCTCGGCTCCAGGGCCTTGAGCGCGTGGCGCAGCGCCAGCGCCCCGTCGCCGGGCAGCGAGCGCAGCCCCCAGGCCACCACCGCCGGGCACAGCCGCAGCAGCCGCAGGCGCCGCCGATCCGCCTCGCTGCCGGTCAGGCCGCTCAGCAGCCAGGCGGCGAGCGAAGGCTCGCGCGAGGCGACGGCATCGACCGCGCCGAAGAAGTCGCGGCGCACCGCCGCCTCCTCCACCGGGACCCCGGCCGGCCGCCACGGGGGCGACGCCGCCGATGGGGTCCAGCGCTCGGGGCTCGGGTGGGCCTCGCCGGGGCTGAGCGCCCGGCGCAGCACCAGCTCCAACAGCGACTCCTCGGCCTCCTCCACCGAGGCCCAGGTGTTCTCGAAGACCACGAACCGCTGGGGCAGGGCGGCCGCCAGCTCGAGCAGCCCCTGGCGCACCAGCACGTTGAGCCCGGCGCCGCCCTGGCTCTTGCGGCCGACGTCCATCCAGCGGCCGTCGCGCAGCTTCTGGCAGCGCTTGCGCGCCCGGGCGACCGCCGGCTCGACGTCCACCAGCACTACCAGGTCCGGTTGCAGCCCAGCGCTGGCGAACTCGAGCACCTTGTCCAGCGCGCCGTCCTCCAGGCCCCGGCCGTGCCTGGCCAGCGCCAGGTGCGAGTAGAGGTAGCGATCGGCGATCACCCACTCGCCGCGCCGCAGCGCCGGGCGGACGACCTCTTCGAGGGACTGGGCCTCCCGCGCCGCCAGCAGCAGCAGCTCGGCCCGCTCGCACAGCTCCAGGTGCGCGGTGTCGCGGGTCAGGGCCCGCACTCGCTCGGCCACCTTCGAGCCCAAGGTCCCGCCCTCCCGGGCGTGGCACAGCCGCAGGCCGCGCTCGCGCAGCCGCGCCGCCAGGCGGTTGGAAAGGGTGGTCTTGCCGCTCCCGTCGATCCCCTCAAAGCAGATGAACACCTGTTGCGACCTCCCACGGTGGTGCGGACGCGACTGCTCACAGCCGGCTGCCGGCGCGCTTGGGCGAGTGCGGCAGCGCCCGCAGCGCCTGGGCGAACTTGGAGAAGGCGTCGGCGCGGGCACCGGCCAGCGCCCCGGCCCACTCCGGGATGGCCGCCGAGCGCGACTTGAGCTCGACCACGGTGCGCGTCTCGCGGGCGTAGGGCGCGCCGAGCAGCGCCGGCTGCAGCGAGGCCGGGCCCAGCAGCACCGAGTCCGCGGCGCGGTGGAAGGTCAGCTCGCGGTCGAAGGTGATCCGCAGCTCGCTGGCCATCTGCAGGACCTTGCGCCGGTAGCAGACTGCCACCAGCGGGCGCAGGTGCTCGGCGCCGCCGACGGCCCGCAGCGCCGCCCGCGCCGACAGCCCCGGCGGGCCGAAGGGCAAAAGCTGGGAGAGCGGCCCGCGGAACAGCGGCCACAGCGCCGCCCGCGGCAGCCAGAAGCGCTGCTTGTGCGACAGCTCGTCGCGCTGCTGCTTGAGCTCGACCACGCAGCGCGGCCGCGCCGGCCTTCCCCAGTCCGGGTCGTATTCGCGGATGCGGACCTTGAGGCAGTCGCCGGGGGCGAGCAGGGCCGCCCGACCCAGCCGGCCGTCGGGCAGCTCGAGGTAGAGGGTGCAGACCCGGAACTCGGCGCAGGCCGCCACGTTGAAGCGGTCGGAGAGCGCGGACTCGATGGCATCCGCGGCGCCGGGATCCATCGCCAGCTTGCGCTCGTGGCGATGCCGATCCAGCCCTCCGACAGCTCCCGGCTCCATTTCCCCCTGCCCCCTGGGCGAGGTCGAGCTCGCGCTCGCTCGCCATACCGGCTTCCGTTCCAAACGTTTGGAACGGAAGCCGGTACTCGGAGAGAGCGAGTCAGACGCTCGCACGCCATGCTGGGACAAGAGCAAGGGCGGTGCCGACCGGCGGTCTCCCGGGCGCTGGAGAGGTGGTTGGGGAAGCGAGCGCAGAGCGCTGGGGCAGCTGGGAGGATGCGGGGAAGGATTGGGAACTCGGGTTCCGTCGCCGATCGGCAGCAGCTTTCGCGGCCCGGGCCGTATACTGCCGCCCCCTCACGCCAAGGAGTTGCGATGGGCCAGGACCGATCCCAGATGGTGGCCGCGGTGCGCGCCTACTGCGCCGCGCATCCCCGCTGGGTCCTCTTCGACGAGCCCACCCAGACTTTGCTGGAGGTGGCCACCGGCAAGAGCCTTCTGCTGCCGGCGGCGGAGATGACCCAGGCCGTGGCGCGCACCAACTCCCAGACCGGCCACCCCTACCTGCTCATCGAGCTGGGGGACGGCCGGGAGCTGGCGCTGTGCGACGCCGGCATCGCGTTCCCGCCGGTGGCCCCGGCGGTGCCCCAGGCTCCGGAGATGCCGCCGGTGACCTGCCTGAGCGACTTCGCCCAGCTGACCAGCCATCTCTCCCACCTGCTCTACGGGCATCCCGACGACAAGCCGGGCCGCGAGACGCTGGACATCGTGGCGGTCTGCCTGGGGATCCTCGACGGGGCGCGCCGGGTCGGCTTCGACATCTCCCGCGAGGAGAAGCAGCTCGATCAGCTTCTGGAGGAGTTGGAGAAGCGCAAGTAGCGGCTCAATCCATGATCAGAGCGCGGACCCTTCGACTCCGCGGCCTCGCCGCTTCGCTCAGGGCGACCAGGCGGGCGCGTTCCCGCCGAGGACAACCAATCAGCTCCAGGCCAGCATCTGCTTGAGGGGCTTGAGCGCGCCCAGCCGCAGGTCCTCGGGAAGCTCCAGCTTCGGCGTGCGGTCGCGCATGCAGAGGTAGAGCTTCTCCAGGGTATTGAGCTTCATGTGCGGGCAGACGTTGCAGGCGCAGTCGGCGTCGGGAGGCGCGGGGACCAGCTCCTTGCCCGGGGCCGCCTTCTGCATCTGATGGAGGATGCCCGGCTCGGTGACCACGATGAAGGTGGTCTTCTTGCTCTTGGTCACGTGGTCGAGGATGCCTTTGGTCGAGCCGATGTAGTCGGCGTGGGCCAGCACCCGCTCCTCGCACTCGGGATGCGCCACCACCTCGGCATCCGGGTAGCGGACCTTGAGCTGCACCAGCTTCTTCTCGGAGAAGATCTCGTGCACCTGGCAGGAGCCCGGCCACAGGTTGAGCTGGCGCCCGGTCTGCTTGGCGACGAAGCGCCCAAGGTGCTGGTCGGGGGCGAAGACGATCGGCCGATCCTCGGGGGCGCGCTCGACGATCTTCACCGCGTTGGACGAGGTGCAGATCACGTCGCTCATGGCTTTCACCCGCGCCGAGGAGTTGACGTAGGTGACCACGAACGGGTTCTTGAACTTGCCGAGGAACTGCTGGAACTGGTCGGGCGGGCAGCGGTCGGAGAGCGAGCAGCCGGCGGCCAGGTCGGGCAGCAGCACCAGCTTCTCGGGGTTGAGGATCTTGGCGGTCTCGGCCATGAAGTGGACGCCGCAGAAGACGATCACGTCGGCGCGGGTCTTCTCCGCCTGCTGGGCGAGGGCCAGGCTGTCGCCGACGAAGTCGGCCAGGTCCTGCAGCTCGCCGTCCTGGTAGTAGTGGGCCAGGATGACGGCGTTCATCTCCCGGCGCAGCCGCTTGATCTCCTCGCGGAGGTCGAGGCGGGGGTCGATGCTTTCGAGGGCGGCGGTGAAGTCCATGGGGCGCGAATCCTAACATCCGGCGGACGAGCGCGCTTTCGCAGGAAGGTGGGTAGCGCTTCATTGCGCGCCCGGGCCGTGGCTGGTAGTTAGCCGGCCCGAATGCGAAGCGAGTTCTTCACCTTGTTGTGGATGCTGGCGCTGGTGCTGGCGAACGGCGTCTTTGCCGCGGCCGAGATCGCCGTGGTCTCGGTGCGCCGCTCGCGCATCAAGCAGCTGGCCGAGGACGGGGACGGCCGGGCCAGGGCCGTCGAGCGGCTGCACGAGGGCGCCGAGCAGTTTTTGGCGACGGTGCAGATCGGCATCACCGTGGTCAGCGCCCTGGCGGCGGCGTTGGGCGGCGCCAGCGTCGCCCGGCCGATCGCCGAGGCGCTGCGCCAGCTTCCTGTGCACTTCCTCCAGGACGCCGCCGGCGAGATCGCCCTCGCCCTGGTGGTCGCCGGCTACTCCTTTTTCTCGCTGCTGCTGGGCGAGCTCATCCCCAAGTCGCTGGCGCTGCGTTATGCCGAGCCGATCGCCCTGCGGATGGCGCGCCTCATGTCGGCGCTGGGGAGCCTGGTCCGGCCGCTGGTGTGGCTTCTGACCGGCGCCGCCAACCTCGTGCTCAAGCCCTTCCACGACCGCACCCGCTTCGGCGAGGCGCGGATGACCGCCGAGGAGATCAAGCTGCTCATCGACGAGGCCGCCGAGTCCGGTTCCATCGAGAAGCGGCGGGCGGAGATCATCGAGCGGGCGGTGGATTTCGGTGACCTGACCGCCGGCGACGTGCTGGTGCCGCGCTCGGACATGATCGCCATCGATCTCAAGGACCCGCCGGAGGAGATCCGCAAGGTGGTGTTGGAGAAGGGCCACACCCGGATGCCGGTGGTCGACGGCAGCCTGGACAAGGTGGTCGGCTTCGTCACCAGCAAGGACATCCTCAGCCTGAGCCTGGAGAAGGAGCTCTTGGTGCTGCAGGACGTCATCCGCCCGGCCTTCTTCGTGCCCCAGTCGATGCGCGCGGTGGACCTGCTGCGCGCGATGCAGAAGCGGCGCGAGCACCTGGCGATCGTGGTCGACGAGTACGGCGGCACCGCCGGGCTGTGCACCACCGAGGATCTGGTCGAGGAGATCGTCGGCGAGATCTTCAGCGAGGACTCCACGGTCCCCGAGCTGATCAAGCGCGAGCCGCAGGGGACGGCGCTGGTGTCGGCGCTGCTGCCGGTGCGCGAGTTCAACCGCGAGTTCGATGCCGACCTGCCGGAAAGCCCCGACTACGAGACCCTGGGCGGCCTGCTCACCCACCTCGCCGGCGCCATCCCCACCTTGAACCAGGTCTTCCAGACGCACGGCTTCGAGATCACCGTCATCGCCCGCTCCGAGCGGCGGGTCGAGCAGGTGCGGGTGAGGCGACTCGAGCCGACGGCGCCGCCAGGTCCCTAGATCCGAGCCGACTCGCTAGCCCGCCTGCTGCTGCACCTTCTTGGACGCCAGGCGCTCCATCAAAGCCAGGCCTGGGAAGAAGTTGTGGGACGCGCAGGGCAGGGTGAAGACCGCCTTGTCGCTTCCCGGGCCGAAGACGTGGAGCGTGCCCTCGCTGATGGCGTAGCGCACCGACTCGTACCCGATGAAGGCCTGCTCCCCCTGGCCGATGAGCTTGGCCTTGCGGTAGCGGATGCCCTCGCGGGTCAGCTGCACCGCCCCGGACCAGGCGACCCACTCGCTGCGCTCGAGCAGCTTCTCCAGCGTAGTGGCGACGACGCGCGAAACATGCTCGCGCAGCCGGTCCATCTCTTCGTCGCTGCCCTGGGTGCGCCAGCTGTGCTTGATGGGCTTGCCCTCGATCGGGTCGAAGGACATCGAATGCGAGGTCCCGGTGTAGGCGCCGTTGTAGTAGTGGCGCACTCCGTTCTGGGTGAAGCCGACGACCTCGGAGAACCTGAGCTCGCGGGTGGCGATGAGCCCGCGCTTGCGCACGCCGGCCTCGAAGACCTGGATGCGCACCCGGAAGACGTAGCCGATGCCCGCCGCGGCGATCACCAAGCCCGCGCACAGGCCGGGGACCATCAGCGAGGGCGACCCCCCCTCGGCGACTCCGGCGGCGATGCCGGGCAGGATCGTGGGCAGCAGCAGCACCGCCGCCACCTTGATCGCCGTTGAAGAGCCTCGGCTGAAGAGGATTCGGCCCAGGCCGGCGACCTTGGCCTCCTTCCCCTCGCAGCGCTTGGCCGCCAGCCGCAGCAGGATCCGGGCGTTGGCCGACTCGGCGGGAATGGCGACCACCGGCTCGGACTCGTCCCTGCGCCACAGGAGCACCTGGTTGTCGAACTGGCTGGCGCAGGCCAGTTCGTTCAACGACACCTCCCCGCGCTTGGTGTGAAGCCGCTGGCCGTCGAGGGTCCAGCCCTTTCCGCGCAGCGGCTGGGACGCGAGCTGGCCTTCGGCGCTCTCGGAGCGCCTGGCGACGATGTCGTCGATGGCCCGGCCGACCGGGTCTGAGGCCCCCAGGGCGACGTAGCTGTGGATCTTGAGGGTCCGGCCGGCGCCGCGCAGCTCGAGCTTGCGAACCCGGCCCACCGGATTGCCGTTGTTGAGCACCTCCTTGTCGAGGAGGCTCAGGTCGGAGAGGTCGGCGAAGGCCAGCGCGCGGGTGACTCCCTTGCGCTGGAGGCTGATGCCGCCGCCGTGGACGGTCAGCGCCTGGCGCTGGCGCGAGCGCTCGACCAGGAGCGCGATGCCGGTCCCGAGGATGGCCAGGCCGGGGAGGCCCGCTCCCAGCCCGCCGGCGAGGTTCTTGTCGGCGGCGGCGAGCGCGACCCCGATCGCCAGCAGCACCAGGCCGAGCAGGATCAGGGCGATGCTCCCGACGTGATGGGAGAGCGGGATGGGGGCGAGCTGGATCGGCTCCAGGACCGGAGAGCCGATCGCGGCCAGCGAGTTGGAGGAGCGGCTCATCGAGGGCGAGGCCATGGAGATCTCCTGCGCAAGTCCAGGCGCAGCCTAGACTTTTCGGTCGATGACGACCAGCCGGCTAGAGATGCTGCGGGGCCGCCGACCAGCGCGGCGCGCGCGGCCTTCGGCTCCCCAGCAGCAGCGAAACCAGGAAGCCCGAGACGAAGCCTCCCAGGTGGCCGAGCGCCGAAATGCCCGGCAACAGGGAGATGACGAGGTTGACCGCCAGCAGTTGCAGGTAGGCGTTGCGCTGGGCTCCGGTGAGGCGCAGCGCCGGGAAGCGCGAGGTCAGGTGAAACCCCAGCCAGCTGGCCAGCCAGCCGAAGAGCACCCCGGAGAAGCCGACCGCGTTGCCGCCGCCCAGGGTGATCGAGGCCCCGGCGCCCAGCAGCGAGGGGAGGGTGATCTCCACCATCCGCAGCGGCCCGACCACGCGCTCGACCCGGGCGCCGATGTTCCAGCCGAAATAGCAGTTGGCCGCCAGGTGCAGCAGGTTGGCGTGCAACAGCTGCCCGGTGACCAGCCGCCACCACTGGCCCCGCACCACCAACGACGAGATCAGGGCGTAGCTCTCAGTGAGGCCGGGGACGGTCATCTGGCCCAGGTAGACACCGATCAGCAGGGCGACGATGGCCCCGGTGACGCGGGCGCGAGGGGGCGGGCGCCGCTGGCGGTAGGCGTAGACCCCGTCGGCGCCGCGCTGCAGGTCGACGAAGGTGCCGTCATCCGGGGGAGGGCCGCGCCGCATGGGAGAGCGCCGAGGGAGCGCAAGGAGCAAAGCTTTGGGCGAGCTGCGTCCGGATGCGAGAGCCTCGAAGGGGCGCGCGGTCGTTCAGGTCGTGCCCGCGAAGATCATCGGCAGGTCGGTGAACGACTTCCAGTAGGCGAGGGCGGAGTAGCCGTTCAGGGCCACCGCGAGCAGCGCCAGGGCGAGGGCAAAGCGGCGCAGCGCCGGGCGCTCGAATCTCAGTGACAGGCCGCCGAGCATCAGCACCGGGATGATCGGGACGATGAGCCGCGGACCGAAGCACCAGCCGCCCCACCACCACTTCCAGACGGCGATCAGGCCGAAATACAGGGCCGCCGCAACCAGCAAGGTGCCCAGCTCGGGACGGGAGCGCAGCAGCCTGGGCCATCCGGCGATGCCGAACGCCACCAGCGGCGCCCAGGGCAGCAGCCCGTGGCGCGGATCGAACATCATCCCGAGCGGCGAGGTCAGCGGATTTCCCCAGGCGAAGGGCTGGTCGCTGGCCAAAGCGGAGCCGTGGAGCCACCAGTTGGAAAGCAGGATGGAGGCGGTGGAGAGGGCGCAAGGGACGGCAAGAACTGCCGCCCGGAGCCACTGGCGACGCGAGGCGAGCCAAAAGAGCAGCGGCATCGCCACCAGGGCGAAGGGCGGCTTCATCAGCATGCCCAGCGCAATCAACAAGCCGGACCAGACCGTCGATCGCCGGGTGAATATCGCCAAGAAATAGGCGCCCAGCAGCAGCAGCGTGAGGAAGTTCTCGTTGAAGATCGATCGGCCGTAGTGCCACAGCGGACTGGCGAGGAAGGTCGCGGCCGTCACCGCCAGCGCATGAGACGGCCGGTCGGTCAGCCGGAGCGCCATGGCGTGGAAAAGCAGCATCGAGGCGATGACCGCGAGCACTGCCAACAGCACGCACGCCGGTTCCAGCAGCCGGGTATTGCGCAGCGGCCAGGTCACCGTGCTGAGCAGCAGCGGCAGGCCCAGGGGATGGATAGGTCGCTCCGGAAGGTCAACGACCTCGCGGTCGCTGGCGCCAGCCCTGAGAGTGGGAACGGCGTGCCCTTCGGCGTCGCGGGCCCAAAGAGTGGGGTTTGTCTCGTAGATCGAGCCCCAGTAGGTGCTCCTTCCCTCGCGCCACCAGTAGGAATGGTGGTCGAGCATCCAGCCGGCCATCCTCTTGCCGGCGTCTCGGCCGCCTTGGTGCACCGAGCGGTAGTTGTTGGCGAGATCGAGATCCAGGTCCTGGACCAAGCTGTTGATCATCACCAGGTAGTGGGGCTCGTCGCCGTTCCAGATGTGCGGGGTACCGAGCCCCGGGCCTTCTTTGGTGAAGGCTGGCAGCGCCAACAGGACGGCCAGGGCGATGAGCCAGTGGCGCGCGGACGGAGTCATTGGTCGCGAGGGGGCAAGAGGCTGGTGACCGGCGGAGGAAATCGCGAGAGCACTTGGGGCTGCTGACGGGCGGCCGCTACCGCCCGCTGTCGAGCGGCAGGGCAAGACCATCGCGGACGCTGTGAAGCGCCAGGCGAGTCTGAGTCACCCCGTATCGGCCGGTGACCAGGCGCATCAGAGTGCGACCGAGCAGGAAACACGTCGTGGGGACAGTGAACGCGGGGGCGTGCTTGCGCACGTAGTAGAGACGGTTGCGCACGCCGTATTTGATGGCGAAGTCCGACTCCTTGCCGCCGGTCAGGCTGCTCACCTTGTGGAACAGCACCTGATCCGGCAGCAGGAACATCGCGATTCCGGCCCTCATCGCCCTCAAGCAGAAATCGGTGTCGTCGTAGTAGACGAAATACTGCTCGTCCATCAGCCCGATCTGCTCGAAGACCCTGGCCTCCACCAGCATGCAGCAGGTAGGGGCATATTCGATGCAGCGGACCTGATCGAACTGGCCCCGATCCACCTCGTTTTCGCCCTCGTGGACGTTGGCGAAGAGCTTCCAGCGCACGAAGTGGCCCCCGGCGAACCAGATTCGGTCCTTGGGGTCGAAGTACATCATCTTGGGGACGGTGATCTGGCAGCGCTGGGTGCCCAGGCCGTCCAGCAGCTTCCGGATCAGGTCCGCCCCGTACTCAACGTCGTTGTTGATGAGCAGCACATGGCTGCAGCCCGCCTTGCGCGACTCGCGAATCCCCTGGTTGTTGGCGGCGGCGACCCCGAGGTTCGCGCTGTTCTTGATGACGACGACGCGCGGGTCGCGGTACGCCTCGAGGCGCTGGAGGGTGTCGTCCTTCGACGCGTTGTCGATGACGTAGAGGGTGAAGTCGCGGAAGGACTGCGCCAGCGTCGAGGCCATGAAGCCGTCGATCACCGAGGCGCTGTTGTAGGTGACGGTGACGATGCCGACCCGCTCAGCCATGCAGCAGCCCCTTCTCCTTGAGCTCCTGCAGCGACTGCTCGTACTTGACCGCCACCGCCTGCTGGCCGGCCGCCCAGGAGAGAAACTCCCGCAGGCCGTCGGCGAACTTCACCTTGGGCTCGTAGCCGATGAGCGCTCGCGCCTTGGTGAGGTCGGCCAGATTGTGGCGGATGTCGCCCTCGCGGAAGGCCCCGCTCACCGTCACCGGCGAAGCGCTCCCGAAGTGCTCGACGACGCTGCGCGCGATCTCGTGGACGGTGACGCTCTGGCCGCCGCCGACGTTCAGGGCGGCGACGCCCCTGGTCTCGGGCTTGATGCAGCGCCAGGTCGCCTCGACCACGTCGTCGATGTAGACGAAATCGCGGCTGGGCATTCCGTCCTCGAAGACGTTGATCGGCCGGCCGGCCCGCGCCAGGTTCGAGAAGATGGCCAGGATCCCGGTGTACGGATTGCTCAACGACTGCCCGGGACCGTAGACGTTCTGGTAGCGCAGCGCGAACGCCGAGATCCCCAGCACCTCCCCGAACATCAGGGTCATCTGCTCCTGCACTTGCTTGGTGATGCCGTAGAAGGAGGCGGGAGAAATGGCCGAGGATTCGTCGGTGGGGAGCATCGAGCATTCGGCGCGGCAAGTCGGGCACAGCGGCTCGAACTTGCCGGCCTTGACGTCCTCGGCCCGCCGCTTGCCCGGATAGACGACGCCGTGGCTGGGGCAGCGGTACTTGCCCTCGCCGTAGATGGCCCGCGACGAGGCGGTGACGACCTTGCGCACCGAGGTCTTGCCGTTGGTGAGCAGGTCGAAGAGCAGGGCGGTGCCGCCGAGGTTGACCTTCTGGTAGCGCTCGACCTCGTACATCGACTGCCCGGTTCCGGTCTCGGCGGCCAGGTGGACCACCACCTCCTGGTCCGCCAGTGCCGAGGCCAGGACCGCACGCTCGGACACGTCGCCGCGCACGAGGGTGACCCTTCCGGCCAGGTCCGCGGGCAGTTCCGCCCGACCGGCATGGATCTGCGGGCTGAAGTTGTCCAGGACGGTGACGCGGCAGCCTTCGGTGAGCAGCCGGCGCGTCAGGCGGGACCCGATGAAACCGGCGCCCCCGGTGACGAGAACTTTCATGGCGCGACCTTCTCCCATCTCTTTGACGCCGGGTCGTAGCGCTTGACGACCCTCGCCGGGCTGCCGGCGACAACGCAGTAGTCCGGCACGCTGCTGGACACGACGCTGTTGGCCGCCACGACGCAGTGCCGTCCGATCCTCACGCCCGGCACGATGACGCTGTTGTTGTAGACGTAGCTCTGATCGCCGATCTCCACCGGCCGCACCTCGATCTCCTGGCGGTTGATGGGCTCTTCGATGTCCAGGTACAGGTGATTGATGTCGGTGATCGTCACGTTGGAGGTGATGACCACGTTCTTGCCGATCACGATGCTGCCGGCGCAGGTGATGTGGGCGTTCTGGTGGATCTGCGTCTCGTCGCCGACCACGAAGCGCGGGGTGAAGCGGTGGCCGGCGTAGCGGTCGATCATCTCGATGCGGCAGTCGCGGAAGACGATCACCCGCGCCCCGAACTCCATGTAGCGCAGCCCCGAGAACAGCAGCGGGGTGTCGATCGAGGTCATCGGCCCCAGCGACTTGAGGAACGGCCCGTAGACCGCCCGGGTCTTCGCCAGCAGGTAGGCCTTCTGCGCCGAGCCCATCAGCTCGTACAGGTCCTTCTCCTTCAGTCTCTCGAGGATCTTCATGGCGCGTCGCTCACACCGGCCGGAAGGTGAGCTCGATGGCGTCGCCCTGCTCGAAGCGGTTGATGAGCCCCGCGGTCCAGTGGCCGAGGACCTTGGCCGGCGCGGAGTTGATGAGCCGGCCCTGCGACGAGGGCTTGCCGTTGGCGCGGTTGAGGAAGATCTGCAGGCTGCCGACCACCCCGCTGAAGTCGCCGTTGTACTGGGTGCGCACCCGCTCAAACCCGTGCTTGGCGGCCATCCGGGTGAGCGTTTCCACGCTGTAGCCGAAGGTGTGGACCGGAGCGCCCAGGTACCACCAGTACTTGCCGAACAGCCGGCCATTGAGGCTGTCGATGTTCGGCACGCCGATGTGCAGCAGCCCGTCCGGCTTGATGAGCCGGCGCAGCTCGCGCATCACTTCATTGGGATTGGGGACGTGCTCGAAGGAGTGATTGGAGCGGATGTAGTCGAAGTGGCCGGCAGGCAGCCTGGCCTCGAGCAGAGTGCCGCCGACGATGTTCAGGCCGTACTGCTCCCGCCCGTACTGCGCCGCCTTCTTGCTGGGCTCGACTCCCCAGACCTCCCAGCCGCGCTCCCGGTAGCCGGCGAGGAACTGGCCGCTGCCGCAGCCCAGGTCGAGCACCTTGCCCGGCTGGGGGAACTTGGGATCCAGGGTCCGGATCTCAATCGACAGCAGCATCTTGAGCGCCCGCTTGCCGGCGCTGTCCTTGGGATGCGGCTGATAGGCGTAGAAATCGTCCGGGTAAAAGGAGGCGAGCTGGGCCTCGGTCGGCATCGGCGACAGGAAGACCAGCTGGCAGTCGTCGCAGCGGGCGACGGTGAAATCCCCGGGGATCCCGTAGTGCCGGTCTCGGGTCACGTGGAGGACCGACTGGCGGGCGCATCCGCAGAGCGCGCAGGCCTCGCCTGCGCCTTCGAGGGCCGCCGCGGGACTGGTCTGGTGAGACATGAAGTGCTCCAAAATCACGTGCGAACTCGCGCCCTTGGCCTGGCAATCGGCCCGAGGGCGCCGCGCCAGACCGGCGCCGGAGGGGCGGGACCCTACAGCGGCTCGGAGATTGGGACAAGCCCCATCCCGTTTCGAGGCGGTGGGCCGCTGAGTGCTTGGTCAGGTCAGGATTTCGAGCTACAAGGTTCGCCCGCGAAAGCCAGCAGGCCCAATGTCCCGACGCTCGACGCTTCACAACGCAGCCTTCACGCTCGCCGGCCAGATAAGCGCTCGAGCTCTCGCCCTGGTGCTGTACGCGCTCTTGGCGCGCAAGCTGGGGCGCGACCACTACGGCGAGATAGGGCAGGGCACCGCCTTCGGGGTCATCTTCCAGATCTTGATTGAGCCCGGGCTCAACCTGCTGCTGATCCGCGACGGCGTGCGCCGGCCGGAGCAGCTGTGCCGCGAGGTCGCCGACCTCTTCGCGTTCAAGCTGGCGATGCTGCCGGTGACCTGGGGACTGATGACCCTGTCCGCCGCGCTGCTCGGCTACCGCGGCGATTTGCTGCTGGCGGTCTTCCTGTGCGGCGGGATGATCCTGCTAGTCGGCTTCGAGGATTTCGCCGCCGCCGCTCTCACCGCCCAGGAGAGGATGGACCTGGAGGGGACGCTGCGCTTCGCCTCCAAGATCCTGGCGGTGGTCCTGGGGATGGGGGCGCTGCTGGCCGACCTTCCGTTCGCGGTGGTGATCGGCTCGCTTACGCTGGCCCAGGCGCTGACCGCCCTGGTTGGCATCGCGCTGGTTCGCAGGAGCGGAGTCCGGATCGGCGTCGGCCGGCTCGCGCCAGTCTTCCGCCGCCTCCCCGAGAGCTGGCCGCTGGCGGTCACCTGGTTCCTGCTCCTGGTGACCCTGCGCTCCGATCAGATCATCGCCAAGCTGATGGGAGTGAGCGAGGAGTCCCTCGGCGACTACAACTCCGGGGTCAAGGTGGTCGAGTCGCTGGTCCTGTTCCCCAACGCGGTGGTGGTGGTCTTCCAGCCGGTGCTGGCGCGCGCCTGGCTCGCCGGCAAGGAGGCCTGTGCGAGCGAGCTGTCGCTGGCGCTGCAGGCCGCGCTCGCCGTGACCCTGCCCATCGCCGTGGGCGGATCGCTGCTGGCCACCGGGGTGTCGACCCTCATCTACGGCTCGGCCTTCGCGGGCGCCGGCCCGCTGCTGTCGCTGCAGCTGCTGGTGCTGGTGACCTTCGCCATTCAGATCACCTCGTACGCGCTGCTGGTGGCGGCGGGGGCCCTGCGCGCCCAGACCCTCATCGCCGCGGCCGGGTTGGGAGTGAACCTGCTCAGCAATGTGCTGCTGGTCCCGCGGCTTGGGGTCACTGGCTCCACCATTTCTGCCCTGCACGGCGGGGCAGCGGCGTCGATCGGCTGCCTGCTGGCAATTCACCAGCTAGGGGTTCGCCTCGAGCTCGTCCGCAGCACCTGGCGGGCCATCGTCTCGTCTCTGGTGATGGCCGCGGGCGTCCTCGTCGTCCGCGAGCGACTTGGCTTCTTCGTCAGCGTGCTCAGCGGAGCCGTTCTCTATGCCGGTGTCTTCTTGCTGGCCGGCGGCTGGCAGACGGTGGTCGCGCTCAAGACACGGCGCCAGGCGCCCGCGGCGCCGGAGGTCGCATCACCTGGAGGCCTCGCCGTCTGAGCGCCCGGGGCGCCTGGGGCGCCATCTTGCCTAGAGCCGCGGCCGGCTGGTAAGGTTCAGCGCTCTTCGAACTGGGCTCGCGTCGTCGCAGCTCGGTGAAATTCTTGGGGAATTCAGTGGCCCAGCCCAACGGAACGGATGTCGACTTCTTCCTGCCGCTCTCGTGGCGGGCGGTGGTCCTTACCTTGGTAGGTTGCCTGGTTGGTGTGGCGGCCGGCTTCGGCATGGGATTCCTCTCGCCGCGCAGCTATCAGGCCCGTTCGGTGATCCGCGTCGCGTCGGTGAGCCCAGTCGGCCCGGTGGTTCCTCTCAACGAGCTGCGGGCCCGGGCCGAGAGCCGGATGGCACTGCGCCAGCTGTTCAAGGAGATGGGCGAGGCCAACCCCGGCGAGGCCGCTGGCCTCTTTCGGGTCCAGGCCGAGGTCGATCCCTCGGCGGACGGCGGGCTGATGACCTTCACCGTCTTTGGCTTGGACCGGGACAGGACCGCCCAGGTCTGCGAGCGCGTCGCCGAGTCGATCGTCAAGCGCAGCCATGAGGCCTTTGAGGCCGCGGTGCGCGAGCAGAACGAGCTCAAGGCCCAGGCGCAGGGGCTGTTGGAGGCGCGCCGGGCGGCGGCTGGAGCGCTGGCCGATCGGCTGGCTCAGGCTCAGCAGCTGGAGCGGCTGGCAGAGGACAGCCTGATGGCTCGGCGCCTTGGCGAGCGGCTGGCTGTGCAGGCGAGAGACGCCGAGACCATCGACTCGCCCGAGGCGCAGGAGCAGCCCTCCAAGAAGACGCTGCTGGCGGCGTTGGGCGCTTTCGCGGGGATGTTCCTGGGGCTGGTTCTTTCTCGTCCGTTCAAGCGCGGATGATCTTTGACCGGCGCCAGATCCTGGCCACCGCAGCGCTGGCGGTGGTCGGCATGGTCGCACTCGCGGCCCCTGAGATTTGGTGGCTCAGGCTCGCGGCCGCGGTCGTCGGGTTCATCTATCTCGTCGCGTTCCCGGCCACGACGCTCGCGCTGATGCTGCTGACCCTCTCCTGGGACCAGCTGCTGACGGTCCGGGTCGGAGAGAGCGCGACGCTGCGGCTGGCTCATCTGTGCGCGGGGGTCCTGTTCCTGCGGATGCTGCTGCAGCGCATTCGGTCAGCGGAGGGAATCCGGTTGGCGCGCCCGCTGGTCGCGCCGCTGGCCCTCTACTTTGGCGGCGCCGCGGTGAGCATCGGCCTGGGCATCGGGACCTCCAAGAGCCTGGGCTACCTGGCCTGGGGGTTGTTCGACGCCATCGCTCTGTTCTCGGTGCTCCTGGAGGCGGCGGGCACGGAAGCGGGCTTCCGGCGGGTGGTCCGGCTGTGGCTGATGGGCGCGGCGATCAATGCCGGGTTCGGCCTCTTGCAGCTTGGCTTCGGTCTGATGCACCGGCCGGCGCCGCTGGTGCAGCAGATGCTGGGCGAGTTCCCGCGGATCAATGGCTTCAACTACGAGCCGGCCTACTTCGCCCTCTACCTCCTCTCGGTTGGGGCAGTGCTGTTGGGCCGCTGGTTGGCGGAGCCCAAAGGCGCCGGCCGCGGGGTGTTGCTGGCCGGAGCGCTCTTCGGAACGGCGGCGCTGTCTATGTCGCGGTCAGGCTGGCTGGGCCTGGCTTTGCTGGCGCTGCTGGCTTTGGGCGTGCTGCTCTGGAAGGGACGCACCCGCGAGCTGTGGCGAGCGGGGGGGCTGGTTGCGGGCGTCGGCGTCGCCGCGGTGATCATGCTTCCCCGCGGATTCCTCGACCGGGCGCCGGCGATGGCGGCGATGGCGTTCGATCGCCATGAAGCCTCCTCGACCGCCCCGCGGTTGGGAATGATGGAGCAGGCCTGGCGCGTCTTCGAGCGCAACCCGGTCATGGGGGTGGGGCTGGGCGGGTACGCCGGCTACATCGCCCAGCATCCCGAGCTGGAGGTGCCGGGGGCGGCCCAGGAGGCCGGGCGGACGGTGACCACCAATCTGTGGTTGGAGATCGCTGCCGAGGGCGGGGTGGTCGGGCTGTTTGCGATCTTGTGGGCGATCGCCGCCACGCTCCGGGCCTTGATCCGGGTTTCCCGCGAGCCGGGCCCCATGCGCTACTGGGCGCTGGGATTCCTGCTCTCCATCGGCCTGGTGTTTGCCGTTCTCTACCAGTTCAACCAGACCCTCTGGCGGCTTGACGTCTGGACCCTGCTGGCCTTGGGTTGGGCGACGGTTTCGAGGGTGAGCCGATCCGCGCCGAGCTCCGAGTTGCCCGCGACTCGCGACGCCGGCGGAAGCTCCCCGGCGCCGTCTTCTCCTGAGCTCGCGGGGCTGGCTCAGCCCGCCAGTCTGCAGTTGCCCTGAGCCAGGTCGAGAGGGGGACCAGCCGCCTCGCCGCCTGGCGGCGAGCGGCCAGCCCCGACGTTGAATGGGGGGGAGGCCAATGGTAGCCTCCGAAATTCGCGGCAAGTCCGCGCCTCTTCACTCGAGCAGAGACCCTCAACATGCAACACGCAACAGTCTCCGCGGTCGTCCCGGTATATGCGGGCGAGAAGTTCCTGCCGCAGCTCGTCGAGAAGCTGGCCGTGGTGCGGCAACAATGGCAGGCGCAACAGGCACCCCTGGTACTTACCGAGGCTGTGTTCGTCTGTGATGAGCCGATCGATGCCTCGGCCTCGGTCCTCGAGCGGCTCAGGCAGCAGTACGACTGGGTCAAGGTCGTCACTCTGTCCAAGAATTTCGGCCAGCATCCGGCGACCATCGCCGGGATCCTCCACTGCTCCGGCGACTGGATCTTCACCCTCGACGAGGACCTGCAGCACGACCCCGTCCACTTCGGCGAACTGCTCCGGCGGGCAGTCGAAACCAGCAGCGACATCCTCTACGCCAAGCCGCTGGAGTCAGTGCACGAGAGTGTCTTCCGGGACCTGAGCTCAAGGCTCTACAAGCGGCTGCTCGTCTCCCTCACCAACAACCCGCACATCCCTCAGTTCAACAGCTTTCGCCTGATGCGCGGGGCCCTGGCCCGGGCGGCGGCCAGCGTCTGTTCGCACGAGACCTATTTCGACGTGGCGCTCTGCTGGTTCTCCAATCGAATCACCTCCACTCGCTTGCCGCTCAAGGACCGGCGCTTCATCGAGACCGGCAAGAGCGGCTACAACCTGGGCAAGCTCCTCAGCCACGCCCGGCGGCTGCTGGTGTCGTCGCAGACCAAGGTCCTGAGAGGCGGCGTCCTGCTCGGGCTCGCCGGCCTCCTGCTGAGCGTCATCTTCGGGGCGGACATCGTGGTGCGCCGGCTGTTCGTTCCCGGCTCGATCGACGTCAAGGGCTGGACTTCGCAGATGCTCGGGACCCTGTTCTTCGGCGGGCTCTCCGCCTTCTTCCTGGGCGTCTGCCTGGAGTATCTCTCGAATATTCTGCTGCACACCCAGGGCAAGCCGCCGTTCTTCGTGATCGACCGCTCCAAGGACGCCCTGATCCGCAGTCACTTCGCTCGCGAGCCGGCGGATGCTGTTACTGCACGCTCCGCCTGAGGCGACCGGCATCCGCCGGGTCGTCGCGCTCTTCGGCCACGGGCTGGTGGGAGGGGCCATCGCCCGCAGGCTGTCTGCCTCGCTCGGGGGGAGGGAGGCGCTGCCCTTCACCTGGTCTAGGCCCGAGGGACAGCTCGCGGAGCTCGCGAGGATCGGCGAGCGCTCGAGCGAGCTGGGCGGGCCCGATGGCCGTCTCGATCTCGTGTGGAGCGCGGGCAAGTGCGGCTTCGACGCAAGCGAGGAGGATGCCGGGCGCGAGCTGGAGTGCTTCGGCCGGGTCGTCTCCTTCGCGCAGTCGCTGGCGTCGGCCTCCACTGGGCGGCTGGCGAGCTTCCATCTGCTCAGCTCTGCCGGCGGGCTGTTCGAGGGCCAGCGGGACATCCGGCGCGACAGCCTCCCCGATCCCAGGCGGCCCTACGGGACGCTCAAGCTGAGGCAGGAGCTGTTCCTCGAAGGACTGCCCGCGTCGGTGGCGCGGCACGTCTATCGGCCGAGCTCGATCTACGGCCCGGTCAGCCCCAGGCACCGCAGCGGGCTGGTTTCGACGGCGCTGCTCAACGGCGTGCGCCACGAGGTCACCTCAGTCACTGGAAGCTTCACCACGCTGCGCGACTACGTGTTCGTCGAGGACGTGGCGGGCTTCGTGGCGGCGCAGGTGCTGCACGGCGCGCCGCGGGAGCGCGGGGTCCACTTCCTGGTATCGGGGCGACCGACCAGCATCTACGAGGTGCAGCAGGAGGTGCAGCGGGTGCTCAAGCGCCGCATCTACCTCGCGGTCAAGAGCCGCCTGACCAATGAGCAGGACATCACCTTCCACCGGCAGGTGATGCCCGCGGACTGGCATCCAGCGGACCTGGCGACCGGTCTACGCCTGGTCTACGCCCAGCTGGCGCTTCAGCCCTGATTGGCAGCTTGGCGCTCTTCGCTGGAATCTCAGGGAGACGTCGCAGGACTGGCGACGGCACCGCTGGCGATCGGCCCCGGGGTCTTGAGGTCGACGTTGAGCACGCCGTCGCTGAATTCGTGGCTCAGTGGAACAAGCCAAGTGGTGCCCCAGTCCGGGTTCTTCAGGAAAGAAGCCACCAGCTTCGCCCGCCAATGAGTGGCACTGGAGTGGACAATCCGGAAGCGGAGTCGCAGGCGCTCCTCGGCGAAATTCGCCACCCTTTCACTCTGGCCGGGCCCGAAATGGAAGCTGCTCACAGGCGCGGCGTCCGCTCCGCCGCTCGGCGGCAGGACCTCAACGGTGATGTCCGAGGGCATCTGAATCTTCTCGCCCAGCCAGGTCAGAGAAACCCCGTCCGGACCGCGCACCAACCCGAAGAGATAGTAGTCGGGCCAGACCGAGTCGCGCAGGAACAGGACCCGTGCCAACGACGGATTCGGCTCGATCTCGATGGCGGTCTCACCGACGCGAACCGCCTCCACGAAGGAGTCGGATTTGGAGCCGGATCCGACCCACCGGGTGCCGGGCTCGGCGGGCAGGAGATGTTCGCGGTAGAGCAACCAGTTCCAGCTGTTGAAGATGGGGCCGTTGAAGGAGGCGTCCTCGAGCTTCCAGCTCTCGCGGATGACGAGCGGTGCGGCGGGCGAGTGCGGCTGCCACCGCCCGTAGAGGCGGGCGAACCAGGCGTAGCTCTCGGCCGTGTTCGTCACGCTCCAAGGGCCCTGAGGATGGGAATGCAGGCCGTAGGCGCTCTTCTCGAAGATGGCGATGGGGCCGAGCGACAAGTCGCGCAGGAAGCGGATGTCCGCCACCTGAGAGACATTGAGCAGCGCGGTCCAGAGCGTGACTCCCGCCAGTATGCCCTGGCGCAGTCGTCGGGAGCCGTCGCGAAGGGCCAGCACCAGCCCAGGGAGCATCAAGAAGGTGAATGGCAGGCTGTAGCGAAGATCCTTGTTCCAGGTTGCGGTGAACAGGGCGTAGGCCATGAGCACCGCCGCCAGATCGACGCGCAGCAGAAAGCGCCATTGGCGGGCGCGCAGCGCTCGAACCCATCCGAAGAGCACGACCGCCAGGACCGGCAGCGTCAGGGCCTGGCAAATCCCGCGGACGTACCAGACCAGCGAGGCGAAGCTGCGCGGGTCGGGATCGCCCTCTGCAATGCCCATGGCGGCGACATTTCTGAGCTCGAAGCGGACGAAGTCCATGTGAAGCAGGTACCAGGGGCCGGCGACGAGCGCGAGGCCGGCGGCGTGCAGGAGCAGGTTCCCCAGGTACCGTTCGGTGCGGACGGGTCGCTTCCAGGCCTTGGCCGCGATTCTGACCACCGCCCCGAGAATCAGAGGGGCGATGTAGACCACCACGTGCTGCTTGGTGAGCGGGCCAAGGCCGCCCACCACGCCCGCCCAAAACACGTAGCGGCGCCGCTGCAGATAGCCGCTGCGACTGAGCGCGTAGTAATAGGCGGCGATCATCACCAGCGTGGGCAGATCGAGCATGAACTGCTTGGCGAGCCCGGTGGCGAGGAAGCCGCCCATGACGGCGAAGGCCGCCGTCGAAGCCACCGCTCGCTCGGTTCGAAAGGCGCGCCGGACCCATCGATAGATCAGCGTGTAGCCCAGCGGCAGCCAGAACAGCGGGACGGAGAGCGCGATCCCTGTGTAGGAATTCCCGAGCACCGCCGCAAACGGCGCGGCGACGAGGTAGGTCATCGGGGGATAGAAATCGTAATAGAGGAGGGACTCAGCGAGCTTGTTGCCGAGGGGGTCGGCGAAGAAGGCCAGGATTCGCAGGACGCTGCGGGCATGCCGGGCCTGGTCCCAGGGGGGCGGGGTGAAGTCGAGGAGGATGAATCCGGCGTTCAGGACCACCAGGAACAGCAGCGGCAGAACGACCACGAACCAGCGCGCGGCAGTCTCTCGCTTCAGCAGTGCCACCCCGTAGAGCGCGGTCGCCGCCGCCATCAGGACCACCAGCGCCGGATTCCGGCTGGTGTAGATCGCGATGGCGATCCAAGCCAGGCAGGCGAAGGGCATCAGGCCTCGCAGCCAGGCGGCCCAGCGCTTCTGTTCCAGGACGAGCGGCAGCGGAAGCGCCAGCAGGCAGAACCAGCCGAAGCGGCGGTCCAGCCAGAGTGCGTAGCCGAAGGTCAGGACCGCCAGCGCCGCCAGCCAGCAGCGGGCGAGGAGAGCTTCGGCGGGGGTGCCTGCTCTCGATGGTGACTGTTCAGCATCGTTCATGGGCGAGCAGTGCCATAGGCGGGGTGAGGACGCAAGCCGATGTTCGGAGCGGCCTGCGGCGGGGAGCCTCATCGATAGGACATGCCCTCGGCCATCTCGAGGAACTCGCCGATGTTGTCCTAGACGAGCTCCTCGCCTCGGCGCATCGCGGTGACGATGATCCTTGAGAGGACTGCGCTCGGGCGTGCCCCGCCAGACGAGCGGCTCGCGAAGCAAGTAGTTCAGGACATGCTTGTAGGAGCGCTCGGTCCATTGCAGCTGGGCCACCAGCGAGGGGCGACGTCCTCGCGCGAGGGACGGTAATCAGCTCACGTAAGGCTCTGCCCAATAACGCCAAGCGCCGGCTCCCTCCACGGGAACCGGCGCTTTCGGAATGCCGAATTGATCCGAACGCTACGCCTTGGCCACCTTCAGCCCGTGCTCGAAGCCCATCTGGAACGCCTTGAGGTTCATCTCGACGGTCGCCGGCGGAACCGAGTCCGCCACCGCCTTTTTCATCGCGTCGGCGCTCACCAGCTTGGTCACCGCGGTGAAGAAGCCCACCATCACGATGTTGAGCACCATCTTCTTGCCCAGCTCCTCGGCGAAGCGGGTGGCCGGCACCCCGAACACCTTCACCGTGCCCGGCAGCTTCTCCGGCTTCACCAGGTCCTCCTCGATCAGCAGCAGCCCGTCGTCGCGCAGCTCGGGCGCGAACTTGTTGAAGGCGTCCTGGCTCATCGCCACCATGATGTGCGGCCGGTGGACGTAGGGATAGAGAATCGGGTTCTTGTCCACCACCACCTGCGCGCTGCACGCCGACCCGCGCGCCTCGGGGCCGAAGGCCTGCGTCAGGCAGCTGTGCTTTTCGTCGTACAGCGCCGCCGCCTTGCCGATGATGATTCCCCCCAGGATCACGCCCTGGCCGCCCAGTCCGCCAATCTTGATTTCCGTCGGTCCCATTCCTGCTCTCCTCAATGATCTGCTCGACCGGTTTCCGGGGTGATTCGTTTCCTCTGCGAACCGGACTGCATCGCGCCGGCCCCTCCCTGCGGTCCCTGGCGGGTCCTCCGGTCAGGGTTCGTGGGGCGCCCGCGCGCGTTACGCCGCGCTCGCCTTCCTCGCCGGGCTGGCCATCGGGCCGACGTAGGGCACGTACTTTGCCCCCAGCGCCTCCTTCATCCGCTTGTCGTACAGCTCGGAGAACGTCGGCCGCTCGAGGTCCACGAACTTGCCGACCGGGATCGCGTCGCGGAATCCAAGCCCGACGTTCTTGGTGTCCTCGCCGTGCTTGATGACGCTCTTCTCCTTGTAGAACTGCATCTCGTCCAGCCCCTCGCCCAGCTTGTTGCGGCGCAGGTAGAGCGTGGGACACGGGGCGATGATCTCGATGAACCGGAACCCCTTCTTCGACAGCGCCTCGCCCATGGTCTTGGCCAGCTGGCGCACGTGGAAGGCGGTCCAGCGGGCCACGAAACTCGCCCCCGAGCTGGCCACCAGGTGCGGCAGGTTGAAGGTCGGCTCGAAGGCGCCGTAGGGCGTGGTCGAAGCCACCGCCGAGTCCG
Organism: Myxococcales bacterium; assembly: GCA_037442205.1. Taxonomy (GTDB): domain Bacteria; phylum Myxococcota; class Myxococcia; order Myxococcales; family UBA5297; genus JBBIQS01. The sequence goes on from JBBIQS010000043.1 coordinate 40,985, forward strand.
GGGTGGTCGGGGTCACCTGCCCGCCGGTCATCCCGTAGGTGAAGTTGTTCACGCACACCACCAGCAGGTCCATGTTGCGCCGGGCGGCGTGGATCAGGTGGTTGCCGCCGATGGCCGACAGGTCGCCGTCGCCGGAGTAGACGATGACGCTGGTCTCGGGGTTGGCCAGCTTCAGCCCGGTGGCGAAGGGAATCGCCCGCCCGTGGGTGGAGTGGAAGCTGTCCAGGTTCAGGTAGCCGGCGACGCGGCCGGTGCAGCCGATGCCGCTGACGATCGCCACCTTGTCCAGGTCCTTGCCACACTCTGTGAGCGCGCGGGCAAAGCAGTTGACGGTGGTGCCGATGCCGCAGCCCGGGCACCAGATGCTCGGCATCCGCTCCAGTCGCAGGTAGGGATTGACCGGGTTGACGTGGTGCTCGCTCATTTCACGCTCTCCAGGATGGCGTCGCAGATGGTCTTCGGATCGTGGACGGTGCCGCCGGCGTGATCGACCAGCTTGGTCTTGCACTTGCCGTTGACGACGCGCTGCACCTCCAGCGCCATCTGGCCAAGGTTGATCTCCGGAACCACCAGCGCCTTGACCTTGTGGCTGATCTCGACGATGCGCTTCTCGGGGAACGGCCAGGCGGTGATCAGGCGGAAGCTGCCGACCTTGGCCCCCTTCTCCCGGGCCATCTCGATGCCGCGCTGGGCGACCCGGCTGGTGATGCCGTAGCTGATCACCACCACCTCGGCGCCGGAGACGTCCTTCTCCTCCCAGCGGCAGATCTTGTCGGCGTTCTTCTCGATCTTGTCGCTCAGCCTTCGGACCAGCGCGTCCTGGGCCTTGACGTTCATCGCCGGGTAGCCGCGCTCGTCGTGCGTCAGCCCGGTGACGTGGATGCGGTGGCCGTCGCCGACCTTGGTCATCTCGGGGACCATGTTGGCCGCCGGCTGGAACAGCTTGAACTCGCCGGGCTTCTTGTCGGTGAAGCGGCGCGGGGTGATCTTGATCTTGTCGGCGGGCGGGATGACCACCTTCTCGGTCATGTGGCCGACCACCTCGTCGAGCATTACCAGCACCGGCACCCGGTACTCCTCGGCCAGGTTGAAGGCCTCGATGGTCAGGTCGAAGCACTCCTGTGGGCTGTTGGGGCACAGGGCGATCAGCCGGTAGTCGCCGTGGCTTCCCCAGCGGGCCTGCATCATCTCGCCCTGGGCCGGCAGGGTGGGCAGCCCGGTGGAGGGGCCGCCGCGCTGGACGTTGATGTAAACCACCGGGGTCTCGGTGATCGCCGCCAGGCCGATGTGCTCCATCATCAGCGAGAAGCCGGGGCCGCTGGTGACGGTGACCGCCTTGGCTCCGCCCCAGGCGGCGCCGAGCACGGCGATCGAGCTGGCCAACTCGTCTTCCATCTGGATGAAGCACCCGCCCACCTTCGGAAAGCGGGCCGACAGCCGCTCGACCACCTCGGTGGACGGAGTGATCGGATAGCCGGCGGAGAAGCGGCAGCCGGCGGCGAGGGCGCCTTCGGAGCAGGCGTGGTCGCCGTCGAGGTAGTGGCTGCCGGTCAGAACACCCTTGGGGTCTGCGTGCATGGGGTCGAAGCTCCTCTAGGCGGCGGCGGAGGCGCCGTGCATCTCGCGCCAGCCGTGGATGGCGAAGTCGGGGCACATCAGGCCGCACATGTCGCAGCCGTTGCAGACCTCGGGCTTGGCCAGGAACGGGACGTGGTAGCCCTTCTGGTTGTAGCCCTTCTCCAGATCCAAGGCCTCGAGCGGGCAGAACTCCACGCAGAAGCCGCATCCCTTGCAGGTCTCGCGCTTGACGTCGACAAAGCCCTGAAACTTCTTGGGCTTTTTCGCGGTGTCTTGGCTCATGTGCTCCTCGGGGCAAGCACGGTCGGCAGGCCAGGCGCCGTCCGGGCGGGCGTTGGAACTACCACGCAGATCGGCGATCGTCCACAAACAAATGGCTAAAGTGGGGGAGGCGGCGAATCGTTTTAGAATCGTGCGCATCGCGGGTCGCGAGGGCTGCCCGGGCAGGAGATTTCGGCTCGCCGAAGCGAGAACTCCGGCGGCCGGCGTCGGCAGCAAACCGCCGGGACGGCGGCGCGGTCCGAACATGGTAAGAAGTGCGCAGCGGAAGCTGTTGGACGGCTGGGCGACCGACGAGTCCTGAGGACGCATGACGCGAGCAGGGGGCGACGAGCTGCTGCGCTGGCTGATGGCGACCTACGCCGCGTCGCTGGCGAGCTATCTGGCGAGCCTGGCGAGCCGGAAGTCGCTGGTGGCGCGGGCGGCGACGGCGCTGGCCGGAGGTGGGTTGCTGCTGCACACCGCCTGGCTGCTCCTGCGCTGGCGCCAGGCAGGGATGGTGGAGGTCGGCGCGCGAGAGGCGGTGGGCGAGGTGCTCTCGGCCGGCCAGTACGCCTGGCTGCTGCTGAGCCATCCGCCGTTCACCAATCTCTACGAGAGCCTGGTCTTCGGCGCCTGGTGCGTGATGCTCGGCTACCTGGCCGTCGAGGCGAGGTGGAAGGTTCGGCCGGTCGGAGTGCTGGCGACGGGGTTGGCGCTGATTGCGCTCGGCGAAGCCTATCTGTCGGCGGAGAAGGCCATCGAACCGCTGGTTCCGGCGCTGCAGAGCTGGTGGATGCTGCTGCACGTGGCGCTGCTGTTCGTGGCCTACGGGCTGTTCCTGTTGGCGGCGGCGGTGGCGGTGCTCTACCTGTTGCGGACCGGGGTGCGGACCGCGTCGCTGGGGCTGGGATTCTCGGCTGCGGGGGCGGTGGTGCTGGGGCTGACCGGGGCTGCCACCGGCCTCTTCCATCGCTTCGCCTTCGAGCTCAATCCGGTGTTCACCGGGGCCGACGGCAAGACCCAGCTGCTCCAGCTGATCGCGCCCGACGGGCAGACGCTGATCCTTCCCAGGGTGGCGGTTCCTGGAATCGGGCCGCTGTTGGCGCTTGCCGCGCTGCTGTGCCTGGTGGCGGCGGTGTTCTACGCCCTCGAGCTGCGCCGAAGGAATGAGGCGTTGCGGTCGCCGGGCTACCGGGTATTGGCGTCGGCGGCGGTGGCGCTCGGGGCGACGCTGATCGTGCTGTTGATCCAGGTGATCCCCGGCAAGCCCGTGACGATCGATCTCCCGGGCGGCTCCCTTCCCGCGGCAGCGGCCGGGCCGTTTCGGCTTTCGCTCGAAGGCAACTTCGGAATCGGACTCCTGGGGCTGCTGCTGCTGGCGCTGGGCGCCTTCGCGGGGTTGGTCAGGTTCCACGAATCGATCCTGGCCAGGCTCCCGCCGGCCGAGGAGCTGGACGAGATCTCCTACAAGGTCATCGCCGTCGGCTTCCCGATGCTCAGCTTCGGGATCGTGATGGGAGCGTTCTGGGCCTACGACGCCTGGGGGCGCTACTGGGGTTGGGATCCCAAGGAGACCTGGTCGCTGATCACCTGGTTCATCTACGCCCTCTACCTGCACACCCGGATGACGATGGAATGGAAGGGCCGGCGGGCCGCAACCATCGCGGTGCTCGGGTTCGCGCTGGTGATCTTCACGTACCTGGGCGTGAACCTCGGCCTGACCGGCGAGGGGCTCCATACCTACGGGGCGAGCTGAACTCGAGCGAGGCCCGGCGACCTGCGCGGTACTCGCCTGCTCGTTCACCGGATAGGTGACCGCGCGGCCGCCAGGAGGGTCATCAGCGAGCGGCGAGGCCTCGTATCATTCTGAGCAACTTCGCCTTTTCGGCAGCGCTGGCCTGCCATAGAGTCTCGCCTCCCTGGACTCGCTCGCCGACCGATGAAGACCTCCAACCTGGCCATCGTTTTCACCGACATCAAAGGCTTCACCGCTCGGACCTCGCAGCAGACCTACGAGGAGAACCAGCGGATGCTGCGCGTCCACGACGCGCTGCTGACGCCGGTGTTCAAGGCCTTCGGCGGGCGGCCGATCAAGACCATCGGCGACTCGTTCCTGGTGGTCTTCGACTCGCCGACCCAGGCGGTCCTGTGCGGGGTCGCCATCCAGGATCGGCTGTGGGACTACAACCGCCGCGTGGCCGAGGCCGAGCAGATCCACGTGCGCGTGGCGGTGAACATGGGCGAGGTGCGCGTCGAGCGCGGCGACGTCTTCGGCGAGCCGGTGAACATCGCTGCCCGGGTCGAGGGGCTGGCCGACGCCGGCGAGGTGCTCTTCACCGAGGCCGTCTACCTCTCGATGAACAAGGCCGAGGTCCCCTCGCAGGAGCACGGGGTCCACGAGCTCAAGGGCATCCCGGAGAAGGTGCGCGTCTACCGCGTCCCGCCCGGCGGCTACCGGCTGGCCTCCGAGCCGCAGCTCGAGCGGCCTGCAGACAGCCCGCCGTTCGGAGGCATCGCGCTCTCCCGCCTCGCCGATCTCCCCGCGCCGGAGCCGGCGCAGCTGGCTGCCACCGGGGAGCTGATCGCGCACCTGGGAGCGGCAGCTTCCAGCCTGGCCTCGGTCGCCAAGAGCCAGGCCCGCTCGCTCTCACAGCGTGGCGCCGGCCTGCTCGCCGATCTGCGCCGGCGCGTGGCCGCGCTGCCCAAGAGCGCACGCCTGGCCGGGCTCGGGCTGATCGCGGCGCTGGCGCTGGCCGGAGCCGGCTGGTGGCTCTTTGGCGGCGACCCCATCGAGCGGACCATCTCGCGCGGCGACTTCAACGCCGCCAAGGCCGAGATCAAGAAGCTGGAGGACGGCCCGCGCAAGAGCTACCTCGAAGGCCGCCTGCACGAGGAGAAGCGCGAGTTCGAGCGGGCGGCGAGCGACTATTACGACTCGGCGAAGGCCGGGGAGCGCAAAGGCTTCCGCCGGCTGATCCGCATGACCGAGAACAGCGCCTGCTCGGCGCGCACCGCCGCGGCGCTTACCCTCGGGCTGCTGGGGGACCGCTCGGCGGCGGGTGCGCTGCGCGATCTCTCCAAGTCCGAGTTCGCCGACGAGAACAAGGCCGACAGCAACGTCTTTGGACAGATCTTCGGCTGCAAGAGCCGCCAGGTGGCGGTCGGCGCGCTGGAGAAGCTCGAGAAGGATTCACAGTAGATGGGAGGAGCCCCGTGATGAACCTGAGAGCCGCCATCCTCTTGCCGCTGCTGGCCGCCTGCGCCACCGGACCGACGGTCCAGCCGACCCAGGAGGCCGCCCCCAAGTACGAAGCCGAGCGCAATGTCGCCGGGACGCTGCGCGCGATCTCGGTCCGAGTGAAGCGCGGCGACGGCGCCAAGGTCCGCGAGGAGCTGCTGGAGCAGGCGCGGAACCGCCCCGGCGACGTGAAGCTCAAGCTGTACGTGGTCTGGACCGGGGCCCCGAGCGAGGAGTCGTGGCAGGAGATCCACAAGCTCACCAAGCTCAACCCCGAGGACCCGTGGCTGTGGACTGCCTCCGGGCTCATCTACCTGCAGTGGCGCGGCTTCCTGGATCAGGCCGACACCGAGCTGCAGCACGCGCTGCGGGCCAAGCCGGGTTTCGTCCCCGCGCTGGTGGGCCGCGCCGACGTGCTGCGGCTGCGCGGCAAGCTCCCCGAGGCCAAGGCGGCCTACGAGGCGATCCTCGCCGATGCCGCGGAATGGCCCGAGGCGCTGGTGGGCCTGGGGCTCACTCTCTTTGAGCTCAAGGATCCGGGCGCCCGCGCCATGCTCGAGCGGGCCCTCAAGGCCGATCCTGACAGCCAGGCGACCGTGGCGGCCATGGCCAAGCTGGCGGGCGAGACCGAGGACCCCGACGCGGCCATCGGCCTGTACCAGAAGATGATCGGCTTCAATCCCAAGGACCGCGAGGCGCACCTGGCGCTGGCCAAGGCCTACGACAAGAAGGGCGAGACCGCCCGCGCCGCCGAGGAGTTCGAGCTGGCGATGGCCATCGGCCCCGACGCCGCCACCGCCCACGCCCTGGCCGACGCCTACAAGAAGCTGAGCAAGAGCGAGGAGGAGATTCGGGCGCTGGAGAAGGTGTCGCAGATGGAGCCGTCGAATTCGGCGGCCTACCTGCGCATCGCCGAGGTGCGCAAGGCTGAGAAGGACAACGAGGGGGCCGAGCAGGCGCTGCGGGCCGCCTCCGAGCGCAAGCCGGGCGATCCCGCGATCCTGCTGGCGCTGGCGCGGCAGATCAGGGAGCGCGACGATCTCATCGCCGCCATCGATGCCTTCCGCCAGGCGAAGGCCGCCGGGGCCGAGGAGGCCCCCGCGGAGCTCAAGGAGGTCGAGGCCAAGGCCTTCGTCTCCGAGAAGCCGGTCACCGGCAACGTCCAGAAGGTCTACGAGCAGGTCTTTTTCCAGCTGCGCAAGCAGTACGACGAGCGGCGCAAGACCTCCTCGAACCTCGCCGGCCGGCTCAAGGTGAAGGTCAGCATCTCCGCCGAGGGCAAGGCCAGCCAGGTCGACATCCTCGAGGACACCGTCCACGACGAGGTGCTGGCGGCGCTGGTCTACTTCGGCCTCAAGGATGCCGGCTACGCCAAGGAGAAGCGCAGCCCGACCTTCGAGTTCGTGCTCAGCTCCGGCAAGTAGCGATTCGAAAAGCCTGCGCCCCTCGCCGACGCGCGGGGCGCACGACTGCGACCTCAACCATGACCACCGTGCGCACCGGCCTCGAAGTCCTCGCCTCCCAGGGCTTCGCTCCCCTCAAAGGCAAGCGGGTAGGGGCCATCTGCAACCCGACCAGCGTCGATCGGCAGTTCAACCACCTCGCCGACCTGCTCCAGAAGGCGCCTGGAGTGACGCAGGCGGCGCTCTTCGGGCCCGAGCACGGGATCCGCGGCGAAGCCCAGGACATGATCGGGGTCGACGCCGCGGTCGACGCTCGCACCGGGATCAAGGTCCACTCCCTCTACGGCGATCGCTTCGAGTCGCTCTCGCCTCGGGAAGAGTGGCTCAAAGGGCTCGACGCGCTGGTCTTCGACATCCAGGACGTCGGCAGCCGCTACTACACCTACGTCTACACGATGGCCTTGTGCATGCGCGTGGCGGCCAAGGCCAAGGTCGCCTTCTACGTCCTCGATCGCCCGAACCCGATCGGCGGCACCCAGGTCGAAGGAAACGTCGTCCACCCCGGCTTCGAGAGCTTCGTGGGGATGTTCCCCATCCCCAACCGCCACGGCATGACCGCCGGCGAGCTGGCTCAGTACTTCAACCGCGAGCACGGCATCGGCTGCGAGCTGACCGTGATTCCCTGCGAAGGCTGGCGCCGGGAGATGTGGTGGGAGGAGACCGGCATTCCGTTCGTTCCGCCGTCGCCGAACATGCCCACGGTCGATACCGCCTGCGTCTACCCGGGCCTGTGCATGATCGAGGGGACGAACCTGTCCGAGGGGCGCGGCACCACGCGGCCGTTCGAGATCATCGGAGCGCCGTATCTCGATCCGTACCGCTTCGCCGAGGCGCTGCGGTCCGAGAAGCTCCCCGGCCTCGCGGTTCGACCAATGAGCTTCCTGCCCACCTTCCAGAAGCACGCCGGCAAGAGCTGTGGCGGGGCAATGCTCCACGTCACCGATCGCCGCAGCTTCCTGCCGGTGAGGACCGGGGTGGCGGTGATGAAGGCGGCGCGCCAGGTCGGCGGGGAGCAGTTCCGCTGGCGCACCGAGCGCTACGAGTTCGTCGACGACAAGCCGGCGGTGGATCTGCTCTGCGGCACCGACTCGGTGCGCAAGGCGATCGACGCCGGCGAGAGCCTGGACCGATGCCTCGCCGGCTTCGACGCCGAGCTGCGCGCCTTCCTGCCGGTGCGCGCGAAGTACCTGCTCTACTGAGAAGCGGCTCAGCCGCCGTGCTTCTCGATCAGGCCGGCGAGGCGGGGCACCGCGTCCTCGACGTTCTTCTTGGCCATGCCGCGCAGCTTCTCGTAGGCGCCCTTGATGGCCGCCAGCTTGCTGCGCTGGGCGCGGGCGTCGGTGATCGCCAGCAGGGCGTCGGCCACCCGGCTGCGGTTGGCCCCGAAGAAGGCGCCCACCGCCTGGTTCTTGCCGTGGGCCTCGTCGACCAGCGGCTGCAGGTTCTTGCAGAAGTCGTCGAGCAGGCCGTCGACCGCCTGCCCGACGAAGCCGGGCTTGAAGCTCTTCACCAGCTTGTAGCCGCCCTTGATCGCCAGGCCGGTCAGGCCGCCCTTGGCGTCGACCTCCTGGTCGATGATCGTCACGCACTCCTGGATCACCGTCGGCCGGTTGGCGGGGGCGGCGAGGATCTCGAGCAAATTGGCCATGTTCTCTCCAGTCTGGAGGCAAAGGAGCGCGCATTCTGGCTGGAGCGCCTCCGGAAGCCAAGCGTTGCCGCTCTCAATCGCGATGGCTGGTGCTAGAGTCGGCTCCAGTTCTTGCCTGGAGTTGATGCCGTGAAGATCGGCCTCATCGCCGACAGCCGGGGCGACGTCGACGCGCTCGAGTATGCGTGCGACCTGCTGCTGGACGAGAAGGGTGCGGACCGCCTGTTGTTCCTGGGCGGGCTCTGGAACGACGTGGACGAGCTCTTCAAGCGCAAGCGCGACCAGGAGCGCGGGACCGAAGAGTACGGCGACCACGACTTCCTGGCCGACGTCTCCTCGTTTCTCGCCGGCGCCGCCGCCGACGGCGCGCTCCCGCAGCGGGTCAAGAAGCGGGGCGTCGACGCCTTCATCAAGCGCCTGGCCCGGGTGCCGGACAAGGAGAGCCTGGCCTACCGCGACCCCAGCTGCTCGAGGGTGCTGCCGGACCTCTTCGGCGACAAGATCGCCTGCCTGGTGCACGACAAGGGCGACCTCAAGCGCGACGACATCGAGATGGCGACGTTCCTGGTGCACGGCAACAGCGCCGCGCCCAACCTGGTGCAGATCGGTGCCCGTTACTTCATCACCCCGGGAAGCCTCACCGGGCGAGCCCAGCGGACCGTGGGGTTGCTGGAGCTGGAGCGCGAAGGCGGCGAGTTCGTGGCGCTGGGCCTCGACGGACGGGAGCTGTCGCGTTCGAAGTTCTCCTGGGTCAATCGTCGCAAGGTCTCGGTCCAGTAGGCGGAGGTCGAAGTCGTGCGCATCGCCATTCTGGGCGGCTCCTTCAACCCGCCCCACGTCGGGCACCTGATGAACGCCTACTACGTGTTGGCGACCCGCCCGGTGGATCGCGTCTGGCTGGTGCCGGTGTTTCGCCACCCCTTCGGCAAGATGCTGACCCCATTCGACGACCGGGTGGCGATGTGCCAGCAGGCGGCGAATCGCTTCGGCGGCGCGGTCGAGGTCAGCCGGATCGAGGAGGAGTTTCCCGAGGGTGCGCGCACTGTCGATGTCCTCGAGAGGCTGATCACCCGGCATCCCGAGCACCGGTTCTCGCTGGTGATCGGCACTGACATCCTCCCCGAGACGCGCAAGTGGAAGCGGTTCGGCGACATCGAGAGGATGGTCGAGGTGGTGGTGGTCAACCGCGCCGGCTTCCCGTCGGACCGCGCCCGCGGGCCGGCGCTCCCCGAGGTCAGCTCGACCCTGATCCGCCAGCGGCTGGAGCGGGGCGAGGACGTCTCTGAGCTGGTCCCGCGCGAAGTTCTCGAGGAAGCTGCCCGGCGCGGGCTTTATCGCAAGAGCGGGTAGCCCTTCGACTCCGCGGCTGCGCCGCTACGCTCAGGGCGAACGGAGGCTGCGCCCGCGCCTGGGTGCCTGCCCGCCGAGGCTGCCGAGGATCTTGTCCAAGTCGTCGGCGGACGCGGCACCCAGCTTGCGCGAGAGCCCGACCAGCGAGAGCCCGAGGGTCCGGTAGAGCAGGCCGGAGCTCCTGGGCGCCGAAGCCAGCGCCGCGAGGTGGCGCTCGATGATCTCCGCGTCGCCGCGGGCGATGGGGCCGGTCAGGGCTCCGGGCAGACCGCGCTCTTCGACCCCGCGCAGCGCCGAGCGCAGCAGCGGGAGCAGCGCGGCGCAGGCGTCCTTCTCCGACAGGCCGCAGCGCTCCAGCAAGTGGGCGGATTCGGCGACCAGCGCCACCAGGCCGTTCGAGGCGAGGGCTGCGGAGGCGTGGTAGAGGCCGCGCCGGCCGGGGCGGAGCCGGAAGGGGCGCAGGCCGGCGTCGCGCGCGAGCCGGGTGAGGATGCGCCGGGCGACGAGATCGCCGTCGACGGCGGCGGCAGCCCCAGCCAGCGGGGCGTCGGGCGCGGGGATGGCGCACAGCGGATGGAGCGAGCCGACGTGGGCGCCACGCCTGCGCGCGGGCGCCAACGCGTCGAGGTCGAGCGCGCCGGAGCAATGGCAGACGACCTGGCCTCTGGTCAGCACCAGGGCGACTGCCTTGGCGGTCTCGGCGACGGCGCGATCCGGGACGGTGAGCAGCACTGCGTCCGCCTCGTGGAGCGGAAAGCTCTCCGGAGGAATGCCGAGCCGGGCAGCCCGCGCCCTGCCTTTTCGCGTTCGGTTCGTCGCCGAGACCGAGTGTCCGGCCTGCGAGAGGGCCAGCGCCAGCGCACCGCCGGCGCGGCCGGCTCCGACGATGAAGATCTTCAGGCGCCCGGTGCTCATTCGCGGCCTCTCAGGGAGGGAACGGCAAGTGCCGAGCGGCCGAAGGTCTCCAGGACGATCAGCCTAGCGGCTCTTCGACAGCGACAGGGCGCCGTTCTCGACGCGAATCTGCACCTTGTCGCCGGGCCTGAAACGCCCCTCGAGAATGGCCTCAGCCAGAGGCGCCTCGACCATCCGCTGCACCGCCTGCCGCATCGGGCGCGCGCCGAGCGCGGCGTCGAACCCGCCGTGGCCCAGCAGGTGGTCGATCACGTCCGGGCCGGCCTCGTACTGGATCCCCTTCTCGTTGGAGAGCCGCATGGCCGAATCGCGCAGCAGCAGCTCGGCGATGCGCGAGACCTGCGCGCGCTCCAGCGGGCGGAAGACGAGCCGCTCGTCGAGGCGGTTCCAGAGCTCCGCCGGCACCTGGGAGCGCGCCGAGGCGAGGGCCCGGTCGTCGTCCTTCTTGGTGTCGGCGGCCGCGCCGAAGCCCAGTGGCGCGCCGCCCTTGGCGAAGGCGTCGGCGCCGAGGTTGGTGGTCAGGATCACCACCGCGTTGGAGAAGTCGATGTGCCGGCCTTTGCCGTCGGTGAGCCGCCCCTCCTCGAGGACCTGGAGGAGGAGCATCAGCACGTCGCGGTGGGCCTTCTCGATCTCGTCTAGCAGCACCACCGAGGAGGGGCGCTTGCGAACCGGCTCGGTGAGCTGGCCGGCCTCGCCGTAGCCGACGTAGCCCGGGGGCGCGCCGACCAGCCGGGCGACGCCGTGCTGCTCGCTGGCCTCGCTCATGTCGATGCGGATCAGCGCCTCGCGCCCGCCGAAGAGCACGTCGGCCACCGCCCGCGCCAGCTCGGTCTTTCCGACGCCGGTGGGGCCAAGGAAGAGGAAGGAACCCATCGGGCGGCGGCTGGAGAATCCGGCGTAGTTGCGGCGGATGACCCGCGCCACCTTCTCGATGGCCTCCTCGTGGCCGATCACCTTGCCCGCCAGCTGCGACTCGAGCTTGAGCAGCCGGTCGGAGTCGGACATCAGCAGCCGCTCCTCGGGAATGCCGGCCAGCTTGCTGACGATGCGGGCGATGTCCGCGGCCTCGACCACGCTCTTGCCCTCGCGTCGGGCGCGACTGCCGGCGAGGTCGACGATGGAGATGGCCTTGTCGGGCAGGAAGCGGTCGGAGACGTACTTGGCGGCCAGGGCGGCGGCGGCCTCGAGCGACTGGGGCTGGAAGCGCACGCCGTGGTGCTCCTGGTAGCGGCCGATGATCCCCTCGAGGATGATCCGGGTCTCGGCGACGGTCGGCTCCTTGACCACCACCGGAGTGAAGCGGCGCTCGAGGGCCGGGTCCTGCTGGATGAACTTGCGGAACTCGTCGTGGGTGGTGGCGCCGATCACCGGGAAGTCGCCGCGGGCCATGGCGCTCTTGAGCTCGTTGGCGGCGTCCTGGGGGCCCTCGCCGGTGGAGCCGGCGCCGATGATGGTGTGGATCTCGTCGATGAAGACCACCACTTTACCGCCGGCGCGCTTCACCTCGTCCTTGATGCCGTTGAGCTTCTCGCTGAATGAGCCGCGCAGCTGGGTGCCGGCGACGATGCTGGCCATGTCCAGCTCGACCACGATGCGCTCGGCCAGCCCGCGCTGCGACAGCTCCAGCAGCCGGCGGGCGACGCCCTCGACCACCGCGGTCTTGCCCACGCCCGGCTCGCCCAGCAGGCACGGGTTGTTGGTGCGCCGCTTGCCGAGGATGTCGATGACCTCCTCGATCTCGTGATCGCGGCCGATGACCGGATCGATCTTCTTCTGGTGGGCGGCCAGGGTCAGGTTGCGGCCCAGCGAGGAGAGCCAGGGGAAGGTCTTCTCGTCCAACTCGTACTTCGATGCCGATCCCGAGGACTGCGGCGAGGGCTTGGAGGCCGCCAGCGGCTCCGCCTTGGGAGCGGGGAGGTGCTCGATCTCGGTTTCGAACTTGGGGAGCGGCTCGGGATCGACCGCCGGCTCGGCGCGGGCGGAGGGGCGGGTTTCAGGCTGGGCCAGCTCCTCGCGCTCGGGAGCGATAGTCGGAGCGGGGGCGCTGACCGGGGCACGCGAGAAGCTGCGCAGCGCCGGGGTGGCCGGAGGAGGCGGGGGCGTGCGGTCCAGGTTGAGCAGCCGGCGCGGCATGTGGCCGCCCAGGTAGTAGGAGAGGGCGGTGTTGCGCAGCGCCGAGGTGTCGACGCCGATGCGGGTCAACAGCTGCAGCGCCAGGCAGTCGCGGCTGCGGGTGATGGCGATGAGCAGGTGGCCGCAGTCGGTCTCGGCGGAGGCGCAGCCCTTGGCGATTTCGCGAGCGCGCTCGATCAGCTCGCGGGTGACGGACTCCGGCTCCTTGGGGGCCTTGGTGAGCGACTCCAGCAGCCGGTCCTCGTCGATGCCGCGCTCGCGCAGCAGCACCTGGGCGCGGTTGGGGACGGTGAAGGAGGCCAGGAGCAGGTGGACGCTGGTCAGCTGGTGCCCGACGCTCTGGGAGATGTCCTCGGCTTCGGCGAGAACCCGGACCAGCTCGGTCGAATCGACGGCCATTGTGCTCCCGGCTCCCATGGCAGCTCCGAACTCGGCGCAAGGGGAGTTGAGCGAGGTTTTACCCGAGCCGACGCATGGGCTTCAACGGGAAAGCCGGAAATGAGTCACTGCCAGGCAAAGTGCATTGGGTCAGAGCAGACGCCTACCACCCTCACCGCCCTGCCCCCCTCTCCGTTGCTCGCTTCGCTCGCTTCCGGAGTAGGGGGGAGGCGCGGAGGCAGTTCGGAGCGAGTGCGTGGATCAATCGGGCGAACGCGTCGCTGACAAGTCATCCCCCTACTCCTGAGGCCGAAGGCCGAAGGAGAGGGGGACCGAGGGGGTGAGGGTAGAAGGCACCTGCGGTCCTACAACTCGTCGCCGAGGATCAGGTCGATGAACCTCTCGAAGGCGGAGCGATCCATCGGCCGAGGCTCGGGCCTGGGCTTGGGGGCCGGCGCCGCGCCGGCGTGGCGGCGAGTCATCTTGCCGCCGGGGAACCTGTCGTAGCCGTTGCCGTCGGCGTCGATGAAGATCGGGTTGGTGAACGCGCCCGGGCTGACGTCGACGGCCTTGTGGGTCTTGGGGTCCACCCCGGCGTAGACCAGCGGGAACATCGAGCCGGCGCCGTAGACCAGCGCCACGTACCAGGTGTCCTGCGGCGGCACCGGGATCCTGAACTTCTTGACCACGCGCGAGCGGGAGTAGGTCACGCCGTCCTTCTGGGCGGCGGTTTCGGTCACCACGTCCGCCGGCAGGATGGCCGCCGAAGCCGCGATGCCGTCGCTGGGCCAGTTGGTGTTGACCCCGCCGTTGCAGGCGATGCGGCTGCGAGGGTTGGCCTTCGGATCGCTCGACTGGCTGCACGGGACGTCGCCGTTGTGGATGTGAGTCAGGATCTCCACCCCGGTCACCCGCAGCCAGCTGGCGATCTGGATGTCCACGGTCAGCTCGAGCTGATTTCCCTGAGCGGTGAGCGTCTCGCCGATCGAGGCCGGATTCCCCAGCGGGCCGCCGGCGCCGTCGAGCGCCTGGGCGGTGAACTTCACGAAGGGCGCGATGCTGGGCACGATCTTCATCTTGTTGACCGCCATCGACAGTCCCGCCGGATCGAACTGGGCCGGGGAATCGGTGCCGGTCTGCACCCAGCTGCGCCAGTAGCCGCCGCCCATGGAGAAGCGGGTGTGGGTGTCAGAGACACCGGTGGCGGCCGCCAGCACGCCGCGCGACAGGAAACTGAACCAGTCGTTGAACTTCGCCTTGCTTCCTTCGAGCTTGTCGCCGGCGCCGTTGAGCAGCTCGACCGCCTGGAAGTCGAAGCTCATCAGCTTGGAGTCGTCAGCGGTGGCCGCCGGTTGGGCCTCCATGCGGAAGCTCTTCGGGTCGGCATGGGTGGCGCCGGTATCGGTGTCCAGTCTCAAGGCGCTGAAGATCCCTTGTGAGCCACCGCGCGGATGGTTGACGTGGACGGTGGTGGCTCCGCGCGAACGGCCGGCGGCGAAGAGCTGCGCCGGGGTCAGGCTGGGGCCATCGCCGCCCGCCCAGTCCACCGCTCCTCCGCTGAGATCGTTGGGGTCGGCGGTCAGCGGGAAGATGTTGGTGTGGCCGTAGTCGAAGGTGGTGATCTCCTCGCCCACCACCGTGCTCAGGAAGGCGTCGCCGCCGAGCTGCTTGTTGAGCGGGGCGAAATCGGTGACGAAATCGTGGTCGGTGGAGACCAGCACGTCGACGCCTTCGGCCATGAAGCTCAGCAGGCGGTCGGAGTTGGCCACGTACGAATCGGGGCTGTTGACCGCGTGGACGTGGAAGTCGGCGCCCAGCCAGCCGGCGTGGTCGAGGACCGGCGCCAGGGTGGCCTGGAGCGTGGCATCGGCAGCCGACAGGTCGATCAGCTCGCCGGTGGCGACGTCGGTGCTCTCGTACGGCTTCCAGCCGACCGGCCAGACTGACCACGCCGGTCCGCGAGTGACCACCGCCCGGTACTTGCCCGCCGGCACCAGGACGCTGGCCTTCCCCGAGGGGCCGACGTGCTCGATCAGCGCCACGTTGTCCGGCCAGGCATCGCGGACCGCGTCGCGGTACTTCACCAGCGCCGAGGAGGCGATCGGGCAAGGGAAGTTCTGGCAGAGCAGGGTCAACTTGCCCGGGATAAAGTTGCCGTTCACGTCGCGGATCTCGACGCTCAGGGTCCGAGGCGCGGCGAAGGAGAAGTCGCGGGTGACCGAGCCGGCGCCGGGAATGGAGACCGCCGCCGAAGCGGTGGGAGCAGCGCCGGGCATCCAGGCGCTGATGGTGTAGTCGCTGGCTGGGAGGTGGCCGCGGTAGCTGCCCTGTTCGTCGGTGGAGAACACGGTCTCGACCACGTGTCGCGAGCCGCCATTGGCCAGAGGGAGATCGCGTTCCAGGGCGATCCGGGCGCCGGCGACCGGTTTGCCGTCCACGGTCACCGCTCCTTGGATGTCGCCCATCGGCAGCGCCAGGGCCTGGTTGCGGTAGGTGGCGATGAGCGAGGCCACCTCGCCCAGCTCGCGGCCCACCACCAGATCGCGCACCAGCACCGCGGAGCCGGCGGCGGGGATCTTGAGCTCGTTGTCGCGGCGCTGGACGGAGGGATCGGTGTAGGAGAGCAACGCGTCGATGCCGGCCTTGTCGCCGGTGGCGAGCAGCGTCCCGATGACGCCGGCCACCACCAGCGCGGCGTTGTTGGTCGAGGGGGTCGAGGGCGCTGAGGGGAGGTAGGGCGCGTAGCCGTAGGCGGTGTCCTTGCCCAGCAGGCCATACCAGGACATGTCGGAGACGAGGCAGCTGGCGTCGGACCTGTAGCCGAAGCCGCCGGTGCAGGAGGTCGGCTGGAAGAACTCGAGCGTGCCGCCGGAGTCGATCAGGTCGCCCACCGGCAGCGACAACGACTTGCCGGTGTCGGTGTTGCAGAAGGCGGTGACCATCCGCACCCGGCTCTCGCCGGGGTTGAGGATGTAGTAGGTGCTCACCAGCAGCGGCAGCTCCTGGTCGGGATCGGCCGTCAACGGGGCGTTGGGGATGAAGTTCTGCAGCATGCTGCGGACGTTGAGGTAGTCGTTGACCGCGTCCGTGCCGTCGGCGACCACCACCGCCGCGCCGCCGCCCGAGCCGTCGTTCATCACCGAGACCTTGCTGGTCTCCAGGGTGCGGCCGAAGGAGTAGAGCGGGGCAATCTTGCCGAAGCTGTCGTGGCCGGAGCCGTCGGAGCGCACCAGGTCGGCGTCGACGAGCTGGCCGCCGTAGGGATTGGGGCCGATGTGGCGGCCGGGGGCCTGGACCACCACGCGGATGCGGTCGTTGGCCAGCAGGTAGTCGCCGACGCGGCCGCTCGACGAGTCGCCGGCGATGAGATCGGAGGCGGAGTCGATCTGGCGGGCGTGGGCGGAGTTGCCGACTGACGAGAGGAAGGGCGCGAGATCGGCGGCGCAGCGGTCGGAAGGCGGCACCGGCGCGGGAACCGGAGGCTGCTTGGAGCAGCTCGAGAGCGTGGCGGCCGCGGCGGTGAGCAGCAGGGCACCGGCAGGAGCGAGGAGCTTCATGGGAGGTCCTTTCGCGCGAAATCGCGAAGCCGTCGCCGGGGCAATCAGCGGGCGGACTGGACCACGCTACGAGAGCGCAACGGCACCGGTCAAACAGCCGGAATTCTTGCCGCCTCGGCGGTCGGCGGATACGGATAGAGGTTCTCGAGGGAGCCTCCGCCAATGACGCCGACGACCTGGGCCTTGATCGCGACCGCGCTGCTCACGGCGGCGCCCACGACGCCGCCGCCTCCGCCGGCGCTGACAGTGCTGGTGGTGGTGGACCAACTGGCGGCCGACGTCTTCGACCAGAAGGCGCCGAAGCTGACCGGAGGATTGGGGCGGTTGTGGCGCGAAGGCGTCTGGTACCGGGACGCGCGCTACACCGCCACGCCGACGGTCACCAGCTGCGGTCACGCGGCGCTGTCCACCGGGACCTACGGCTCGGTGCACGGCATCGGCGGCAACACCTGGTTCGATCGAGAGCAGGGGACCACCGTCTACTGCGCCGAGGACGCCGCGCACCACGTGCTCGGGAGGCCGCAGGCGCCCCACGACGGGACCTCGGCCAAGAATCTGTTGGCGCCGACGCTGGCCGACTCGTTCAAGGCGGCCTCGCCCAAGTCCAAAGTGGTGGCGATCGCGGTGAAGGATCGCTCGGCGATTCTGCTCGCGGGACATCGGGCGGACGCGGCGGTCTGGTTCGATCGCAGCCAAGGACGGTTCAGCACCAGCGACTACTACGGGGCGAAGGTGCCGGAGTGGGCGAGCGAGGAGAACCGGCGGCTGGCCGAGTACCAGAAGAGCGGGTACGCCTGGGTGCGGACGGCAGCGTCGGCGGGGATCGAGGATGACCAGCCGTTCGAAGGGACCACTCGCGGGACCAGCCGGGTCTTCCCGCACCTGGTGCCGGCGACACAGCAGAGCGGGCAGTTCTCGCACCACTTCGTGATCACGCCCGAGGCGGACCGCAGCGTGCTGCGGCTGGCCAAGGCGGCGGTGGAAGCGGAGGGGCTGGGGGCGGACGAGGTGCCGGACCTGCTGCTCGTGAGCCTGTCGGCGCACGACTTCGTGCTGCACAGCTACGGGCCGGACAGCGCCGAGGCGGCGGAGGCGCTGGATGAGGAGGACCGGGGGCTGGAGGAGCTGCTGCGCTATCTGGAGGAGAAGGTCGGGCGGGAGCGGCTGGTGGTGGCGGTGACCGCGGATCACGGAGGCGATTCGGCGCCGGAGATTTTGCAGGCGCGCGGGCAGGCGGCGGGGCGGGTGTCGAACGAGGGAGTGAAGAAGGCGGTGGAGGCGGCGCTGGCGGCGAAGTTCGGGAAGAAGGAGTGGCTGCGGGCGAGCACCGAGTCGGGGCTGTACCTGCTGGATGACGGGAAGGCGGACTTCGAGCAGGTGAAGCTGGAGGCGGCGAAGGCGGTGGCGAAGGTGCCGGGAGTGGCGCAGGTGCTGCGGCGGGGGCATCCCGAGGAGTGGCTCGGGACGGCGGGGGGCAGGGCGGCGCTCAAGGGCTATCACGCGGCCGAGGGAGGCGATCTGCTGGTCCTGCTGCGGCCGGGATGGATCTGGGAGGGCGATGTGGCGGCGCACTGCACCGCGTACGCCTACGACGCGCGGGTGCCGGTGGTGATCCGGGCGCCGGGAGTGGAGCCCCGGCAGGTCGCGAGGCGGGTGGATCCGATCGATCTCACCTCCACGCTCGCCGCCCTGGCGCGCGTGCCGCCCCCGGGTGCCTCCGAGGGCGAGCTGCTGGGCGAGGTCCTCGGCGAGCGTCCCGGCGCTCGGTAGGCGGCCCTTCGAGAGACTTTTTGCCTCCGAAGAGCGAAATCCGTTGACACCCCGGATCGCATTGCCTATAACGCCGCCACCTTGTCGCGGGGTGGAGCAGCCTGGTAGCTCGTCGGGCTCATAACCCGAAGGTCGCAGGTTCAAATCCTGCCCCCGCAATGTAAGGAAAGACGCGGACTTGGCTTACTGCCGAGTCCGCGTCTTTGTTTTTGCGCCAGCGGGTGCCGTCTACCGAAATCGCGTTGGCGAGCTGACTGGCCGAGACCGACGATGGCTGCGATCAACGAACGAAAGCGGCCGGCCCACCGGAAGCGCGTCCGGGCGGAGCTTCAAGACATCTTCAATGACCCCACGGTGATGCCGAACGAGGACTGCAGCGACCTTGTCGTCTCAGTCGAGGAGGTGGAGTTCGGAAAGACCGTGAGGGACATCTTCGTAAACTTCTCAGGGAGCTGGAGGAACCCAGAAGCAGCCCGGACATTTCGGGAACGCACCTTGCCGGTGCTGGCCCGCGGCGAGACGTACGTCGATCTGACCGACGTAGCGGTGTTCCCCTCGCTCATGGAGTGCGTCGAGGTGGAGCTGCAGCGGAGGCTCGGCCTGAGCTACCGACCGCGAATCCGCGTGCTCAGCGACCGTCTGCAGGACGGCCCCTAGCTCTTCCGCACGACTCGAACTGCCCCCACAAGCGCCCCCCTGCTCGACCAGCGGCCACACGTCACCAAAGCCGCAATGCGCTATAACCCGCACGTCCGAAAGGCCGGCGAGGGTCCGGTCGTCGCTCCCAAGTTCAGCGAACGCGCATGCCAGCGCCCGAGCCCACCACTCCCGACAGCTTGCCTTGGCGCAATCCCTGGCGGCGGCGCGCGCTCATCGCCGCAGCCGCGATCGTGGCCGCGCTGGCGCTCGCGATCGCAACCGTCGTCGTCATTTCCGGAAGCCTCGACCAAACGTGGGTCAAGAGCAGGGTTCAAGCGCTCGCCCGGTCGAGTGCCGGTCTCGAGATCGACTACCGCGCCGCGCGCCTGGGGATTTCCGGGCTGCACCTCGAAGACGTGGTGGTGCTGTCGCCGGAAGCGATGCGCCCGCTGGCACCGGAGCTCGCGCGCATCGGCGAGCTCGACGTCCGCTGGACCATTTCGTCGCTGCTCGGCCGCGACGATCAGCTAGTGAAGGCGGTGTCGCTGCGCAAGGTCGCGCTGACCGTGGTCCGCGACGAGCGCGGCGTCACCTCGCTCGACCTGCTCTCTGGGCCCGAGTCCAAGCCTCCGCCGCCGCCGATTCCGCTCTCTCATCAGGCGGCCGAGAACCTGGGGACGGCCTCGCTGCTGGCGCGCCTCGATCTGGAGGACCTGACTGCGACGCTGGTCCGCTCTGAGAAGGGGCAGATGGCGGAGCGGATGGCTCTGCACGGGTTTTCGGCTCATCTGACGACCCAGCGAGCGAATGCCGGCTGGGCGATCCGCTTCGAGGCGGGCACTTCAGACGCTCCGCTGGAGCTCTGGTTGGATCGCGAGGAGCAGGGCGCCGCACGGCTCAAGCTGAGGCTGGCGATTGCCGCCGATCCAGGGAACGCCGAGGTGGCGGTCGACGTGCGAGCGGTCGAGCAGACGCTGGTGCCCGACTTCGATGTCGAGAGCCTCGTGCACCTCGATGCGAAAGCGCATTTCGATCCGGCGAAGGGACTCACCACGCTGTCGCTGACGCGCGCCGAGGCCGCCGACGGGGCGATCACCGCGAAAGCGACCGTCGAGCTTCCTGACGCAGGCGCGCCGCTGGTGCGCCTGGCGACCGGCGAAGTCGACCTCAGCAAGGCGATTCGCCATCTGCCCGCGGGAATGGTCCCCGCGAAGCTTGCGGGCGGGCGGCTCACCTACGACATCGCCGAGCTGAAGCTTGGCCCGACTCCCGGTCTGGCACCGACCGGAAAGGTCGCCATCGACGGCGCGCTTCAGGGACTCGAGGCCGCAGTCGCCGGGGGCAATCTCGTTTCGTCGTCCGCCCAGCTCAGGGTCTCCGCTACTCCGGGGCCTGGCGGTGGAATGAACGCCGTTGCCAAGGCGTCGTTCGGCGACATTCATGCCCGCCTGGCTTCCCGTCGCCTCGATGCCGGCGGTGTGAAGGTCGATATCGAGGGCTCGCTCACCTCGCGCGGGACATGGAATGTCGATCTCGAGCTTCGCCTCGAGAGGCTCGACGGCGCCGCGGGTGCCACCGTCGCTGCTCAAGCGGCAAGGCTCGGCGCGAAGATCAAGGAACTGCAGTTCAACCCCGAGGCACCGGAGAAGACCGCGGGCGACATCGATCTGAAGGTGGAGTTTGGCTCGCTGTCGGCATCGAACGCGGCATTTCGAGTGCTGGCCTCGAAGCTCGCCTTCGACGCGCGCTCGCACCTCGACGGAGCCGCCCCGTACTCCGCCGATCTCGATCTCTCCAGCGGCGAGCTTCAACTCTCGCGCGCCGGCGAGCCTCCGCTCGTCCGCGATCCAGTGCGAATCCACCTCGGGCTCGAGAATGCGGCCCCCGACCTGGAGCAGGCGATTCGCAGCACGGGCGTGGTCCGCCTGGCACTCGAAGTCGGCGCCACCAAGGCGACCGTGGCGGTGACCAAGAAGGCGGCGGAGGCGGCCGACTACACCCTCACCGCTGACGCGCCCTCGCTCGCTCAGCTCCAGGCGCTGGGATCGATGTTCCCCGACTGGCGTCTGCCCTGGGACCAGACGTCGTTCGCGATTCGCTCGAACGGACATGTCGGACGGCTGGGCTCGAGTTCGCCGCTGCTGCGCGAGCGCACCGAGCTGCGAATCGAGAAGGTCGGGGTGAAAGGTCCGTCCGCCCAAGCCCGCGCCGATGGCTTCGATCTGACCCTGAGCTCCGAGGGCGACCGCTCCCTTCAAACGGTGGAAGCGGAGCTCGGCTATCGCGCTCTCCAGGTCGGCGAGGCTCGAATCGGCGACGGCAAGCTGGTCACCTCGGCGGCCTTCGATCTGAGCGCTCCCACCTTCCGGATGCGCGTCGACAGCACCGGCGACTCGGGGCCGACGGGCGCGCTGGCCGCGACCGCGGCCTTCGATCGCGATCGTGGCGCTCTGACGTTCGACCTCACAGCCCGCGTTGGGCGGCTTCCCGCCATCGCCCCGCTGCTCGAGGGGATGGGCTCCATGGCCGGCGTCGGTCTGGAGCGGCTGGAGGTCTCGGCAGTGGCACACGGCACTCTCACCGGGGCCATCCAGTCCATCGGCCGCGATGGGAAGGTCGTGGTCGCTCCCAAACCTTTCGCCAGCGTCGGTGGAGAGAGCAAGCTCGAGCTGAAGGTCGGCGGGTTGAGCTACCACAGCGGCGACCTCGCCGTGGAAGCGCCGGCCATCGCCTGGACCGCCGACTTCCACGGCACGCCCGAGCTGCGCACGCTGCTCAGCGATCTGCGCATCGAATCGCTGCACGCTGCGCAGGGGCGTAACCAGGTCGACCTCGCCGGCTTCAGCGATTCGCTCGAGATCTCCAGCGCGGATCCGCTCGCCGGCGAGCTCGACCTCCGCCAGCAGCTCGCCGTGCGCGACCTGCGCCAGAACGCTGTCCGCGGCTATCCGATCGGCGAAATGGGCCTGTCAGTGCGGGCGCGCCGCGAGCGGGACGGAACGGTGCGGATCTCGGAATTGACCTTCGACAACCGCGCCGCCGGCACCCTGCTCGCGCTGCATGGCCGCCTCGAGATCACCGGCGAGCGGCGCGCCATCGCCTTGAGCGGCCAACTCGACCAGGACCTGGGGCGGGCGTGGCGACGCGAACAGATCTTCAAGGGAAGCGGCAAGGCCCGCGTGCAGTGGTCTCTCGAATCCACCGACCTGCACGTCTTCCGCACTCTCGCCGAGGCCCGCATCAGCGACGCGCAGCTGCGCCTGCCTGAGAAGCAAGTGGAGATCGATGCGCTCGACGCCGACGTCCCCATCGCCGCCACCTTCACCTACGACTCCAAGGGCCTGACGCTGCTCCACGAGTCGCGCGCCAATCCCTTCGCCGAGCTGCGCTTCGCCGACCAGCATCCGTTCAAGAGCCGGCGCAGCTTCCTCTCCATCGGCCGCCTGGCAACCCCGGCGGTGACCATCGCGCCGCTGGCCGGCAACCTGGAGATCGCTCACGGCGTCGTCTCGCTCAGCCAGCTCGAGCTGGGCGTCCGCAACGGCCGGGTGACCGGCGAGTGTTCGCTCAACCTGAACGGCAAGGACAGCGTGGTCGTCGCCCACGTGCGCGCCAGCGGCGTCGAGTCGTCCTACGGCGAGCCGTTCGACGGGAACCTGGCGGTCTCCTTCTCGGCGCGCGAGCGCAGCCTCGACGGGCGCGCGGAAATCCTGCGCATCGGCCGCCGCCACCTGCTCGACCTGCTCGACTTCCAGGATCCGCACCGCACCGACGGAAGCCTCAACCGTATCCGCCGCGCGCTGGACCTCGGCTATCCAGATCACGTCCGCCTCTCGTTCAGCCACGGCTTCGCGAGCCTGGGCGTGACCTTCGGCGGGCTGGCGCGGCTGGTGCGGGTCGATGAAGTTCGCGGCATTCCTGTCGGACCGCTCATCGACAAGGCCTTGGCCGACGAAACGACCACGGAGGAGCCATGAGGAATCGCATTGCCCTCGCCATCCTGCTCGGCGCGACCGGCTGTATCCACGCGCCGGAGATCGTCATGGTCGATCGGGCCACCGCCTTGGAGCAGCAGGCCGCCGGATCCTTCGACGACGTCGAACGCACGCTCGCCGCCAATGCCATCGCCGCGCAGCCGGTGCCGCTCACTCCCGATCAGCTCGAGGCCCTGGGCTTCAAGCCGCTGCCGCTGGTCGACGAGACTGAGCAGACCGACGCCGACCGCCACGACGCGCTGCTGCGCCAGCACTGCGTCGGTGAGGCCCGGGACGGCACGCTCGCCGACACCTTCGACTCCTGCCGCGGCGCTGCCGATCGGGCCCAGGCACTGGAGCTGATCGGCCGGGTGAACGCAGCGCGCCGCCAGCTGTGGCGCTGGATGCGCCAGCGCCGCCCCGAGATCTCGGAAGATGAGCTGCGCAAGACTTGGCACCAGATGCACGCGCGCGGGGTCGTCTGCGGCGGGTGGATCCAGGCGGACGACGGCACCTGGGGGCGGAAGAAGTGCTGACCGGGACCTCCGATAGCCGCTCGCGGTGGGCGCGGCGCCTGGCGCTGGTCCTGATCGTTTTGCCACTGGCTGCGCACGGGCAGGACGACGAGCCGGACGAGTGCCTGCGCCGCCCGGAGCGGATCACCGTCGGCGCCACCGGCGCCGACCAGTTCCTGGGGCAGCTCACGCCGGATGGCCAGCAGCTCTACTTCGTCTCCAACCGCAACGTGGCGGGCGAGATCTTCGCCCAGGGTCTCGACTCGGGCCGCGCCAAGCGCGCATTCGACGAGGGCGCGGACGTGACCTGGCCGCGGGTCAGCCCCGATGGAAAGCGGCTGCTCTACCTCTCGTTCCGGGATCGCGCGATCGGCCAACTCTGCGTGCGCGAGCTTCCCAGCGGCGATGACCGGCGCTGCCTCGACGAGGCAGGCGGTGCGGTCCAGGCCGAGTGGATCTCCGCCTCGCGCATCGCACTGGTGAGCCGCGACTCCGTCCACAACGACCTGCGCGTGCTGGAGGTTGCGGTCGGCGATCGCCTCTCCGCGCGGCCGCTCTTGGAGCGCAACATCGCCAGCCCGGCCATCTCGCCGGATGGGCGCTGGCTGGTCTTCGTCCCGGTGGAGCGTGCCTTCGAGAGGATCGGCGCCGGCTTCGCGGCGCAAGCGGCGACGCACCTGGAGGCGCTGCGGCTGGATCGGGCCGGCACGGCTCAGCCGATGCCGCTCAAGCTCGACCTTCCAGGAATGACGGGGCAGCCGGCGTTCTCGCACGACGCGCGCTTCCTGTACGTGGCGCAGTTCTTCGAGGACTCGAACCGCGACGCGGTGATCGACGCCGCCGACAACGCGCTACTTTTTCGCGTTCCCTTTGCCAGCGAGCGCGACGACGCCCCGGTGCTCGCGGCGGCGGCGTGGCCGGAGCAGCTCACCGACGCTGCCCTCAATTGCCAGTACCCGGCGCCGAGCGCCAAGGTCCTGATCGCCACCTGCGCGGGAAAGAGCGGGCTGGATGTCTACCAGCTTCCGCTCGAGGGCGAAGTGGCGGAGAGCATCGCCGCGCCGCGGCTCCTCGAGGAAGTGGATGTCGCCAGCTCCCGCGCCGATCAGTTGCTGCTGTACCGCCAGCTGCTGGGGCGCGAAACCGAGGTCGCCAAGAAGCGCCGTGTGATGGTGAAGCTGGTACTGGGGCACCTGGAAGTGGAGCAGTTTGGTGCCGCCGAGCTCTACGTCCGCCACCTCGCGGCGCTGCCCGACGCAATCGCCAACTCGCTCGCCAAGCCGCTGTCGGCGCTCGTCGCCCATCGGCGCGACCTCGGCCAGCGCGGGCGGCCCGGTTCGGCGTTCGAGGAGCAGGCGCGCAAGCGCTTTGAGGAGATGTCTCCCCAGCCCGGCGACAGCAAGGGTGCGACGGCGCTCAAGCACCTGGTTCGCAGCGAGATTGCCGATGCGCTGGGTGACAAGGGCCAGGCGCGCGAGGAACTCGAGTCAGTCGCGGTGGCGCAGCTGGGAGTGCCGTCTATCCTGGATGCCTACTTCCGCCGGGCTGACGCCCTCTACCGCGAGCTCGACGACCGCGACGCACTGGTCGCTTCTTGCCGGCTGCTGGCGGAACACCCGAAGCTCGAGCCGGACGATCGCCTCGAGTATGCCCGCGCAGCGACGCGCGCCCTGGTGCGCGGGCTGCCGCCCGACGAAGCCATCCAGATCCTCGCCAAGGAGCGCGAGAAGGTGGCGCCCGAGTCGGAGCTCGCCTTCGCGATTGAGCTGCAGACGGCGAACTTGGCCATTCGCAACGACGATCCGCCGAAGGAAGTGCGCCAGGAGCTGATCAAGCTCTACGAGCGGCAGACCCGGCTCGACCGCAAGCGGGCAGTGATCCTCGATGCGGTGCGGCGCGCCTCGGTTTTCGGGGCGGACAAGGTCATCGAGGCGCTGGCCAAGCGGTACGTGACCGACGTGCCCAAGGGGACGGCGGAGAGGCGCAGGGCGGATCGGCTCTACCGGCGCGCGATGCAGGGCCGGGGCTACCGGCACATGGCCCAGGGCCGGCTCGACAAGGCGCAGGCCGACTTCGACGCCGTGGCCGCGTCGACCTCGTCGGTGGAAAGCGTGGTCGAGTCGCTGGCGATGCGCCTGCGCGCCGGCGCTTCCGCGGCCCAGCTGCGCGAAGAGTTCGAGAAGAGCAATGCCAGCGCCCCGGTTTCGACCCAGGCGGTGCAGCGCTTCACCCGCGCGTACCTGCTCTCGCGGGAGCTGCCGTCGCTTGAGACGAGCGAGCAGGAGGCGGCGGCCTACGCGGCGATGAACGAGCTGCGCGCCTCGTGGCAGGAGCTGCGGAACAAGCGAGCAGCGCGGGCACTGATGGGAGCGATCCTGCACGAGCGCTTTTTGCGCACCGGCGATGTGGCGGCTGCGCAGAAAGCCAACACGCACTATCTCGTCGCGCTGGAGCAGGTGCGCTCGAACCCTCGCTACCGTGCGCTGATCCTCGGGCAGCTCGGAATGCTGCACGAGCAGGTCGGCAACTGGCGCATCGCGCTGGGATACCTGGACGAGAGGGAGAAGCTCCCGCTGCTGGAAGACGAGGCGAGCCTGGCGGTGCGCATGTCGCGGGCGCGGGTGCTGCTCCACGTCGATCGCGAGAAGGATGCAGCTGCTGCGGCGGACCTCGCGCTGGGGCTGGCGGAGAAGTCGGCGCTGCTCTCCGCGTTCCGGCTGCTCGCCCTCGACCGGGCCGCTCTCTACAACCTGGCGGCGGGACGCTTCCAGCGAGCGCTTTCGCTCTATGACCGCGAGCTGGCGCAGCTCGAGACCGCTTCGGGGAGTGCGGGGCGCAACAGACTGGTGACGCGGCTTGCCAGGGCCGCCGCGGCGATGGGCGCGGGACTGCCGCAGCGCGCTCTCGATGATCTCGCCGAGGTGGACCGCGGCCTCGCCGGTCCGGCCTTGCAGGCGACGCTCCGCTGGCCGCACACCGCGCACGAGGAGGTGCTGCGCTCCTACCGGCTGATCAGCGTCGGACTGCGCGCCAATGCGAGTCGCAAGCTGAGCCAGCTCACCGAGGTGCAGCAGGCGCTCGAGACGCGCCGAAATTTGTTTCGGGAGCGGCTCGAGGCCTCGGACCAGGACGGCGATGCGCGTGCGATGGCACTAATCGAGTGCCGGCTGGCTGAGAACGCCCGGGAGCGAGGGGACGGCGCTGCTGCGGCGAAGTGGATCGGTGAGGCGCTCAAGAGCGCCGACGGGATGCTCGGCAGGACTGGCGCCGGCGTCGATCCCGACCTGCTCGACGTGCTCTGGTTCGCCGCCGAGCTGCAGTCTAACGGCGTGAAGGTGCCATTCGACGTCTCCAAGCGGCTGCGCGAGGCCTACCAGAAGATGGTCGACCGGAAGGATTCCGGCCTGCGCGGGTATCAGCGCTGGTTCGAGGTCTACCTGACGCTCATGGCGGCAGCGCGCGATGGGCGCAGCGCCTCGCTCGTCGATCCGCTCGGGCTGCCGAAAGATCCTGCGGCGGCCCCAGCGATTCCTCGGCCCCAGGGTGCTCAGCCCGATGAACTGGATCCGGAAGTCGCAGAGAACCCGGAGGGCAAATAGCTGCTTGCCCGCGGAGAATGGAAGTGAGGAGGGATCGCGGCATGGGCTACCTGGTTCGCACCAAGGATGGCGAGCTCCAATTCGGAAGTCTCGGCGAAGTTCAGCAGGGCGTCCGCTCTGGGCTCGTTGGGATCGAGGATGAGGTCCAGGCTTCCGACTCGACCGAATGGAAGGCTGTTGGCGAACTGGAGGGATGCCAGCCGAGACCGCGCTTTCGCATCAATCATTGGTACGTCTTGGCGGCAGCGCTGGTCCTCGCCACTGCGCTGGGCGGTGGGATATTTGCCGTGCTCGGGATTCTGGGGATGCACGGAGCCTGGCTTGGCTACGTGAAGAAGGATGGTGGCCGAAGGCCGCGGTTCTGGTGAGCCCCTCGAGCCGCCCCTCCCACGCTCCGTCGCTCGACCCCTGGCCGCCCAGCCATCAATCCACCCGCGCAACCGTCCCTACATTTGCCGGGGGTACCTCATGCGCTGGCTCAGCCTCCTGGCACTCGTGTTGGCGACCTCTGCGACGGCCGCTGAATTCCGCCGCGGCGGA
>JBBIQS010000044.1:0-67615 GCA_037442205.1 Myxococcales bacterium
CGGGCGGTCCTTGATCTTCCCCGAGTTCGGGTTCGCCATCGTCAGCGGGCGGTCCTTGGTCTTGCCCGAGAACGGATTGGCCATGGTCAGCGGCCGATCCTTCATCTTCCCCGAGCTCGGGTTTGCCATGGTCAACGGCCGATCCTTGATCTTCATTTTTCTCTCCGGAATCAGGGAAATCGCGACTTCCTGGTAATTATCGCAGGAGGCTGATCGAAGTTTCGCCCGATGTGAGCCCAGGGTCTCGTCCCCTGCAACCCCCCGGATCTAGACCACTTTCCAGCCCAGATTTCCATCTCGTCGGCGCCGGCTGTCCCTGCGCACGAGCCGCGGTTCGCCGCGGCGCCAGAGCGGCTATGATGATGTGCCCCCGGGAAGGGACATCGCTCGGGGCGGCAATTGGAGCTGCCATGCGTTCGCTCATTCTTGCGCTCCTCCGACTCGGATGCGCGCTCGCCGTGTCCTCGTGCGGCGGACCGTCGCTTCCTTCCGGCGTCACTTGCCGCGACACCATCACCGTGGAGAAGGACGGGGCCGCGCTTTCCAGCACCCTGGCCGCCGCCCCTGCCGGCTCCTGCGTCCTGGCCAAGGCGGGCACCTACCGCGGCAACTTCGACGTCCCCGAGAACGTGCTTTTGCTTGGCGATAGCGCCGGCCCCACCGTGCTGCAGGGCGACGCCGACAGCGCCCCGGCGGTCCGGCTGCACCCCGGCTCCGGCCTCTTCCGCGCCCAGGTGCTCGCTCCGTCCGGCCCCAAGGGCGTGGGCGTGTCGATCATCACCGGCCCGGTGCGGATCCAGGACGTCGAGGTCAGCGGCGCCAGGTCGGTGGGCATCTACGCCATCTGCACCGAGGACTGCGGCCGCCCCGATCTGCTGTCGCGCCTGGACTCGGTCAGCATCCACGGCAACTCGATCGGCCTGTGGACCCAGGGAGCGCAGCTGCAGGTCACCGGCGGGCGGATCGCCGAGCAGATCCCGGCCAGCCTCACCTCGGGTCTCGGGGTCATTGCCAGCCACGGCGCCAAGCTGACCATGAACGGCTCGGTGGTCGAGAAGAATGGCTTCGTGGGCGTGCTCATCGACGGTGCCGGCGGCACCGAGGCGGCGTTGAGCGAGGTCAGCGTGCTCGACAACCAGGACCGCGGCATCTGGGGCCAGCAGCTGACCGGCACCTCCGCCGCCCCCAAGCTGACCGTCGAGCGCTGCAACATCGAGCGCAACCGCCTGGCGGGAATCGGCCTGCGCGCCAGCTCCGGGGCGCGGATCAGCGGCGGCCGCATCGCCGCCACCGGACCGGTGCAGGACGCCGCCGACGGGGTCGGACTGTTCGAGGGCACCGGACAGGTCCTGGTGGACGGGGTCGCCCTCAATCAGAACCAGCGCAGCCAGGTGCTGGTGGACAACGGCGCCGAGGGAATCGTCATCAGCAACTGCGACGTCCAGGCCGCCGGCAGCCAGCAGGGCGTGGTGGTGCAGGGCACCAACGCCGCCGTTCAGTCCAGCTCCGGCCAGACCAACCCGCGCGGCCTCGACGCGCTGCCGGTGCAAGCCGGGCAGGTGCCGCTGCCCGGCCTGTAGCCAATCACGGGGCCACGGGATGCGCGGCCAGCCAGGCATCGATCTCGGCCTGGCTGTAGCGGAACTCCTGCGAACCACAGCGGGAGTAGCTCTCGCGGGCCTGGCGGGCCAATTCCTGCGCCCGCGCGCGCTCGCGCGGAGTGCTCCACAGCGCCTTCGCCAACAAGAACCTGGCCCGGGCGCCGGTGGCGTCCACCTTCATCCCCTTCTTGCCCTCGCCGGCCTTGAGAGCCCGCTCCAACGGCTCGACCGCCTCGCGGAAGGAACCCTGCGCCACCAGCAGCTTTCCCAGCTGCGTGGCGTACTCGACCTGGCTCGGATGATCGGCGGGAAGCTTGTCGAGGATCGCGCGCGCCTGCTCCAGCTTCGCCTTGGCCTCGGGATAGCGCCCCAGCTCGATCAGCAGCTCGCTCAAATCGCACCATGAATCGGCGACCTTGGGGCTCTCCTTGCCGAAGGCCGCCTCGCGGATGGCCGCGGCCCGCTCGAAGTACGGCAGCGCCTCTGCGAAGCGCCCCTGGGCATAGTAGACGACGCCGATGTTGGCGGTGGCGACCGCGACCCGGAAGTGCTGGGGGCCAAGGACCCGCTCCAGCGTGCCCTGCACCCGGCGGTAGATCTGCAGCGCCTCCTCGAAGCGCCCCAGCGACATCAACAAATTGGCCAGGCCGTTGCGGGTCACCGCGGCCAGATCGCTGTCCGGGCCGAGCAGCTTCTCGCGCACTGCCAACGCGCCTTCGTAGGCGGCCAGCGCCTCGTGCGGCTGGCAGTTGCTGCGCAGCGCGCTGGCCAGCTCGTGCAGCGACTGGGAGATCTCCAGGCTCTCCGGATCGAGCCGCTGGCGCAGCGCCAGCGCGCGGCGATGGCCCTCGACCGCCTCGGGTAGATGCTGCTCAGCCTCCAGCACCAGCGCCTGGGCGCGCAGCAACTCGGCGCGCAGCTGATCCTGTCCTCCCTGCCGCTGGGCCTTGGCCTCGGCGAGCGCGCCCCAGGCGTGGGCCTCGCCGAAGCGCAGCTGCCGCGCCCCCAGCAACCGCGCCAGCTGGCCCATCCCGCCCGCCGCCAGCTCGTCCTGACCGCTGGCCTCGGCATCCGCCAGGGCCCGCAGCAGCGTCGCCTCCGCGCCCTTGAGATCGCCGGTGTGCTCCTGCAGCCGTCCCAGCAGCAGCCGCGCCTCGGCCTGGACCGGCAGATAGCCAGAGGCAGCAGCGGCACCGACCGCAGTCCCGGCGGCGGCCAGGCCGTCCTTGTACTTGCCGGCGGCGAACAGCGCGCGTGCCTGGTCGACCTGCCGGCTCGCCTCGTCGACCTTTGGGTGCTGCTCGGCAGTGGGCGGGGCCACCTTGGCAGTCAGCAGCTCGAGGTCGGCGCAGCTGCGCAGCGAGGGCAGGGAGCGCGCTGCCTGCGCCGCCCCGGCCACCACCTCGGCGTCGGGGCGCGACAGGAGTGCGAGCAGGGCGCGGGCCTCCGCGCGACGGCGATCCAGGCAGGCCATGCGCAGCCCGAGCATCCCGTCGGACTGCACGCCGCGGACTCGAGTCGCCTCGCAGGCCTCCTGGCGCATCGCCGCCCAGCCGATGAAGAAGGCATCCAGGCCGCGGCGAGTGAAGGTGAACGAGTCTTCTGAGTCGGCGCGCCCGCTGGCGAGGAAGGCCTTGTGCAACTGCTCCTGGCTGGCCGGATTCCAGTCCTGGGCCGCCTCGGCGGCGGCGCCGGCGCACAGCCGCGCCGAGCGCTGGGACACGGCCCCGGCGAAGCCGACCGCGGCCAGGGCCACCGTCGCCGCGCCGATTCCCAGAGCCCACTTTCGCCGCCGCCGCCGCGGGATCTCCAGCGCCGCCAGCAGCTCGTCCGTCGAAGGGAAGCGCTGGCTGGGCACCACGTTCAGGCCGCGCTGCAGGGCCCGGCGCAGCCAGGCCGGGCAGGCGATGTCCTTGGGAGGCTCGTTGAGGCGCCACTCCGGCGGCGGCGCCCCCGGCGGCGGCGAATAGGGCAGCGAGCGAAACAGCGCCTCCCAGAGCACGACGCAGAAGCTGTACTGATCGGTGCGGGCGTCGGTCTCCAACCCCGCCAACTGCTCAGGAGCCATGTACCAGGGAGTGCCCATCACCGTGCCCGGCTGCGTGATGCGCCGGCGCGGCTTGAGCGGCGTGCTGGCCACTGGAACGATCGAGAGCGGCACCGCCTCGGCGCCGGCGTAGCGGGCCAGGCCAAAGTCGGTGACCCGGGGCCGTCCGTCCTTGCCGAAGAGGACGTTCTCCGGCTTGAAGTCGCGGTGGATCAGCGCCGCGCGGTGGGCGGCGGCCAGCCCCTGGCCGGCGGCGGTGAACACCGCCAGCACCTCGCGCCAGGAGCGCGGCTTCTTGAGCCACTCGCGCAGGGTGCCGCCCTCGAGCAGCTCCATCGCCAGGAACACCTGGCCGTCGACGGTGCCGATGTCGTGCACCGCGACCACGTTGGGGTGCGAGACCTGGGCGATGGCCTGGCCCTCGCGCAGCAGGCGCGCCCGGGCGTCGTCGGGATCGGCTCCCGGCTGCGGCTCGCGCATCAGCTTGAGGGCCACGCTCCGGCCCAGCCCAGGATCGAAGGCCGAGTAGACCACTCCCATCCCGCCCTCGCCGAGCTGGTCGATGACCAGGTAGCGCCCCACCGGAGACCCGCGCGACAGCCGCACCGTCTCCTTGATCGGCGGCCGGCGGACGGTCGGCGCGGTCTCGACCACGACCGGCTTGATGATCTCCACCGAGCCACGGCAGGCGGGACAGTCGCGGACGTGCCGCTCGACCTCCGTGCGCGCCTCGTCGGGAAGGGCGCCCTGGACGAAGCTCTTGAGTAATCCGTTCTCGGGACATCCGGGCATCGGCCCGAATCTACACCGGGGGCAGCGTGGTAGAAATCAGTGGAATGAGCCGGCCGCGCCGGCCCTGCCCGCGAGCTCTCCATGCGAATCGCCATCGCGCTCTTCCTGACCCTCGGGCTGTGCGCTTGCCCGGCCGGCACCCCCTCGACTTCCGACGCCGGGGACGGCATGCCCGACGCCGGCGCCGAGCCCTGCCCTCCCGGCCAGGCCCGCGGCGCTGACGGGGCCTGCGCCGCCGCCGGCTGGACCAGCTGCGCCGAGGGCTTCGCGGCCGATCCCTCGGGAGCCGGCTGCGCTCCGGTGATGCCGACCGCGGCCTGCCCCGCCGGGACCTACCCGGTGCTCGGCAAGACCGACTGCCAGCCGGTCGGAGTGCGCTCCTGCCCCGCCGGCTTCGTGCTCGATTCCTCGGGCTGGGGCTGCGCCCCGGTGTTGCCGCCGCAGCCGTGCAGCGGGGCCACGCTGGACAAGCTCGGCTTCGCCGACTGCCAGCCGCTGGGGGATTGCGCCGCCACCTTCCCACCCGCGCAGGCGACCCTCTTCGTCGACGACAGCTACTCCGCGCCGCAGGTCGACGCGACCCACTTCACCACCCTCACCGCGGCGGTGGCGGCGGCCAGCGACGGAGCGGTGATCGCGGTGGAGGAGGGTCTCTATCCCGAGTCGATCCGACTCACCAAGTCGGTGAAGATCGTCGGCCGCTGCGCCGAGAAGGTGGTGATGCAGGGTTCCCCCAGCCCGACGAACAAGGGAATTGCCGTCGCCTCCGGGACGAGCGAGGTCTCAGGTCTGACGGTGCGCGGCTTCAGCATCGGCGTGATCGTCGGCGGCGGCGCCAAGCTCACCCTGAGCGGCAGCCTGGTGACTGGCAACCTGAAGGCGGGCCTGTGGGTGCAGGAGGCCGGGTCCAGCCTGCACGCCGTGCGCAGCGCCCTGCGCGACAATCTCGTCGACAGCAGTACCGGCAAGCGCGGCGACGGCGCGCTGGCGGGCTTCGGCGCCGAGCTGCTCCTCGAGGAGTGCGCCCTCACCGGCAACCGGTCCACCGGCGCTTTCGGTCAGTCCGCTGGCACCAAGCTGGCGCTGCTGCGCTCGGTGGTGCGCGACACCAGGCCCAACGACCTGGGAGCGTGGGGACTGGGCGTCGAGGCCATGGATGGCGCCAGCGTCTCGGTGAAACAGAGCGCCATCCTGGGCGGCTCGGTGGCCGGATTCCTCGTGTTGACCGCCACCGGCGTGGTCGAGGAGAGCACCATCTCCGGCGTCCGCTCCGGCGCCGACAGCAACGGCGCCAAGGTTTCCGCCGGATTGGTGGAGCAGGGCGGCACGCTGACGGTCAGCGGCAGCACCATCGCCGACTGCGAGCAGCACGCCGCCTACCTCTCTCCCAGCGCCCAGGCGACCTTCAACGACCTGGCGATTCGGGGCATCGCCGAGTCGAGCGTCGGACCGGCGCTGGCGGTGGCTGTCGGGACCGGCTCGAAGCTGACTGCCAAGGGGCTGGCGCTGGTGGACAACCACGGAATCGCCCTCACCGCTCAGGACGGCGGAGAGATCACGGTCAGCGACTCGCTGGTGCGGGGAACGCTGCCGCTGGCGACGGTCCCGGGGAGCGGGTTCGGCGTCTCGGTTCGAGCCAGCGGCAAGATGACGGCCGCGCGGCTGGCGATGATCGAGAACGCCTCCGCGGCGTTCTCAGTCTCGGATCCCACTGCCAGCGCCACCGCGGAGGCGATGATCATCGTCGACACCAAGATCGCCCCGCTGGCCGACGACGCCTCGCGCTACGGCCTGGGAGTGAGGGTGGTCGAGGGCAAGCTCGACCTGAGCCGCAGCTACCTCAAGGGCAATGCCGGCGCCGCGGTGCTGATCGACTCCAAGGGCACCGAGGTGCGGATCAGCGACACCCTCATCCGCGACGGCGTCTTCACCGAGGATGGCCAGCGCGGCTATGGCATCGCGGTGCAGCACGAGGCACAGCTCACCCTGGAGCGGTCGGGCCTGGTCAACAACCGGACCGCGGGGCTGGCGATTACGCTCGGCAGCCGCGCGACGGTGAAGAGCACACTGGTCAGCGGGACCCTTGCCGACAGATTCGGCGACTACGGGTTTGGCGTGATGGTGAACGGCGCCGCGGCAGAGTTGGCCGACGTGGCATCGGTGCTAAACCAGCAGTCATCGCTGGTGGTATCTCTGCCGGGCGCCCAGGCAAAGGTCTCCGAGTCGATCCTGCGCGGGCCGAAGACCTCGATCGCCGGCACCAAGAGCCTGGGGTTGGTGGTGGTGACCGGAGCACGCGCGGACCTGACCCGCTGCTCGCTCGAGGATCACCAAGAAGTCGGCATCGCGGTCGACGACGCCGCGGCGACGGTGGCCGCCAGCCAACTGGTACGCAACACCATCGGCATCAACGTCACCAGCGGCAGCACCCTGAGCGAGAAGGCAGCGGTCCCCGACGCGGTCGGCGCCACCGAGGTGGTCGTCACCTCGGACACCGTCTTCTCGGGGAACCAGACGCGGGTGGGAACCGGCTCCGTGCCGCTGCCGCCGATGCCGACCGCGTTCTAGTCTGGCCGCGGAACGGGCATCTGGCGGAGAGAGCGGGTCGAAGCATCGATCGGAATGAGTGGCTGATGCGAAGGGGGAAGCCGGCGCCCGCTCCTCCTAACGCCCTCTGAGCACCGCGCCGAGGTCGATGCCGCTCTCGGCCGCCGAGGCGTGCCTGGCGCATCGGGACCCGGCCTATCGACTTCCGGTGCGCCGGGATGAACCGACTTCCCGGCATCGGAGCGGCACCTCGGCGCACATTCGCGCCGCTCTCGATGCTCGGTTCAATTGCGGATAGAGTGGCTGGGTGTCTTGCCCAAGTCACACAACCAGGAAATCCCATGCGCCCCCTTGCGATTGCCGGCACCCTGATTGCCCTCTTCACCGCCTCCGAAGCCCTCGCCCAGTGCAGCAAGGACACCGACTGCAAGGGTGATCGCGTCTGTGAGAACGGCCACTGCGTCCAACCGGGCCCGGCTGCCTCCGCCTATTCCCAGCCCCTGCCGCCTCCGCCGCCTCCGGCCGCGGCGCCGGCCCCCGCGGCAGCCCAGCCCGCCCCTGCCGCGGCTCCGGTCCAGGTGATCGTCAACAACAACGGGCCAGCAGCGCCCGCCCAGGCCCTGCGCCTCGAGGAGCCCAGGCTCGGGCGCACGCTGCCCAGTGCCGGAGGGGCGCTCGCCGGCGGCATCGTCGGCCTGGTGCTCGCCGGCCCGATCTTCGCGCTCTCGGCCTCCGCCTCATCTTCGGGCTCGATCGGCCTGCACACCGCCTCGCTGCTCCTGAGCGTCATCCTCACGCCGATCATCGCTGGGGCCGGATCTGGTGCTCGCTCGGGCACCGACGTCCACGGCATCGTGGTGTTGCGCGTCTTCGGCTGGATCCTCTACGTCGCCGGAACGGTCGTCGGGGCGTTCGAGATGCTGACCTGGTACCTCAACCCATCCCAGCTCTCGGGCAGCACCATGCTCGCCGCGGGCTCCTGCCATGCCGCCTCGCTGCTGTTCTTCGTCATCGACGACTTCGTCTCGTTCGGACAGGTCAAGGGCTACGCCTCGCGCATGAAGACCGGGCAGGCGAGCCTGGAAGTGGGCCAGTACGTCTCGCCGATCCTCCTGGCCGACGGGAAGGTCGGGCTCGGCTACGGGCTGGCGGGGCGCTTCTAGACACAAGCCGGGCGCTAGCCGTGTGGCGGGCGCGGGACGGGCTCTCGTGAGCGCGGCGCAGTTGCGCTTGGCTTTTGAGCCGCCGAAATGCCGGAGGTTCCGGAGGCGCGACTGGTATCAAGGGAAGACCTGCGTCGGAGCGACCGCTGTCAGGGGTCGGGCAACCGGGTTTCAATCGGTTGGCATCTCGGAACTGGCGCGCTCTCGCCCGCGCAATTCCGCGTGCCTGAACGATCCGCCGGCGTGGACTCCGCGAGGGCGGGTCCGTGGCCGCCGCTCAATCGTGGACGCAGCGAACGCAGCCGGTGGTCATCGTCAAGAACGAGGCCGAGACGCCGGAGGCGAAGTGGACCATCCAACCGCTGCCGGCCGTTCCAGCAAGAGCCGTCGAGGTCCAGAAGAGCAGCGACGGGGTGCCTGGAAACGCCGTCGTGTCGGTTGCCGGCGCAGTGGCGGCGCGGAAGTCGATGATCGTCTCCAGCTCCTGCTTCGTCGGCAGGCGCCAACCGGAGGTGAGGGGCCCCGAGGTCAAGCTGGTGCAGTAGGTCGCCGCGGACAACTGCGTGTAGCTCGAGTTGTTGGGCGCGACGCCCTGCTGCCAGACCAGTTTGGTGACGGTGTCCTTTACGTTGCCCGAGTCGAGCACGAAGCGCCCCGCTGGCGCCGCCGCCCAGACCTCTGATGCCATGGTGACGGCCGCGGCGACGGCCATCGCTGCCATCCACTTCATGGGCTTCTCCTCGCGCCGTTCAGGCGACAGTCCGGAGGCGAGCGCGACGGGGCGCGCTGGTGAGCTGCGGCACTCACCGCACGCACCGATAGAACTGGTACTGGCTGGCGGTGTCCTGGACGACGAGCGTTCCACCGTTCTTGAAGTCAACCACCCACGCATAGCCTGGCTGTATGGCCGCCGGGGTGGTCGTCCAGAAGTTGCTCCCGTTGGTGAGATCGACGAAGAACTTGCTCGAGTCGATGGCCGGGGAGTTCCTGGCCGGATCGATGATGCTCAGCAGCTCGATCACCGTGGGCAATCGCCAGGCCTTCCCGCCGTTGGTCCGGCTGGCGCATCCGGCCTTGGCGGTGGACAAGGTGACCTTCGCTCCACTGGTGTACTGCCAGACCAGGCCGGTCACGCTGTCGGTGACCGAATCGTTGGCCGAGTCGTAGGTGTACTGCGCCGCAGGTCCGGAAACCGGCCAGCGGACCCACTCCAGGTCGACGCAGCCGTTGCTGGATACCTCCCATCCTCCCAGGCGGCAGGTATAGGAGCAGGTCCCGGCCAGCCCAGCCGCGCAGGTCCCGCCCGTTCCGCCTTCCGCGGCCGCCGCCAGCTGGCAGCCATCGATTGCCGCGGTGGGGCAGCCACAGCCGCTTGACTCGCAGGTGCTGCCGGTGACGCAGCAGAAGCCGTTACAGGCCTGGCCGTGCCCCGGATCGCACTCGCATTTCCCGCCGCCGCAGGTCCTTCCAGGGCCGCAGTCCACGCGCGAGCCAACGACGGCGCAGCCTTCCTTCACCTGGCAGCCCACCAGCGATGTCCCATCGCAGTGGTCGCCGGAGGTGTAGCCGTTGAGCTGGCAGAAGTTGTCCGGGCAGGTCGAGGCGTCGGGCTGCGGGCCAGCGTCGGAATCCTGTCCAGCGTCGGGCTGCTGGCCGGCGTCGGGGTGCGTGCCGGCATCGGGCTCGGGGCCGGCGTCGCTCGACGAGGAGTCGGGGGCATCGACGGGGCGACGAAGGTCGTCGGTGCCGACGATGAGCTCGCAGGCCGAGACGCCGACGATGGAGGCCGCTGCAATCGACAGGGCGATCAGGTGGCGCATCGCTAGAAACCTCCGCCGAGGACGAGGGCGCCGCCGCCGGCAAGCGGCACCAGGCTGAGGCTGGCCGGCGGCTCGGCGTCAGAGGGCGCGGTGAGGGCCAACGCCAGACCGACGCCGGCGGCGATCACTCCAGCGGCATAGAGACCGTCGGCAATCCTCGCCTTGTTGGCGATGCCCGCCTTGGCAGTGTCGTACTCATCCTGTGTTGGCGCCGGACCGGCGAGGTCGGCCGCGGCGGCGTGTTGCCGGTAGGCGAGGAAGCCAGCCACGCCCCCGCCGGCCAGGAGCGCGCCGCCCAGGCCCACGAGGGAATAGCCGGCGATCCGGCGGGTACCACCTCGCTCCTCGGCGTTGGCCACCGCGACCGGCGGTGCCGGCTCCTTGGCGACCAGGATCCCCGAGAACGCCTCGGCGACCACCGTGGGCACCAGATCGACCAGCCCGTCCTGGCTCTTCGCCGCGCGGGAGGCACGCTGCAGCCCGGTCGCCTTGGCGACGTCGAGCAGGGTCGCGCTGAGCAGCCAGCGCCCGCCGATCTGGCCGACCTCGGATGAGAGGAGATAATCCACGCCGAGGGCTCCGCCGATCTCGGCGAGGCAGCTTCCCTCGGAGCACCCCAGCAACTGCCTCTGTTTGTCGAAGCCGATGAGGGTCCGCAGGTCGGAGCCGGCGACCACCTTCACCGAGTAGTGCCCGGCTTCGGCGGCGATGAGGGCGGAGAGCGCCTCCACGTCCTTGGGATTGATGTTGCCGGTGGTCCTGAGATCCACGACGGCCAGCTTTGCCATCCTCGAGCGCTCGGCGGCCCTGGCGGGCCAGCCAGCGACCAAGACCGAGAGCGCCGCCAGCAGGTGGAGCGATGCGCGCATCTTCAGATACCCCGAGCGATTTCCCGAATGCTGGCAACCAAACTACGCCTTCCCAGCTGGCCGGCGCCACCGAGTCCGCTCCCGGCCAGAATCGCCGCCTCACCTCGCGCGGCGCTGCCTGCGCTCGAATGCCCCGCACACCGCCTCGCTGCTGTTGAGCGCACAAGTCCGGACAGGCGAGCCTGGAGGTGGGCCAGTACGTCTCGCCGATCCTCCTTGCCGACGGGAAGATCGGGTTCGGCTATGGCCTGGCCGGGCGCTTCTGACGCTTCTGCGTCGAGACGAGAGCGGCCGCCCACCGAGCTTCGAGCGGCCGCCCCTTGCCACTTCCGGCGATCGACTCAGGGGAAGATCTGCGCCGGAGCCACCGCCGACGTCGCCGCAAAGGCGTTGGCCGGCAGCGCCGCGACCGCCAACGAATTTGGATAGAAGAACTGATAGGTCGTGGTGCCGTTGGTCCAGTAATACGCTTGGCTCTGCGGGTTGACCTGGATCGGCGCCAGCGGGTAGTTCGCCCAGATTCGGTAGAGATAGCCGCCGCGCAGCCGGCACCAGAGCGCGCGGCCGTCGGCGGCGGTCGGCAGGATTCCGCAGTCGGAGATCGAGCGCGCGTAGGTCTGACGCAGTGACTGCAGCACCACGTAGGAGTAGTCGGACCAGGCCACGCCCGTGGTGGTGAAGACCGCCTGCAGGCCGCCGAGGTGGGAGGCGTCGTAGCCTGCGAACTGACCGGTCATGGGATAGGGAGCGGCGTCGCCGTAGGTGCGCGCGATGACGAACTTGCCCGGGGCACCCCGCCGCCATTGCCGGTGCTGGCCAGCATGGCCACCGGGAAGAAGTTGTCCCCGTTGCCGGTGAGCGTGAGCGTGTAGAAGTAGGGGTATTCCAGGTTTCCCACCCCCACATCAGCGGTATTCGGGTTGATCAGGCTGCTGTCGCCGATGGTGAGGTGGTTGTTCGCATCCACCCCGATCTTCTTGTTGAAGGTGTTCCAATCGGCCGAGCTCAGGTAGCCGTCGCTGGTCGCCCCCGCCTTGGCGATGGAGATGGTCGGGGTGGTGGTCCCGGTGGCGACCGAGAGCGGCTCGCCGGGGGCCGCCGAGACCTGGGTCACCGTGCCCGGCGG
Organism: Myxococcales bacterium; assembly: GCA_037442205.1. GTDB lineage: Bacteria > Myxococcota > Myxococcia > Myxococcales > UBA5297 > JBBIQS01. The sequence goes on from JBBIQS010000044.1 coordinate 11,966, forward strand.
ATCGCCGCAGACCCAGCCGCTGGCGCCGTACTTGAGCACCTGGTTGGCGGCGCAGGTCATCACTCCCAGCGAGCTGCCGGTCATCTGCAGGCCGCTGCCGGCGGTGATCGTGTTCGAGTCCGAGCAGACCCAGCTCGTCCCGTTGAAGCGCAGGACCTGGGTCGCGGCGCAGTTGGTGGCCAGCGAGAAGCTCGTCCCGGTCAGCGCCAGGCCCGAGCCGGCGCTGTAGCTCGCCGAGCCGGCGAGCTTGCCGGTGCTGTCGATTACGGTGGTGTGGCCGACCTTGATCTCCGCGGCGTCCACCACTCCGCCCGACACGCCGCCGGCGAGCAGGGCATAGGGCACCGTGCCGACCTCCTGGCGAGGGCTGAGGGCCGCTCCATCGACTTTCAGCTCGAGGTAGAGAGTGCGGCCGTCGAAGAGACCGGCGCCGAAGGACTGCACCGACCCGAGGAACGTGGCGTAGTAGCCGTCGCTCAGCGCCAAGGTCTGCGTCTCGGTCCAGAGCGGGTTCGTCCCGCCGGTCGCCGCGTCGTAAAGCGAGAAGGTGATGGACTTGCTCCCGGCCTCGGGGCTTCCATCCGACTTCAGGAGCCGGCCCTGGTAGCCGAGGCGACCGGGAACCTCGGCGGCAGCGGTGGCCGACGCGGCGATGAGAAGGACCAAGGTCAACCACCGAGACATCCGCATGAATTCCTCCGAGGAGTGCCGCACTGCGAGTGATAGTGAGCGCCGAACTGAGGGTAGGAGCCAGCCGACAGGGCTGTCAAACCCGGTCCGCGGGCGGCGGCGGTTCCCTTTGCCTGTCCCGATCCGATAGAGAAGCCTGGTGACCTTCTCGCACTCCAGCCGCGCGCGCCTGACGCCCCGCTCCGCCCAACTCTTCCCAGGGGAGACGCTCTTCGCGCGCTTGGCGCGGGCGGTGTGCGAGGCGGACTGCCTTCCGCGCAAGGAGCTGTTCGAATCCTGGGAGGTCGCCCGCCGGGCGCGGCGGATCTTCCGCGGGGGTCGGGTGCTCGACCTGGCCGCCGGCCACGGGCTGCTGGCGTTCACCCTGTCGCTGCTCGACGACACCTCGCCCGAGGCCCTGTGCGTCGATCGCCGGCAGCCGGAGAGCTTCGCCCGACTCGCAAGGACCCTCGAGGCACATTGGCCGCGACTTGAGGGACGCATTCATTTTCTTGAATCGGATCTCGGTGCGGTGGAGGCGCGCCCCACCGATCTGGTGGCCTCGGTGCACGCCTGCGGTGCGCTGACCGACCGGGTGCTCGAGAAGGCGGTGGCCGCCCGCGCTCGAGTCGCCGTCCTCCCTTGCTGTCACGACCTGGCCCAGCTGGATCAGGGCGGGCTCGAGGGCTGGCTCGACGGACCGGTGGCGGTCGATGCCGCGCGCGCCCTCAGGCTGGGAGCGCAGGGCTACCGGGTGCGCACGCAGCGAATCCCGCAGGAGATCACGCCTCAGAACCGGCTGCTCCTCGGCGAGCCTCTCTGACGGCGGCTACTTCTTGGCCGGCTCACGCCAGGTGGCGCGCCAGCCCGCATCGGTGTGGACGAAGCGCAGCACCGCCTCGGAAGGCCTGGCTCCCGCCTCGGGCGGCGCCATGAACGAGCGCGCCCGCTCCAGCCGCTGGTCGCGGGTCTCGAGCTTGCCGAAGGCCAGCCAGTCGATGAGGTCGGCCTTCACCTGGGGCTCGAACCGCTTCACCGCGACCTGGGCGCGGTCGGAGTCGAGCTCGACGTCGCCGACCTCGCAGCGGGTGGCCTCGGCCTTGGCCTCGATGATCGGCTCGGCGTAGGCCCCCATCGCTCCGAACGCCGACTTGGCCAGCGCGATCGCCGGGGCGCCGATCCCCATCCGCTCCGGGTGCCGGTAGTCGTCCAGATCCTCCGGCGCCACGTACTCCGACAGATCGACCTTCGGCTCCAGCAGGGCCAGCGTCGGCCGCTCCAGCTGGTCGTGCTTGCACAGCCACTCCGCCTTGGACTGGATCTGCACCGTGGCGCACCCGCTGGCCGCCGCCAGCGCCAGGAGGATCGTCAGCTGTCGGGCCATCGGGCTCTCCGTTCGCGTTGTCACCGGACTGGGTTCGATCGTGCCCGGCGGATACGGACGACGCAAGCCCGCCATACTCCCGTCCTTACTCAGGAAACCCGGGCACCCCGCCCGCGCTGGCGGGCTGCTCGACAGGGCCCGTGGTTTACTTTCCGTGTGTGCCTGCTCTTTATTGAACACACACGATTTCTGGTGAGTTGATGGAAGAAGACATCCTGGCGCGGCTGAGAGCGCGCGAGCCGGGGGCCCAGAAGGAGCTCCGGCGCGCGGTGTTGCCACGCCTTGTCGCAACCTGCGCCCGCCTGCTCTCCAGCGCCTCCTGTGCCGAGGAACTCGCCGAGGATCTCTGGAACGACTTCCTGCTGCTGCACGTGGAGCGGCTGCGTCACGCTTCCGCCATCCACGCCTACCTGAGGATGATGGCCGTCACGACCTGCCGCCGCCGCAATACCCGCGCCGAGCGCTTCGCCGACCTCGCCGATGCTCAGGGGGCCGCCGAGGCATCTGTCGACCCGGAATCGATGCTCTCCGAGGCGGTCGAAACCCGGCGCCGGCAGGCCAGGCTCGCCCAGTGCCTCTCTCGCCTCGCTCCTCGCCCGCGCGCCCTGGTGCGGATGCGCTTCTCGCACGGCCTGACGCAGGAGGCGATCGGGGAGCGGATGGGCGTGAGCAAGCAGTACGTCGGCAAGGTGCTCGCCAAGACCCTCGACTCGTTGCGCAAGTGCATGGAGGCGCAGCCATGACCGTCGCGAGCCGTCCCCTCGAGCTCGAGGCGCTTCTCGAAGCCTTTCTCGGAGATGCCGCACCCGGCTGCTGCGCCCAAGAAGCGATGCTGGCCTCCTATTCCGCCGGCGAGCTCGGGGCGGACGAGCGTGCCACTTTCGAGACCCACCTCCGGGGCTGCGACGCCTGCTCCGCCGATATGGCGCAGTTCGAGCGCCTCGGGCCGCTGTGGGATGCACCAGCCCAGAACCGCGCCAACCGACTCGCCGCCTTGCTCTCGCGCATCCGGCCTATCTGGCTCGTCGCGGCCGTCGCGGTCTGTGCCGCGATCGCGGTCGCGCCGGCCCTCGTCGACAGCGACAAGCTGCGCGCCAAGGGAGAGGACGTGCCCGGCTTCGCCCTCGACGTGGCCGTCCAGCGCGACGGCGCGGCATTCCGCGCCAAGCCGGGAGCGACACTCAGGACCGGCGATCGCCTCGGGTTCTTCTATTCGGCGACCGTCCCCGGCCACTTGGCGATCTTCTACGCAGACGAGTCGCCGCACTTCGAGCGCGTCTTTCCGGCGAATGAGGCGCGCAGCGCGCCGATTGCCGCCGGCCGCGACGTCCCGGTTCCCGACGGCGCCCTGCTGGTGGACGGAGTGGGGTGCGAGTGGGTGATCGGCTTCTTTTCCCGCGCCCCCCTGACCGAAGGAGCGGCCCAGGCTGCCGTCCAGAGCATGCTCTCCTCGCGCCGAGGCTGTCAGCTCGGCTCGCCGCTGCTCGCCGACGTCGAGGCCAGGGTGCTGGAGGTCCGCCGATGACCGCGCGCAGGCTGGCGTTCCTCGCGCTGTTCCTCTGGAGTCCTGGCGCCTTCGCCGGGTCCAGCGTCCGCTACGCGTTAGTGATCGGCAACAACGCGGGACTGAGCACCGAGGTCGCCCTCGAGCCGTTGCTCCACGCCGAGAGCGACGCGCGCGGCCTGCGCGACAACCTGGTCCGCCACGCCAGCTTCGACGAAGAGCGGGTGGTGCTGGTGACCGGCGGCGGCCGGCGCGAGATCCTCGCTGCGGCCGCCAGGCTCATCGCGAAGCGCCGGCTGGACCGCGCCGAGCTCGGCTCGCTGCCGACGCTCTTCGCGCTGTTCTTCACCGGCCACGGCCTCGCCGGAAAGCTCCTCACCGCCGACCAGCCGCTCGATGGCCGGGACATCGCGGCGATCAAGAAGGAGATGGACGCCGCCCTCACCATTGGCTTCTTCGACGCCTGCTTTTCCGGCGGCCTCGACCTGGACGCGCTCAAAGGAAAGGGCGCGGTGGCGACCCCCGGGTTCAACCCGGTGGCGGAGCTTCCCCGGGAGGTGCTCGATTCCGAGGGGACGATGTGGTTCGTCTCCTCGCAGCAGGGAGAGGCGAGCTACGAGGACGAGAAGCTCGGCGGGCTCCTCACCCACTTCTTCAGCGAGGCGTTCACCGCGGCCGCCGCGGACGGAATCGGCGTCAGCATCGAGGGGATGTGGGAGTACGCGCGCGCCAGGACCGTCGCCTACGCCTCCCGCCGGGGACAGCGCCAGACGCCGTCCAAGCTGGTGCGAAACCTGGACGCCCGCGGGCCGGTCTACTTCGCCTTCCCGCGCCGGCGCACCTCGACCCTGCGCTTCGACGAGTCGATGCAGGGCACCTTCCTGGTCCGCTACGACGAGTCGTCGCTGGTCGAGCGGGTGGAGAAGCGCTCCGGCGCCGCGCTCGACGTGGCGGCCTACGAGGGCGACGTCACCATCAGCCGGCTCGGGGCCGACGCGCGCGAGTCCGCACCCGTGCGCCAGCTTCACCTCGGGGGCGGGAGCGTCGTCCGCCTGCGCCAGCCGGGGCGGCCTCTTCCTGGGCACGCTCCAGGGTTCGTCGAGGCGTCGCTGCGCAGCAAGGGAGATCTCGGCGAGTTGGCGCTGACCGAGCGCAGGTCGCAGTCGGTCCTCCTCCTCGGCGGCGGATACCGGTACGCCCACGCCGGCCCGAACCAGCTCGCGGCCGCGAACGGGGGCGCCGCGGCGGTGGGCCTGGTGTACGGGCGGCTCGCGCTGGGGTTGGAGCTCGGCTTCTCGACGACCTCGACCACCTTCCCCGCCTGGTCGTTCGAGGAGCAGGAGCTCTCCCCGCGCCTGGCACTCGGGCTGGGATTCGACCTCGGCGGGCCCCGCCTCGACGCGGAGGTCATCGGAGGGCCGATCCTGACCTCGGTGCGGTACGGCGATGGCGCGTCCGACCACCGCATCGACAAGTCGGTGGGCGCGGGGCTGCGGCTGCTGGTTCCGATTCCTTCGGTGGCCCTGCTCTCGCTGCGTGCCGGGCCAGCCTTGCGCTGGTCGCGGGGCATCGCCCAGAGCGACACGGCGGATCACCTGTTCTTTGCGCCGTATCTCCAGGCCGACCTTCTCTTCCCCGTCTCTCTCGACTGAGGTTCCTTTGATGCGCGAAGCCATCAGCAGCCCTTCGGGCGCACGTTTCGACTTTCGATGGCTGGCGATCGCCGCGGTCGTGCTCGCTGCCGCCTGTACGCACGACGCCCCCAAGGCCGCCTGCGCCGCGGACACCGATTGCGGCGATGGCCGCAGCTGCGTCAACGGCGACTGCGTCCTGGTCGGCGCTTGCACCCCGACCAGCACGCCGCAGAAGTGCGGAGACTCCGGCAGCGCCTGCCGCCAGCAGTGCACCGCGGGCAATCAGTGGGGACCGTGCCTCCCCGCGTCGGGTCCGACTGACTACCAGACCGATCCCCGCAACTGTGGCCGGTGCGGGAACGCCTGTCCGGCGCCCTTGCATGCATCGGCCCGTTGCGTCCAGGGGCGGTGCGGCCGCGGCCCGTGCGAGCAGGGATTCTTCGACCTCGACGGCGACAAGACCTACGGCTGCGAATCGACCTGCAAGAACCGCGTGTGCACCGGGCCCGGTGGCGTGAAGACGCCGGTCACCGTCGAGCCGCTGCCGGAGACCGGCCCGGTGTTCCAGGCGCTCGTCGCCAGCAGCTCGCTTGGAGCGAGCCCGGGCGCGTCGGTGCAGACCGACTCCAAGCACACCAACACCGGGATCCTCGGGGAGCCGACACCTTCGACGAAGTGGGGTGTCGAGCAGTCCAACGCGAGCCACCGCCACCTTGGCGGGTTCATGTCGGTCGACCGGAAGTAGGCCTTCTTCCCATTCACACAGGAGACACCATGCGCACCCTCTCACTCGCGCTGGCGCTGGCGCTGCCCGCCCTCGCCGCCGCCCAAGTACCCGAGAAGCTCGGCTACCAGGGCCGCCTGCTCAAGGCCGACGGCTCTCCGGAGACCGGAATCCAGAAGCTCACCTTCTCGCTCTTCGCCAACGAGACCGGCGCCCCCGGTGAGACCCCGCTCTGGACCGAGGAGCAGAGCGTCCCGCTCTCCGACGGCTACTACGCCACCTTCCTCGGCGAGGTGAAGCCGCTCGGGAATGCCTTCGACGGCAGCGACCGCTTCCTCGAGCTGGCCGTCTCCGGCTCGCCGCTCTCTCCGCGCCAGCGGGTCTCCTCGGTCCCCTATGCCCTGGTCTGCACCGACGCCCGCAATCTCAAGGGCGGCACCGTCAATGCCTCGAGCATCTCGGTGGCCGGCGGCGGCAGCATCTCCATCGGCGGGACCTCGGTCTTCGACTCTTCCGGCCAGCTGGCGGCGGGTGCGATTTCATCGGTTCCTCTGCCCTGGGCCAACGTGACCGGGGTAGGTTCGACCACCTCATGGCCCGGGACGGTGCCGTGGACGAGCGTCACGGGCGTGCCAACCTCCGACTCCGCGAACGTCAAGGATTTTGGCGCGCGAGGAGATGGGGTCACCGATGACACGAACGCCATTCAGGCGGCGCTTACCAGCCTCGGAGGGCACGGGAAGCTCGTCTTCGCCCCAGGCGCCAAATACCGATGCGGACAGGTCAACGTGCCGCCCGGTTTCGACGGTCTACATCTTGACCTCAATGGATCCACGATACTTGCAATTTCGACCTTCACCTTCGTCTTCGGCACCTCTTCGGATTCTCCAACGAGCCGGGGCCTGCTCGTCGAAAACGGCACTTTCGACCAGGCGCCTTCGACTGACTTCGGGCGATACATCGCGGCCCTCGGCACGCGCGATGCCATCATCAGGAATTGTCTGTTCCGGCGGCCGGGAAACGGCGCCGTCTACGTGTCCGTCGGAAGCGAAGACATCACGGTCGAGGAATGCCGATTCGAGGGCACGACCCTCGGATTGAGCCGAGCCGTCTGGTTCGACGGCTCCGCTGCCTCCGACTTTGCGTCCCAGTTGCTCGACACGACCACGCTGCTACGCAATGGTGTGCCGCTGCCGACCCACGCCACGCGACACGGGCTGGTCCGGGACAACATCATAGTCGGCGCGCAATACGGCGTTTACCTGATGAACGCCCGTGAGGTAACGGTTGAAGGCAATGCGATCGACATCTCCGGCTCCGGCGGGCGCTGCGTAGCGATCAACGCGTACTCTCCCGGGGCGCGTGTCATCGACAACCGATGCCGCTCCGACCGTGCCGCCACCGGCGTCCTCATCACGCAGGCGTCCAACGACGTGGTCCTCAGGGGCAACGTCTTCGAGGGAGATTTTGGAGGCGGCCACGCCATTCACGTGCAGTACGGCGCCGAGGCCATCATCGCTGACAACGACTTCAACGCGGATGGCTCCACGATGATCGAGGTCAACACGGGCGGGTCCATGGTCGTCGAACGATGCAGCTTCAACAGGCCCTCCGGCCTCGCTCCTGGCGAACGGGACATCTTGGTCACGACACTCGACGCCGCATCGCTTTCCGAAGGGGCTTCGGCCTCCGTCCTGCCGGGGAGCATCATCCGCTCGAACACCTTTCGTCACCGCGGCAATGCAGTTCTCTTTCTGCAGCGAACTTCGACGAGCGGAAACAGTGCCGGCATCGCGGAATCCGTGGTGCGCGACAACATCTTCATGAATCGGGACAAATTCAATTTCAGTCAGGGTCAGGCTCCGGTCGCCGTCTCGAACCCCAACCGCGCGAAACCGATGTCGTTTTCGATGCGTAATAACGTCGTGACGCCGACTGGGGGGACCCTGAATCAGACGGTAGCCGCGGGAGACGTCTCGCCATCGATGATGAGCGCGGACGTCCATGTCGCTACGTTCTTTGTCAGCGTGTCGCCGGGAACCCCACCCGTCGTATCCCAGCTCGGAGGAACGCCAATGGGCCTCGCGGTGTCGCGCTCTGCCCATGATCTGGTGCTATCCCCCCGCACGTCGCCGACACCCGGGGGTGCCGTGGCTCGCGTCCTCGCGTTCACTCCCGCATCGGCGAATCTCGCGAGCCTCCGCGTCGCGGATTGGAGTAACGCGAACCTCCTGGTCACCGCGGTTGGAGCCTCAGGCACAAACCTGAGCGGCGCATTGGATTCCTTCTCGTTCTACGTCACCCAGATTCAGGAACGCGGTGACTGAGCCCGAGCCAGCCTCGCGTTCCCCTGTTTGTGCGCGAGTCTTCGGTAAGTCGTGTGGGCGCCAGGGGACCGAGGGCCAGATGTGGGCGCCATCGGTTCCGGCGCCGGCATCGGGCTCGATTCAGCATCGGCCAAGCCCTGGCCAGCGTGTTCGGCCACCGCCGCGTCTCGGCCCGCGAGAGGTTCCGAGCCACCGCCGGCGAGAAAGGGCCACGCGATGACCAACGGCAGGATCAGAGGCAGGTCATCTCATCTGCTCCGCGCTCGCTGCCTGCGCTCACGCTTTCCCTCTCCCCGCGTCCGCTCCGCGCCGCCCTTGACGGCCAGGATCACCAGGTGGCGCTTGCCGCCCTTCTCTCCGCGCTCGCTGACCCGGCACTGCTTCACTGAGAAACCCGCCTGCTGCAGCCGCTCGCGGTAGGCCTCGTCCGGAGAGGCAGACCAGACCCCGAGCACGCCCCCGGCGCGCAGCGCCTCGCGGCACGCGGCGATGCCGTGCCAGCCGTAGAGCCGCTCGTTGGCCGGATCGACCAGCGCGGTGGGCCCGTTGTCCACGTCGAGCATGATCGCGTCGAAGGCATTTCGGGCCTTGGCCAGGCGCTCTCCCACGTCGCCGATTTCGACCTGCACCCGCCGGTCGTCGAGAGGACGCCCGGCGAGGTGCGACAACTTGCTGCGGTTCCACTCCACCAGCGCCGGCGAGAGCTCGGCCACCACCACCCTGGCATCGACCGGCACCCGATCGAGCGCGGCGCGCACGGTGAAACCCAGCCCCAGGCCGCCGATCAGGATCGAGTCGCGCTTGGCCGCCCGCTCCAAGGTGAGCGCCGCCAGCGCGTCCTCCGAGCCGTGGGCCCGGCTGCTCATCAGCACCTTGCTGTCGACGCGCACCACCCACTCTTCGCCGCGCCGCGCCAATACCAGCTCGGATCCGCCCGGCGCGGCGGCGCGATCGACGATTTCCCAAGGAAGCATCTGTGTGCGTGACCTCCGAACGACGAAGCGCCCTACCCTATCCCAGCTTTCGCGACGCCATGCCCGCGGGCGCGTCATGCGCTCGCCGATGCCTCTCGCGCGCAGGCTTATCCGAGGATTCGCCCCTCAGTCGCATCGCCCGATCGACCGCGACGGCGTGCAGCGTGCGCAGCTGCTGGGCACCGCCGGCCTCGCCCAGCACGTCCAGCGCATAGGCGATCGCCTCCAGTGTGGACATGCCTTGGGCGCCACCTGGGCGCCGAAGCCGCGCCGCGGCCGGCGCCGAGGGAAGGGACAGCCGGGCCATCTTCTGAAGTTGGGGAAGCCGCTGCACCATCCGCCGCGCCTGGCTCCAGGTCCCGTCGGGAACCACGATCACCCGCGGGAGCGGAGACGGCAGCTCGGTCGAATGCGGCGACGGATAGAGCAGGCAGGCGTCGCGGACCTCGAGCGCCGCAGCCTCGCGCGAGGCCCCGGGCACTGCGTAGTCGACGAGCTCCCCTCCCTCCAGCGCCAGCGCCGCCCAGCGCGCGGTGTTCGTCAGCCGCTGCAGCTCGCTGGCGTGCCTCAGGATCACGAAGCGGAACGGCGTGCGCAGCCGCGGCACGTCGGCGCAGAGGCAGAGTGGCTCCGGGAAGAGGCAGCGGGGACAGCGGGCGAGGGTCGAGGTCACGAGCGCCGGCGGATCTAGCACGGTCTGGCGCCCAGCACCCGTCCAGCACTCGACCTCCCTGGGAGGTCTCCAAGTCGAGCCCGGCCAGCCATCCGCCAGCCGACGCTGCAACCGCGCCTGGCGACTCGGCGATGGCAGCCCGCCGCCGGATGCTTACCTAGGCTCCTCGCCTTGACCTCGACCCCGAGCGGCATCCCAACGGGGCCGAGCATCCCCCTTAGCCGCGGAGGAGCCCCGATGGAGGTGATGCCCCGCGTTGAACTGTCGCTGGTCCCGCGCCCGGGAAACTTCGGCCTGGTGCGCAAGCTGGCCGAGCTGGCGATCTGCGACGAATACCTGGCGCGCTCCGAGGACGGCGAGCTCGCCCTGCTGAAGCTGTTCCGGCGCGACCTGAGCAGGGACCCAGAGCTGCTGCAGCGCCTGCAGCGCCACGTCGAGAGCTGCCGCGGCCTGTCGCATCCGGCGCTGGCCCGGCCGCTGGACGCCGGCCGCCTGCCCGACGGCGCGCTCTACCTCGCCAGCCAGCACTCCGACGGCCAGCGGCTATCGGCGGCGCTGCGCCAGCGAGGCCCGCTGTCGGCAGCGGAAGTCTCGAGCCTGGTGCTGCCGCTGTGCGAGGCCCTCGACGCCTTGCATGCCGCCGGTATCGCCCATCGCGATCTGCGGCCGGAGACCATACTGCTGATCGATGGCGATCTCGCGCGGCCATCGCTGATGGACCTGGGCACCGGCTGGCTGTCGTCGGCGCTCGAAAGGCGCGAAGCCGGCCGTGCGCTCGGACAAGCCTGGTACCTGGCGCCGGAGATCGTCCGGGGTGAGCCGAGCGAGAGTCGGTCCGACCTCTACGTCATGGGCGTCCTGCTCTACGAGCTGCTCACCGGCGCCCCGCCATTCCTCGGCCGGACCTCCGCCGAGGTGCTGCGCCAGCACCTCAAGGCGCCCCCTGCGCCGTTGCCGGCGGCCAGCGCCCCGCTGTGGCCCGCGGTCTCGCGCTGCCTCGCCAAATCGCCGGAAGATCGCTTTGGCACCGCCGCCGAGCTGGCCCGGGCGCTGCGCGAGGCCGGCCTCAGCTCGGGCACCGCGCTCATCGCCGCCCCCGAGCTGGCCGAGACCGAGCCCAAGGACCACAGCTCGCTGCGGCCCCAGGCCAGCGGCGAGATCGTCGGCAGCTACCAGGTCGGACAGCTGATCGGTGAAGGCTCGATGGGCTGCGTCTACCTGGCCAAGCACCAGCGGCTGGGGCGTCAGGTGGCGCTGAAGATGATGCGCTCGGAGCACGCCAAGAGCCGCGATCTGATCGAGCGCTTCTTCCAGGAGGCGCGAGCGGTCAACGAGATCAACCACGAGCACATCGTCGAGGTCTTCGACTTCGTCGAGGAGAGCGAGGCCGGGCGGGCCTACATGGTGATGGAGCTGCTCGCCGGACAGGGCCTGCATGAGCTCTTGGCGCGCGAGGCGGTGGGGGTGTGCCGGGCGTCCAACATCGCCCGCCAGGTTTGCGACGCGCTGGCGGCGGCGCATCGGGTGGGGGTCGTCCACCGCGACATCAAGCCCGACAACATCTATCTCACCGTCCGCTCCGGGCAGCCCGACTACGTCAAGGTGCTCGACTTCGGGGTCGCCAAGCTGCTGACCCCCATCGGCTCGGCGCCGGCGACCAGCACCACCCTGGCCGGAGTGATCATCGGCACTCCCGCCTACATGGCGCCCGAGCAGGCCGCGGGCCTGGGGGTCGATCACCGCGCCGACATCTACTCGGTGGGGACGGTGCTCTACCAGATGCTCGCCGGCCACCTTCCGTTCGAGGCGCCGACCTTCGGCCAGCTGTCGGCGATGGTCATCACCCGGCCTCCGCCGCCGCTGCCCCCTCGTTCGCGCAGCGGCGAGCGGATTCCCTCCGGGCTGCGGGCGCTGGTGATGCAGTGCCTGGCCAAGGAGCCTGGCGAGCGGCCGCAGACCATGGAGGCGCTCTCGCTCGCCCTCGCGCCCCACTGCACCGAGATCGCCAGCACCTCGCCGCGGCGGTGGCGGCCGGCGCTGCTGGCCGCGGCGGTGGTGATCGCGGTCGCGCTCGCGGCCGGCCTGACGACCCTGCCCCGTGCGCCCGACCTCGGCTCACCGCGCGCACCCTCCGATCAACCGTCGGTGATCGTCTCGGTGGGCAGCGCACCGGCGGGAGCCCGAGTGGTGCGCGCCGACAGCGGCGAGCTGCTCGGGACGACGCCGCTCAAGCTGACGCTCGCCCGAAGCGACGAGCTTCTCTCCCTGCGCCTGGAACGCGAAGGCTTCGAGCCGGCCCAGCGCACGCTGAGGCCGTTCTCCGACTCGCAGCTCGAAGTCGAGCTCGCCCCGCTGCCTGCTCCGGCCACTCCCGGCCCGGTGCCGGCGCGGCCCAAACCAAGAAAGGTGACGCGCGATGGCGTCCTCGATCCTTTCGCCGAGTAGCTGCGTCGCGCTCCTGGTGCTGTCGCTCGCGCAGCCGGCCTTCGCCCAGGGCCAGCCGGAGAGCGCGGCCCGCGAGCGCTTCGAGGCCGCCCGCTCCGCCTACGATCAGGGCCAGCTGGAGAAGGCGCTCCAGCTCTACACCGAGGCCTACGATCTCAAGCCGCTGCCTCCGTTTCTCTTCAACGTCGCCCAGTGCCACCGGCTGCTGGGCCACCTCGACCGGGCCGGCTTCTTCTACGAGCGCTTCCTGGAGCTGGCGCCAGATCATCCCAGCGCCGGGCTGGCGCGGGAGCTGCTGGCGGAGGTGCGGCTCAACGAGAGGAGGCGCCAGGAGGGAATCGCCCGCGAGCGCGAGGTGACGCTGGTGCGGCTGTCGCTGGCCAAGGCCGAGGCCGAGCTGCTGCTGGAGAAGCAGCGGGCACAGTCCAAGTCGGTCTTCGGCCAGTGGTGGTTCTGGACCGGGGTGGGCGCGGCGGCGGCCACCACCACCGCCGCGCTGGCCACCGTCCTGATCGTCGCCGCGCAGCGTCCGGCTCCGGCCAGCGCGGGAGGCCAGTGAGCCCGGCTCGCCTCCGCCGGGGAGGCAGGGTCGACCGCCGGCGAGCTACTTCGGCCCGCTCTCCTTCGCCGGCTTCTCCGCCCCGCGCCCGGCCTGCTCCTGCAGGAACCAGGAGTGCTCGGGCTTGGCGAGGATCTGGTCGATGACTGCGTTGACCGCCTTCGCCTGCGCCGCCTTGCCCTGGGAGGCCGCGCGCGCCGCCAGCTCGCGGGCCTGGGGGATGAGCTTCATGTAGAAGTCCTCGGCCACCTCGTACATGCCGTGCCAGTGGGCGTAGTCCGGGGCCATCATCGCCGCGCCGTGGCGGGCGCGCCGCCCCTCGTGGTGCCAGAGGTAGAACCAGGTCCACTCGATCTCGTCGCGGAACTGCCCCTTGGCCACCAGCCCCTGCCGATAGAGCTCGTTCATCAGCTCGAGCCCCGGCTTGGCGAACTTCTCGTTGTAGAGCGTCACGAAGTCGTCGTATTGGCGGTAGAAGCCGTCGACGTAGCCGGGGGCGTGGCAGACCGTGCAGGCCTGCTTCATCCGCTCGCGCTTGCTCGCCGCCGAGTCGGCCACCAGGGCCTGGCGCTTCTGCGGGTCCTGCTCGGTGATCACCCGCCGCTCGGCGTCGGTGTCCATCGGCAGCGAGACCGCCGGGCGGTTGGTCCAGCTGATGCGCTCGCCGGGATCGTGCGTCACCTTGCCGCCATTGACGTTGGCCGACAGGTGGCAGCTGGCGCAGGTCGGGGCCTGCGAGTAGTCCTTGCCCAGCACCCAGGTCTTGGCGTCGAGGTTCATCTTGTCCTTGAGATCGCGGAAGGCCACCCCGTGCTTGGACTCGTCGTAGATCTCCTTCTGCGGATGGTCCGGGCCCAGGTGGCACTTGGCGCAGTTCTCCGGCTGGCGGGCGCGGCGCGCCGAGAAGTCGTGGCGGCTGTGGCAGGCCGCGCAGCTGCCGCGCGAGCCGTCGAGGTTGAGCCGGCCGATGCCGGTGTTTGGCCAGCTCGAGCTGTCGAAGAGCGGCTTGCCGTCGCCGTCGCGCTGCACGCGCGCCAGCGCCGCGGCCGCGGTGGGCTTGCCATCGGGCCCGGGCTTGAGGTCGTCGACAGTGACCGGCGCCCCTTCCTTGGCCAGGAGGGCCAGCTTCCCTCCGTGGCACTGCTGGCAGCCTGACTGAGCACTCGCCAGACCGTTGACCGGGGCGCCCTTGCCGGCGTGCGGGTTGAAGGGAGCCCGGGCGCCCTCGACGGTCTCGGCCAGGTAGTTATCGAGCGAGGCCAGGATGTTGCCCGCCTTGGCGTGGTGGCTGCGCTCGAACTGCTGATCCTCCTCCTTGTGGCAGCGGGCGCAGTCGCGCGGCGTCACCACGGTGGCGATGGTGGCGCCGTTGTGCTCGAAGGCGTCGGCCTCGCCCTTCTCGGCGAGATGGCAGTCGTAGCAGCCGATGCCGCGCGCCGCGTGGCTGCTGCCCTTCCACTGGTCGACGATCCCCGGGGTGACCGTGGCGTGGCACTCCAGGCACGCTTGGTTGGCGGGCGAGAGCTTCTCCGGCTTGGCCTTGGCCTGAGCCGCCAGCGGGACGGCGGGGGCAAAGGCCAGGCAGATGGCGAGAGCGATTCTGGAAAGCATGGAGCCTCCGACGCGCGAGTGCCGCACACCGCGGACCGTGACGACGCGAACATCTCACTCTTCGCCCGGCAGCGAATTGATCTGCATCAAGAGATTTGGGGGGCGCCAACGAGGCCGGGAGGGGAGCCGCCGGCGAGAGCAGCGCCTCCTCGGCCTCTGACGCCAGCGACCTCAGCGCCCCTTGAAGACCGCAATCGGCTCGAGCCGCAGCAGCGGGCGCACCAGGTCCTCCTGCGCGGCCAGGACCTCGCGGATGTCCCGGTACACCGCCGGCGCCTCCTCGACCAGGGCGTCGGCCCGCCGCGGATCAAAGACCACCCGGCGCATCGCCCGCTCCAGCTCGCCGCGGCGGATGGTCTCCCGCGCCTCGCGGCGGGTCATGACTCGCCCCGCTCCGTGAGAAGCGGATCCGAAGGAGCTCGGCTCGCCCAGGCCCTCGACCAGGTAGGAGGCGGTGCCCATCGAGCCGGGGATGACGGCGCGCGCCCCCGCAGGAGCGGCGATGGCTCCCTTGCGATGAATCCACA
The DNA here is from genome assembly GCA_037442205.1 of Myxococcales bacterium. Lineage (GTDB taxonomy): Bacteria > Myxococcota > Myxococcia > Myxococcales > UBA5297 > JBBIQS01. The sequence goes on from JBBIQS010000044.1 coordinate 26,997, forward strand.
GCGGGCTCCCGAAGTGCTCTTCGCGAGCGACGAAGTTGTGGGAGACGTCGAGCCTGCTCGCCTCGTCGGCGAGGGCCCCAACCTCTTCCTGCAGGACCTCGATCGTCTGCTCGAGCAATCGATCCCGGTTGGCTCTGGCGAAATCGAGGGCCCACTGCAGATCGCCGAGGAAGGCCTTGCCCGCTTCGGTTCCCACTGGAATGCCAGCCAGCGGCTTCGGCGCGATGCTCTCCGCGGCCCGGCAGTGGTGAACGCCGATTGCGCTTCCCAGGCCGCGCGACCCCGAGTGGACCAGAATCCACAGGTCGCCGCCCGCGTCGCGGTCGAGCTCGACGAAGTGATTGCCTCCGCCGAGGGTCCCGAGGTGCCGTCGGGCCAGGCGCTCGCGGGTGTGCTCCAGGGCGCTGGTCGAGAGCGGAGCCTGCAGCAGCGCCTCCGGTACCTGGGCTCCGCGGCCCCGATGACCCTCGTCTCCCGACGGGAATCGCTTGGTCAGCGTCGCCAGGAGGCGTTCGAGCTGCTGGCGAGACAGCGTGGATGCCGGGCAATCGAAACGGACCGCGGCGATGCCGCAGCCGAGGTCGCCTCCCAGCGCCGCCGGTACCAGCACCTCTCGGGTCGAGAAGACGGTGCCCACCGCCACTCCCTCGGCGACGTGGACGTCGGGCATCGCCGCCACGCCCTCCGCGGCCCACGGACGCGAGGCAACCTGCTGCAGCAATCGCAGCGCGCCCGCGGGGAGATCGGGCGCCCAGACGCGGATCGGCACTCCTCCCTCCGCGCCGTTGGGGACGATTACTCCGGGCATGGCTCACCTCCTTCCTCGGCGAGCCCGACGAAGTGGAACCCGAGAGTCGGCACCTGCCGAAGCTCGAGGGTCGAGGCCAGGCTCGCCCGCAGAAACCCGGAGGCCCGCTCCAGGGCTGCCAGCGTCCTCAAGCGCACCGATCGCTCGTCGGTCCGCCGCGGCGCCTGGACGCAGTAGGGAATTCGGGCGTGCCCGCCGTCTGGAGACAGCTCCAGCGCCAGTGGCTTCACGCCCTGCAGCCGCGGATCCGCTGCTTCGTCGAGCGCTCGGCGCAGCTCTTCGAGCAGCAACCGCTCACTGCGGACTCTTCTGAAATGGGACTGCGGAGACAACTCTTCCGCGCGCGCACCCCGCGCGCGGCTGCTGCGACTTCTCTTGGACATGAGATCAGATCCCTGCGCGGCCGAGCGCCCGAAGGGCGCGGCCCGAGCGATTCAAAGCGTGCTCGCGAAGCGTGGGAGCCTGATCGCCGAGAAGCGGCGGGGCCTTAGAACAGCTTCGCGGAGCGTCCCAGATGGATCTGAATTTGGGCAGCCATGGGGACCTCCGCGTAAAACTCGGCGCAAGCGAGCTCAGCGGAGGCGCGGGCGCCATCGGTCAACAGACCGATGTGCCCGCGCCTCGCCTTGCCCACTCAGGCCACTTCCGCGGGAGTGGCGTGCGCTTCGTGCACCTCAGGCATGGTGGCGCCCTTGGCCAGGAAATCGCCTGTGATGATCCGCACCGCCACCTTCACCATCAGCGTGTAGAGCAGGAACCCGATCCCGTAGACGCCGACCGAGACCATCAGCTCGACGCGGCTGGGGAAGTACTCGTAGATGTCGCCGAGCACCGACGGAGTGAAGCCGGGGATCACCAGCGCCACGCCCTTCTCGATGTAGCAGCCGGCGTAGATCATCCCCGCCCCCAGGTTGAGCGTGATCCAGTTCTTGCGGGTCTTGGGCACCAGGAACAACAGGAACGAGCCGACGCTCAGGAACAGCGCCAGCCAGGTGTAGGGCACCAGCGTCCGGTGCTCGCCCAGGCCGCTGAAGGCGTAGCGGGTGAAGAGCAGGTGCTGGGTGTTCGAGTAGTACTCGCGGAAGATCTCCGCTCCGAACAGGAAGAGGTTGATGAACATCGCGTAGGCCATCAGCTCGGCGATCTTCCAGATGGCCTCGTCCTTGATGGCGATCTTGGTGGCCTTCCGCACCACCTGCAGCAGCACCAGCATGATCGCCGGCCCGGAGCAGAAGGCCGAGGCCAGGAAGCGCGGAGCCAGGATGGCCGAGTTCCAGTACGGTCGCGCCGCCAAGCCGTTGTAGAGGAAGGCGGTGACGGTGTGGATGCTCACCGCCGCCGGGATCGATAACAGGATCAGCGGGGTGGCGAAGCTCTTCGAGTAGTGACGCCCGGTGTGGGCCCGGTAGAGCAGGTGGGTGACGATGGTGAAGTTGAGCAGGAAGTAGAGGTTGAGCACCAGCGCGTCCCATGCCAGCAGCGAGCTGGGCGCGTTCCATTTCCCGACCAGCGGCAGCATGTGCCAGAAGCGGTCGGGCCGCCCCATGTCGACCGCCACGAAGAGCAGGCACATCACGATGGAGCTCACCGCCAACAGCTCCCCGAGGATGACGATCTCCTTGATCGGCTTCCAGTGATAGACGTACGCGGGAATCACCAGCACCACCGCCGCCGCCGCCACGCCCACCAGGAAGGTGAAGTTGCCGATGTAGAACGCCCACGAGACCTGGTCCCGCATGTTGGTCTTGATCAGGCCGCTGTGGAGCTGCTCGGCGTACCCGGTGATGCCGATGGCGATCAGCGCCAGCAGGAACGCCAGCCAGGCGAAGTAGGCCCGGCTGCCCTTGAGGACGATCCGCACGCTGCCGACGAAGAAGTTCCAGAAGAGCATGGGGTGGTCTCACACGCCGTAGAAGTAGAAGAACTTCGGCTGGGTGTTGAGCTCCTCCTTGAGGATGAAGACCCGCTTGTTCTCGATGACGTAGCGGACCTCGCTGGCCGGATCGAGGAGGTTGCCGAACTTGCGCGCCCCTACCGGACAGACCTCCACGCAGGCCGGATAGAGGCCCTTGCGCGTGCGCTGCACGCAGAAGGTGCACTTCTCCACCACTCCCCGCGGCCGAGGCCGGTTGCCCAGGTAGTGGGTTTCCGGGTTCGCCTCCTCGCTGGGCAGCTTGGGCTCGGTCCAGTTGAAGTGGCGCGCGCCGTAGGGACAGGCCGACATGCAGCAGCGGCAGCCGATGCACCAGTTGTAGTCCACGGTCACGATCCCGTCGGGCTCCGACCAGGTCGCGCCCGCCGGGCACACCCGCACGCAGGCCGGGTTGCGGCACTGCTGACAGGCCACCGGCATGTAGAAGTGGCCCTCCCGCGGGACCTGCTCGGCCCGGTAGTAGGCGTCGGAGTCCATCACGTCGACGCCGGTCTCCTTCTTCATCTCCAGCACCGTGATCCAGTGCACCTTCGGCTCCCGCGACTGGTTGTTCTCCTTGACGCAGGCGTAGACGCAGCGCCGGCAGCCGATGCAGCGCGACAGGTCGAGCGCGTAGCCGAACAGGGTGTTGGCCAGCGCCGGCTCGGCGCCGACCCTGAACGGCTTGCCGAAGCGCTTGGTGTAGTCGGCGTCGAGGCGCGACAGCACCCGCGCGAGCTCGTCCTTGGTGAGCTCGCGGAAGTGCTTCTGCAGGTAGGCCTCGCGCTCCTCGGGAGAGCAGTTGGCCAGCACCGCCCCAGCCACCGCCGCCGCCGCCCGCGCCAGGAAGTCGCGCCGGCTGCTCGCCTCGGGAAGCTGGCTGCCGGCCATCCCTGGCTCGCGCTGATCCTTGGGGTTCATGCGCTCTCCTCGGACCGCGGCCGCCTGGCCGCGGCACCCGCCTCCGTCAGTCGTGGATCTCCGCTGGCCTGGGCGGCGGCTCCAGCGGCTGCAGGGCCTTGAAGTGCGGCGCGTGCGGGTCGTGGCAGTTGGCGCACAACAGGTACTGCTTCTTGCCGTTCCAGCTGCCGGTCCGCTTGCCGTGAACCCCCACCTTCCAGTCGCGGTACTTGTCGCCGTGGCACTGGCCGCACAGCCGGTAGGACTCGGAGAACGGGACCAGCGTGCCGCTGGCCAGCCGGAGCATGTCCCGCGGCTTCGGGTTGTGGCAGTCGAAGCACCAGCGCTCGCGATCGCCGTGGCGCAGCGGCTGCTTGTCCTCGTGCATCCCCAGCTCGCGCCGCTCGAGGTTGGGCTCCAGGTCCTCGTGGCACTGCGAGCAGGGAAAGACGCCCTCGGTGAAGGGCGGCGGCGGCACCGGGAACTCCTCGGCCCCTGGCCGGCCCGCCGGCTTGTCGGCCCCGGCGGCCGCCGCCACCGCCTCCGGCGCCTGGCCGGGGAGCGGCGGCGCCCCCTGCTCCGGAGTGCACGCCGCGCCCGCCAGCAGAAGCGCCGCGCTCAAGGGAAGTGGAGTCCTCATGGTCTCGGCCCTGGCCTCAGGCGAACTTCGAGGTGATCAGTCGCTGCAGCTCGCGCAGCCACATCGCCTGCATCTGGTGCAGCCGGCGGCCGACCACCTCCGAGAGGTTGGCCATCACCCGGTGGCCGCAGCTCTGGTCGGCGGCCAGGGCCTGCGCCAGCGCCGGGCCCTCGAAGACCACCAGCTCGCTGTCGACCACCACCTTGGCCGAGAGGGTCGAGCGGTGCGGCGGCACCAGCGCCGACCACCCCACCAGCTCGCCGGCCCCTTTCTCGTCGACGGTCAGGTCTTGCGGCAGGCCTTCCAGGTCGATCGGCAGCGTCAGCGCCACCCGCCCCGAGGAGACCAGGTAGAGGCTCTCGGCGGTGTCTCCCAGGCGGAACAGGCTCGACCCGGAGGAGGCGGGCATCACTTTGGCCAGGTTGGCGAGCTTCTCCAGCTGGATGCTCGTCAGGCCGCGAAACAGCTCGCCGGCGGCCAGGGCTTTGACGGGAGCGCTCATGTCAGTTCAGGAAGGGGGACGAGGTGTTGGCGCGCAGGCTCTGGCGCGAGGGGGACTCGGGGAACTGCTCCACCGCCGCCCGCTCCTGCCGCACGTGCTGCTCCAGGCGGCTGATCGCCAGCTCGCGCGGGATGCGCGGGGGCTTCACGATCTCGGTGGGGGCGAAGAAATGCGAGGGCTGAGCCACCTGCTGTGCCTCCATCCGAGCAGGCGCTTGCGCACGGTCGCGCTCGCTGGCGAAGGCGTAGGTGATTGATGCGCTGCCGACCATCAGGACGATCACGAGAACCAGCGAGAGCTCGAGCATGTGTAGCCTCCTTGCCCCGGCAGCTGTGCGATGTCCGTGCCAGCGCCCCGCGGCGCCCCTCGCCAGAGGGAAGTGGCGGCCGCCGGCGGGCCGATGACGCGGCGCGCCTGCCGCCTTGTCAGTGCGCGGCCTGTCAGCCTGGCAGTGACCGTGACCGCGCGCGTCGCGCCACCCTGAGGGGCCAATTGACAGCCGCGTGCGCCCACGCCCACCCTGGAACCATCCACCCCGGGGGGGACTCGGGGTTGCGCCGCTTCCACAGTCCGGCCGCCCACGGCCGGGACTGGTGCGAGCGGGGACGGCACTCCGAGCATGCGGGCACGCGTCAGCGGCATGGTCTACCGGTTCGTGCTGGCGGTCTCGGCCGCGGTGATCGCGGTGTGCCTGATCGGCGCCTGGGCCTTCTCGCGCCACCACTACGCCGAGCTGGTCGCCTCGGCCCAGGCCACGGCGCGGGTCAAGGCGGATCTGATCGGCAGCGCGCTCGAACACCAGATGATCGAGAACCAGCGCGATCTGATCGCCAAGATGGTCAAGACCTTCGCCGACGACCCGACCATCGACCGGGTGCGGATCCTCGATCGGGCCGGAGAGATCCGCTTCTCCAGCAAGCCCTCGGAGGTCGGCAACAGCCTCTCCGCCGGCTCGGCGACCTGCGCCGCCTGCCACTCAGCATCGGGCGAACCGCGCCTGGCCTCGGCGGTGGTGGAGCTGGGCGACGGCGACCTGCTGCAGAGCGCGATGCCGATCCTCAACCACCCGGAGTGCCACCACTGCCACTCTCCCAGCCAGCGGATGAACGGCGTGCTGCTGGTGGACGTGCGCACAGGCGAGCTGCTGCGCGCCTACGACCGCGACCTGCGCTGGATGGTGGGCACGATCATCGCCCTGGCCCTGGGGTTGCTGGCGGCGATCGCCATGTCGGTGCGGGTGGTCGTGCTGCGCCGGCTCGACCGCTTCGGCGAGGCGGCTCGGGCCATCGCCGCCGGCGACCTGCAGCGCCGGGTGCCGGTCTCCGGCGACGACAGCCTGGCCTGGATGGCCCGCTCCTTCAACGCGATGGCCGACTCGGTGACCACCCTGGCCAGCGAGCTCAAGACCCAGCGCGAGCGGCTGGAGATGATCATCAACGGCGTCGACGACGGCATCGTGGTCCTCGACTCCCAGCTCAAGGTGATGGCCGCCAACGAGGCCTTCCTGGCCCGCACCCGCCGCGCGCGGGAGGAGATGGTCGGCCAGCCGTGCCAGGAGGTCGCCTGCCGCGGGGTGCGCACGCCGTCGAGCTGCCCCTCCTGCCGCTGCTTCGCCTCCGGCGCCCGGCAGACCGCGGTGCTGACCGTCGAGGACCCCGCCTCCGGCGAGCGCCGCTACGAGGAGGTGCACAGCTCGCCAATCCGCGTCGCCGGCGAGGTCACCACCGTGGTCGAGGTCTGGCGCGACATCACCGAGCGCCGGCTGGCCGAGGGGCGGCTGTTCCAGAGCCACCGCATGGCGTCGCTGGGGATGCTGGCCTCGGGCTTCTCCCACGAGCTGAACACGCCGCTGGGCACGGTGCTGACCTCGGTGGAGGGGGTGCTGCGGGCGCTGGCCGAGGAGAAGCCGATCGACGGCGAGGAGCGGCGCTACCTGCTGGAGTCGGCGCGCATCGCCCGCGAGCAGGTGCTGCGCTGCCGAGGGATCACCCAGCAGTTCCTGCGGCTGTCGCGCGGCCAGTCGGCGCCCACCGATCTCATCGACGCCTTCCCGGTGGTGGCGGCGGTGGCCCGGCTGGTCGAGCCCACCGCCCGCGAGAGGAACGTCTCGGTGGCCGCCCCGCCGCCCGAGTCGCCGGCCACGGTGCGCGCCAGCGAGTCGGAGCTGCAGCAGGTGCTGCTCAACCTGATCCTCAACGCCATCCAGGCCTGCCGTGCCGGCGGCCAGGTGAGCGTGGAGCTGACCACCGGCTGCCAGGTGCGGATCGCGGTGCGCGACGACGGCAGCGGCATCGCCGAGGACAAGCTGGGGCGCCTGTTCGAGCCCTTCTTCAGCCTGCGCCCCGGCGGCACCGGGCTGGGCCTGTTCCTGTCGCTGGAGATGGCGCGGGGCTGGGGCGCCGACATCCAGGTGAAGAGCAGGCTGGGCCAGGGCTCGCAGTTCACGGTGGTCTTTGACCGGGCGAGCGCGCAAGGAGGGACGTGACCATGAGACCGGTGAGCGTGCTGCTGGTGGACGACGACGACGCCTATCGGACGGTGCTGGCGGGGGAGCTGCGGCGGCGCGGCTACCAGATGTCCACCGCGGCGACCGCCAAGGAAGGGCTGGAGACGGCGCTGGCCGAGCACCCGCGGGTGACGCTGCTCGACCTGCGCCTTCCCGACGGCGAGGGGCTGGAGGTCCTCAAGAAGCTGCGCGAGAAGCAGTCGCCGACCGAGGTGATCATGCTCACCGGGCATGGGACCATCGACACCGCCATCGAGGCGATCCGGCTGGGGGCCTTCGACTACGTCTCCAAGCCCTGCCCGATCGAGGAGCTGGAGATCCGGCTGGGCAAGGCGCTCGAGCGGCGCTCGCTGATCGACCGCAACCGGATCCTGGAGAGCGCGCTGCTGCCGGCCGACGGCGAGGACCTGATCGGCGAGAGCCCGACCTTCCTCGAGATGCTCAAGCGGATCGAGAAGGTCGCCGCCACCGGCTCGTCGGTGCTGGTGCTGGGCGAGACCGGGGTGGGCAAGGAGATGGTGGCCCGCCGGATCCACGCCCTGAGCCCGCGGGCGGCGCGGCCGTTCGTGGCGGTGGAGTGCGCCGCGCTCCAGGAGGAGATCCTCCAGAGCGAGCTCTTCGGCCACGAGCGGGGCTCGTTCACCGGGGCGGTGCGCTCCAAGCCCGGGCTGTTCGAGGTGGCCGACGGCGGCACCTTGTTCCTGGACGAGATCGGCGAGGTGACTCCGGCGACGCAGGTCAAGCTGCTGCGGGTGCTGGAGGCCTCGACCTTCCGCCACGTGGGCGGCACCGACGAGCTCAAGGTGGACGTGCGGCTGCTGGCGGCGACCAACCGGCCGCTGGAGAAGATGGTGGCCGAGGGGCTGTTCCGCGAGGACCTGCTCTACCGGCTCGATGCCTTCCGGATCGAGATTCCGCCGCTGAGACAGCGCCGGGAGGACATCCCCGCGCTGTGCCAGCACTTCCTCGCCCGGCTGGCGCCGAGAGTCGGAGCGACGCGGGGCCTGTCGGCGGCGGCGCTGGAGGCGCTGGCGCGCCACGACTGGCCCGGCAACGTCCGCGAGCTGCTCCACGTGCTCGAGCACGGGCTGATCGTCTCGGACGGACCGGAGATCGAGGTCAAGGACCTCCCGCGCTCGGCGCTGCGGGCGGCGCCGGCGCCCGCGGCCGGAGGGGAGTCCGAGCTGATGACCCTGCACGAGCTGGAGCGGGCGCACATCGACCGGGCGCTGCGGGTCCACGGCGGGCACCGCGGCAAGGTGGCCCGGGCCCTGGGGATCAGCGAGCGCAATCTCTACCGCAAGCTGCGCGAGCACGGGCTCGCCTGAGCTCTATAGCGCGGGCCGCCGCCATTACTTCCCGGCCGCCAGCACGTTCATCCGCCGCTCCGCCCAGAGCACGACGCGGTCGCCCTCGCGGTGCTCCTCGAGGAAGCGCTCCAGCGCGTCCCAGGGCCCCGTGGCCCCTCTGCGCGAAGGCAGATGGCGGAGGAAGTCGGCCGAATCCTCGAAATGGAACAGCGTCCGGAAGGTCACGGTGTCGCTCAGTTTGAATCCGGCGAGGCGCCTCATCGCCTGCTGGGCTGCCTGCTTGGCGGCGCCCTCGTCCCCGTCGCCGACGTCGAAGCGCATCTCCGCCTCGATCAGCGTTCCCTGATCCCCGGGCTCGATCACGACGAGCCTCCCGCCCGGCGAGAGCATCTCTGCCGCCCGGCGCAGGCTCGCGTCCATTGCCGGCGGGGGAACGTGGTGCAGCGACAGCGAGAACACCGCCACGTCGAACGAATGGCCGGTAAGGTCGATCGTCTCCGCGCTGCCCGAAAGAAAGGTGACGTTGCCGGCGGCGACCTGGGCGCGCGCCCGCCGCAGCGCCGTGCGGTCGGGATCGACGGCGACCACTTCGCGGGCCCTCGCGGCCAGGTCGCGAGTGATCCGCCCGGAGCCGCACCCCAGCTCGAGGACCGCCTTTCCTTCGAGGTCGCAGCCCCGGGCGATGTGCAGGATGAACTGGTTGGTCGGGTCGAACTGCACGGGACGGTCCGCCGGCCGCTCATCTGCGGCCTCCCGCGAAACTTACCTCGGCGGCCAGCATCCGCCGACTTCCGGCGCGAGTGCGAAGGCAGGCATCGTGAGGCGAAGTCCTTAGCGCCCCCACGATCAACTCCAATAAAAGAGCGTCGCCGCGGTCGCGTCTCGCCTTGCCGCGCCGAAATGCCGTCCTGAGATTGGCTCCCTCGACGCCGGGCCCGCAGAGAGCCCGCCAACGCTCGAGAGGGATGGCGATGCTCGAACGAACTCGCGGTTGCTCGGTCCCGCCTCTCACCGAGCCGCATCTGCCGTTCGAAGCACGAGCCCAGCTCCGCGCGCGCCGCGTTCCCTGGAGCTTCCGCGCGCGTCCAGGCGCCCACTCACCCGTCATCGGTTGGCCTCCCGCCTCATGACCGGACGCGCCAAGACCTTTCCCGCAGCACCGACCCCGCCTACAGGAGCAGAGCAACCATGCGGCCCCGCTGCCATCTCCACGGTCTCGAAGCGCTGATCGCTGCCCCGCTCCTGCTGGCCGCCCTCGCCTCCTCGACGGCACGGGCCTTCACCGTCGAGGTCAAGACCGAGGGGCCCAACGGGACCCTGGTCCCGATCCAGGCCGGCTTCCGCTACCTGATCGAAGAGGACAACTCGTTCCACGCCACGCCCGGGGTCGCCACCCCGAGCGCGCCTTGGCCCGACCCCAGCAACACCCTGGCGGTGAACATCCACAAGAGCCACGCGCCGGTGGTCTGCACCGGCGATACCCAGACCCTCTCCGCCGGGCCGCTGCGCTGGGCGTCCTCGGTCGACACCGCCACCAACCCAGACTGCAAGATCGATCCCGCCAGGCGCTACATGGTCACGGTGCTGCCCTGGCACGTGGACCCGCTCTTCTATCCAGCCAAGCAGCCCAACGGCCCGTGGTTCGCCAACCAGTCCGGCTACACCCTCAGCGGCCGCAACGTGGCCCCGGGACAGCAGGTGGTGGAGGTGGTGGTCCACGCCTTCCCGGTGCCGACCTCCCAGATCACGGTGCTGGTCTTCATGGACAGCCAGCCGATCAACGGCGCCTACGACCAGCCGGCGGAGCAGGGCCTGGGAGGATTCAACCTCCTGCTCACCGACATCGTCGGCAAGATGATGCAGGACGCCTGGGGCAATCCGGTCGGCACCAGCTACCAGGTGCTGCGCGAGACCCCGCCCGGCTGCACCGGCCCGGCTGGTTACTGCAAGCCTCTCAAGGGCCCGGGCGGCGCCTACCGGTTCGTCACCGATCCGCTCACCGGGCTGCCGGTGATCGACTACACGGGCAACGGCACCCTGACCACCTGCCCCACCGGCGATCCCGCCTACGACGCCGCCAACTGCACCGACCTGGACACCGGCGCCCCACTCACGCCGGGCGAGGCGGTGATCCGCTTCTTGGCGCCGAACAAGTACACCATCGAGCCCATCCCGCCGGCCAAGGACCCGGACTGGCTGCTGACCGCCACCCTCGAGGGAACCCGCGGCAACGACGCCTGGGTCCGCGCCGCCGAGCCACGCTTCAACATCACCCTCGGGCAGCTCAACTACCTGGTGTTCTACGGCTTCGTGAAGAAGATGCCGATGACGCTCCCTTCCCGCACCGGGGCCAGGGGCACGCTCAAGGGCCAGGTGGTCTTCGCCCACGACATGCACCCGCCGCTCTCGCCGGGGCTGGCGGTCGGGGCGCCGGTGCCCAACTGCTACGTCGGGCTCAACAACCTGAGCGGCGCCGACGAGCAGGTCTTCACCGCTCCCTGCAACGCCGACAGCACCTTCTCCATCGCCAACATCCCGCCCGGTCTCTACCAGCTGGTGACGTGGGACCAGGACATCGACGCGATCATCGACTTCCGCAACGTCACCATCCCGCCTGCCGGCGGAGTGGTCGACCTGGGGCAGGTGGCGGTCTACCGCTGGTTCGGCTCGCTGCGAGGCAGCGTCTTCTTCGACGCCAACGCCAACGCCCTGCGCGAGCCCAGTGAGCAGGGCATCGCCAACATGCGGGTGAACGCCCGCTTCACCGACGGCTCGCTCTACGCCAGCCAGCTCACCGACGCCAACGGCGACTACTCCTTCGCCCAGTTCTTTCCCTGGTGGCGATGGGTCTCGGTCGAGACCGACACCAGCCGCTTCCGCTCGACCGGCGCCACCTCGGTGGCAGACGACGGCGGCCCGGTGCCGCCCGGCCCGTGGGCCAAGTGGGGAATCAACCCGCAGCTCCAGCCCGGCGGTCTGCCCTACCGGACCCAGGCCAGCACTCCAGGGGCCGAGGTGCGCAGCCAGGCCATGCTGCTCTTCTCGGACATGACCAACGTCATCGACTGGGGCAAGGGCAATTACGCGCCCAACGCCAACGGCGGGATCCGCGGCTTCGTCTCCTACGCCACCAGCCGGACCCAGGAGGACCCGGAGAAGGGCCGCTGGCAGAGCTGGGAGCCAGGCGTCCCGCGGGTGCAGGTCAACCTCTACAACGCGGTGGCAGACGCCAACGGCAAGTGGGTCCCGGCGACCTGCTCCGGCGGAAGCTGCACGGCCTGCAGCGCGGCCTGCGCGCCGATCAACAGCACCTTCACCGACAGCTGGGACGACAACAACCCCTCGGGCTGCGTCGGCCAGCCCGGGACCCCGTGGGCCGCGCCGCAGGCCGTCAACGGCATCCCCATCCGCAGCTGCGCCGAGACCTTCCAGACCTGGGACCAGGTGCGGCCCGGCGTCTTCGACGGCGCCTACTCCTTCGACTCCTACTGCCAGGGAGCGGTCACTGCCTCCTATCCCAACGTCAGCTGCGCCGGGACCGTGGTCCCCACCCTGCCGCCCGGCAACTACATCGTCCAAGTGATCCCGCCCACCGGCTACAAGGTCCTGAAGTGGGGCGAGCGCAACATCGAGTTCGGCGAGCCCAACGCCGCCTTCCAGATGTACCCGGCCAGGTGCGTGGGCCCCGACTACCCGGTCCCGCAGTTCCACCAGCTCTTCCCCGACTGGCAGATCCCCACCCCGTACCCGGCGCCCAACAGCTGGTACTGCGGCGGCACGGTTGACGCCTTCGGCTACTGCAACCCGGCCAGCGCCGGGCCGATGGCGCCTTCGTGCTCGATGAAGCTCACCGACGTCGCCCAGGACAAGAACTCGGTGGTCGACTTCCGCATCTTCACCGACGTCCCCAAGTCCAGCCGGATCTGGGGCTGGGTCTCGGACGATCTCCACCTCGAGTCGAACCCCAAGAGTCCGAACGCCAGCAGCAACTTCGCGCCGTCGTGGCTGCCGGTGGCGATCAAGGACTGGAAGGGCACCGAGGTGGCGCGCTTCTACACCGACCAGTGGGGCAAGTTCGACGGGCTCATCCCCTCGACCTACACCATCTACACCCCGAACCCGCTGGGGATGTCGGCGGGCCTGTACACCATCGCGCCCAACGACCCTGGGCCGATCGTCGACAGCAACCCGAGCTCGCCGACCTACGGGCAGCGGATCAGCGACCCCTGGTTCAACCCCGCCTATGGCCAGGAGGTGATCCGCGAGAACTGGGACTTCTACGCCGGCAAGACCACCTTCGTGGACACCATCGTGCTGCCGGTGGCGGGCTTCGTGGAGAACCGCATCCCGCTCAATTGCGACTTCGTGGACCACACCCCGGAGATCGCCTGGGTCAACTTCAACGGGCGCGGGCCGCTGGTCCCGAGCGGCGGCGGCTACCAGATCACCATCCAGTCGGTCGGCCAGCTCCAGGTGCCCAACCCCGACTTCAACCCCAACCTGCCGGCTACCACCGCAGGCTGCAGCGCCAGCCCGCCGCCGGCGGGCAGCAACTGCTCGACCATCGTCCGCGACCACAGCTTCGGACCTGACGACGGCCACGGCCAGGTGACCGTTGGCGGGGTGGCGCTCACCAACCTCGCCTGGACCGCGACCACCATCCAGGCCACGGTGCCGGCGAACGTGGTCACCAGCGAGCTGGTGGTGAGCCGGACCAATCCCAACAACGCCGGCGCGCCGCTGACCAGCACCGTGGGAGTCACCCTCCACGTCGACCAGCCCTCGGTGCCGGTGGTGCAGGTCGCCCCGCCGCCGGCCAACTGCGATCCCTACACCGACGCCACCAAGTGCATGCGCATCCAGCCGGCGGTCGACTCCGCGCCCAACGGAGCCCTGATCCTGATTGGGCCCGGCAAGTACGAGGAGAACGTCATCCTCTACAAGCCGGTGAAGCTGCAGGGCTGGGGCGCCGCCAGCACGATCCTCGACGGCACCGCGGCGCTGGGAAATCTCCCGATGAAGGAGGCCTGGCGGACCGCCTTCCAGACGCTGGTGGCCAACGGCGGCAGCTGCGGCACCACGCCCTGCATCGACATCCCGCCCGGCCAGGTCAACAACTCCGTCTTCGAGACCGGGGCCGGGATCATGGTCTCGGGCTGCGATCCTTCCCAGCACGGCGGCAGCTGCGCCAACCAATTCACCGCCGCCGCCGGCGCGCTCGTCGACGGGCTCACCATCACCGGCGCCAGCGAGTCGGGCGGCGGCATCTACGTCAACAGCTACGCCCCCAATCTCCAGGTCAGCAACAACGAGATCTACGGCAACCAGGGCAGCCTCTCAGGCGGGATCCGGCTGGGCACCTCGTCGCTGCTCAATGGCGCGGCCTACTCCAGCTCGCACAACGAGAGCGCGCGCATCCACCACAACCGCGTGGCGGTGAACGGCAGCCTGCAGGCCGGCGGCGGCGGCATCTCGCTCTACAAGGGCTCGGACAACTACCAGGTGCAGGCCAACCTGGTGTGCGGCAACCTCTCCATCAACTACGGCGGCGGGATTTCGCACTACGGCCTGAGCCCCAACGGCCTGATCGCCCACAACGTCGTGGTCTCCAACGAGTCGATCAACGAGGGCGGCGGGATCTTCGTCGGCGGCGAGCTGCCGCCCAACACCGCCGCCGCCGGCACTCTGAGCGAAGGCGCCGGCTCGGTGAACCTGATCGACAACCTGATCCAGGGGAACAAGGCCGGCGACGACGGCGGCGGCGTGCGCACCCTGATGTTCAACGGTCAGGACGTGGCCAACAGCCGCCGCGATCCGAGCAAGTGGTTCCGCCTCAACCTCTTCGACAACATCGTGGTCGACAACTCCAGCGCCGACCACGGCGGCGGGCTGTCGTTCGACGACACGGTGCTGGCCAACATCACGCACAACACCATCGCCCGCAACGACAGCACCGCCACCGGCTCAGGGGCTTTCGGCGGCCCGTGCGTGGAAGGCGCGCCTCCGGGCCAGATCTGCCCGCCCCCGGGCGAAGCCATCGGCGGCCTGGCCAACTCCATTCCTCGAGTCGGCGGCATCGCCTCCTACGCCCACAGCACCGGGCTGGCCGCCGCTCTGGCAGGCGCCAACATCCCGCCCACGCTCAAGGTCTTCACCCACCCGCTGCTGCTGAACAACATCATCTGGCAGAACCGCTCCTTCTACTGGGACGCCGCCTACTGCAACGGCTTCGGCGGCCTGCGGCCCGACGTGCAGGGGCTGTGCGGCCCGGCCGAGCCCCCGGTCTTCTGGGACCTGGCGGTCTACGGCGCCGCACCGACCACGCGGATGATCGTCCAGAACGGCGTCCTCACCCCCGACGCCACCAACCGCGCCAATTACTCCGGCTTCGGAAACGTCTTCGCCGACCCGCTGTTCGTGCGGCCCTACTTCGACCTCTACCAGGCCTCTTCCAAGGGCGCGGCCTTCGGCAACTACGTCACCGCCACCTTCGTCCCCAACGGCCTGATGTCGGCGGCGGATCTGCTCTACGGCGACTACCACCTCAAGGCCGGCTCGCCGGCCATCGGGCGCGGCGCCACCCGCACCCCGCGCAACGCCATCTCCTTCTCTGCGCTGCTGAGCGGCAACCCCTTCCTGAACGCGCTCCAGCAGCTGCAGGCCGCCAACCTCCCGCTCTCCACCCGCTGGCCGGAGCTGTCGCGGGACTACGACAACCAGCGCCGGCCCACCGGCACCCGCGTCGACATCGGCGCCGACCAGTACTACCCGGCCGAGGTCTGGTTCCCCTGGTGAGCCGCGCGGTCGAGCCCTAGCGATATTGGAGGAAGAACATGAGAGCGATCAGGCTTTCCGCCTGCCGTGCAGTGCTGACCGTGGCGATGCTGTCGACGTCCTTGCCGGCCGCCGCGGAGGTCAACATCCAGTGCCCATGCCTGCTGTCGGACCCGGTCACCGGCAAGGCCGACCCGGCGCGACTCGACCCTGCCAAGGGCGCCCACTTCGTCGGCGCCACCGGGAACATCGAGTGCAGCTACCGCGACGCCGGCGGGCCGCACCAGGTGGCCTGCAAGGCGCTCAGCGCCGGCGACGGCCACGTGCAGATGGGCGACGGCAGCGACATCTACGTCTTTGGCTTCCGCCAGGTCACCGGGGTGCCGACCGACCAGGTGCTGAACATGGCCAGCGACCCGGCTGCGCCGGGCGGAATGCGCGGGGCCCAGACCAGCGCCCCGACCATCAACGTCCAGGCCGGGCAGGAGCTCTACCTCAGCCTGACCAACGTCGGGATGGTGGAGCGGCCTGACCTGTTCGACCCGCACACCGTGCACTACCACGGCTTCCCCAACGCCTCGTCGATCTTCGACGGCGAGCCGATGGCCTCGATCGCCGTGAACATGGGCGAGACGCTCACCTACTACTACGCCAATGTCGAGCCGGGCACGTACATGTACCACTGCCACGTGGAGGCGGCGGAGCACCTGCAGATGGGGATGCTCGGCAACCTCTACGTGCGGCCGCAGCAAGACGGGACACCGCAGACCTTCGGCGGCAAGCGCTACTCGACCTTCGCCTACAACGACTGCCCGACCCCAGGCCCGATGTGTGGGTCCACCGGCTACGACGTTTCGTATCCGATCCAGATCACCGCCTTCGACCCCGACTTCCACCACGCCGACAACTCGTACAACGACCTCGACTTCGCCGGGATGACCGACACCTACGTGCTGCTCAACGGGCGCGGCTACCCCGACACCGTCAACCCCTGCGGCGCCTCGGCATTTCCCGCGCCCACCGCCGGCTACCCGGCCTGCACCGCGCCGATCCTCAACTCGCTAGGAATCCGCTCGCAGGAGACCAGCGCGCTGATCACTGCCACCCGCGGACAGAAGGTTCTGCTTCGGATCTCGAGCCTGGCGACGGTGGACTTCTACACCCTGACGCTGCTGGGACTGCCGATGCAGGTCGTGGGACAGGGGGCGCGCCAGCTCAAGGGGCCCACCGGGCTGACCTACTACTACGACACCCACTCGCTGACCCTCGGCGGCGGAGAGGCCAACGACGTCCTGATCGACACCTCCAACGCCGCGCCAGGGACCTATTTCCTCTACGCCAGCAACCTCAACTACCTGAGCAACGACTCGCAGGATTTCGGCGGCGTCATGACCGAGATCGTCGTCGCGCCCTAAGACGTCCCTCCCTTCTCGAGATCAGGAGCGTCCATGAGACCGAAGCTCGAAGGCAGCTGGCCCGCCGCGGGCCTGATCGCAGCGCTGATGCTCGCGGCGACGAGCGCCCAAGCCACCATCGCAAGCGACCCGGGGACCCTCCAGGGAACGACGAGGACCTTCCACCTCACCGCCACCGACGGCCGGATCTCCATGGGCGACGGCGAGACCGCCTACGTGTGGGGATATGCCTCGCAGTCCGCCACCCCGGGCTGTCCGACCGGCGGCTGCCTGCAGTACCCCGGGCCCACCCTCGACGTCGTCCAGGGCGAGCGAGTCGTGGTCACGTTGACCAACCGCATCCCGACCCTGCCCGGCAACGCCCCGGCCAACACCTCGCTTCTCTTCCCCGGGCAGAGCGCGACCGCCGCCGCGGGCGCCGGGGTCCAGGGCGCACTGGCCGTGGAGGCGCGCCCCGGCGAGACCGTCAGCTATTCCTTCGTGGCCTCGCAGCCGGGGACCTACGGCTACTACAGCGGAACGAGGCCCGAGCTGCAGGTGGAGATGGGGCTGGTGGGAGCGCTGATCGTCCGTCCCAACACCATCGGCCAGGCCGCCTGCCCGACGGTGGCCAACCCGTCGGCGCCCGCCAACGGCTACGCCTACTGCGCCAGGAACGCCTACTACGATCGCGAATACCTCTTCCTCTTCAGCGAGATGGACCCGGTGTTCCACCGGCTGGTGGAGTTCGGGCAGATGGCGCAGGTGGACGACACGCTGCGCCACGCGACCGCCTGGTTCATCAACGGGCGCAACTTCCCCGACACCATGGCCCCGGACTTCGCCGCCTGGCTCCCCAGCCAGCCGTACGGCGCGATGCCGATGATGCATCCGCTCGAGAGCGTGCTGATGCGGATGGTGGGCGGCGGCCGCGACCTCCATCCCTTTCACACCCACGGACAAAACCACCTGGTGATCGCCCGCGACGGACGGCTGCTGCAGAGCTCGCCGGCCGCGGGCTTGGCCGACCTGCCGATCTCCGACTACACCACCACCGCGGTGCCCGGCCAGACGGTGGACGCGATCTGGGGTCCGTGGACCGGCCAGCAGCTGGGCTGGGACGTGTACGGCTCTCCCGGCTCCCATGCCTGCAGCACCACCTGCGCCGCGCCTCCGTGCCGACTCACCAACCTGCTGACCTTCCTCGGGCAGACCGGGTTCGACCCGACGACCGGGGAGTGGTGCGCCGACCACGGCAGGCCGATCCCGGTGGTTCTGCCCGCTCCAAGCAAGCTCACCTTCGGCCAGATGTACGGCGGCAGCCCGTATCTCGGCATCGGCGGCGAGATTCCACCGATCGACCCCAACACCGGCTCCTATCACTCGAACCAGAACCCGTTCTCCGGGCTCTCGTTCATGTGGCACTCGCACTCCGAGCGGGAGCTGACCACCAACAACATCTTCATCGGCGGGCTGGCGACGATGTCGCTGGTGCTGCCCTACTCCGTCCCGATTCCGTAGGCCCGAGGGGAACATGAAGATCCAGCTTCGCCATCTCCTGCCAGCGCTCTGTCTCCTCGCCGCCGCCGACGCCCGGGCCGCGACCTGGAGCTACTACCTGCGGGCCGGGACCGCCGAAATCCCCACCGGCCAGTACAACGGCTTCCCGGCGCTCAACCCGGTGCCGAACGAGAACGTCCTGCTCTGGGGCTACGCGCAGTGCACCGACGCCACCTTCTCCACTTGCGGCCCGGTGCAGGTCCCTGGCCCAGTGCTGGTCGCCTCCGAAGGGGACACGCTCGACGTCTCTCTGCAGAACGGCCTGGCGGCGCCGGCAGCATTGCCGTCGATGATCTCCGAGCCGACTTCGCTGATCATTCCCGGGCAGCCGGCGAACCTCACTCCGGTTTGGGTGAGCGTCACCGCCACCGGCGGCGTCAGCGGGGTTGCCTCCACCGGCCAGCGAGCGGGAGGGGACGGAGCCTCGCGGGTGCGCTCGTTCACCGCCGAGACCGCGATCGGCGCCGTGACCCACTACACCTTTAGCGGGCTCAGGCCGGGCACCTACCTCTACCAGAGCGGCACTCATCCCGCGGTTCAGCTGCAGATGGGACTCTACGGAGCGCTGAAGGTCTATCCGGCGGCGACTCCAGCGGTCCCCGGCGCCGCTTTGCCGGCCAGAGGCCAGGCCTATGGTGATCCGTCCACCGCCTTCGACTCCGACGTGACGCTGGTCTTTAGCGAGATCGACCCGGAGCTCCACTACTCGATCGCCTCCGGGCGCTACGGCACCGCGCCGCCCGCTCTTCCGGCGCCGACGCTGCCTGGCCAACGAACGAGCACGGTGAGCTACAGGCCGAAGTTCTTCCTCATCAATGGGCAGCCCAGCCCGACGCTGCAGCCGATCGCCAAGGCAGGCCAGGTGGGGAAGACCACGCTGCTGCGGCTGCTGAATGCCGGGCTCAAGGAGAAGACCCCGACCCTGGTCAACCAGTACCTGAGCGTGATCGCCGAGGACGGCAGCCCCTACAGCTACGTCAGCCAGGGCACTGCCTTCCCCGCCCCGCGACAGCAGTACGGAGTGCTGCTGCCGGCGGGGAAGACGCTGGACGCGCTGCTGGCGCCGGCGACTTCCGGCAACCTGGCGGTGTTCGACCGCAGCCTCAACCTGACCAATGCCGCGCTTCCAGGAGGCGGCCAGCTCGCCTACCTGGCCATCGCAGACGCCCCGCTCGCGCCCGCCAGCGCAGCTGGAGTCTCGGTCGGAGGCGGGAAGGGGGCGTTCCTCAAACCCGGTGCCATCCTGCCGCTCACCTGGCGGTTCAGCCGCAAGCCTCTTGTCGATCCGGGCCCGGTGAGAATCGAGCTGCTCCGCGGAGGGCGCGTGGTCAAGACCCTGGCGCGGGCCGTCCCGGCCGATCGCGGCGTCTTCCATTGGTTCGTGCCTAGGAGTCTGCCGCCGGCCAGCGACTACACCGTCCGGATCTCGGGCAAGGACTTGGCTCTCACCAGCGGCCCGCTCCGCCTGGCGCGGCCGGCTCCGCGCCCATTCTCGGTGCCGTTCTAGACGTTGTCTGACTCGCGTTCCGAGGCGAACTCCCATGAAGCCAATCCCCGCGGTCCTCCTCTTGCTGCTCTCCGGCTCCCTTCTCGCCGGCTGCGCCAGGCGGACGAGCGAGGCAGAGATGGAAGCGCGCTTTGGCATCCAGTTGCTCGGGGTGCGGCTGAATGCCCAGAGCTACCTGGTTGACGTGCGCTACCGGGTGACCGACGCGAAGAAGGCGGCGCCCCTGCTGGCAACCAGCGCCAAGCCGCGTCTGATGGACGAGACGTCCGGCGACAGCCTGTACGTGCCGAATTTCCCCAAGCTCGGCACGCTGCGCGCCAAGGGGAACGCTGAGGCAGGGCGCAGCTACTTCATCCTCTTCGGAAATCCGCGGGGCCTGGTGAAGAGCGGCGGCAAGGTGACCCTGGCCATCGGCGACCTCAAGCTCAGCCACCTCACCGTCGAGTGACCGCGACGAGGATGTCATGACCAGGCCGCCTGAGTCGCTCCAGCTTGCCGTCGCGCTCCTCGCGATCAGCGCTGCGGCCTCGGCCGCAGAGCTTGACCCGCGACTGCGTTCCGCGCTGGCGACCAGCAAGTCCGAGCGGCTGGCTGTGATCATCCATTTCACTCCGCCGAATGCTCCGTTCGCCGGGGAGAGCGGAACTTCCCGGCGGCACCTCCTCCAACGACTCCGCGACCGGGCGCGGGAGACCGAGCGAACGTGGCGTCCCCGTTTCGAGGCGGCCGGCGCCACCCGGCTCCGGGTCCTCTGGGCAATCGGCGCCATCTCCTGCGAAATGCCGGTCGGCCTCATCCTCGACCTCGCGACGCTGCCAGGGATTGATCGCCTTGGGCTCGACGCACGGCTCGCTCGTCCGGCCGCGAGCGGAGGCGCCCCTCCTGAGCCAGGGTGGGGCGTGAAAGAGATCCACGCCCCGGCGCTCTGGGCCCTGGGCCACCGCGGGGCGGGAGTGGTGGTCGCTACCCTGGACAGCGGCGTCGACGGCGCCCATCCCGATCTCACCGGGCGCTGGCGGGGCGGGAACAACAGCTGGTTCGACCCCTACGGCGAGCATCCAACGCCGACCGACCTGATGGGCCACGGCACCGGGACGACGGGAATCATCGTGGCCGGCGGCGGACTGGGCGTAGCTCCCGAAGCCAGGTGGATTGCCGCCAAGATCTTCGACGACAGCGGCAAGGCGAGTCTGAGCGCGATCCATCTTGCGCTGCAGTGGATGCTCGATCCCGACGAAGACCCGATCACCGATGACGCGCCGGACGTCATCAACAACTCCTGGAGTCTGGATTCGGAAGTCGGCCAATGCGACCTCGAGTTCGAGGCCGATTTCCGGGTGCTGAGGGCTGCCGGAGTCGAGCTCGTCTCTGCCGCCGGCAACGGGGTGGGCTCTGCCGGGACGAGCGTCAGCCCGGCCAACTACCCGGAGAATCTCGCGGTCGGGGCGATCTCGAGCGACGGAGCGGCCGCGCCCTTCAGCGCGCGCGGGAGCTCGGCCTGCGACGGCCGTATCTATCCAGACCTGGCGGCCCCCGGAGTCGAGGTGCGGACCGCGGATCTCAGCTATGGCGGAGCGCTATCCGATCCCTACGTCGTCTCCTCTGGCACCTCGTACGCCGCTCCGCACGTAGCCGGCGCCTTCGCGCTCCTCAAAGGCGCTTTCCCCGGCAGTTCGCGCCAGGCCATCGAGGACGCGTTGCTCCAGGCCGCCGTCGGATCCGGAGCTGCGGGCCTCGGCCGAGGCCGCATCGACGCCGAGGCGGCCTACCGGCTGCTGGCCCAGAAGGCGCCCGACGTCCCCCTGGCGAGGCTGGAGGCCTGGGAATCGCCGGGCGCCGAAGGGCGAACGAGCTCGGTCGATGCAGGCGCCGAGGCGCCGGTTTTCGGTGCCTCGGCAAGTTTGCCATCCGGATGTCAGACGGGCGCCGGCCCGGTGTCGGGCTTCCTCGGCGCCGCGATCGCCGCTGCGATGTTGGCGGGATGGCGCCAAAGCGTGCGCGCCGAGGCCCAGCTGCCTAGCTTGCGCGGCGCCGCGCGCCCGGCCCGACGAGTGCGTGGGACCAGGAGGAGCACATGAAAGTGGGCGGGAGCAGAGAGAGGCGAGCAGTGCTGTTGGCCGCGGTCCTCGCGGCGGCCTGCACCAAGGGGAAGAGCGGAAGTGGCGCCCCCGGCGACGGCTCAGACCTTCCACCGCTGATCAAGGGCGCATTCAGCCTCGACCAGGCGGCGGCGGTTCGCGACGCCCTGTGTTCGTACGTCGTGCGCTGTCAGGTGGCGCCGATGGACCTGGACGCCTGCCGGGCGGCATCGGCGCTCCAGGCCGGCGGATTCAACAGCCCCGAGGCGCTCTTCGCCGCGGTCCAGGCCGGCAAGGTGGACGTGGACACCGGCAAGATCAGCCAGTGCACCGAGGCCATCCGCTCGCTGCCGTGCGACAACTCCCTCGCCAGCGTTCAGGTCCTGAGTGGCTGCCAGGAGGCATTTACCGGCAGAGTGGCGGTCGGAGGGTCCTGCATCGCCGAAGGCGAGTGCGTGCGCGGCACCCGCTGCGTACAGAGCAGCGACGACAGCGCCTCGGGCTGCAGCGGCACCTGCACCGCGCTCGCGGCCGGCGAGTGCGCCGACGCGCGAGACTGCGCCTCGGGCCAGGTCTGCGACGGCAATGGCTGCGTGACCCTGGCCGCACCGGGTGCAGCACGACAACCCTGCGGCACCGCCGACACCTGCCAGGCGGGCCTGTCCTGCGAAGGCGGTCTGTGCCTGCCGCTCCCGGGCCTGGGCGAGGCCTGCCAGCCCGGAGGTCGATGTGCCACCGGCGAGTTGCTCTGCCTTGCCAACGACACGGGCGACGCGACGTGCGAGGTCGCCAAGGGCAAGGGCGATTCGTGCACCCAGCCCTTCCAGTGCGGTGGGCCGCTGAGCTCACTGGTGTGCGACGTGGGTGGCAGCAATCGGTGCGTCGAGCGCCCGCGGCAGGGCCCGTGCATCCAGGGCGAGTGCGATCCGCTCTCGGCGTTCTGCGACGCCTCGCAGCCGGGGACGCCGGTTTGCCGGCCGTTCCTGGCCGCCGGCGCCGCCTGCGACAGCCCGGAGCAGTGCGGCCCGGCCCTCGGCAACGCCGATTGCGCCGATGACGGCACCGGCACTACTCGATGCGTGGCGTCGCCCCAGCTGGTCTGCAGCCCGTGAGCGAATCGCCGGGAACTGCGCGCCGCTGGCCGCGCCTTCCAGGGACTTTCGAGAACGCCTGTGGAATCGCCGCGCTCCGGTGCGGGAGCGCGGCGACCAGTTGACTGAGCAGCGGCGCGGAGCGGCTAGTAGACGCGCACGTCGTCGACCTTCCAGAAGGACATCGAGCAGTTCGGGGCGACGTACCCGAGGATGATCGAGACGTTGGCCTTGTGGGCGGCCTCGGGCGTGATGTCGAAGGTGAGGGTCTTGGGCCCGGCCACCATGGTGGTCCGCCGGTAGATGTTGTTGCGAGTCCCACCGACCCTGACGTCGATGCTGGCCACGTCTCCGCCTGGGTCGAGGTCGGTCTTGAGCTCGAGGGTCACCTTCGCCAGCCCGGTCAGATCCAGTTTCGGCGAGATGAGCTCGGTGTCCTGCCCCGCGGTGCAGGTGGAGCCGCTGGAGCCGTTGCCGTCGACCATCGCATAGCGACCGGTGCCGCCGGTGGTATTCCCCCTCGAGCTGCCGAACAGCCAGACGTCCCAGTTGCCGATGTTGTCGACGAGGTTCCACCCGGTGGGAGTGCCGTTGCCCTCGAAGCCCTCGTCCAGGAGAAACACCCTGAAGTCGGTCGGGGCGGTAGCGGTGCCAGCCCCGGGGGTGGTGACGGTGAGCGGTCCGGTGGTGGCGCCGGCCGGAACAGTGACCTGGAGGTCGGTCCTGGTTGCAGCGCTCACCACCGCGGCCGTGCCGTTGAACTTCACGACGTTGTTGGCCGGGGTCGGGTCGAAATTGGTGCCGCTGATGGTCACCGCGGTTCCCACGATGGCGCCCTGCGCCGGGGTGAAGCCAGTGATGGTGGGAAGCGGCTCCGGGGTGGCGCTCGCCTCGGCCGATTCAGCGGACTCGCCGCCGGCGTTCACCGCGGTCACCACGTAGTAGTAGGCGATTCCGTTGGTCAGGCCGGAATGAACGAACGGGTTGTTCGCGTTCGACAGCTTGTTTCCCCTGGCCTTGGAGACCCCGGTCGAGCTCGACCAGTAGAGGTTGTAGGAGGCGGCCCCAGTCGCCGGCAGCCACTGCAGCGTGACCTGGCCGCTGGCGGCGGTGGCAGTGAGCGCCGTCGGCGCCGAGGGCGGGGTGCCCTGCTGTCCGCCGTCCCCCTGCGAGCTTCCGCCATCGGTGGCATTCGCGCCGCCGTCCCCCTGCGAGCTGCCGCCGTCGGTGGCATTCGCGCCGCCATCCGCCCCCTGCCCGGCGTCCTTCCCGGAGGGATTGTTCTCGCTGACCCCGCCGCCGCACCCCGCGCCCGCCGACACCAGCGCGCAGGCCATCATCAGTCGAACCATCGCTCTCATCGGATACCTCCCTTTCGAATGGGATCAGCCCTACCCGCGACAGGGTGCAGAATCAACCGACCCGGCGCGAGCCCCCCATCTTGCTGGTGACGAGCCTACCCGGGTTGTGCCCGCTCCAGCAGCGCGCGCCCGACCCAGTCGCAGGCGAACTGGTAGGCGATGCGCCCGCTGCGATCGCCCTTCTGCTGCGACCAGAGGATGGCCTCGGCCCGCGCCTTGGGCGTCCACTCCAGAGTGGCCCCGGACCTGGCGGCCAGCTTCTCCGCCCACCGCCGCACCACGTCGACGAACAGGTCCTGGCTGAACGGATGGAAGGCCACCCACAGCCCGAAGCGGCCGGAGAGCGAGATCTTCTCCTCTACCGCCTCGCCGTGGTGCAGCTCGCCCTCGACCATCATCGCCCCGCGGTTGTCGCTCTCGTACTCGGGGAGCAGGTGCCGGCGGTTGGAGGTGACGTAGATCAGCACGTTCTCCGGCAGGGCGTAGACCGAGCCGTCGAGCGCGCTCTTGAGCACCTTGTAGCTGGCGTCGCCGACCTCGAACGACAGGTCGTCGGAGAAGACGATGAAGCGGTAGGGCTGGGTCTTCAGCTCCTCGACCATCGCCGGCAGGCTCACCAGGTCGTCCTTGTCCACCTGGATGATGCGCAGCCCTTTGGCCGAGTAGGCGTGCAGCAGCGCCCGCACCAGCGACGACTTGCCGGTGCCGCGGGTTCCCCACAAGAGCGCGTTGTTGGCCGGCAGCCCGGCCAAGAACTGCCGGGTGTTCTCCTCGAGCGCCTTCTTCTGCGGCTCGATGCCCAGCAGGTCGTCGAGGTGCATCCCCTCGATGCTCGGCACCGGCTCCAGCATCCCGGCGAACGGCCCGCGGCGCCAGTTGGCGGCGTGGCAGCTGGCCCAGTCGATCTTCTGCACCGGCTTGGGCAGCAGCGGCTCGATGGCGGTGAGAACCCGCTTCAGTTGCTCGGTCAGCGAAGGGTCGAGGCTCACCTTTTTCTCCTCACGCGCGAGGGCCGCTTCCCGGCCTCTGAACGGCCGCGGGGCAAGGGACGAACCGTCCCCTGCCCCGCGTCTTGATCAGGCTATCCCCGAAGGCCGGCGCCCGTCATCCCGAGCGGATTCGAGGGGCGTGCGCTTCGGCTCGGCCGGCTATTTGGCGGTCGGGTCGAGGGTCCCGACCTTGTCCTTGAACAGGGCCTTGTGGAACTCCCGGTTCAGCCGGGCAATGAAGCGCACGTTGATGCCCTTGGGGCAGGCCGCCTGGCACTCGTAATGGTTGGAGCAGTTGCCGAACCCGTTGTCGGCCATCGCCTGGATCATCGCCGCCACCCGCTGCGGGGCCTCGACCTGGCCCTGGGGCAGCTCGGCCAGCTGGGAGACCTTGGCCCCGGCGAAGAGCATCGCCGCGCCGTTGGGGCAGGCCGCCACGCAGGCCCCGCAGCCGATGCACTCGGCGGCGTCCATGGCGTAGTCGGCCTGCGGCTTGCCGACCGGGATGGCGTTGCCGTCGGGCACGCCGCCGGTGTGGCAAGAGACGTAGCCCGCCGCCTGCTGCAGCCGGTCGAGCGCGCTGCGATCGGTGATCAGGTCGCGCATGATCGGGAAGGCCCGCGCCCGCCACGGCTCGAGATAGATGGCGTCGCCGTCCTTGAACTTGCGCATGTGCAGCTGGCAGAGGGTGGTGCGCTCCTGCCCGCCGTGCGGCACGCCGTTGACCACCGCCGAGCACATGCCGCAGATGCCCTCGCGGCAGTCGTGGTCGAAGGCGATCGGGTCCTTGCCGGCCTTGATCAGGTCCTCGTTCACCACGTCCAGCATCTCCAGGAAGGAGTGGTGGGGCGTGATGTTCTTGGCCTCGTAGGTTTCGAAGCGTCCCGGCTGATTGGGGCCAGCCTGGCGCCAGACGATCAGCTTGAGGTTCATCGTCCCGTGTTCTTGAGCGCTCATTACTTGTAGCTCCTCACCGCGAGGTGGACGTTCTCGAACTTCAACGGCTCCTTGTGGAGCTCGTGCTCCTTGTCCAGGCCCTTGAACTCCCAGGCCGCCGAGTACAGGTAGTTGGCGTCGTCGCGCTTGGCCTCGCCGTCGGGGTACTGGTGCTCGACGCGGAAGTGGCCGCCGCAGGACTCGTTGCGGTGCAGCGCGTCGCGGGCCAGCAGCTCGGAGAACTCGATGAAGTCGGCGGTGCGGCCGGCGTTCTCCAGCTGCTGGTTGAGCTCGGCGCCCTGGCCGGTGACCTTGACGTTCTTCCAGAACTCCTCGCGGATGGCGGGGATCTTCTTGAGCGCCTCGGTCAGCGACGCCTCGCTGCGGGCCATGCCGACGTTGTTCCACATCAGCGTGCCCAGCTCGCGGATGAACTCGGTCACCGTCTTCTTGCCGTTCACCGCCAAGAGCTTCTCGCCGTAGCCCTTCACCTCGGCGATCGACTTCTGGCACTCGGGGTGATCGGCCTTGACCTTGCCCGGCTTGGTGGACGCCAGGTAGCCGGCGATGGTGTAGGGGATGACGAAGTAGCCGTCGGCCAGGCCCTGCATCAGCGCGCTGGCGCCCAGGCGGTTGGCCCCGTGCACCGAGAAGTTGGCCTCGCCCGCCACGAACAGGCCCGGGATGTTGCTCATCAGGTTGTAGTCCACCCACAGCCCGCCCATCGAGTAGTGGGGCGCGGGGTAGATGCGCATCGGCCGCTTGTAGGCGTTCTCGTCGGTGATCCGCTCGTACATCTCGAACAGGTTGCCGTAGCGCTCGCGGATGGTGTCCTCGCCCAGCCGCTTGATGGCGGTGGAGAAGTCGAGGTACACGCCGCGGCCGCCGGGACCAACGCCGCGCCCGTCGTCGCACTGCTCCTTGGCGGCGCGCGAGGCGATGTCGCGGGGAGCCAGGTTGCCGAACGACGGGTACTTGCGCTCCAGGTAGTAGTCGCGGTCCTCCTCGGCGATCTGGTCGGGGGACTTGTTGCAGTCCTCCTTCTTCTTCGGCACCCAGATCCGCCCGTCGTTGCGCAGCGACTCCGACATCAGCGTCAGCTTGGACTGGTAGTCGCCGGCCTGCGGGATGCAGGTCGGGTGGATCTGCGTGTAGCAGGGGTTGGCGAAGTAGGCGCCCTTCTTGTGCGCCTTCCAGATCGCGGTGACGCTGCAGCCCATCGCGTTGGTGGAGAGGTAGAACACGTTGACGTAGCCGCCGGTGCACAGCACCACCGCGTCGCCGACGTGGCTGCGGATCTCGCCGGTGATCAGGTCGCGCACGGTGATGCCCTTGGCCTCGCCGTCAACCACCACCAGGTCGAGCATCTCGGTGCGCGAGAACATCTTCACCGTGCCGGCCTTGATCTGCCGCGACAGTGCCGAGTAGGCGCCGAGCAGGAGCTGCTGGCCGGTCTGGCCGCGGGCGAAGAAGGTGCGGGAGACCTGGGCGCCGCCGAAGGAGCGGTTGTCGAGGTAGCCGGCGTAGTCGCGGGCGAAGGGAACGCCCTGGGCCACGCACTGGTCGATGATGTTGTTGCTCACCTGCGCCAGCCGCCAGACGTCGGCCTCGCGGGCGCGGAAGTCACCGCCCTTGATGGTGTCGTAGAACAGCCGGTAGATGCTGTCGCCGTCGTTGGGGTAGTTCTTGGCGGCGTTGATGCCGCCCTGGGCGGCGATGCTGTGTGCCCGGCGCGGGCTGTCCTGGTAGCAGAAGGCCTCGACGTTGTAGCCGAGCTCGCCCAGGCTGGCCGCGGCCGAGGCGCCGGCCAGGCCGGTGCCCACCACCAGGACCTTGTATTTGCGCTTGTTGGCGGGGTTGACCAGCTTCAGCTCGAAGCGGTGCTTGTCCCACGAATCTTGGATGCGTCCAGTCGGTGCTTTGCCGTCGAGGATCACGTTGTTTCCCCTTACTTGGCGAAGATGCCCGCGAAGATGAGAACCGGGATGGCCGCGAAGCCAGCCAGGAAGATGACCGCCGCCACCCGGCTGCCGGCGAAGAAGCCCGGAAGCAGCTTGGCGTTGTTCAGCCCCAGGGTCTGGAAGACGCTCTGGATGCCGTGCGCCAGGTGGAGGAACAGCGCCACCATCCCCACCACGTAGACCAGCACGATCGGCCCGGTGTGGAAGGCGGCGCTGACCATCGCGTAGACGTCGAAGCGCTGCAGGGCGTCGCGGCTGATCACCAGCCCCGGGGTGGCCTGGAAGGTGAACTGCAGCAGGTGGTAGCCGATGAAGGCCAGGATGATCAGCCCGCTGTAGATCATCGTCTTGCCGGCGAAGGTCGCCCGCAGCGAGCGGCTGACCGCGTAGCGCTCCGGGTGCGACTCGCGGTTGCGCAAGGTGACGGCGATCGCCAGCACCACGTGGAAGACCAGCGCCAGCCCCATCACGATCCGAGTGCCCCACACCAGCGCCGGCAGCTCGTGCAGGTGAAAGGCGTAGGAGTTGAGGGCGTTGGAGCCGCCCCAGATCGAGGAGTTGCCGGCGAGGTGGCCAACGAGGAACAGGACCATCAACAGTCCTGAAACCGCCATGACCGCCTTTCTTCCAATCGAATCCGAGAACAATCGCATGAGGGTCCCTTCTTCGTGGTCAGGCCGTCCGGGGTGCCACGACGCGGGCAGCGCGCCGGCACGGGGAGGTGGCGCGCACTTTACAACAATCAAAGCAGAGGCGAAGCCGAATCTATCGGGTAGCCAACGGGGCGCAGGAGCGAACGTTCCAGGCTCGCCGGGCGAGGGCGGCGGACCCAGCGGCGAGGGGCGCCCAAGCCTCGGGCGCCCCTCGGTTTTTGCCTGGCTTTCAAGCGTCCAGGCGCCGTGGCTAGGGAGCGGCAGGCGTCGGCAAGGCCATCAGCTCGAGGATGGCCTCGGCCACCTCCTTCGGGTGGTCCTCGGGGATGAAGTGGCTGCCGTCCTCCAGCGAGCGGACGCGCTCGGGCGGGATGCGCAGGTCCTGGGCGAAGTGGGCCGAGTTCTTCTCGAAGCTCAGGGCCGCGTCGTGCTTGCCCCACAGCAGCGAGGACGGCCCGCGGAACCGCTGCAGCGTCGCCTGGTAGCGGGGGAACTCGGCGACGATCCGGTCGAAGTTCTGCGCCACCGAGCGCATCGGGAGAGTGGCGCCCTCGTGGAGCGGCCACCAGTAGTTGTCCACCGCCGCGGCGTCGAGCTTCTCCGGGCGCCCCATGTTGCTGCCCAGGAAGCTGCGGGTCAGCCGGGGCCCGAAGAGCGACCCGCTCATGGTCGAGGACATCATCCCGCCCATCCAGCCGCCCAGCTGCCGCATCTCCGAGGGCGGGGTGAATGAGTCGCCGTAGGCGGTGGTGTCGAGCACCATCAGGCGATCGACGCGGTTGCTCGCCAGCTCGAGCATCTCCCAGCTGACGAGCCCGCCGAGGTCGTGCACCACCAGCGCGAAACGCTCGACCTTGAGCTCATCGAGCAGGCCGAGCAGCCGGCGGGCTTGCTTCTGGAAGGCGTACTCGGAGGCGTCCTCCGGCTTGCTGCTGTCGCCGAAGCCGACGAAGTCCGGGGCGATCACCCGGAATCCGCGCGCGGTGAGCAGCGGGATCACGTTCCGGTACAGGTACGAGCTGGTGGGCAGCCCGTGGGTCAGCAGGATGGGCGGGCCGTCCTTGGGGCCCGCGTCGAGGTAGGCCAGGCGCTGGCCGTCGGCGGCGGTGGTGTGGCTCAGCCCACCGCGCCAGGCGGTGACGCTGGCCGGCACCGAGGCGCAGGCGGTGGAGAGCGACGACAGGAACAATCCGAGGAGCAGCTTTTTCGAGCGAGGCATTGGGGTCTCCGTGGGAGCGCCGCGGCGTGCGGCGACCCTCTATCGGTAGCCCCGAACGCTGCTCCCCACATCGAGACAAAGTTGGACAATACTGGTCCCATTGAAGGGACAATCGCATGGGCCTCGAATCGCTCGACGATCTCCGAATCTTCACGCAGGTGATGGAGTCCGGCGGGCTGACCTCCGCCGGGAAGGTGCTCCACCTGGCGCGCAACCAGATCAGCCGGCGGCTGGCGCGGCTCGAGCGGACGCTCGGCGCGCGGCTCTTCGAGCGGACCACGCGGAGCATCACCCCGACCGAGGCCGGGCGCGCGCTCTACGCCCACGCCGTCGCGCTGCTGGAAACCGCGGCCAAGGCTGAGCAGGCGGTCGCGCCCGGCGCGGCGCTGCAGGGGCGGGTTCGCCTCGCGGTCAAGACCTCCTCCATCGAGTTCGCCCTGGTCCAGGAGCTCGCCGCGGCGCTCGAGCAGCACCCGGGGCTCTCGCTCCAGCTCATCGTCAGGGACGAGCCCGTCGACCTGGTGGCGGAGGGGGTCGATCTGTCGCTGCAGGTCGGAATGCTGCCCGACAGCACCAACATCGCCCGCGCCGTCGGGAGCGCGCACTTCGTCCTGGCGGCCTCACCTCAGTACCTCGAGCGACACGGACGCCCGCTGCAGCCGCGGGAGCTCGCCGACCACCAGTGCCTGCGCCGGCTGGGGCCGCTGCCGGAGCTGGCCTGGAACCTGATCGGGCCGGGAGGTCGAGAGGTGACGGCGCGCATCGGCGGTCGCTTCGAGTGCAGCGACGCCCGCGCCCAGGCCGAGGCGATGCGCGCCGGGCTGGGGATCGCGCCCCGCCCTGCGGGCGAGGTCCGACAGGCCGTTCAGCGAGGCGAGCTGGTCAGAGTGCTGCCGGCGTGGCGCCTGGCTCCGATTCCGGTCTGGGCGGTGAGCCCGCCCGGCAAGGCGCGGCTGGCCCGGGTCTCTCTCTTCGTCGAGCTGCTGCGGCGGGTGATCCGGAAGCTCGAGTGAGCCTCGGAACCTCTAGCCCTTGGGAGCCACCCAGGGCTCGACGCCCGCCGGCTTTTGCCCCGGGCTCGGTGCCGGCGCCGGCTCGCGGGGCTTGGCCTCGACCTCCAAGCCGAGCAGATCGAGCAGCCCGTGCAGGAAGGTGAGCGGGTGCGGAGGGCAGCCGGGCAGGTAGAGCTGCGGGCGAAAGCGCTCGGAGAAGCCGCGCTCGAGCGCCTCGGAGCCGGCGTAGGGGCCGCCGGAGATGGCGCAGGCGCCGAAGGCGATGACGAACTTGGGATCGGGCAGGCCGACCCAGGCCAGCTCCAGGGCCTCGCTCATGTTGCGGGTCAGCGGCCCGCTCAACACCAGCGCGTCGGCGTGACGCGGCGAGGCCACCCAGTCGATGCCGTAGCGGCCGAAGTCGAAGTTGACGTTGGCCATGGCGTTGCACTCGAGCTCGCAGCTGTTGCAGCCGCCGGTCGAAACCGAGCGCAGCTTGAGCGAGCGGCCGAACAGCTTCTTGAGCTCCGCCGAGACCGCTACCGGTGAGGGGACCGACTGCGCGGCTCCCACTACCAGGCTCTCCGGAGCGGCGCCGGCCATTCGCACCTCGGGAGTGAAGGCGATCTTCGAGGCCGGGCAGGCAGCGGCGCACTCGCTGCAGAAGATGCAGCGCCCGAGGTCCAGCCGCACCGGCTCCAGGGAGATGGCGGCGGTGGGGCAGACGTCGGCGCAGGCCGAGCACGAGGCCTGACAGGCCGCGTTGGAGATCAGCGGGCGGCCGCGGAAACCCTTGGGCACCGCCGCCCGCACGTCGCGGATGTACTGCTTGCCCTGCGACATCCTCACCTTGAGCGCGTTCAGCATTCCGGTTTCCTCAGAGGTCGTTGCCGCAATACGACAGGTCGAAGCTCTTGTTGGTGATGGGGAAGTCGGAGATCTCGTTCTCCCGCATCGCCTGGGCCAGCCCAAACCAGTTGCGCAGCGACGGGTCCTGCACCCGGTAGTGGCGCAGCAGCCCGCGGCCGTCGGTCTCGAGAACGTGCACCACTTCGCCGCGCCAGCCCTCGCACACTCCGACGGCCAGCGAGTTGGGCGCCAGCGCTCCCACCTTCGAAGTCGGCGCCGGACCGGGCTCGATCTTGTCGAGCGCGGCATTAAGCCATTTAAGCGAAGCATCAATTTCGCGGATGCGCACCCGCGCCCGCGCCCAGCAGTCGCCGGTCGGCTCGATCACCGGCT
This sequence comes from Myxococcales bacterium, assembly GCA_037442205.1. GTDB lineage: Bacteria > Myxococcota > Myxococcia > Myxococcales > UBA5297 > JBBIQS01. The sequence continues at coordinate 59,332 of JBBIQS010000044.1, forward strand.
CGATGGACAGCTTGTCCCACGGCGCGGAACGCAGCGAGGCGCGGGCGTCGAGAGTAACGCCGGCGCAGCGCGCTGCCATCCCGACCAGCCCCAGCTCCTTCACCTGGTTCGAGGTGAGCACGCTCACGCCCTTGAGCCGGTGCTGGACGGTGTGCGCCTCGAGGAAGTGCTTGTTGATCGGCGCCAGGTCCCGCTCCAGCAACTTCATATTCGCGCGCACCGCGTCCTTGAGCTCGGCGGTGAAGGCCACCCGCGCGCCGCCCGGCCGCAGCCAGCCGCGGCCAAAGCGGCTGCCGCACAGGAGCATCGCGGTGTTGATGGCGGTGGTCCGCAGCCGGCCCCAGGTGGTGCCGCCGGGGAGGAAGGCGATGTCGGTGGCCATGCCCGAGAGGCCGGCCAGATGCATCGCGATCCGCTCCAACTCGAGCGCGATGCCGCGCGAGAACTGCGCGGCCGGGCTGATCTCCGCTCCGGCCAGCGCCTCGATCGCCGCGCAGTAGGCCCAGGCGTGGGCGATGCTGGTGTCGCCGGCGATGGTCTCGACCAGCGGCGCCAGCGCACGCGGGTTCGGCTTGAGCAGCAGCTTCTCCGCGCCGCGGTGCTGGTAGCCGAGCTGGATCTCGAGGTGATGGACCATCTCGCCCAGGCACATGAAGCGGAAGTGGCCCGGCTCGATCACCCCAGCGTGTATCGGGCCGACCCCGACCTCGTGGATCTCCTTGCCGGCCAGCTCGTAGAACGGGTAGTCGCGCATCGGCGCCGGAGCCGACTTGGGATAGCGCACCGGCTTGAGCCAGGGATGGCCATGGACCTCCACCGACTCCTGCTCGGCCACCTCGCGCTCGAAGATGTGCAGGGTGTGGTGCTCGCGCGACAGCGAGTGGAACCCAGGCACCTTCGCCACGCTGGTGCGCAGCGGCTGCAGTGCCCTCTTCTCCTCGAGGATCGCGGTCAGCGCGACCTGCGCCGAATCATCGGCGGGGCTGCCGTAGAAGGTGACCAGCCTGGCGCCGTCGGAGAGTCGCGTGCGCAGCGCCTGGAAGAACTCGCCCGGGGCGCTGGGTTTGGGGGTTTCCAGTTTCAAGGTGGCGCTCATCGGCCCCCCACGGACGCGGCGACTTGCCGGAACAGCTCGTTGATGGAAGTGGGCACGTACAACCCGATGGCCAGCAGCAGCGCCACGAAGATGAACTTGGGCAACACCGCCAGGAACGGGATCCGCGGCCGGTCGAGGCCGGGCCGCGAGGTTCCCCAGATCATCGGGAACATCGAGCGACCGGTGGCCACGAAGCTCACCGTGAGCGCGGCGGCGAAGGCGACGAACACCACGAACAACTCGCGGCCCACCAGCCCGCTCATGATGATCAGCTCGCCCACGAAGCTGCCGAACGGCGGCAAGCCCAGCAGCGCGAAGGTGCCGACCATGAAGAACAGCCCGCTGTAGGGAAGCTGCTTCACCAGGCCGGAGACATCCTTGATCTCTTCGGAGCGGTAGTGCGCCTGGATCTTGCCGGCGGAGAGGAACAGGATCGCCTTGATGACCGCGTTGCTCACCACGTAGACGACCACGCCGTAGGCGGCCTCGCCGCCCAGCCCCAGCCCGATGGCGATGACCCCGGCGTGGTTCATCGAAGCGTAGCCCAGCAGCCGCTTGTAGCGGGTGGAGACGATGATGCCGAACGAGGCCACCACCATCGTGGCCACCCCCAGGGCGATCAGCTCGAAGCTCACCAGGTCGCTGTCGTGCACCCGGGCGATCTGCACCACCCGCACCAGCCCCAGCAGCGCCACGTTGGACTGCACCGCCGCCAGCAGCGAGGTGGTGGCCGGCGGCGCCGAGTCATAGGTGTCCGGTAGCCAGGCGAACATCGGCACCAGGCCGAGCTTGGTCCCGTAGCCGAGCACGGTCAGCGCGATGCCCAGCCGCCACCAGCCGTCGCCGGTGGCGCGGGCCCGGGCCAGCGACTCCAGCTCGAACGAGACCGCGGCGCCCGCCGTCTCCAGGCTGCGAGCCAGGCAGGCGAAGCCCAGGAAGACCAGCGCCAGCCCCAGCCCAGAGAAGACCAGGTAGCGCCAGGCCGCGTCGAGCGAGGCCTTGGTGCCGCGGAAGCGGATCAGCGGCACCGCCGCCAGCGTGGTCGCCTCGAGGAAGGCCCAGCCCAACAGCAGGTGGTTGGAGAGGACCGCCAGGTTGGAGAAGACCAGGAACAGCGCCGCGGCGCCGACCCAGCCTGCGATGTACTCCGCCAGCCGCGGCTCCGCGTGCAGCCGGCCCCATATGTAGAGGGCGATTCCGGCGCCGACGACGTCGATCAGCACCAGGAACAGCCGCGAGGTGGCGTCGACCACCACCGTCCCGTTCAGCAAGGTGCCGTCGGGGACCAGGGCCAGCGCGCCGGCGGCCATCGCCAGCAGGACCGCGCCGGCGGCAAAGGCCACCACCGACCAGGGAACCGGAGTGGAAGCAGGCGCCGGAGCAGGCGCAGGAGCCGGCAGGGCGCCGGACAGGGTGCTCGCCGAGGTCACAGCAGCACCTCCTCAGGCGGATGGGAAGGATTGCGGCGCCCGGAGAAGCGCACCAGGAAGCTGACGAAGGTGAGCACCGTCGCCAGGTAGATCCCGCTCAGCGCCAGGCGCACTGGCGCCGGCGGCTCGTGGGCCGAGGCCAGCTCGAAGAGCGCGATCGCGTTCTCGATGCGCAGCAGCCCGAAGATCTGGCTGAGCGGCTCGCGGCGGGTGGCCAGGATGAAGAAGCCGAGCAGCAGCGCGGTCGTGGCCACCGCGAGGTGAGTCGCGCCTAGACCCTCTCCGGCCAGCCCCGACTGCTGGGCGAAGCGGAAGGCCACCAGCACCAGCCCGCCGGCCATGGTCCAGGAGAGCAAATTGGCCGGAATCGACTCCACCCGCTCCGGCGTCCCCAGCCGCGTCAACACCAGATAGAGGATCAGCGGCGCCACCAGCCCGCGCAGCAGGCCCAGGTCGCCCAGGGCGATCGCCGAGTCCAGGCTCAGCTCGTGGAGGCGCCCGACGGCCATCCACGCCAGCAGCCCGCCCTGGAACGCCAGCCCCCAGACGCTCAGGCGCCAGGTGGCGGTGACCAGCGGCGTCAGCAGCACCACCATGAAGATCAGCAGCGGCAGGCTCACGCGGCACCTCCTCGCAGCCAGGTCGCCGCCAGCAGCGCCACGAAGGCCGCCACCACCGCGACGGTGAGGTACTGCGGAATCGCGCTCAGTTTGAGGCGCGCCACCAACCCCTCGATCAGTCCGACCACGATCGCCACCACCAGCGTCAGCGCCAGGTTGGCGCCCGCCACCGCCACTGCCCCGAACTGCGCCGGCACCGGGTTGAGCAGCGAGGCCACCAGCGCGGCGCAGACGGTGAGCTTCATCGCCGCCGAGTACTGCAGCGCCGCCAGCTCCGGCCCGCTGTGGTCGAGGATCATCACCTCGTGGATCATCGTCAGCTCGAGGTGGGTGGCCGGGTCATCTACCGGGACCCGTGCCGCCTCGGCCTGCAGCACGATCAGCAGCGCCACCGCGCAGCCGATCACGATCACCGCCCGCGCCGGGTCGCCGAAGCCCACGTTCATCAACTGGGAGAACGAGGTCCCCCCGGTGACCAGGGCCAGCGTCCCCAGCGCCAGGAACAGCGCCGGCTCCACCAGCGCGCCGTAGGTCGCCTCGCGGCTGGCGCCCATGCCCTCGAACGAGCTGCCGGCGTCGAGCGCCGCCAGCATCATCGCCATACGCCCCAGGCCCCAGAGGTAGGCCACCGCCACGAAGTCGAAGCCCAGCGGCCAGGGGGCGAAGTCGCGCAGCATCGGCACGAAGGCTCCGCTGGCCAGCGCCGAGGCCAGCACCACCAGCGGACCGACCCGGAACACCGACGTGGTCACCTCGCTATACACCGGTTGCTTGCGCAGCAGCCGGCGCAGGTCGAACCAGGTCTGCAAGAGCGGCGGCCCGCGGCGGCCGGCCCAGATCGCCCGGGTGCGGTTGATGACGCCGATCACCAGGATCGGCAGGAGCAGCAGCGCTCCCAGGTGCAGCACGTAGAGCGCGACGGTCACGGGAGACCTCCTCTGGCCAGAGCCACGGCGGCGATGGCCGCCAGCGCCAGAAGCCCGACGGCGAAGGACGCAGTGGGCTCGGCCGACACCAGCGAGGCGATGCGCCGAGCCAGGTTCTCGCTGTGGCCCAGCGATTCGAACATCTTCTGTTCCACCGAGTCGACGCAGGTGGTGTTGAGGTGGCTTCCCTTGGCCGGGAACGGCCCCTGGGGCAGCTTCACTCGCTTGAGCAGCTTGAGCACCGCCTCGAAGACGCCGACGAACTGCAGCGAGAACGAGGTGCCGCTGTACTGCATCCGCGGCGAGACCGCGGTGTAGCCGCAGCCCCAGGTGACGTGGCGCGGCGCGGGCTGGCTACCGGCGAGCATCCGGCGCACCAGCAGCAGCGCCCCCAGCAGCCCGAGGAACAGGCCGGCCGCCACGTTCACCGGCGTCACGGTGCTGGCCACCAGGGCGTTGGCCGCGCCGACGTCCCCGCCCCCGGGCAGCAGCCGGGTGAAGAGCGCCGCCGCCGGGCCGATGACCCTCAGCGCGGCCGCCGGCATCAGCCCGACCAGCACCACGCCCAACGCGCAGACCGCCATGGCCGCGCGCATCGACTTCGAGCTGTCGGCCTCGGCGTGCACCGAGGCGTCGCGCGGGGCGCCGAGGAAGGTGACCCCGAAGGCCCGGGTCATCGCCAGCATCGAGATCCCGCCCACCAGCGCCAGCACCGCCGCGGCGATGATCAGCGCGATCCGCTCCACGCCCGCCGGAACCCCGCCGTTGAGGAAGCCGGCGTAGAGCAGCAGCTCGCTGACGAAGCCGTTGAACGGCGGCAGCCCGGAGATCGCCGCCCCGCCGAGCAGGAAGAAAGCCGCGGTCCAGGGGACCTTGCGGGCCAGCCCACCCAGCCGCTCGAGGTCGATGAGGTGGGTGGCGCGGTAGACCGAGCCGGCGGCGTAGAAGAGCAGGCACTTGAAGAAGGCGTGGTTGACGATGTGCAGGATGGCGCCGGTGAACCCCAGCGCCACCAGCGCCGGCCTGTGCCAGGCCAGCCCCAGGTAGCCCAGGCCGATCCCCATGCCGACGATGCCCACGTTCTCGGTCGAGGAGTAGCCGAGCAGCCGCTTCAGGTCGCGCTGGGCGGTGGTGTAGGCGACGGCGATCACCGCTGAGTGCGCCGAGAAGGCGATCAGCGCCCATCCCATCCACTCCTCCGGCTGGCCCATCAGCAGGGTGAAGCGCAGCAGCCCGAAGAGCCCGGCCTTGTGGATCACGCCCGACATCAGCGCCGAGACGTGCGCCGGCGCCGCCGAGTGCGCCCGCGGCAGCCAGGTGTGGAAGGGGAAGAATGCCGATTTGAGGCCGAAAGCCACCACCAGCGTCACGAAGGTCACCCCGCGCAGCGGGCTCGGGGCGCGCAGGAACTGGGCGAAGGCCTCGAAGTCCATCGAGCCGGTGTGGGCGTGCATCAGCATGAACGCCGCCACCAGCACGAAGAATCCGACGTGCGTGGACACCAGGTAGTTGAAGCCGGCGAAGCGGATCTTCTGGTTCGGGTAGTCCCAGATCACCAGCAGCCAGGCGGCCACGGCGGCGATCTCCCAGCCGAGCAGGAAAACGGTGGCCGTCTCGATGGTGTAGATGAGCAGGAACGACAGCGAGGTGATGTTGAGCAGCGCGAACTGGGGGCCGGCGTTGCGGGTCTTGAAGTAGGGGCGCAGGTAGCCCAGCGCGTAGAGCGTCCCCAGCAAGGTCATCGGCAGCGACCAGGAGAGGAAGAACGCGCTCAGCGGGTCGAGGTGGGCGGCGATGGCCTCGGCCGGATACGACCAGCGCAGCGTGCCGCGCCAGTCGGTGCCCTCGAGCAAGGTGGGCACCGCCACCGACTCCACCAGCACCGTGGCCACCGCCTGGCTGGCCAGGGCCGCCCAGGCGCGGTGGACGTTGTTGCGCAGCAGCAGCGCCAGCGCGGCCCCGGCGATCAGCACGCCGGCGGCGATGAGGACTTGGGTCATGACTGCTCCCCGCGAGAAGCCATAGCGTCGTGAAGCGCCCGCACCAGCTCCGGGGCGCTGGTGGCCGCCGGCAACAGCGCGCTGACCCCGAAGCGGGCCAGCACCTGCTGCAGCGAATCGGTCACCGAAGAAGAGAGCGCCACCACCGTCAGCGAGGGCGCCGCCTGCCGCGCCTCGGCCAGGAAGGTGTTGCGCACGAAATCGGGCTCGGGCAGGTAGACCATCGCCACCTGGACCTGGCCCAGGTGCGGCACCGCCTCGACGAAGCTCTTCACCCGGGTCACCGCGAAGGCGTCGGCCAGCGCCCCGAGCACGCTCCCCGAGGCCTCCTCGCGCTCGTCGAAGAGCAACAGGCGGTGGGGGCTGGGCGGTTTCGGCATTGAGATTCTTGAGGAAATTCGCCGGTCAACGGCAGCTGCTGCGCGGCGATGTCATCCGTTGACAGCGGACGTAATCCTACGTAATCGGCCGAATCTGTCAACCAAACCACAGAGCCGGAAACCGGGTATTGTGGGGCCTCGAGCTCTCGACGGGGGCGACCGATGGAAGACCGGCTGATGACCGTCAAGCAGGTGGCGGCCTACCTCAGCGTCAACGAGCGCACGGTGCTGAACCTGGTCAACGACGGGGCGCTGCCGGGCTTCAAGGTCGGCAACCAGTGGCGCTTCCGCAAGGCGATGATCGACGCCTGGCTCGACGATCAGATGCTGGGGGTGACCCCGCGGCACGTGGCCAGCCAGCGCCCGGAGGCGCCGCAGCGGATGCTGACTCTGGCCAGTTGCTTCGGGCCGGAGCAGATCGTCCCCGAGCTGAGCGGCCGGTCGAAGACCGCGGTGGTGGTGGAGCTGGCCGGGCTGGCGGAGAAGCTGGGGCTGGTGCGCGATGAGACCTGGTTCGTGGGATCGCTGATCCAGCGCGAGAACGTGTTGCCCAGCGCGATGGGCAACGGGCTGGCCTTCCTCCACACCCTGCGCCGCAGCCCGGAGCAGGTGGTCAAACCGTTCATGGTGCTGGGCCGCTCGCGCGAAGGGGTGGACTTCGACGCCCTCGACGGCAAGCCGGTGCACCTGTTCTTCGTGCTGGGGCTCAAGTACGACGCCCTGCACCTGCCCTGGCTGGCCAAGCTGGTGCACATGCTCGCGCAGCCGGGCAAGGTGGACTCGCTGCTGGAAGCGCCGGACCCGGCGGCGATCTACGAGCGGCTGGCCGAGGCCGAGCACGCGCTGGAGCAGAGCTTCGCCGCCGGCGGCCACTGATCTCGCTGGCGCCCCCGGGCGAGGGCACCAGCCTGGCAGGCGGGCGCCGCCCTGTGCGTCTACCCGATCGAACGGGGCGCTGCTTCGCGGTCAACCCGGCCCGAACTTTCCTCCACGGCGAGCCTTGGCCGGAGGGAGTCCGCGATGCCCGAGTACGAATACTACTGCCGCCGGTGCGCCAAGCCCTTCGAGGCGCTGGTCAGCATGCGCGAGCACGAGAAGCACGTGGAGCCCTGCCCCCTCTGCAAGCGAGAGGATCAAGTCGAGCGGCGCCTGGGCGAGCCCAACGTGATCACCAGCCGGAAGTCTTGAGCGCCGGCGCCGCGCCTCGGGGTGAGTTCCAGAGATGAGAGAGGGCGCGGTGCCCGATGCACCGCGCCCCGGTCGTCTGCCGGTGGGGAACCTATTGGCCGACGACGTACACGTTGTCGATGAACAGCCCCTTGCCGCCTGCGGCCGGCGTGCCGAGGGTGCGCTGGCCCTTGATCACCAGCTCGAAGCGGATGGTGATGTTGTTGTTCACGTAGGCCTTCAGGTTGCTCGTCCCCTCGCCGATGGTGGCATAGGCGCTGGTGCTGCCGCTGAACGACTGCAGCACGGTGGGCACACCGCCGACGACGATCGACACCTTCGCCACGTCGCCAGCGCCGGCCGCGATGTCATGCATCTCGGCGAAGCGCAGCTCCGCATCGGTGAAGCCGGTGAGGTCGACCTGCTTCTCGAGGGTGATGGTGTAGTCGGTCGGGTTGAGCCCGCCGCCGCGCACGTAGCTCTGTCCGTCGGTGGCGTTGCCTCCGTGCCACACCACGCTGTCTCGGGCGTCGAGGGTGGAGTTCACCCGCGTCGTTGGCGTCGATCGTCGACGCATCCATCTCCTCGCTGAAGGTCACCTCCACGCGCACGCCGTTGCCGGCGGTGCTGTCCGCCACGGGGCTGGTGGCGCTCACCGCCGGGGC
>JBBIQS010000045.1:0-66771 GCA_037442205.1 Myxococcales bacterium
GCCCGCCGCCAAGGCTTCCCCGCCGGCGCCCCGGCCTCCCGCTCCTCGCGCCGGGAAGGTCCGGCCCCCGCGCAGCAAGGCCGCGCCGCCGCTGCGGGTGCTCGAGGGCGAGCTGGTGGAGGAGATTCCCCGCGAGCGGGCGCTGGCGGTGTCCGAGCTTCCTTCGGCGGCGGAGCCCGATCCCGCTCCGGGCGCGCCGAGCTGGCTCGACCACGCCAGGGAGCAGGCCGGGCGCCTGGCAGGGGCCGGGCTGCAGTGGCTCTCCCAGAGCGAGGCCGGGCAGCGGTTCGCGGACCTGATGGCCTCGACTCCAGTCCTGCGGCGGGCGATGGGAGCTGCCGGCAAGGCCGCGGTGGCCGCCGCTCCGGCCTTTAGCCTGGCGGCGCGCCTGCTGCCGCCGGCGGTGGGTGCGGCGCGGACGGCGGTCTCGGCGGTGGTCAGCGGCCAGGCTGCCCGGGAGCTGGCGGCGGCGGCGGTGGACGCCGGCGAAGCGGTGCGCAAGGTCGCCCAGCGGGTGGAGCCCGACCTGCGCGAGGTGGACGACTTCGGCGAGGACCCGAGCATCACCTCGCGGCTGGAGCCGGTCTTCGACTTCCTCCACGAGCGCTACTTCCGGATCAAGGTCGACGGCGCCGAGCACGTCCCCGAAGGCGCCTGCCTGCTGGTCTGCAACCACTCCGGGGCACTGCCGCTCGACGGCCCGATGCTGCGCACGGTGTTGCGCCGCGACTGCCGGCGCCCCGACGCGCGCTGGCTCGTCGAGGATGGGGTCTTTTACGCTCCCTTTGTCGGGACCTGGCTCAACCGCCTGGGCGCAGTGCGCGCCTGCCCCGAGAATGCCGAGCGGCTGCTGGCAGGCGGGACGGCGGTGGCGGTCTTCCCCGAGGGGCTGCTCGGCCTGGGCAAGACGGTCGCCCACCGCTACCAGCTGCAGCGCTTCGGGCGCGGGGGCTTCGTCAAGCTGGCGCTGCGGACCGGAGTCCCGATCATCCCGGTGGCCGTCGTCGGCGCCGAGGACGCGACCCCGCTGCTGGCCAAGCTTCCGCTCAAGCGCTTCGGCGCGCCGTACCTGCCCGTCACGCCGACCTTCCCGCTGCTGGGCCCCCTGGGGCTTCTCCCGCTGCCTGCCCAGTGGACGATCAGCTTCCTGCCGCCGGTGGACTTGAAGAGACATGGCCCAGCCGCGGCCGACGACCACGCCCTGGTGGCGCAGAAGACCGAGGAGATCCGCCAGTCGATCCAGGACGAGCTCGACCGGCGGCTGCAGGAGCGCAGCTCGGCCCGCTGACGACCGGTTGCGCGCGAGGCGGGCGGCCTCTACAGTCCCACCTCCCGTGCGCCGCCCGTTTCCCACCGCCAACCTGCTGCTGCTGCTGGCGACCGTCGCCGCGACCCTGGCCGCCGGGACGCTTCCCGGGCTGGCGAAGCATTCGCTCACCTGGTCGCTTTGGAACTACGGGCTGCCGCAGTGCGGGGCGCTGCTCTTCATCCTCGGCGTCCACGAGATGGGCCACTACCTCTTCGCCCGCGCCCATCGGGTCGATGCCAGCCTGCCCTACTTCATTCCGCTGCCGGTCGGTCCGCTGGGCACGCTGGGAGCGGTGATCAAGATCCGCTCGCCCATCCCCACCCGGAACGCGGTGCTGGACATCGGGGCCTCCGGGCCGCTGGCCGGATTCGCGGTGGCGCTGCCGCTGCTGCTGTGGGGCTACCGGCAGGCGGCGGTGGTGCCCGAGCCGCTGACCGCCAACCACGACTTCCAGTCGCCCTTCCACCTGCTCTCGGCGGTGATCCGGCTCGGCCACTGGCCGCTGATGCAGCCCCAGAGCGTGGCGGTGATGGGCGACAGCCTGCTCACCTGGCTGGCTGAGCGGCTGACGCACGGGCAGCTGCCGAACGGAATGACCCTGGAGCTGGGGCCGGTGGCCTTCGCCGCCTGGGTCGGGATGTACGTGACCACGCTGAACCTGACGCCGGTGGGCCAGCTCGACGGCGGGCACGTGATCTACGCCCTGTTCGGCCGCCACGCCCCGCAGGTCTCCCAGGTCGCCTCGTGGGTGCTGCTGGGCCTGGGGCTGTTTGGCTCCTGGAGCTGGCTGATCTGGTGGGCGCTGCTGCGGTTCGTGGTGGGCTTCGGGCACCCGCCGCCGACGGTGAACGAGCCGCTCAGCCCCAGGCGGCGGGCGGTGGCGATTGCCTCGCTGGCAGTGCTGGCACTGACCTTCGTCCCGCTGCCCTTCCACTTCTAGGAGCAGACCCGGTTGCGGCCGGCGGACTTGGCTTCGTAGAGCCGGGCATCGGCGGCCTTGAGCAGGTCGGCCATCTCCAGGTCCATGCCCGCGGCCTCGGCGACTCCGACTGAGACGGTCAGCGGAATGTACTGGTCCTCGAAGATGAAGTTCTGCTCCTCGACCAGCTGCCGCAGCTTCTCCGCCACCGACGCCGCCCCCGGCAGCTCCAGCTCGGGCACGATGAGGGCGAACTCCTCGCCGCCGTAGCGGCCGAAGACGTCCTCGCGGCGCACCCGGCCCTTGATGAGCGAGGCCAGCTGCTTGAGCACGAAGTCGCCGGCCAGGTGGCCGTAGGTGTCGTTGACCTGCTTGAAGTGGTCGATGTCCAGCAAGAGCATCGACAGCGCCCGCCCGTAGCGGCGGCAGCGGCTGATCTCGCGCTCCAACGTCTCGAGCAGGTAGCGCTTGTTGAAGATCTGCGTCAGCCCGTCGACGGTGGTCAGCCGGTAGATCTCCTCGTGGTACAGGCCCTCGATGTTCCCGCCGGCCAGGTACTTGAAGATCGTCCGGCCGATCTTGATGAAGTCGCCGTTGCGCAGCGCGCGGGGGCTCTTGACCGCCTCGTCGTTGACGATGGTCCCGTTGGTCGAGCCCAGGTCCTCCACCTTCACCTGCTTGCCCTGGACGCTGATCCGGGCGTGCTGGCGGCTGATGGCCTCCTGGTCGATCTGGATGGTGCAGCTGGAGGAGCGGCCGATGACCGTGGTCTCGGCGGTCAGATCGTACTTGCGGCCCAGCTCGGCGCCGTAGATGACCACCAGCGCCGCGTTGCGGGCCGCGGGGCGGTCGCTGATCTTGCTGATGACGGTCTCGACGGTCTTCTGCTTACGCATGCGCAAGCCCCGGAAATCGCCTGCGGCGAGTCTAGACGCCCCCTCCGCCGACCGGCAAACCGGGCGGCGCGCTACCGCGCCGAGGCCAGCCGCACCGCCCGCTCCAGCAGCGCGTGCGCCGCCTCGAGCTTGCCCATCGGACCGATCTGCTCGCTCCCGCCGTTGCGATCGAACAGCGTCAGCCGGTTGGTGTCGGCACCGAACCCGGCTCCGGGCTCGCCCAGGTCGTTGGCGGCGATCAGGTCCAGCCGCTTGGCGGCCAGCTTCTGCCGGGCGTTCTCGGGCAGCTTCTCGGTCTCGGCGGCGAAGCCGACGAAGATCGGCCGGTCGGGCCCCTGCGCCGCCGCCGACGCCGTCGCCAGCACGTCCGGGGTCCGCACCAGCGCCAGGCTCTCCTCGCCCTCCTTCTTCTTCACCTTCTGCTCGGCGCGGGTCTTGGGTCGCTGGTCGGCCACCGCCGCCACGGCCACGAACAGCCGCGTCCCGGGCAGCGCCGCCATCGACGCCTGGCACATCTCCTCGGCGCTGGTCACTCGGACCACCTGCGCGCCGGCCGGCGGCGCGAGCTCGGTCGGCCCGGTGACCAGGGTCACCTTGGCTCCGCGGTGCAGCGCCGCCCGCGCCACCGCGTAGCCCATCTTCCCGGTCGAAGGATTGGAGATGAACCGCACCGGGTCGAGGTGCTCGCGGGTCGGGCCGGCGGTGACCACCACCTTCCAGCCCGCCAGATCCTTCGGCGTCAGCAGCGCCTCGCAGGCGTCGACGACCTCCAGCGGCTCCGCCAGCCGGCCGGCGCCGACGTCGCCGTCGGCCAGCACGCCAACCCCCGGGCCGACCTGGGCGTAGCGCGGGTCGGCGAGCAGCGCGGCCAGGTTCTGGGAGGTGATCGGGTTCTCCCACATCCGCGTGTTCATCGCCGGGGCCAGCAGCACCGGGCACTGCGAGGCCAGCAGCGAGGTGGTCACCGGGTCGTCGGCCATCCCGGCGCGGATGCGCGCCAGCAGGTCGGCGGTGGCCGGGGCTACCACGAACAGCTCGGCGGAGCGGGCCAGCGCCAGGTGGCCGAAGGTGGCGTCCTGGCGCGGGTCGAACAGGTCGGTCAGCACCGGATTGCCGGTGAGCGCCTGGAAGGTGAGCGGGGTGACGAACTGGACCGCGTTGCGGGTCATCGCCACCTGCACCCTGGCGCCGCGCTTCATCAGCAGCCGCGCCAGCTCGCAGGCCCGGTAGGCGGCGATGCCCGCCCCGACTCCGAGCGCCACCGTGCGCTTGTCGAGCACGCCCATGCCGCACTCCTCAGAGGTGTCGATGCTCTAAAAGAACTCGTAGCGCAGCGCGCCCGAGACCGAGCTCACCTGGCCGCCGTAGACGTAGCTCGGCACGTTGCTCCCCGCCGACTTGCTGGCCTGCCGCTCGGGGATGAACAGCCGCTGAGCCGCCAGCTCGAGGTGGATGGGGCGGGCGAAGATCTCCAGCGGGTCGTCGAAGCTCACCCCCACCCCGCCGGCGATGGTGTGGCTGTTGCCGTCGAGGATGTTCATGTCCCCGTTCTGCAGCGGCACCGGGGTGGCGTGGAAGGCGTAGCCCAGCCGCACCGCGAAGCGCTCCACCACCAGGTACTCCAGCCCGAAGTAGGGAGAGAGCGTGTCGACGAAGCCGGGTTTCTGATTCACCGCCTCGGCGTCCAGCTTGCCGTCCAGGCCGGTGGCCTTGATCAGGTTGCCGTTGATCTTCATGGTGACCAGCGTCGCCGGGTTGGGCGCCCGCGACCACAACGCGTATCGCAGCTCGGCGGAGGTAATCAGGGACTCGTAGCGCCACGTCGCACCCAGGCTGAAGGTGTGCGGGGTGTACTGGGCCACGCCATCGAGCCCGACTTCCATCTGCGCGTCGGAGCCCATGCTCACGGTGGTCGGCAGGTGATAGTCGACCTCCAATGCCCCGCGGTAGCTGAATCCGAAGCGCAGCCCGGCGTCCTTGAAATTCAGAGCCAGCCCGGCGATGGGCGCGGTGCGGGAGACGAAGTCGGTGTTGATACCGCGCTGGTCGATGCTCTTGTTCGGAATGTTGTAGGTGAAGTTGAAGCTTCCCTGCAGTGCGCCCAGCACCTGAACACCGACTCCAGCAGTAAGCCAATCGGTGATGCGCGCCCCGGCGCCGGCGGCCAGCACCATGCGCGCGGGGCCGGACTCGTACTGGTACCAGGCCGGGACGTTGGTATCGACGCCCTCGGTTCGGATCATGCCGATGGCGGGCATGAACAGGTTGACTCCCAGCGCCAGCCGGTTCTCGACCTTGCCGCCCAGGGGGAAGACCACGCCCAGGGTGGCGCCGCCGAAGTCCAACGGTTTGGCGGGCTGGAAGCTGGCCGAATTGCCCTGGTTGACAGGGCGCACGTCCATCGACGGCTGCTCCCAGGAGTAGCCCATCCCGAAGGAGAACTGCTTCTGCAGCCCGAGCAGCGCCGGGTTGAAGAAGGTGGCGGTGTAGTCGTTGGCCGAGGAGACCTGCGCGCCGCCCATCCCCACTCCCCGGGGGTCGCCTCCGAAGATCTCGAAGTAGTTGGCGCGCGCCGGCGCTGCCACGAACATCGCGGCGACGAGGGGGGCGATCGCAAGACGACGCATGCTTCTCCTCCAAGAGGTGCGAGGGGTCGACTGCCCGTCGGTAAACCGACACTTATCCCCTCGCCCGCGCGGCCCTGTCAAACGGGCCTCCGGGCGAGGCGAACGAGGGCGGAAGGTAGTCGGGAAGCGAGGCGCGAGCTCATGGCCGGGCCGCCTCCTTGATCTTGGCGAGGTGCCCGCCGAAGCCGAGCTCGTCGAACCGGCAGCCGGCCTCGACGCAGCCCAGGCCGACGCGCACCGCCAGCTCGCGCTCCGGGAGGTCGAGAGTCAGCACCTCGGGGAGCGGCTCGGCGCTGCCGGCGCTGGCGCGCAGCTTCCCGTCGAGGATCAGCAGCCGCACGCGCACCTTGGAGTTGGCCGCCGGCGGAGCGGAGAAGTCGTCCGGGGTCTGGCTCTCACGCACCTGCTCGCTCTGGCGGCGGTAGCTCAGCTCGTAGCGCGGCTGGCGCCCGGGGACCACCGCGAAGGCAATGCGCGAGCCGTCCTCGGCGAGCAGCAACACCTCGCCCCTGGGCGCCGCACGCCGCTCGTAGCGCGCGGGCGGAGTCGGATCCACCGAGACCAGCGCCTCGATTTCGAGCTCGTCGGCGCTCATCGGAGGGGAGCGCACCACCGCCCACGGCCGAGGCCGGCCGCCGGGGCCCTCTCCGAAGACCCGCGCGATCAGCGCCCCGGAGGCGAGCCTCCACTCGCCGCTGAAAGCCTGCAGCGGCAGCTCGCCGGGAGCGAAGGCCAGCGAGTAGCTCTCCCAGCCGTCGCGGAGCTGGTGCCCGGGAGAGATCATCAGCTCGGCGTCGGTGTCGCCGGGGAGGACCGGCGCAGGCTCCGCGTGGGCGGCGGGCGCCCTGCGGCTCCAGAGGGCGATCCCCAGGGCGATGGCCACGCACACCATCACCGCCGCGGCGATGAGGCGCCGGGCCGGCGCGCTCTCCTCCGAGGCCAGAGCGGGGGACGCCAGCGCCGCGACTTCCTTGCCCGCGGCGATGGCCTCGAGATCGCGGACCATCGCCTCGGCGCTGGGGTAGCGCGCCGCCGGCTCGCTCTCCAGGGCCTTGGCCACGACCCTGTCGATCCGCTCGTCGAGGCCCGCCACCCGCTCCGAGGGCAGCCGGAAGCGCCCCGCCGGCACCTCGCCCACCAGCAGCTCGTAGAGGATGACGCCCAGCGAGTAGAGATCGGCGCGCTCGTCAACCGAGCGGGCGTCGCGGCGCTGCTCGGGCGCCATGTAATGGAGCGTCCCCATGGCGGTGGCGGCGCGGGTCAGGTTGAGCTGCTCGTCGCCGCGCAGGCCGGCCAGTCCGAAGTCCACCACCTTGGCCTGCCCCGCCGCGTCCACCAGGATGTTCTCGGGCTTGAGGTCGCGGTGGATCACTCCGCGGCGGTGGGCGTAGTCGATGGCCTTGGCCACCTGGATGACCAGGCCCAGCACCTCGGCCGGCGGCCGGCGTCCCTTCTCCACCGTCTCGCGCAGGCTGGCGCCCTCGACGTGCTCCATGGCGAAGTAGCGCAGCTGCCCGGCGTCGGCGGTGCCGCGGTCGATGATCGCCACGATGTTGGGGTGCGACAGCGCCGCCAGCGCCGCGGTCTCCTTCTCGAAGCGACGCACGAAGTCGGGATCCTTGGCCAGGTCCGGATTGAGCAGCTTGATGGCCACCGTCCGGCCCAGCGACAGCTGCCGGGCGCGCCAGACCTCGCCCATCCCGCCCTTCCCCAGCACCTCCACCAGCTCGTAGCCGGGCAGCTGGATGGACCTGGCCACCGCCGTCGGCGCCAGCTCCTCCTCGCCATCCCGGGGAGCTTCCCTGGAAATCGACGCCCCGCTGGCGACCGGCGGCCCCGGCTTTTCCAGCCGCTCGGTGCGATCGACCCGGGTCGGCACCGGAGGCCCGGGCGGCGCGGCGACCGAGGCCGCCCTCCCCGGGCCCGAGACGATCGAGCGGCGGACGTCGGCGCGCTCGACGGCGAAGTGGAGGCCGCACCGGCAACGCAGGCGCTGGCCCGAGACGTAGACCGACACGTCGTGGACCGCGCCGCAGTTCGGGCAGCTCTGACGGGCTTGCTCCGGCAACCACGCCTCCGCTCGAGGTCGCTCCCCGCCCAGCGGCTGGGAACGGTCCAGAAGCCTACAAGAGGCCGGTGCAGCGGACCAGAGCAGGAGGATCGAATCCTTCGGCGGAAGACGACCAGGCGCAGGCACTCCAGACCGCGCTCGGGTTCTTGCGGACCGAGCAGCGAGCGGGAACCCGATTGACGGGAAGGCTCGACGGGGGCTCGCTGGAGGCGGGCACGCACCTCCAGGTCCGCGCCCCCTCGGGCTCGACCTCTCGAGAACCCCGGGACTGTGCCGGTACGGGCTGCGCGCGCCCTTGGCGGAGCCTCGGCTGGGCTGGCTCGGCGACGGGCGGGGGCTGCGCGAGCAGCGGCAGTCGGCGTTCTGCGCAGTGACCGCGCCGACCCTCACGGCGAGGAGGATCGCTGAGCCGGCGGTGCGCGGCTCGACCGCGCGCAGGCGATACGCCTGGACTCGACGCGGAGCTGGTCCGGGTTCGCATTGAATCGTTCGACCGAAGCCCGGTTCGCCCGTCCGGCGGCGTGAGCGAGCGCTGCGGGCGGGAGCGCCTCCACCTCCACGTCCCGGCGCGTCCCCGAGGCGCTCGCGCCCCCGGACGCTCATGAGGCGAAGGCGATGCACATCCTTATTTGCCGCGCATGGTGCGGCGAAGCGGAGGGGACCTCATGAGGACGATGCAGAAATCGATGGAGATCAACGCCACGGCAGAGCGGGTGTTCGACTACGTTTCTGATCCGAAAAACCTGCCGGGCATCTGGCCCAGCTTGGTCGAGGTAAGCAGCGTCGAGCGCAAGCCCGACGGCTGGCACAGCTTCAGCTGGATCTACAAGATGGCCGGGTTGCACTTCCGCGGCCAGGCCAAGACCACGGAGATCGACCGGCCGAAGTTCTACAAGGTGCACAACGAGGGCGGCATCCCGAGCGACTTCATCTGGTCGTTCGCGCAGCGCGGCACCTCGACCCTGGTGGAGCTGAAGGTGGACTACAACATCCCCACCCCGGTGATCGGCAAATTGGCCGAGGTCGTCGTGCTCAAGATGAACGAGCGCGAGGCGGAGACCCTGCTCTTGAACCTCAAGAGCGCCGTTGAATCGCTCGTCTCCCGCGAGGCGACCGTCCAGGCACGCGCCTGAGCTCCGCGACCGCGGCACGTAGGCCCGCACTTCCTGGCGACGCTTGACTGGATGCAGAAACTCTTCGAGGAACAGCGGGTGTGCCGCGGCCGCCGGTCTTCGCGTCCCCCTGTCGGCGACCACTCCCGCCGACCGAAGAGCAAGCTCGGCAGTGCTGCGGCCGTCGAAAACCCGCGCACAGAAGCCGGAGGGCCTACTCGCTGCGCCCGCCCATGGTCCGCTCCAGCAGCCCGAGGACCTGGAAGCAGGAGACGGCCTTCTCCTTGCCCTTGACCTTGGACTGGGGCATGGCCTGCACCTCGAAGCCGTCGCCGGCGCGCTTGACCGCGCTGTCGCTGGCCACGATCTGCCCCTCGCGGGCCAAGTCGCACAGCCGGGCGCCCAGGTTCACCGCGTCGCCGATGGCGGTGTACTCCAGGCGCTTGGAGCTGCCCATGTTGCCGACCACCGCCTGGCCGGTGTTGACCCCGATGCCCATCGCCACCGGGTTCTTGCCGGCCCTGGCCCGCTCGCGGTTGTACTCGACCAGCCGGTCCTGCATCCGCACCGCCGCCAGCAGCGCCCGCGAGGCGTCGTCCTCGCGCTGCACCGGCGCGCCCCACAGGGCCATGATGCAGTCGCCGATGAACTTGTCGAGCACTCCGCCGCAGGCGAAGACCTCGTCGACCATGATCTCGAAGAACTCGTTGAGCAGCGCCACCGTCTCCTGGGGCTGGGAGCGCTCGGTGAGGCTGGTGAAGCCGCGGATGTCGGCGAAGAGGACGGTGATCTCGATCAGCTCGCCGCCCTTCTTCAGGTCCAGCTGGCCCTTCTGCGCCTGCTCGACCAGCGCTGGGGAGAGGAAGCGCGACAGGTGGGCCCGGGTCTCGGCCTCCTGCTCGATGCGGCGGGCCAGCTCGCTGTTCTCGATGGCCACCGCCGCCTGCCCGGCCACTCCGGAGAGGATGCGCAGGTCCTTCTCGGTGAAGGCCCCGGCCCGCTCGCGGGTGTCAAGGTAGAGCACCCCGCGCAGCTCGCCCTTGCTGATCAGCGGCACCGCCATCGCCGAGCGGATTCCCTGGGCGACGATCGAGGCCGCCGCCGAGAAGCGCGAGTCGACGATGGCGTCCTGGGTGAGCACACCCTCGTGCGTCTTGACCACCTGGTCGAGCAGGGTCGAGGAGAGCATCACCTCGCCGCCCTTGCGCCGGCGGACCGCGTCCGGGCGCAGCTCGCCGGCCTCCTTGTTGAACAGCAGCACCACGCCGTTGTCGGCGTTGAGCAGGTCGAAGGCCACCTTGAGGATCTTGTCGTAGAGCGTCTTGAGGTCGCGCTCCAGGCCGACCTGGCGGTGGAACTCGTTGGCGATGCGCAGTTTCTCGTAGTCGCGGCGCAGCACCTCGACGTCGCCGATCTCGCGCTCCGGGCGAAAGCCGGCCGAGGTCGGCTCCTCGGCCCGGACGCTGGCCAGGACGTGCGGAGCCAGCGAGGCGACCATGGTCACCGTGGACGGGTTCTCCGCCGGCTGGGAGGCCTGGTGGAAGACCATCACCGTGCCGCCCATGGCGATCTCGTCGTTCTCCTTGAGTCGGAAGCGGGTGACCCGCCGCCCGTTAACGAAGGTGCCGTTGGAGGAGTTCAGGTCCTGCACCCACCACTCGACGCCGGCGCGGCTGAACTCGGCGTGCTCCTTGGAGACCTCGCGGTCGGTGAGCTTGAGCGCGTTGACCGGATGCCGGCCGACCCGCGCCACGTCGGGGAGCTTGAAGTCGGTGACCACGCCGTCGGGTGAGCGCACCGACAGCCAGGCCGGCACCGGGACAGCGCCCAGGATCGGCTTGCGGCAGATGGGGCAGCTGGCCGGGAGAGCTCCAGGCAGTGAAGCTCGGCAGTGGGGGCAGACGCTGGGCATCTTTCGCTTGGCTCGGAGCGCGTTGAGAGTGCGATGCTACCACCCGCATTTTACTGTTCGCAATCGGCGCTTTGGCCGGTAGTCGCCCCGCCCCCGTGGGCACAAGCCCCGTTCAGGGCATCGTCCAATCACCGGCAGTGCCTTCACCGCGACAGTGGAGAAATGCTAGCGTCTCGCGCCGTGCGATCCCCCGCGCAGAAGAGCGCCCCGGCGACGAGCGCGCTCGAGGTGGCGAACTGGGAAAGCCGGCCCGGCGGCGGCTACTCGCTCGCCTTCGCGGTGGGGGGCGGCCCCGGGGTCGTCCAGACCAGCCTGCTGGTGAGCCCCGAGGCCAAGCGGCGGCACATCGACCTGTTCCTGGTGGCTCCGCAGGTCGGCTCGCTCTCGCTGAGCGCGGTGCTCGAGCCGGATGGCGTGCTGCGGGTGCTGTCGGTGGCGCGCCAGGGCGAGGGCGGCGAGTTCGAGGAAGCGCGGCTGCTGGGCGAGGCGGCGGCAACGGCCGAGCTGGAGGCGGTGCGTGCCCGGCTGGAGGCCGAGCGGCAGGTCGAGGCGGCCGGGATGGACCGGCTGCGGACCGCGCTGACCCGGATCGCCGAGCTGGGCGACGAGCTTGCGCAGGTCCGCGCCGGCGCCGAGTCGCTGCAGGGCGAGCTCGAGGTGGCCCGGAGCGCCCTGGCCGAGGCCCGCAGCAGCGGCACCGAGACCGAGCAGGCGCTGCTCGGCCGCCTGGACCAGCTGGGGCTGCAGAAGTCCCAGCTCGAGGGGCAGCTCAAGGGCGCGATCCAGGAGGTGGCCGACCTCACCTCGCAGCTCGACACCCGCGGCGAGGAGCTGGAGAAGGCGAACGCCCGCGCCGCGGTCCTCGAGGCCGAGCGCGACGAGTCCCGCCGGCAGGCCGCCGCGCTGGAACTGCAGCTCGAGCAGAGCATGGTGAAGGCGTCCCAGCTCAAGGGCGAGCTGGAGGCGGCTTCGGCGGACCGCGAGGCGCAAGCCCAGGGCCACGCGGCCGCGGCGCAAGAGCTGGACGCGAAGCTCGGCCAGCTCGAAGGCACCCTCTCGGCGACCCGCGAGCAGCTGGCGGCGCGCGAGAAGGACCTCGAGGCCAAGGAGCAGGAGCGCAGCCAGCTCGAGAGCCAGCTCGGCGAGACCAATCAGGCGGTGGCCGCTCGGGACCAGGCGATCACCGAGCGCGATGTGCGGCTCGGCGAGTACGAAGCCCACTCCGCCGCCCTCTCCGCTCAGATCGAGGCGCTGCAGACGCAGGTCTCGGGCCTGGAGCAGGAGAAGAGCCGGCTCGAGTCGGAGCTGGCCCAGGCCGGCGCCGAGAAGGAGGAGCAGGCCAGGTCCGCCGAGGCGCAGCGGGTCAAGGCCGACGCCCTGCGCTCGACCCTGGAGAGCAAGGCCCGGGCGCTCACCGACCAGGTCGACATGCTCGAGTCCGAGCAGCGCGCCAGCCGCAAGACCCTCGCCGAGCGCGACGCGGAGCTGGCCGCGGCCAACGACGGCCTGCAGCAGCAGCAGCGGGTCGCCGAGACCCAGAAGGCGGAGCTGGCCAAGGAGGCCCAGGCCCACAAGGCGCTGGAGGCCGCGCTGGCCCAGGAGCGAGGCAAGGTCGAGAAGCTGCGCCAGGAGCTGGCCGGGCAGCAGTCGGTCATCGACGTCCAGCGCGAGCAGTTGGAGGGCGAGGAGCAGCGCCGCGAGCAGATGCTGGAGGACATCGGCTTCGTGCGCTCGCAGGTGGCCCAGCTCTCCAGCGCCAAGTCCGATCTCAACACCCGCCTCGACCAGATGGCCAACCGCGAGACCAAGCGCCGGGCCACCGCCAGCGACCTGAGCGACAAGCTGCGCGACGCCGAGGTGCTGGCCAGCGACAAGGCCGCCCGCCTGCGCCGCACCGAGGGCAAGGCCGCCCAGCTCGAGGCCTCGCTCGCCCAGCATGAGTCCGAGCTCAGCGCCCTGCGCCAGAAGCTCAAGACTGCCGAGGATGCCCTCGAGCGCTCGCGAGGCCCGACCTCCGCGGTGGTCGCCGAGCGCGACAAGCTCAAGGTCGAGCTCGACTACGCCCGCAAGCAGATCGCCGCCTACCAGCGCAAAGTGGCCGCCGCCCCCGCACCGCCGCCGAAGGCCCCCGCACCGCCGCCGAAGGCCCCCGCTCCTTCCCCTGCCCCCGCCCCTCGCCCCGCCTCGGCCTCCAACGAGCTGACGCACGACGACCTGGCCGCGCTGATGTCGATGGCCAAGGCGAACGACCGGCCCGACGACCGCCAGGAGACCCGGCCGTACATGCTCGACGAGATCCTCAAGAAGAAGTAGCGGCGCGCTACTCCTTGAGCGTCACCGAGACGTGCAGCCTGGCATTGGGCCAGTCGGCGACCTCCATCCCTTGCAGCCAGCACAGGTTGGAGTCGAAGTCCTTCACCCCCGGGTCGAAGCTCTCCTTGGTGTCGCAGGCCAGCAGGCGGCGGCCGTCGGGGTGGACCAGCTTCACCTCCACCTTGAGCTTCACCTTCTGCTTGCCGGGGTTGCTCATCCGCACCTGGAACTTGGGACGGCAGCTCTCCCGCGGGTTCTTCTTGGCCTTGGCGAAGTCGTCCTTGTTCGGCGCGTTGCGCACCGCCACCTGCTGGATCACCACGTCGCCGAGCTTGGCGTTGAGCTTGACCACCCCGCCCTCGCGCGGCAGCGCCACCTCCTTCTCGAACGTCTTGTCGGCGCGCGCGCCGGCGGAGGTCAGGATGGTGAGCGCGACGGCGAGTGCGGGCATCAGGCGCGACATGGTTCTCCTCCTTCGCGGCGGCCCGCCCGCTGAGCAGGCGGCAGGGCCTTGCCGGGCCCAGCGACCCTAGCCGATGCCCGCGCTGTCGGCGAGCGGTCGAGTATCCGGCTCCGTTGAATTTCCGCCTCCCGGCGGGGGGCGGGAGTATGTTCTCGGGGCGCTCGGGCGGGCGCGCCGTCCTCGAGGTGGGGAGCTCCATGATCCGACAGGCCTTCAAGGATCTCAGCCGGCTGCGGCAGATCGCCGTCGTGGCGATGCGGCACGGCTTCGGCGAGCTCCTCGACCGCTCGCGGCTGTGGGAGGTGCTCGGCCGCAAGGAGAACCACGCCGTCCCTGCCGAGACCGAGCGGGAAACCACCGCCCGCCGCTTCCGCATGCTGCTGGAGGAGCTGGGCCCGACCTTCATCAAGCTCGGCCAGGTGCTCTCCGCCCGCCCCGACCTGCTGCCGCAGGAGTACGTGGCCGAGCTGAGCCAGCTGCAGGACGCGGTGCCCCCCGAGCCGATGTCCCACGTCCGCAGGCAGATCGAGGAGTCGCTCGGCCGGCCGCTGGAGGAGCTGTTCGCCTCGATCGACGAGACGCCGCTGGCCTCGGCCTCCATCGCCCAGGTCCACCGCGCCATCACCCGCGACGGCCAGGACGTGGTGGTCAAGGTACAGCGGCCGGGCATCGCCGAGCGAATCCGCGCCGACCTGGACCTGCTCTACTACGCCGCCCGGGTGCTGGAGGCGGTGATCGAGGAGACCGGCATCTACACGCCGGTGGGCATGGTCGAGGAGTTCGACGCCGCCATCCACGAGGAACTCGACTTCCAGATCGAGGCCCGCAACATCCGCGACTTCCTAATCTCCCACGAGAAGCGCGAAGGGGTGGCCATCCCCAAGGTCTACGAGGCGCTCACCTCGCGCACGGTGCTCACCCTGGAGCTGCTCAAGGGCGAAAACATCCGCACCATCGACGCCGACAAGCACGACCGCAAGCTGCTGGCGACGCGGATCGTCGACCTGGCCTTCCGCCAGCTGTTCGAGGACGGCCTGTTCCACGGCGACCCGCACCCCGGGAACATCCTGGTGATGGAGGGCGACCGGATCGGGCTGCTCGACTTCGGGATGGTCGGCCGGCTCACCAAGCAGATGCAGGAGAACCTGGTGCTGCTGGTGCTGGCGGTGGCGCTCAAGGACGCCGACACCGTCGCCCGCCTGCTGTACCGGGTGGCCACGCCCGACAAGCGCTCCAACCTGGGCGCCTTCCGCGCCGATCTGCAGGCGCTGCTCGACCGCTACCTGAGCAAATCGACGACCCTGGGGGAGATCGACGCGCGGCAGCTGTTGCCCGAGCTGCTCAACGTGGCGGTGCGCTACCACATCCGCATCCCCAAGGAGTACGCCATCCTGTCGCGGGCCTCGATCGCGGTCGAGGGGATGGTGCGCTGGCTCTACCCGAACCTGAAGATCGGCGAGACCGCGATGCCCTACGCCCGCGAGCTGCTGCTGGGCCGCTACGAGACCTCCGCCCTGGGCGGGACCGGAATGCGGGCGCTGCTGCGGCTGCAGACCTTCGCC
This sequence comes from Myxococcales bacterium, assembly GCA_037442205.1. GTDB lineage: Bacteria > Myxococcota > Myxococcia > Myxococcales > UBA5297 > JBBIQS01. The sequence goes on from JBBIQS010000045.1 coordinate 15,185, forward strand.
ACCGACGTCCCGCTGCAGCTGTCGCAGATCATGCTCGACCTGGAGAGCGGCAAATTCCGGGTCAACATCGCCGGCGAGGACCTGGACCAGATCCACCGCAGCCTCAAGGGGCTGGGCGTAATCAGCTTCCTCGGCTTCGTGGCGTGCGGACTGACGATCGGCGCCTTCGTCAGCTTCTCCCGAGTCGACAGCCTTTGGCGCGGCATCCCGGTGATGGGGCTCTTCTCTGTCGTTGCGATCACCGTGCTCTTCTTCCTGGTGGCCGGCTGGACGCTGGCGAGCGGGCGGATCAGGAAGTTCAGCGTCGCCCGCTGGCTCGACCGCCGGAAGCGCGAGGCGCGGCTGCCGTGATCGAGCTGCGCGAGGTGGTGGTCGACTACGGCGGCCAGCCGGCGCTGGGGCCAGTGAGCGGGGCGTTTGGCCACGGGCAGCTGCTGGTCGCCGGCAACGCCCAGAGCGGCAAGACCACCCTCCTCAAGACGCTGTGCGGACTGGTCGTTCCCTCCCGCGGCTCGGTGGTGGTGGACGGGCAGGACCTCCATCAGGCCAGCGCCGAGCAGCGGGGAGCGCTGCGCTCCCGCTTCGGGATGGTCTTCCAGAGCGACGCACTCTTCGACTCGATGGACGCTCTGCGAAACGTGGCGCTGCCGTTGACCCGCCGCGGGGTCGCCAGGGCCGAGGCAGAGGAGCGGGCGCGCGAAGCGCTGGAGCAGGTGGGCCTCGCCGAGCACGTGAACGCGCTGCCGGAGCGGCTCTCGGGAGGGATGCGCAAGCGGCTGGGGATCGCCCGGGCCATCGTCGCCAGGCCCCAGTACCTGCTGGCGGATGATCCGGTCGCCGGGCTCGATCCGGGAACCACCGAGCACATCCTCGACCTGCTCTTCTCTCTCTGGCAGGGCAAGGGCGGGCTGCTCCTCGCCGCCGCCGATCCTGAGCTGCTGGCGCCACGCTGCAGCGAGGTTCTCTGCCTGGAGCAGGGGCATATCCGCTCGCGAGACGCGCCCGGCCCGGCCGCGGAGCCCGCTCCATGAGCGCCAATCCGCTGCGGGCCGGCGGGGCGCTGGTGTTGGAGGGAGGCCGGCAGCTCGGCGGCATGACCCTGGTGGTCGGCCGCGCCGCCCGGGCGCTGCCCAGCATCGACCGGCGCGAGCTCATGCGCTCGCTGGTGCAGTTCGGCTACGGCTCGCTATGGCTGACAGTGGTGGTGGCGACCTTCATCGGCGGCATCCTGGTGCTGTTCGCCAACGTCAACGTCCAGCGCTATGGAGCCAAGGCGGTGCTGGGCTGGGCCGCCGGCTACTCGATCCTGCGCGAATTCGGGCCGCTGCTGCTGGGGCTGGTGATGGCCGGACGCATCGGCGCCCGCAACGCCGCCGAGCTGGCGGCGATGAAGCTGGGCGGGCAGCTGGAGGGCCTGCAGGGAGTGGGAGTCGATCCCTTCGCCCTGCTGGTGGCGCCACGGGTGGTGGCGAGCGCGGTGTCGATCGGGGCGCTGGGGATGCTGTGCAGCGCGATCGCCATCGTCAGCTCGGCGGTCTTCGCGCTGGGGCTGCTGCAGGTGGAGTGGTCCACCTTCTTCAACGCCTTCTCTGCGCAGCTCGGCTGGCGCGACCTGGGCGCCGGGCTCACCAAGTCAGTGGCCTTCGGAGTCATCATCTCGCTGGTTTCTACCCGCTGCGGGCTCATCGCGCGCGGAGGCGCGCGGGCGGTCGGGCGGGCCGCCGCGCTGGCGGTGGTAGCCAGCGCCGCCAGTCTCTCCGCCGCCGACTGGCTGATCACCTTGGCCCTGAACGCCCTGCTATGAGCTCCGAGCGACTCGATCTGGTGCTGGTGTTGGCTCGGGCGATTCGGCGCGGGGCATCGCGGGGCATGCCGCGCGGGGAGCTCACGCGCCAGCTCGCGGAGATGGGGACCCGCAGCCTCCTGCTGGTGGTGGGCGGGATGGCCTTCCTGGGCGCGGTGATGATGGCGCACGCGGCTTCACAGGCGCGTCGGGTGGTGCAGGACCTGGCAGTGGTCGGGCCGCCGTGGTTCGAGCTGCTGCTGCGGACGCTGGGGCCGACCATCGGCGGGCTCCTGGCGGCGATCCGCCTGGGCTCGTCGGTGTCGGCGGAAGTGGCCTCGATGCAGGTGAGCGAGCAGGTGGATGCCCTGCGGATGTCGGCGGGCGATCCCTACTCCGACATCGTGCTGCCGCGGCTGGTCTCGGGGGCGATCGCCGTGCCGTCGCTGATCATCGGCGGGACGATGGCCGCGGCGGTGAGCGCGGCGCTGGCGGCGACCTACCTCTACCACGCCGACGGCGGCGCCTTCCTCGACGCCAGCCTGGTGGACGGCGGCGACCTGCTGGCCTTCCTGGCCAAGTCGGTGCTCTACGGAATCATCATTCCTCTGACCGCCACCGCGAGCGGGCTGGGAGCGCGCGGCGGGCCGGCGGCGGTCGGGCGGGCGACCACCTCGGGGGTGGTCAGCGCCTGCATCGGAATCCTGGTGGTGGATCTGCTGGTGAGCCTGGCGCTGCTCAAGGCGGGCGTCTGATGATTCGGCTCGCGGGCGTTCACAAGAGCCTGGGCAATCGGCAGGTGCTTGAGGGAGTGGACCTCGAGGTGCCGGCGCGCGGGGTGACCTTCGTCATCGGGCGCAGCGGGGCTGGCAAGAGCGTGCTCTCGCGGTGCTGCGTGGGGCTGATGCGAGTCGACTCGGGCGAGGTTTGGGTGGACGGCGCCCGCATCCACGGCTGGCCCGAGCGCAAGCTGACCGAGCTGCGGCGCGAGGTGCCGTACGTGGTGCAGGGCTCGGCGCTGCTCGACTGGCTGACGCTGGCGCAGAACGTGGAAGTGCCGCTGGTGCGTGGCTTCGGGTTCCAGTTGGCCGAGGCCGAGGAGCGGGCCAGGGACGCGCTGGTGCGGGTCGATCTGGGCGAACTTTCCGAGAAGTGTCCCCCCGAGGTCGGGCCTGGGGTGCGCAAGCAAGTAGCGATCGCGAGGGCGCTGGCGCTGCGGCCCAAGGCGGTGCTCTACGACGAGCCGACCACCGGTTTGGACGCCGAGGCCGCGCGCCGAGTCGATCGCCTGATTCGCGAAGCCGCCGACGCGGGCACGACCGCGCTGGTGGTCTCGCATGACCTGACTTCGCTCAAGGACGTTGCCGAGCGCGTGGCGGTGCTCGACGAGGGCGTCATCGCCTTTCACGGGACGGTGCCCGAGTTTCTCGAGCGGCGCGAGGAGCATCCGGCGATCCGCAGGTTCTTCCATCAGGAAGAGGCGGCGGAGGGCTGAGGAAAGTTCCGAGTGTTGGGAGGGTGCGATGTCGGACCGAGCGCGATTCATTGCGATGTGCCTGGTGGGATTCGGCACTCAGGTGCTCTTGGCGGCGGCGATTGTCCTTGAGCGGCCGCTGGGCCATGACAGCGATTGCGCGACCTTCGAACTGACCACTTCCGCCTCCTCAGAGGTCTTCGGCTTCGGCAAGAACCTTGGGGTCACGATCCAAAGGCAGAGCGAGGTGCGTTTTCGGTTCGATTCGGTGGAGCAGCCAGCGACGGTCTTTCTCTCGCTGGTCGCCTTCGGCTTCGACCCGCACCAGCATCTGGAAGTGACGTTGAACGGAGTGTTCCTCGGCTACCTGGACGTCGAAGTCGGCAAGGATCCGAAGGCGGTCAGGCCTAAGCGCTTGCGGCTGGGCAGTGAGGCACTCGCCGGTCCCAACTCCGTGAACGACCTGGTCGTTGCCAATCCCGAGGGCGCCAAGGAGGGCCTCCAAGGTGCGTCTGCAAATTCGCGAGCCCTGTCGCTATTCGCCCAGGGAGCTCATACCGGAGATCGAGCGCCTCCTCGCTCACGGGGACGAGCTGCTGAAAGGCCCCTGCCCGGATGAATATCGAGCGTGGCGCGATCTGAGCGCCGCGGCGCTGATGCTGGAGATGGTCGATCCCAAGCCACCTGGGTTGGAGGAGCGGATTCGCTCTCGCCTAGCTGCCGTCGAGGAAGCCGTTCAGCAGTTCTGCAACAAGACCCTGCTGACCGGATTGAAGGCGCTCCGCGCCGGGTCGAAGTGGGACGCTCGCCGAGCGTACGAGGAAGGCCTCGCCTGGTTCCCCGACGACGAGCATCCCTGCCGAGACCGGCTGCTCGGCGCCCTCCGCGAGCTGGAGTCGCCCGTATCTCCTTAGGATTTTCTGAAACTGGCCGGTGTCTATTTTCGAACCGCCCGACTCAACCGGCGCTAAGATGGCGTCTCCCCCATGGAAGAACGCAGGCTCGAGCTCAAGGTCGGCATCCTGGTCGCGGTGGCGCTCGCGGGCGCGGTCGGGCTGCTCTACCTGCTGGGCGAATTGAACCTCATCGGCGGCACGCGGGTGTTCGCCGACTTCGGCCACTCCGGCGGCGTCCCCTCCGGCGCGCCGATCAAGCTCGCCGGCGTCCGCGTCGGCCGGGTGCGCTCCGTCGAGTTGCTCGTCTCCCGCCGCGACTCCGACGGCGCTCCCCTCCCCGTCCGCATGGAGCTGGAGATCGCCCGCGACGTCTTCAAGCAGCTCCACGCCGACGCCCCGGTCTCCATGGCCAGCCAGGGCGCCCTCGGCGAGCCGTACCTCGAGATCGCTCCCGGCTCGGCTTCCGCGCCCACCCTCGCTTCCGGCGCCGAGCTGCGCGGCGTCGATCCACCGCGCATCGACCTCATCTCCGCCCGCCTCTCAGACTTCCTCGAGGGCGCCACCAGGCTGATGGGCCAGAACGACGCCCAGTCGCTCTTCAAGGCCGCCACCGGCATCGCCAAGCGCGCCGAAACCCTCCTCGACCAGACCGCCCCGTCGGTGACGGTGGCGGTCGCGGACATCAGCCAGGCCGCCAAGGACCTGCGCGCCATCGCCACCGCCGCCCAGTCCGCGCTGCGCGACGACGGCGAGCTGGGCAGGCTGCTCTCCGACGCCCGCGCCATCGCCGCCCAGCTGCGCAAGGACGTCCCGGCCATCGCCGAGAAGGCCCAGCAGGCCGCCGACGGCGCCGCCTCACTCGCCAGCTCGGTTACCCCCGCCGACGTCGCCCGCATCAAGGAGGCCATCGGCACCTATGAGAAGGCCGGCGCCTCGCTCTCCGAGGTGGCTCTGCGCGCCGACCGGATCCTCAACCGCATCGAGGCCGGCGAAGGCAGCATCGGCGGCTTCGCCAAGGATCCGCAGGTCTACCAGGACCTCAAGGCCCTGGTGACCGACCTCAAGCTCCATCCGTGGAAGGTGCTCTGGAAGCAGTAGCCGAACTGGCCCAACGCTCAGGGCTGCGAATAGGCGTCCGCCCAGCTTTGCGAGATGGTGCGCCGGAAGTCGTCGAGCGTCGCCCCGCGCCAGATGCTGATCCGGAAGAGGTCGAAGCGCCCGCCGGTCCGGGTCCAGCCGTCGACCGCGCCCCGGTAGCCGGCCTTCTGCACCAGCTCCATGAGCGCGGCGTTGTGGTGGTGCCCGGGATAGGCGAAGTACTTCGCCGGCCGCCCCAGCCGCTGCTCCAGCACCGCCTTCGAGCCTTCGATCTCCGCCCGTGCCTCATCCAGCGAGATCTTGGTCAAGTTCGGGTGCGTCCGGGTGTGCGAGCCCATCTCCACCACCTCCGAGGCCGCCATCTCCTGGACCTCGGACCACAGCAGCATCGGCAGCTTGGCCTCCCCCATCGTCCACACGTAGCGCGCCTCCGGCCGCTCGCGCAGCAGGTCGGTGACCACGAAGAGCGTGGCCTTGAAGCCGTGCTCGCGCAGGATGGGAAAGGCCGTCCGGTAGAACCCCTGCTCGCCGTCGTCGAAGGTCAGCACCACAGGCCGCTCGGGCAGCGCCCCCTTGCCGTCCAGGTAGTCGTAGAGTTGGTCGAGGCTGATCGCCGTGCAGCCCCGCGCCGACAGCTCGTCCATCTCCTGCCGGAACTGCTCCGGGTCCATGTCCCAGGACAGCTGCGAGCCGGCCCCGAACCAGTGGTAGGTCAGGATCGGCACCTCGTTCTGGCAGCCGGCCGCCAGCAGGACCAGGGAACAGGCGAGCAGTGCTCCGACCGCCAAGCGCGTAGGCATCCACATGCTCGCCACTCTCATGTCTCGAAGCGGGAAACGTTCATTTCCAGAAGCTCGGTAGCCAAGCGGCCCCGGTTGGAATATATAGGCGCGCCTTTTGGCTTTTCATCTGAGCGCAGACGCGCAGGCAAGGGTAGATGCTCTCCCGCGAAAATATCCGCAACATCGCCATCGTCGCCCACGTCGACCATGGCAAGACCACTCTCGTCGACTTCATGCTCCGCCAGGCCGGCATCTTCCGGTCCAACGAGGCCCTGGTCGAGCGGGTCATGGACTCCAATGACCTGGAGCGAGAGAAGGGCATCACCATCATGGCCAAGAACACGGCCGTGACCTACAAGGGCGTCAAGATCAACATCGTCGACACCCCGGGCCACGCCGACTTCGGCGGCGAGGTCGAGCGCGGGCTGCGCATGGTCGACGGGGTGCTGCTCTTGGTGGACGCCGCCGAGGGCCCGCTGCCCCAGACCCGCTTCGTGCTCTCCAAGGCCCTGCACCTGGGCCTGCCGGCGGTGGTGGTGATCAACAAGATCGACCGCCAGGACGCCCGCCCCCGCGAGATCCTCGACCAGGTCTACTCGCTGTTCATCGACCTGGGCGCCAACGAGGAGCAGCTCAACTTCCCGGTGATCTACGCGGTGGCCCGCGACGGCATCGCCTCCACCCGGCTGGAGACCAAGGGGACCAGCCTCGAGCCGTTGTTCGACTCGATCCTCAAGGCCATCCCGCCCCCGCCGCAGTCGCTGGGCGACAAGCTGCAGCTGCTGATCGCCAACCTCGACTACGACGACTACGTCGGCCGCCTGGCGATCGGGCGCGTGGCCGCCGGGGTGATCAAGATGGGCGACCCGATCTCGGTGGTCCGAGCCCAGGACAAGATCGTCAAGGCCAAGGTGGTCAAGCTCTACGCCTTCGACGGCCTGAAGCGCTCGGAGATCACCGAGGCCCCGGCCGGCGAGATCGTCTCGGTGGCCGGCGCCGAGGAGATCGGCATCGGCGACACCATCAGCGACGCCGAGAACCCGGTGCCCCTCAAGCGCATCGAGGTCGACGAGCCGACGATGTCGATGATCTTTAGGGTCAACGACGGGCCGTTCGCCGGGCGCGAGGGCAAGTACGTCACCAGCCGCAACCTGCGCGAGCGGCTGTTCCGCGAGGCCTACAAGAACGTCGCCATCCGCGTCGAGGAGACCGATACCCCGGATGCCTTCCGGGTGGTCGGCCGCGGCGAGCTGCAGCTGGCGGTGATCGTCGAGACCATGCGCCGCGAGGGCTACGAGCTGACGGTCTCCAACCCCGAGCCGGTGGTCAAGCAGATCGACGGCCAGACCCACGAGCCGATGGAGCTGCTCTACTGCGACGTCCCCGACACCACGGTGGGCTCGGTGACCGAGCGGCTCGGGCCTCGCAAGGGCCGGATGACCGACATGGGCAGCCTGGGCAGCGGCCGTACCCGGCTGGTGTTCCGCGTCCCCAGCCGCGGGCTGGTCGGCTTCCGCAACGAGTTCCTGACCATCACCCGCGGCGAAGGGATCATGTCCACCCAGTTCGACGGCTACGAGCCGTGGATGGGCGGAATCCCGAAGCGCACCAACGGGGCCATCATCTCCGACCGCGAGGGCGAGTCGATTCCCTACGCCATGTTCAAGATCCAGGACCGCGGGGCGCTGTTCGTCGGCGCCAACGTGCAGGTCTACTCCGGGATGGTGGTCGGCGAGCACTCGCACCCCAACGACATCGACGTCAACATCTGCCGCGAGAAGAAGCTCACCAACATCCGCGCCGCCGGCCGCGACGAGAACGTGCTGCTCACCCCGCCCCGCGAGATGGGCCTGGAGAAGGCCATCGAGTGGATCGCCTACGACGAGCTGGTCGAGGTGACCCCCAAGAGCATCCGCATCCGCAAGCGCTACCTCGACGTCCAGGAGCGCTACCGGCTGGAGCGCGATCGCAAGCGCGACCTGGGGATCATCGACTAGCCGGCGAGAACAATCTCGCCACGAAATCGAAGCCCGCGGCCGAAAGGTCGCGGGCTTTTTCGCTTTCGGTAGTGTCGCAGAGTCGGTCGGCCGAGCGCGTCTCTCGCCGCGCCCGACCGCCGCGGCCGGCGGGACGCCGGCGCTCCCAGGCGCTGCCAGTCAGCCGACGCCTGACGACCCAACGAAGAAGGCCTCCCGCTTTCGCGAGAGGCCTTCAATCGGAGTGGAGCTGATCGGGATCGAACCGACGACCTCCTGAATGCCATTCAGGCGCTCTCCCAGCTGAGCTACAGCCCCACAATCCTGGGAACTATTCGAATTTGATGCCGCCTACTTCTTTTTCTTCGCCGCCGCCTTCTTGCTCACCAGCGCGTCGGCTTCCTTCAAAATCGCCGCGATGTCGGCCTGCTGCCTCAAGATCTCGGCGTCCTTCGCCTTGACCTCGCCGAGGGCCCTCTTCAGCGATGCCGGCGCCTGAACCTCGCCGGACTCCACCGCCTTGTAGAACGCCTCGCCCAGCTTGAGCAGCGCCGTTTCTCGGTCGCTGCGCGCTCGGCCCAACGACCCCGAGGCACTGCCCATCTTCACTGCCTGCTCGACCGCTTCACGCAGCTGCGCCAGCTCCGCCTTGGCCTCTTGAAACATCTGGCCAACCTGCCGGACGCTCTCTTCACTGCCCTTCGGGTCGAGCATCACTGCTCCTTCGGGGCACCGCGAAAACGGGCGGTTAGATACCGCTCGGCGCTTTGGGTGTCAAGCTCAGATCCTCAACTTTGTCGCTTTTTTCGCTCGCGCGGCGCGATTTCCTCCCGTGCGTTCCGCCGGCCCTCGCGCTATGAGCCTCGGGCGACCCCAAGCCCCCGCGAGCCCTCCTTGAATTCCATCTGGCGCTTCCTTCCCTTCCTGGCCGTGACCCTGACAGTCGACGTCGGGCTTCACCTGTTCCTCTACCGGCGGCTCGTCCGGGCGGTGACCGGCCAACGTGGCTTGAGGCTCGCCGGCGGCATCCTCTTCGGCCTGCTGGGCGCGCTGCTGGCCCTGGGCCCGATGATTCAGCGCGCCGCCCACGGCCCGGCCACCCTGGCGGTCCGCGGCGGCTACCTGTGGATGGGCGTCAGCTTCTACCTCTTCCTGTCGCTTTCGGTCTTCGAGCTGGCCTTCGCCCTCGAGCGCTGGATGCGCCGCACGCCGCCGAAGACCGCGCCCGCGGCGCCCGCGGATCCGGCTGCCGAGGAGCAGCCCGCCGACCCCGGCCGGCGCGAGCTGTTCCGCCGCGCCGCCGGGCTGGGCGCGATGGCCATCACCGCCCCGGCGGTCGTCGACGGCGTCTGGTCGGCCTTCTCTCCGCCCCAGATCAGCACCGTCGAGGTCAAGCTCCCCAACCTCCCCAAGGCCCTCAGCGGCCTGAGCTTCGTCCAGTTCAGCGACGTCCACGTCGGCGCCTGGATCGACGAGCGCTTCCTCAGGGAGTTGGCCGAGCGCGCCCAGGCGCTCAAGCCCGACTTCTTCGCCATCACCGGCGATCTGATGGACGGCAGCGTGGCTCGGCTGGGCTCCACCGTCGGGCTGCTGGGCGCGCTGCGCTCCCGCTACGGCACCTACTTCGTCACCGGCAACCACGAGTACTACTCCGGGGTCGACGAGTGGGTGCCGGCACTGCGCGGGATGGGGATGACCGTGCTGCGCAACCAGCGGGTGGAGCTGGGCGACAAGGGCGCCAGCCTCGACCTGGTCGGTGTCGACGACTGGGGCGCCCGCCGCCAGGGCTTCGGCGACGGCTACGACCTCGACGCCGCCCTCAGGGATGCCGAGCCCGGCCGGGCCCGCATCCTCATGGCCCACCAGCCCACCAACTTCGCCGGAGCCGTCGAGCGCGGCGTCGGGCTGCAGGTCTCCGGCCACACCCACGGCGGCCAGCTTTGGCCCTGGCTCTACCTGGTGCGCATGGTCTACCCGTACACCGCCGGCCGCTACACGCTGAACGACAGCACCATCTACGTCAGCCGCGGCTGCGGCTTCTGGGGCCCGCCGATGCGCCTGGGCGTTCCGCCCGAGTTGGTCCGCTATGTGCTGGTGTGAGCTGGATCACACACCGCTCGCTTCGCGCCGGTCGGTACGCTAGGATGTAGGCGTCGTCCCTACCTCTCAAGGAGAGAACCGATGAAGTTGGAGCAGGCCCATTCGCTCAGCCGCGAGGACGCCAAGCGCCGCATCGAGAAGCTCGCCGACTACTGGCGGACCAAGTACGGAGTCTCGGTGGCCTGGACCGGCGACTCGGTCAAGATCACGGGCAAGCTCAAGGGGATCGCCATCGACGCCAAGGTGCAGGTCAACGAGCGCACCATCGTGGCCGAGGGCTCCGATCCCGGCCTGCTGATGCGCGCGGCGGCGACGGCCTACCTCAAGGGAAAGCTCGCCGACTATCTCGATCCCAGGAAGAGCGAGGCCGACCTGGCCAAGCTGGCCTGAGCCCTCCGGCCGCCGCAAGGGCCCGGCGCTACCTCACCGGGCACCATGCTAGTATCGGCGACCTCGACCAGTGAGCATCGTTCGCCCCCGGACAGCCCGGTCCGACTCTGGAGGCCGTAGTGAGCAGTGAAGCCGAATCGAGCGAGTCTCCCAAGATCCTGATCGTCGACGACGACGACTCCGTCCGCGACGTGATCTCGGTCCTCCTCGCCGAGGAAGGCTATCAGTGCAGCTGCGCCAAGAGCGCCGCCGAGGGGCTGGAGATGGCCTCCGCCGGCTTCCAACTGGTGATCAGCGACATGAAGATGCCCGGCCAGGACGGGCTGTGGCTGCTGGACCACGTGCGCAAGGACTACGAGGACACCGCGGTGATCATGCTCACCGGCTACGGCGACACCGAGGCCGCGGTGGAGTGCCTGCGCCGGGGGGCGGTGGACTACCTGCTCAAGCCGCCCAAGGTCACCGACCTGGTGCGGGCCATCGAGCGCGCCCTGGCCAAGCGGCGGGTGGAGCTGGCGCGCCGGCGCTACCAGGCCAAGCTGGAGAAGCGGGTCCGTGAGAAGACCGCCGAGCTGCAGCAGGCGCTCAGCGACGTGGAGCGGGCCTACAACAACACCCTGCTGGCGCTGGTGGCTGCCCTCGACGCCCGCGAGCACGAGACCAGCGACCACTCGCAGCGGGTGGTGCGCTACACGATGGCAGTGGCCTCGCGGCTGGGGATCCGCGGGCAGGAGCTGTCGGACATCGCCCGCGGGGCGCTGATGCACGACATCGGCAAGATCGGCGTCCCCGATTCCATCCTGCTCAAGCCTGGGCCGCTGACCCCGGTGGAGTGGGAGGAGATGCGCCGCCACCCGGTGATCGGCTTCAACATCCTCAAGGGAATCCCGTTCCTGACGGTGCCGGCGGAGATCGTCCTCAGCCACCAGGAGCGCGTCGACGGCACCGGCTACCCGCGCAAGCTGGCCGGCAACGACATCCACGTCGGGGCGCGCATCTTCGCGGTGGCCGACACCCTCGACGCCATCACCAGCGACCGGCCCTACCGCAAGGCCCAGACCTTCGAGAACGCCCGCCACGAGATCGAGCGCTGCGCCGGAACCCAGTTCGACGCCGAGATCGTCCGCGCCTTCCTTTCCATCAGCCCCGACGAGCTACGCGAGATGCGCCGGCGCATCGAATCCCCGGCCGACCCCGACTCTCCCTTCAAGCTGGTCTAGGGCCGCCCAACGCCAGCCGGGGCAGTCGCGGGAGACCGCGACGCACTGCGGCGCGACCGAAGCCCCCCTGCTGCCGAGCCCTTTTGCCTTCGGCTCCCTCGGCGACTACCATCCGCCCTCCGTTTCACCCTCCGGAGTCCTGCATGTCCATGACCAGCCTCGCCCTCGCCTCCCTCGTCCCGATCCTGTCCGCCGCCAGCCCGCAGCTGCCTGCCCAGCGGATCATCGAGGACCGCGGCATGATCCGCTTCGCCGCCGGCCGCTCCGAGGCTGCCCTGGCGGCGCCGCTGTCGGAGAGCGCCCGCAGCTTCGCCCTCGACCACGCCAAGCGGTTGGGGCTGGAAGGGCTGACCCTGGGCCCGGCGAAGGTGAGCGCCACCGGGCTGGGCAGCGCGGTGCGGCTGCAGGTGATGCGCGACGGGCTGCCGGTGCTGGGGGCCGAGGTGGTGCTCGGCCTGGATCGCGAGGGCCGGGTGCGCCGGGTGGCCAGCTCGGCCCGCCCGGTGACCAGCGCAGTCGTCGATCGCCGGCTGACCGCGATCGAAGCCATCCAGGCCGCCGCCCAGGGCGTGCCCAACGTGCTGCTGCGCGACGGCAAGCCGCTGGGCAGCTGGCGCGAGGTGTTGGTGGTGCGCGACGGCCAGGCCCGCCTGGCCTACCAGATCCAGCTGGCCTCGCTGGACGTGCTGCGCAACGAGCTGGTGGTGGTCGACGCCCAGACCGGCGAGGTCCTGTCGCGGCAGAACCGGGTCTTCTTCTCCGATGCCGCCAAGGTCTGGTCGCCCAACCCCGGCGCCGACGCCAAGAGCCCGCTGGTCAGCGTCGAGCTGACGCCCTACCTGCCGGCGGTCGCCGACCGCAACCCCGACGGCCACCTGGTGGGCGCCCTGCTCGACGCCGTCAACTGCTGCGTCCACCAGGCTTGCGACCCGGCCCAGCCGCTCAAGACCATCACCGGGACCACCGCCACCATGGTGGGGCCGATGCCCTTCGAGACCGTCTTCTGCGACCTGCGCCCGATGGCCAGCAACGTCGGCACCCGCAGCGACTACGACTACTCCTCGCCCGACCCGCTGAGCTACGACCCGCCCAAGGCCGAGATCGGCTCGGATCCCGACGACAGCAACGTCTTCTCCGAGGTCCACGGCTTCTACCACGCGAACGTGGCCTACGCCTTCTTCCGCTCGCTGGTCCCCGGCTTCGAGATTCGCGACAGCATGGCCGGCCGCAAGTCGACGGTGCTGGCCAACTTCCTGGTCCCCGACGTCAACAGCGCCACCCAGGACACCGCCGGGACCATTCACGTCGCCACCCTGCAGCGGGTGGACAACGCCGCCTACATCCCCCACGAGCAGTTGCAGCAGCTGATGCCCGGGCTGCCGGACGGCGTGATGCCCAACGGCGACGTGTTCGCGCTCTTCCAGGGCCCGACCGCCGACTTCTCCTACGACGGCGACGTCGTCTACCACGAGTTCACCCACTCGGTGATCGTCTCCACCGCCGACTTCGCGGGCCCGCACCTCGACCGCTACGGCGCCGACGACGAGGCCGGCGCCATGAGCGAGGGCCTGGCCGATTACTTCGCCGCCGCGCTCACCAACGACCCGCTGATCGCCAACTTCGCCGGCCCGCGGCTCACCGCCACCGCCTCAGGCCTGGGCACCGCGCTGCGCGACCTGGACAACACGACCAGCTGCCCCAGCCTGCTGACCGGCGAGGTCCACAACGACAGCCAGCACTTCTCGGCGGCGCTGTGGGCGGCGCGCAAGCTCTTCCCCGACAACAACTTCAAGACCTACGACACCGCCATCCTGGACGCGCTGCAGACCTCCCCAGCCTCGGCGGGGTTCACGCAGATGGCCGAGGCCTTCGCGGTGTCGGTGGCGGATGCCTTCCCCAGCCGCACCACCGCCCACGACGAGGTGCTGGCCCAGTTCCGCTCGCGCGGGGTGGTGGACTGCATCAAGGTGATCGACTACACCGCCCCGCGGTCGATGTACTCCATGCCCGGGACCATGCAGGGCTACGGCCCGGCGGCGCCCGGGCCGGTCCAGCTCAAGCTCACCGTCCCCGCCGACTCCACCATGGCGGCGCTGCGCATCTCGGCCATGGCCCGCGGCTCGGCCGATCCGTTCGGCGGCGGGGCCCCCAAGGTCGACGTGCTGGTGAAGAAGGGCGCCCCGATCACCTTCGCCGGCTCCCCCAGCGCCATCACCTCCGACCCCGACCTGCGCCAGACCTACACCCTGACCAACTCCGGCTCGCTGACCGGGACCATCCGGATGACCGCGGCTGCCGGCGAGACGATCTACGTCAGCGTCGCCAACAAGGGCGCGGGCCCGCTGATGCTCACCGATCTCAAGCTGACGCTCATCGCGCCGGACCCGGTCCCGGAGGCCGACGCCGGGGTCGTCGAGCCAGCTCCCAACAAGTGCGGTTGCTCCAGCGCCGGTGCCGCTCCGCTGCTGGCCTGCTCGCTGCTGCTGGCTGGCTTGGCGCGGCGGCGGAGGTAGCGGTCCCTGGACTCGCCGCCGGCGCGATCGGCTCCGGCGGCGAGGACTGCTCGGGCGAGACAGGCGGCGGAGGCCGCGGAGCGGACTGCCCGGGCGGCCTGACGGCTACTCCTCGCCCTCGTCCTCTTCTTCTCCTTCCTCGCCGCGCGGCCGCTCCAGCTCGAGCGCCAGCTCGTCCTCGGCGACGGCGGCGTTGACGTCGCTCTTGACGATCGCCAGCGCCAGTTGCCGGCGGGCCAGGTGGGCGAAGAGCTGGCTCTCCTCGTCCTCGGCGTCGGCGGAGCTGTCGAGCTGGCTGAACACGTCCACCGCCTTCGGGAAGTCGCCGCCGCGACGCGACAGCTCGCCGATCAGATAGAGCGCCCGCGGCCGGTCGGCGGCGGGGATCAGGCTGCGGTCGAGCCCCGAGCTCAGGCGCTGGATGGTCTCGCGCTGGCAGGCCCGCTCCAGCTCCCGGTTCCCCGAGCCGCGGGCACACCAGGCGCCGCGCAGGAAGTAGTCGGCGGCGCCCACCGGGTCCTCGTCCTTGAGGAACTCGTAGCAGCGCCCGCCGAGCATGTAGCGCTCGGCCCCGTACGGCTCGCGCCCCTCGGCCACTCCCTGCAGCAGCTCGCCGGAGCGAATCCAGCGGCGCAGGTCGTCGAGCTCGGACTCGTCGGGCAGCCGGAAGTGCACCGGAAGCCGGTCGCCGGGCCGCTTGGAGATGAGCTCGAAGTCCTCCTCCATCTCCTCGCTGCGCCCCTGGAATCCGTCGCGGTAGGCGGTGTAGCGGCACGACGGGCAGCAGTGGATGAAGCTGGGGAGCGGGTCGGCCCCCTCGAAGCACGGACGCAGATCGGTCTCCCGCCCCTCCGGCGGCTGGACCACCGGCATCTCCAGGGTGAACTCGGTGTTGCAGACCGGGCAGCGCAGCCCCAGGGTGGTGTACTCCGAGCTCTGGCGGCTGGTCCTCGGGGTCTGGACGACCTTCTCTTTCACGGAAGTTCCTCGCTCCTCGTTCAGTAGCTGGCCGGAGTGCCGGGCAGGTAGTCGACCGGCTGCGACTGCGGATAGTTGGGCGCGCACTGCAGCGTGCCGGGGTCGAGCTTGCCGTAATAGAGCGCGCCGGAGTTGGCCGGCGCCTGCACCGCCGGGATGGCCGACCAGACCACGTCCGCGGCGTGCCACAGGAAGCAGGGCCCGGCCAGGCTCTCAGGTACGGCGAGCTCGAAAGACTGGGTCGGCGGATCGCCGGGCTTGGGCTTGAGCCAGACGTCGACCCGCGGGCGCGCCGGGGCGGTGCAGCGGTCGGAGTTGCACAGCTCCCCGGGCGAGCAGCCGCAGGCCTTGCCCTGCGAACAGGGTTTGCCCGGGCAGCTGACCGGCGCGCCGACTCGCCAATCCTCGAAGTAGTGGACGTAGAGCCCGTAGCTG
Source organism: Myxococcales bacterium (assembly GCA_037442205.1). Lineage (GTDB taxonomy): Bacteria > Myxococcota > Myxococcia > Myxococcales > UBA5297 > JBBIQS01. Next base: position 30,830 of record JBBIQS010000045.1, read on the forward strand.
CAGCTGCCGCTGGCCACGCAGGCCGCGTCGTGCTCGGGCAGATCCAGCGTGATCGTCTCCAGCAGTGCGCCGTCTCCCCGGTCGTCCAGGTCGAGCCGCGGGTCGTCGGTAGGTCCTGGCTGGCCCCAATCAAAGGCGGCGCTGGGGCGCTTGGCGCTGAAGCCGTTCAGGTCGCCGAAGGGATCGAAGACGCAATCCGCCGACACCTTGCAGGCGGCTCCGGCGGGCTTGACCAGGTGCAGGTCCAAATCCACCTGGCGCTGATCCCAGGTGAGCTGGGCGACCAGATCGCGGCGCGGCATGGCGTCGAAGGCGACCTGGGCGCTGGCGGTGTTGGCGTCGGTGTCGGTGACCGTCAGCGTGATCAAGTAGTGCCCGATGGCATCGGGGCGCAGGGTCGGCTCGGCGGTGTCGGCGCCGCTGAGCGTCGCCCGCGACAGCGCCGGCCTGGCGGTGAGGTCCCAGTGGAACTTTATTCCCTGCCGCCCGTCGTCGGCGTCGGTGCTGCACAGCTTCTGGTCGCCCTGGGTCGCCTCGTTGGGATGCAGGCCGGGAACGAAATGGTCAGAGAACGCGGACAGATAGACCTGGGCGAGCTTCCCCGGCTCGACCTGCGGCTGGGCGCCGGCGAAGTCCTTGGCGCCGCCAGTCATCGGATAGAACACCGAGCCATCGGGCTCGTCGACCTCGACGATGGCCGCGCAGGCGGTCGGCGGCGAACCGGGCGCCAGCGTCCCGCGCAGCGCCACCTCGAGCTGCGGGTGGTCCGGGTCATCGCTCTCCACCACCAGCGTGCCCTGGTAGCTGGCCTGGCCCAGCCCCGGGTTGAAGCGCACGTGGAGCAGCTGCCCGCCGCCCTGATCGATGGACACCCCAGAGACGTCCAGGGCCTCGACCGCGCTGAAGGCCGCGTCGCCGGTGAATCGGATGCGGGAGAGCGTCAGCGGCAGGTCGCCGTCGTTGAGGATGGCGACGGTCGGCCAGCTCGGCTGGACCTGCTTGAGCGGCCGGCGGGCGCCGAAATCGATCTGCGACGGATCGGCCTGGGCGGTGAACAGGGTGCATGGCGCCTTGCACTCCGGCACCAGGCGCGCGTGCGGGTTGCCGCCCCTGCCCTGCAGCGAGACCTTGGTGACCGGCTGCTCGGGGTCGTCGCTGCGGATCACCAGGCTGGCCATGGCCTCGCCCTCGGACTTGGGAGCAAACAGCACCGCCACGGTCGCGCTGGAGTCCGGCTCGACCGAGGTCGGGGCGGAGGCGATGGCGAAGGCGCCGGCGAGGTCATCCTCGAGGCTCATCGACTGGATCGTGAGCGCGCCGGCGGTGGCGGTTCGGACGCCGAGCTCCAGCTTGCCGCTGCTGCCGACCCGGAGGGTGCCAAAGTCCAGCGCCGTCTTGTCGAGCGCGAGCTCCGGCTGGATTTTGGCGGTCTTGTCGCCGGAGCAGCCGGCGGACAGCAGCGCGACGAGGGCGAGCAGGGCGCGGAGGGGCAAGGCGTCGGGCGTGGCCATCGGCGATCCGGGGCGAGGCGGGCTTGCGAAAGGGGCCGATCCTAACAGCGCCAAACTGGCGAAACAACGACCATTTCCCCGGCTCGGCCAGCAGGCGGGCGAGCCCCGCGGCCGATTGACTTTGTCGGCAAGTGTCGGATACAAGGCGACACGTTGGCCACGCCGAGATCGCCCGGAATCCCGCCGATCTCTTGAGGAGTCCCGATGCCTGGAACCGACAAGCGCAAGCAGAGCCTCTACTTCCCCGAGGACATGCTCAAGGAGATCCAGGACGAGGCCAACCGCCAGGACAGGTCGCTCTCCTGGGTCGTGCAGCAGGCCTGGCGGCTGGCGCGCACCGAGATCATGCGCTTCCCCAGCGTCAACGACGTCATCGGCGGCGTCCACGCCAGCGACGATCCGAAAGAGCGCGAGGGCTGATCCGCCTCAGGGGCAGCTGATCAGCGTCACCCGGGCTTGGGGCGCGGCCGGCAACGGCTTGCTCTCCGGGTAGGCCTTGGCGAAGTAGCGGGCCACCACCTCGAACCCGAAGCTGCCCGCGCTCGCCCGGTCGCTGGCGTTGGGATCGAGCGACTTGAAGTCGTTGAACCCGTCCCCTCCTCCGGCCAGGAAGCTGTCGAGCGCCACCCTCACCACCTCGGTGTCCGAGGGCGTTTCGACTGGGATTGGCAGGGTGCTGCCGTCGCGCCGGCGGACGGCGATGTGCGTGATGCGCTGTCCCTCCGACTTGCGCTTGCCGCTGGCGTCCAACTGCTCCGCCGGCCTGCTGCAGTCGGCGGTGAACTCCAGTCCGTAGATCTGCAGGAACGAGCCCTTGGGCTCGGTGAGCGAGTAGTAGCCCACCGCGTGCTCGAGGACGTTCTTGAGCTGGTGGTGGGTCAGCGAGACCACCAGCACGCTGTTGTCGAAGGGCAGCACGTCCCGCAGGACCTTGCGCTTCATCGCTCCCTTGGGAAGCACCTCGCGGACCTGGCACACGCCGTCGGAGCGGATCGAGCCGCCGTTGACCACCGCCAGGTCCGGCCGCAGGCGCTCGGACTTGTCGTCGAAGGCCGAGTAGTAGGCCTCGGCCACCAGCTGGCCTATCGCGTTGTCGGCGGTGCGCACGTAGGCCTTGGCGATGCGCACGTCGCCGTCCAGGTAGCCGGTGGTCCCCTCGGGATCGCTCATGTAGCGCGAGCACTCCTCGTTGTAGGCCAGGCAGCCGCCGGCGAGGGCGGCGGCGAGCAACGGGGCGAGAAGGGCGGAGCGAGCCATGGCGGTCAGTACCGGACGCGGGTGGTGAGGAAGGCGGAGAAGCCCTCGCGCGGGAGCAGGCCCGGCATGCGCGCGGCATCGGGCCGGGGGACGTCGTCCAGCACCTCCTCCTGGAAGACGTTGTGGGCGCTGAGGGCCACCTCGACGTGGTCGGCCAGCGGCTCGGTGCGCAGCTGCGCGCCCACCAGCGCGTAGGAGGGACTGCGCCAGTGGCGCAGGGCCTCGAGCTGGCTGCGCCCGTTGTTGCGCCGCTCGGCGCCCAACTCGGCCAGCACTCCCAGGTTGATCCAGCGGCCCAGCGGGATCTGCCCGGCCCAGTTGAATCGGAACTGGGGCACGTCGGTGAGGTACTGGTAGCCCTGCGGCGCCGCCAGGTCGGTGGCCCGGAACCAGGAGAGGTTGAGGAAGCTGAAGGCGCGCGTCCCGGCCTCGTAGCGCACCTCGGCCTCGGCCCCGAAGACCCGCACCCCGAGCTTGCGGTTGGAGAGCGGGATGATGTTCCCCGAGGTGTCGATGGCCATGATCGGGTCGGTGAAGTTGTTGAAGAAGCCGTTGGCGCGCGCCCGGGCGCGGGCCTCGCCCAGGGCGAAGACCAGCTCGGCGCCGGCCTCGAGGGTGTCGATGATCGCCGGCCGCAGGCCGGGGTTGCCCTCGAAGCGGCCGGCCGACAGGTCGGTGGCGGGGACCCGCTCGGCCAGCTCCTGCATCGTCGGGGCGCGGAAGGCGCGGCCGTAGAGCAGCTTGAAGGCCATCCCCTCCCCCGGGGTCAGCACCAGCCCCAGCCGCGGGTTGAGGCTGGGGACCAGCTGCGTCCCCGAGACCGAAGTGACGTTCCCCTGCGCGTCGAGCACGGCGTTGGGCAGCTGGGTGGCGTCGGCGCGCAGGCCGAAGGTCATCGACAGCAGCGAGCCCATCTTCCAGACGTCCTGGGCATAGGCGCCGCCGCTCAGCCGCCGGTTGAGCTCCGCCTGCTGCTGGCGCGCGGAGAAACCGGCCGGCGCATGCAGATCCGGGAACACGGTGGTGGAATCGAAGTTGAGCTCGTAGGTGTAGCCGCTGAGCATTTCGTAGTCGCCGGCCAGGCCGAGCGACAGGCGGTGGGACTGAGCCAGCTCGAAGTCGAGCCCGACGTCGGCGGTGCCGCGCATCGTGGTGAAGGCCGTGCGCTCGAAGCAGCCCTTGGCGGCGATGGCGCCCGAGCTGACCTGGTATCCCACTGGCGCCACCTGGAACAGGCGGTCGGCGGTCTGCCGGTCGAGGCCAAGGCGGGCGATCAGCTTGCCGCCGCCGAGCGGGACCTCCTGGACCAGGTCGGCCAGCGCCGCGTTCCAGCGCAGCTGCGAGTCCGGCCCGACCGCGTCGAACAGCCCCACCAGCGCCGCCCGGTCCTCATAGAGATAGCGCCCGAACACCCGGGTCACCGCTCCGCCGCTGGCGACGTAGCGCCCCTCGGCGCCGACGTTGAACTGCGTCGCCCGGTCGTTGGTGTAGCCCGCCGGCGCGTCCTCGCTCTTCAGGCCGAGCCGCTCCATCTCGATGGAGACCGAGTCCTGGAGGATCGCCTTGCGGTAGCCGTCGGTGCGGGCGAAGTCTCCGTCGAGGAACAGCGACAACCCGCCCCAGGAGTGGCCGGCGTTGAGGTGCCCCTCGCCGGTCCCGTGGAGCCCGCCGCTGGCCGCCGCCTCCAGCCCCTCTCGGCGCTTCGAGACCAGGTCCACCGCCCCCAGGAACGCGCCGGTGCCGAAGAGCGCGGAGCCCGGCCCGCGCATCGCCTCCACCCGCTCCAGGTTTTCGGTCGACAGCGACAGCGGCGCCTTGGCGTCGTAGGGGCTGTTCAGGCGATGGCCGTCGTAGAGCACCAGCAGCGCTGCCTCGTCGCGCAGCCCGCGCACCGCCGCGCGCCAGAAGCCCTGCACGTCGCGGCTGGTCTCGAACCCGGGCAGCGTCTTGAGGACCTCGGCCACCGAACGCAGGTCGAGCCCGCGCAGCTGGGCGTCGGAGATTGAGCTGGCCATCGCCGGAGCTTCCGAGACCGCCTGGGCCTGCCCGGTGGCCAGCGAGACGGTGTCCTCGGAACTGGAGAAAGCCGGCCGGGCCAGCTCGGGCACATCGTCTCTCTCGGCTGGCCGGACCGGCTGAACCCGGCGCGCCGGCGCGGGATCGGGATCGACAGCGGACGCCGTCTGGCCGTCCGACTCCCCGAGGGCGTAGACCTTCACCTTGCGCGGCGAGCTCTTGCTCCCCTCCAGCTCGAAGATGCCTCCGGAGTTGTCGAAGCCGACGCAGTAGTACTCGAGCAGCGGCTTCTCGACGTCGCCGCCGGGGATCAGCGCGCTGAACAGGTCGCCGCCCTGCGCCACCAGTTCGATCTGCTTCCACGCGCCGCCGGCCGAGTGGTACTTGCAGCGCGCCCGCTTCAGGTCGTCGAAGCCGACGATGTTGCCGGCGATCTCCAGATTTCGGCCGGCGATGGCAGTGGTCGGCGGAGTGCTGATGAAGCTGACGCCCTCGGCCCGCGCCGCGATCGGCAGCGAGGCCAGCGCGGCCAACAACAGAGCTCTGAGAAATCGCACCGCCATTCAGTGCCGCCTTCTCCGGAGCAAGCCAGCCGCCGCCAGGCAGGCCAGCGGCGCCGCGCCCGGGACCGCGCCACAACCGCAGCCGCCGCCCGAGTAGGGCTGCCCCTCGCCGCCGTCCCCGCCAGTCGCCGGGGGAGCGTCGACGCAGCTGCCGTGGCTGCAGACCATTCCCGGCGAGCAGAGCTCACCTTCGTCGATCTGGCCGTTGCAGTTGTCGTCCTTGCCGTTACAGAGCTCGACGTGCCCGGGATAGACCTTGGGATCGTTGTCGTCGCAGTCGTTGCCGCCCGCCCAAGTGGCCTTGTAGCCGTCCTGGTCGGCGTCGTCGCTGACCTCGGACTTGATGGTCACCCACACCTCGTCCCCGAACCAGGTGCTGCCGTGCTTCATCCGCCAGTGCCCGGTGTATTGGCCGGGGTTCTGCGGAGCAACCATCGGCACCTGCCATTGATAGGAGGCCCGCGGGGCGACCATGGTCCCCGCAGGCAGTTGCATCATCTGCTGCGCGCCCATGCGGTCGTCGCCGTTCTCGTTGACGAAGGCCAGCACGTAGCCGTCGGCGGCGTTCCAGGTGGTGGTGCCCTGGTTGCGCAGGGTCCAGGACTTGGTGAAGCCCATGCCGGCGAAGATCGGCGTGCCGTCCGGGATGGTCTCCTCGAGGAACTGGGCGTCGTCGCGGGCGTTGGGATCGACCAGCATCACGTCGAACCAGACCGAGTCCCCGAACGCGATGCCGTTCTTGGCCATCTGCCAGACGCCGTGGAAGTTGGCCGGCGGCTGGACCCCGGTGGGCACCGTCAGGGTGATCGAGAAGGTCTTGCTCCCGCCGGGCCCGATGCTCTCGCCGGCAGCCAGTGCGATCGGCGACGCCCCGCCGAGCCGGTCGCCGGACTGGAAGGCGAAGGCGTAGGCCGCGCCCGACCAGGTCGAGCTGCCGCTGTTCCTGAGAGTCCAGCTCTTGGTGAAGGTCTGGCCGGCGGAGACCGTGGAGCCGTCGCCCAGGCCGGTCTCGGAGACGAAGTTCGCGTCATCGGCGGTAGGGCCGGTGCAGGTGCCGGTGGACGGCAGGCTGCAGTAGCCGCGCTGGTCGGTCCAGTAGGAGACCGGGGTGGCGCAGGGCAGCGACGGGCCGCCGAAGGGGTCCTCGAAGCCGACCCCCGGGGTCTCGACCGAGATGTCGAGATGCGGGCCGGTGGAACAGCCCGAGCTTGCCGCGCGGCCCAGGAGCGTCCCGCAGCTGACCTGCGATCCGGCGGTGACGGCGATGCTCCCCGAGGCCATGTGGCCGTAGTAGGTGTAGCGGCCGTCGGCGTGCTGCAGCTTGACGTAGTTGCCCCAGCCGTGGCCGCAGGAGTTGTCGCAGGTGGTGTTGTGGTCGGAGCAGCCGTCGTTGACCTCGACCACCTTGCCGTCGGCCGCCGCCACCACCGAGCGGACGTTGTAGCTGCCGTTCACCCCGATGTCGGTGCCGTGGTGGCCGTCGTAGCTGTTGGTCCCGCAGTTCCAATCCTTGCAGCCGGTGCTGCAGGCGAAGGCGGTGCCGGTCGCCGGATCGAGATCGAAGTAGGCGGTGATGTAGCAGGGCTTGCCGGCGGGCTGGGCCACCGCCCAGCAGCCGCCGGGGTTGGGATCGCAGCCGTCGAGCGGCAGCCGGAAGGAGATCCCTCCGGCGAGGCCGATCCCGGGGACGGTCAGCATCAGGAGCAGCGCGAGGAACCTCATCGCCGCACCTCCGCCCGCACCGCCTCCAGCGTCTTGAGATCGACCTGAAAGCGCGCCTCCGGCCGCTCGATCTCCAGCAGCCTAGTCCCGACGAAGCGCAGCTGCTCGCGCCCCTCGGCCACCGGGACGTAGGCCTGGCTGAGGACGTCGGGGCCGGGCTTCAGCCCGCGGTTGGTGAGCTGCACCGGCTCGCCGCCGTCGAGCGAGACGCGGAAGTAGGAGGCGACGCCGGTGCGCCCGGAGGCGAAGATCAGCGCGCTCGCGTCGGGGGTGAAGGTCGGCATTCCCTGCCAGCCGAAGCCGGAGGCCAGGGTCTTGAGCGTGGCCCCGCTGCGGTCGAGCAGGTCGAGCGAGGTCCCGGTCGCCGCCGGCCGCACCAGGGCGATGAGCGTGCCGGCAGGATTGAGGGCGAAGTCCGGCTCGGCAGGCCGGGCGACCAGGTTCAACCGCCCGTCCTTGAGCTCGAGCAGGGCGTCGTCCTGCACCAGTAGCACAGTGCATTCGGGCGTGTAGCGCGCCGCCCCCACCCGCTCGGCCAGCGGCCGGCTGCCGGCGCTGGTGACCTCGCTCAGCCGATAGCCGGTACGCGACGGGCTCGACTCGGGGATGGCCAGCTGGAAGCCCTCCAGCCGCCGACCCGGAGCCTCGTCGAAGACCACCCGGAGCTCGATCAGCTGGTCGAGCCGCGCCGGGGCGGCCGGCCCCGCCTGGTGGACCGGCCCGCCGGCGAGGACCGCGAATAGGAATGCCGTCGCTGCGCTGGACATCGGCGCCTCCGCACGAGAGGCGCCATCTTACCCGCAAGTGCCCGAAAGCGTTCGCGAAGCGACGCTGTCCGATTACCCGTTGAGCAGCTTGGCCGCTTCCTTGGCGTGGTAGGTGAGGATCAGGTCGGCCCCGGCGCGCTTGATCGAGGTCAGCACCTCCATCATCGCCCGGTCGTAGTCGATCCAGCCGTTCTGGGCCGCGGCCTTGAGCATCGAGTACTCGCCCGAGACGTTGTAGGCGGCCACCGGCACGTCCACCGACTCGCGCACCGCCCGGATCACGTCCAGGTACGGCAGCGCCGGCTTGACCATGATGATGTCGGCGCCCTCGGCCATGTCCAGGCGCACCTCGCGCAGCGCCTCGCGCACGTTGGCCGGGTCCATCTGGTAGCCGCGGCGATCGCCGAACTGCGGAGTGCTGCCGGCGGCGTCGCGGAACGGCCCGTAGAAGCCGGAGGCGTACTTGGCGGCGTAGCTCATCACCGGCACCCCGGAGAAGCCGGCCTCGTCCAGGCCCTTGCGGATCGCCCCCACCCGCCCGTCCATCATGTCCGAGGGAGCGATGATGTCGGCGCCGGCCTGGGCGCAGGTCACCGCCATCTGCACCAAGAGCGGCAGGGTGGCGTCGTTCTGCACCTCGCCCTTGGCGATGAGCCCGCAGTGGCCGTGGCTGGTGTACTCGCACAGGCAGATGTCGGCCACCACCTGCAGCTGCGGCTGGGCGCTCTTGATCTCGCGGATCGCCTTCTGCACCACCCCGTCCTTCTCGTAGGCCCCGCTGCCCTTCTCGTCCTTGTGGTCGGGGATGCCGAACATCAGCACCGAGGGCACGCCCAGCCCCCAGGCCTCCTTGCAGTCGGCGACGATCCCCTCCACCGACATCTGGAAGACCCCGGGCATCGACTTGACCGGGTTCTTGACCCCTTTCCCCTCGGTGACGAACAGCGGGTAGATAAAGTCGGTGGGCGACAGCTCGGTCTCGCGCACCATCGACCGCAGCACGTCGCTACGGCGAAGCCGGCGGGGTCGCTCGATGGGGAAGGTCATGGGGTCTCTCCTCTGGCAGGGCCCGGAAGGGCCCGTGGGGCGGCGCATGATACCAACCCCCGACCCTCCCGCCCACCTCCACTGAACACTGTCGGCCGGCCTGGTTCCTGGCCTGCAAGCTACCGGATTCAGGCTACTTTTCCAGCTCCCGCCAGGGATAGCCCTCGTAGGGGAACTCGTTGCAGCTCTGGCCGGCGACCTGGCGGTACTCCGCCCGGCTCAGACTGTGGCCCAGGCCCGGCAGGTCGTGGAGCAGGCGGCACTTGTCGACCGCGGTGGGCAGCCGCGAGTCGGCCGCCAGATCGCCGACGATGGCGTCGAGGGTCTCGAGCCTGCTGGCCATGCGCAGCCCGCCGCCGGCGGTGGTGTCGAAGACCAGGTACTTGGGCCTGTCGCTCCCTGAGTAGTCGAAGGCGCTCCACTCCATCAGCTCCTTGACCCTGCCCCGCCCCGGCGAACCCTGGTGCGCGAAGGCGCCCCAGTAGGACATCATCGCCGCCGACAGCTCGTGGCGGGTGGCCAGGGTCTCGCCGGAGAAGAGCATGTTGAGCCTGCTGCCCATGTCGAAGTGGCCGAAGACGAAGGGCAGCTCGATGGCGTGCGCCGCGCCCACGATCTTGGAGAGCTCGGCGCCGCCGGTCCTGGGCTCCTCGTCCCAGTCGAAGCGGTAGGCGAAGACCGCCGGGGCGCCGGAGCGGCTCATCGCCGCCGCCGGCTGGTCGACCGCGATCAGCTTCCACAGCCGGCTCTGGTATTCGGCGTCGGCCAGGTAGCGCGACTCGTTGCGCATCCGCGGGAAGATCCCCAGGACCCTCTTCACCTGGCTCGGGTCCATGAACAGGAAGAACTTGGTCTCGTCGCGGTTGCTGCCCACGATCACCGGCACCTGGTTCCAGCCGTCGGGCTCGGCCAGCCGTTCGGTCCAGTCGCCCTTTGGCAGCACCACTCCGTCCTTGAAGAGCTGCGGCAGCTCCAGCAGCTCGATGACCGACTTGTGGTAGCCGCCGAGGACCTGGGCCGGGGTCAGCGAGCGCAGGAACTGAGCGATCTCGGCCTCGCTCATCGCGGCGAGCTTCTGCCGGGCGTCCTTGCGATCGACGGCGCCGCGATGGGCCATCAGCAGCCGCGCCAGCACCTCGTTCGAGCTGTTCCGGTCGCCGGGCGGATCCTGGTCGGCCCAGTTCTCGGCCTGCTCCAGCGTGCCGCGCGACAGCCCGCCGCTCTGGACGATCGCCCGGTGGAAGAGCCCCTTGGCCAGCGGCGACAGGAGCAGCGAGTAGACATCGAAGCCCCCGGCCGACTCGCCGAAGATCGTGACGTTGCCCGGGTCGCCGCCGAAGGCCGCGGCGTTGTCGCGCACCCACTGCAGCCCGCGGATCAGGTCGAGGACGCCGAAGTTGCCGGACTTTTCGGCGTCGTCGGCGGCTCCAGCGCGCAGGGCCGGGTGGCGGAACCAGCCCATGGGGCCCAGCCGGTATTGGGTGGTCACCACGATCACCTGCTGGCCGGTCGCCAGGTGGCCGCCTTCGTAGGGCGCGGCGCGCCCCACGGTGTTGGCGCCGCCGTGGATCCAGAACATCACCGGCAAGCGGTCCTTGCCCTGGGGGACCTGGTCCGGAGCGAAGCGCGGCGCGAAGACATTGAGCCAGAGGCAGTCCTCGCTGCCGGTGGGCTGGCCCATCGGCGCGTCGTCCATGCCGCCGATTTCGGTGGCCGGTTGCGGGCAGCCGGGGGCGTACTTGAGCGCTTCGCGCACGCCGCTCCACGAGGCGGAAGGCCGCGGAGCACGCCAGCGCAGCTCGCCGACCGGGGGCGCGGCGAACGGAATCCCCAGCCACACGTGGCTGTCGTAGCGGCCGAGGCCTCCGATCACCTCACCCGAGGTGGTCAGGCGCCGGGTCGCCGGATCGGGCTTCTCGACCGACCAGACCTTCTCGCTCCGGCAGCCGACGGCGAGCACCAAGAGAAAGACGACCAACGCGATTCGAGGCAGCGTCATCGGGCACCTCCGACGCGAGTTCTAGCGCCAGGAACTGTCGAGGGGCAGCGTCAATCAACCGGTGGGGCGTCGAGAGTCGACTCGATCTCATCCAGCAGCCGCTGGGCCCGGGCCGAGGACCGTCCCGGGCGGTCGAAGAGGACCAGCGGCGCCAGAACCTCGAGGGCTGGCGAGCCGTTCTTCACCGCCTCGACCATCGCCAGCCGCGCCGGGCGGTCGAGGTGCGGATGGACCAGGCACAGCCGCTTGGCCCCGAACCCGGTCTCGGCCAGCACGCGCATCAGCTCGCCCAGCCGCGAGGCCGGGAAGACGACGTGCAGCGAGCCGTTGGCCTTGAGCAGCCGGCGCGCCGCGCGCGCCAGCTCCGGCAGCGAGCAGGAGACCTCGTGGCGGGCGAGGGCCTTCTCGTCCTTGGGGTTGAGGTTGCCGGCGCCGCGGGCGACGTACGGCGGGTTGGCGACCGCGGTGGAGAAGCTCTCCGCCGGCACCGCCGCTCCGAGGTGGCGGAAGTCGCCCTCGAAGACCTGGACGCGGTCGTCGAGTCGGTTGAGGGCGACGTTGCGCCGCGCCAGACCCGCCAGCCCGGGCTGGGCCTCGATGGCCAGCACCTTCTTGGCGCCACGCCGGGCCATCAGCAGCGCCAGGATTCCGCTGCCGGTGCCGAGATCGACCGTGGCCCCGCGCGGCTTTCCGACGAACGCCGCCAGCAGGATCGGATCGACCGAGAAACGGTAGCCGTCGCGGCGCTGGAAGAGCTGGACCTGTCCGCGGCAGACGGCGTCGAGCGTCTCGCCGGGCTGCGGCTGCGGGGCCAGGGTTTCGGCGACGTTCGGCTTCATCGAGTCCGCATTCTAAGCGAACGGGCTCCGGCAAATGCCGGAGCCCGCGTTTGCTGGCGCAAAACTTCGGCTAGCTCAAATGGTGTCCCACCCGAAACCCTCGCGTTCGAAGGCGTCGTCGGCCAGCGAGCGGATCAGGTCGTCGTCGTTGTTGTCGATCTTGGCGAAGTTGGCCTTCACCCGCCGGCTGACCTGGCCGCAGAAGACCCGCAGGATCTCCAGCTCCTTCTCGCTCTTGCGCTCGCCCTTCTCTTCGATGGCGGTGTTCACGCGCGACAGCACGCAGGCCAGCGTGAACATGTCGATCATGATGTCGGCCAGCCGCTTGGTGGGGAACTGCTTGCCGACGATCTTGGAGCCATACTTGCGCAGGATGCGATCGGCGGCGGCCGCCAGGTGGCCGGCATCCTCCTCGAAGGCCCGCTGCTCGTTCTTGAGCACCGGGCTGAGCCTGGTGAAGGCCGAGCCTGGGCGCTTGATGCCGGTGCGCAGCGCGGCGTGCTTGAGGGCGTAGTCGGAGAGCACGCCGAAGCCCTTGATGGGATCGGTGAGCACGGTCTGCATGGTGGAGGCGATGTCCTTGAGCTGGGTGCCGACGTCGTTCATCGCGGTCAGGGCGATGAACAGCCGCAGGATGTCGTTGGTGCCCTCGAAGATCCGCATGATGCGGCTGTCGCGGACGATGCGCTCGTAGGGGTACTCGCGCATGAAGCCGTTGCCGGCCGCCACCTGCAGCGCCTCGTCGGCGGTGCGCCACAGGGCCTCGCTGGCGAAGACCTTGGAGATCGCCGCCTCGACCGCGTAGTCCTTGTAGCCCTGGTCGGTGAGGTTGGCGACCATCGCCACCACCGACTCGGCGGCGTAAGTGTCCACCACCATGTGGCCGATCTTCTGCTTGATCAGCGCGAAGTCGCTGATCGGCTGGCCGAACTGCTTGCGCTCCTTGGCCTGCTTGGTGGCGAGCTCGATCAGGTGCTTCATGGTCCCGGTGGCCCCGCCGCCCAGGCCGGTGCGCCCGCTGTTCAGGATGGACATCGCCACCTTGAACCCCTTGCCGAGCTCGCCCAGCACGTTCTCCTTGGGCACCTTGACGTTGTCGAAGTGGACCACCGTGGTCGAGCTGGCCCGGATGCCCATCTTGTCTTCGTGCTTCTCGTTGGAGACGCCGGGGAAGGCGCGCTCGACGATGAAGGCGGTGATGTTGCCCTTGCTGCCCTCGGGGCCGGTCTTGGCGAAGACGGTGAAGTAGTCGGCGATGCCGCCGTTGGTGACCCACAGCTTCTGGCCGTTGAGCAGCCAGTGGTCGCCCTCGAGGACGGCCCTGGTCTTGATGCCGGCGGCGTCGGAGCCGGCCTCGGGCTCGGTCAGGCAGAAGGCGGCGATCAGCTCGCCGGTGGCCAGCCGAGGCATGTACTTCTTCTTCTGCTCGTCGGTGCCGAACAGGAGCAGGCCGCGCATGCCGATCGAGCTGTGGGCGCCCACGGTCACCGCCACCGAGGCGTCGTACTTGGCCACCTCCTGCAAGGTGCGCGAGTAGGCGGTGGAGCCGAAGCCCATGCCACCGTGCTCCTCTGGGATAACCAAGCCGAAGAGCCCGAACTGCTTGAGTTCCTCGATGAACTCCTTGGGGAACTCGCCGTCGACGTCCCACTTGCGGAAGTCCTTGGCCTCGTGGGGCTTGAGCACCTGCTTCACCGCGTCGAGCACGCTCTGCAGGGTCTCGCGCTCGGACTTCTTGAGCTTGGGGAACGGGAGGATCAGGTCCTCCTCGATGTAGCCCATGCACAGCGAGCGCATGAAGCTGGCGTTCTTGTCGGCGACAGGGGGCATGGCGGCTCCTTAAAAGGTCAGGGCGCGGGCGCGCTCTCGAGCGAGCGTCGCCCTTGCGGCGCTGTTCACCATACAACTTTGGGTGGAAACGCCAACCTGTTTTGACGCAGGGCGCCGTGCCGGAATGGCGCTGAAATCCGGCGCCTTAGCGGCGCGCCAGGCAGGCGTCGATCAGCGCGCGCTGGATGGCGCCCTCGCGCAGGACAGTGGGCTCGCCCGAAACGAAGGTAAGCACCGTGGAGGGGAGTCCGCCGGGCGTTTCGCCGCCGTCCAGGACCACGTCGGCCAGCTCGCGCAGGTCGCGCTCGATCAGCTCGACGCGCTTGCGCTCGCCGGCTCCGGAGAGGTTGGCGCTGGTAGCCGCCAGTGGACCGGCCAGCCGAGCGAGCTCTCGAGCGATGGGATTGGAGCTGACGCGGACTCCGACCTCGCCCGCGGGTGCGATCTCCTTGGCCAGCCCCGGCCGCGCCGGGAGGACCAGGGTCAGCGGCCCGGGCCAGAACGCCGCCGCCAGCTTGCGGGCGGCCTCGGGGACTGACTGCCAGAGGGCGAAGGCCGAGGCCTGGTCGCCGGCGATCACCGGCATCGGCTTGTCGGAGGCGCGGCCCTTGAGCGCCGCGATGCGCGCCAGCGCCTGCGAGCGATCGATGCGGGCGCCCAGGCCGTAGAAGGTCTCGGTGGGATAGATCGCCACCCCGCCCTCGTCGAGGATGCGGGCGGCGTTTTCGATGCGGCGCTGGAGGTCGGCAGGCAGAGCCATGTGACTGGCGGCATCCCGAACGACGAACGCCGCCGGGACCGAACCGCTAGTACGCGTTCTTGTTGATGAACCCCTTCCACACCGTCAGGAACATGATCTTCCAGTCCCAGAAGTAGGACCAGTTGCGGATGTAGAACAGGTCGCACTCGATGCGCCGGTCGAGGGAGGTGTCGCCGCGCCAGCCGTTGACCTGGGCCCAACCGGTCAGGCCGGCCTTCACCTTGTGGCGCAGCATGTAGTTGGGGATCTGCGTGCGGAACTTGCTGACGAACACCGGCCGCTCCGGCCGCGGGCCCACCAGCGACATGTGGCCGCACAGCACGTTCCACAGCTGCGGCAGCTCGTCGACGCTGGTCGAGCGCAGCAGCGCGCCGATCGGCGTGCGCCGGTCGTCGCCGGCTTTGGCCCACACCGCCCCGGTCTGCGCCTCGGCGTCCACCTTCATCGAGCGGAACTTGAACATCTTGAAGGTCCGGCCATCGAGGCCCATCCGCTCCTGCCCGTAGAGCACCGGCCCCTTGCTGGTCAGCTTCACCATCAGGCCGATGAACCCCAGCAGCGGGGAGAGCACGAGCAGCGCGATCAGGCTCAAGACGAAGTCGGTGGCCCGCTTGACGATCGCCCCCCAGCCGTCGAGCGGCGAGTCGTTGATCTTCACGATCGGCAGCCCGTCGAAGTCCTCGACCTCGCAGCCCAGGGTCACGTACTCGTGGACGTCCGGCACCAGCTGGATGTCCACCGTCTCGTCCTTGAGCATCTGCAGCAGCCGGTCGAGCTCGCCGTACTGGTGGCGCGGCAGGGCGATCACCAGCTGGTCCACCTCCCCGCGGTGCAACAGCTCGGCGATCTTGTCGAAGTGCCCCAGCACCGGCTTGCCAGCCACGGCCTGCGCGGTCGAGCCCTCGTGGGTCACGATCCCCGCCAGCCGCAGGCCCAGCTCCGGGAAACGCTCGATGCGGCTGATCAGGGTCTCGATCGCCGGCCCCTCGCCCACCGCCACCACGTGCCGCAGGTTGAAGCCCCGCCGGCGGATCATCCGCAGCCCGTTGCGCAGCGCCAGCCGGAAGGCCACCAGCAGCACCCCGCCCAACAGCCCGAACTGCGCCACCACTACACGCGAGTACTTGTACTCGCTGACCAGGTAGGTCAGCGCGATGAAGATCAGCATCCCCAGGGCGTGGGCCTTGAGGATCAGCTGCACCTCGTGGGTGCGCCGCAGCATCCGCCGCGACTTGTAGGCGCGCATCGCCTCGAACACCGTCATCCACAGGATCATCACCAGCGGGGTCAGCGCCGCGTACTTCTCGAATTCGGGCAGGCCCTTGGTGACCTCGACGATGGGCAGGTTGAACCGCAGCCAGTAGGCGGCCAGCCAGCTCGCGCCAATGACGCAGGCGTCGATGACCCGGAACGCCCCGCCGACCATGTGGTGATACCGCTTGAGCATTGACGACCTCGAACCAGCTCTCTTGCCGCCGCCTGCTGCCGCCCCTCGCGGCCTTCTCTGCCATCCGCCCGCAGCGACTCGGGAAATTCGCGCCCGCTGCAAGCAACCGCCGTACCGGTCGCCCTCGACGCCGACCGGATTATCGCCCCGGCGCCCCCGCGGTTGCCGCGGCGCGCAACATCTCACGATTCATGACTTTTCGGGAAGCCCCTCGCCCTCACCCCGGCGGCGGCGGCAATCGCTCCCGACCGATCCCCTCGCGGATTTCCGCGCCCCCGTCGCCCGGCTATGACAGCAAAGTCAGGCTTTTGAAGAAGTCAGGGACCCGAAAATGGCGGCGGGGCGACCGAAGCCGCCCCGCCGGGTACCGCGGGAAATGGAGCCTGCGCTACCCCTCGCGCTTGCCGTGGGTGCCGAACTTCTCGCGCGAGGTGCGCTCCAGGTCGGCCTCGACCATCTCCTTGATCAGCGCCTTGAAGGTGGTCTTGGGCGTCCAGCCCAGCTTCGCCTTGGCCTTGCTGGCGTCGCCCTGCAGGAAGTCGACCTCGGCCGGGCGGAAGTAGCGCTTGTCGACTTCGACGAAGTCCTTCCAGTCCAGCCCGGCGCAGCCGAAGGCCTCCTCGCACAGCTCCTTGACCGAGTGCACCTCGCCGGTGGCCACCACGAAGTCGTCGGGCTCGCTGGCCTGGAGCATCAGCCACATCGCCTCGACGTAGTCGCGGGCGTGGCCCCAGTCGCGCTTGGCGTCGAGGTTGCCCAGGTAGAGCTTCTTCTCCAGCCCGTGCTTGATGCGCGCCGCCGCCCGGGTCACCTTGCGGGTGACGAAGGTCTCGCCGCGGCGCGGGCTCTCGTGGTTGAAGAGGATGCCGTTGCTGGCGAACATCCCGTAGCTCTCGCGGTAGTTGACGGTGATGTAGAAGGCGTAGGCCTTGGCGCAAGCGTAGGGGCTGCGCGGGTAGAAGGGAGTGGTCTCCTTCTGCGGGATCTCGCGGACCTTGCCGTACAGCTCGGAGGAGCTGGCCTGGTAGAAGCGCGGCTTGATCCCCACCTCGCGGATCGCCTCCAGCAGCCGCACCGTCCCCAGCCCCACCGACTCGCCGGTGTACTCAGGCACGTCGAAGCTGACCTTGACGTGGCTCTGGGCGCCCAGGTTGTAGATCTCGTCCGGCTGCACGTTGCGCAGGATGTGATTGAGCGAGCTGGCGTCGGTCAGGTCGCCGTAGTGCAGCTTGAGGCGCACCCCCTGCTCGTGCGGGTCCTGGTAGATGTGGTCGATGCGGTCGGTGTTGAACGAGCTCGAGCGACGGATGATGCCGTGGACCTCGTAGCCCTTGGACAGCAGCAGCTCGGTGAGGTAGCTGCCGTCCTGGCCGGTGATTCCGGTGATCAGCGCCTTCTTCATGTCGGTCCGTCCGCCTCTCTGTAATGACTGCGTTTCAGTCTGCGAGCCGCGGGACGAAACACCAACCCTGCCGCCCGCGCAAGCACTACACGATTTGCCGCACTATCCGGTGGCCGGCGGCCGAGCCCTGCCTTCAGCGTCGACCATCATCCGGATCACCTCGGGCATCCGGTGTTGGGCGCGCCAGCCCAGCTTGCGCAGCGCCTTGGCCGGCTCGCCGCAGTTGACGCGGATGTCCGCCGGCCGCAAGAGCCCGGAGTCCCGCTCCACGTGCTGGCGCCAGTCGAGGCCCAGGCAGGCGAAGGTCTCGGCGACGAAGTCCTGCAGGCTGTGGGTCTGGCCGGTGGCGATGACGAAGTCCTCCGGCGTCGGCTGCTGCAGCATGCGCCACATCGCCTCGACGTACTCCGGGGCCCAGCCCCAGTCGCGCGAGACCGAGGTGTCGCCGAGCCTCAGCTTCTCCTTGCTGCCGTTGGCGATGCGGCAGGCGGCGGCGACGATCTTCTTGGTGACGAAGCGCGCCGGCCGCAGCGGCGACTCGTGGTTGAAGAGGATCCCGGAGCAGGCGAACAGGCCGTAGGCCTCGCGGTAGTTGGCGACCTGCCAGTAGGCGGCGGCCTTGGCCACCGCGTAGGGAGAGCGCGGCCTGAACGGGACCGACTCGTCGGCCGGGACCCCGCCGGTGTCGCCGAAGCACTCGCTGGAGCCGGCGTTGTAGAAGCGCACCGGCCGCCCCAGGAAGCGGATCGCCTCCAGCAAGTTGAGGGTGGCCACGCTGATGCTCTCCAAGGTCTCCACCGGCTGCTCGAAGGACAGCCCGACCGAGCTCTGTCCGGAGAGGTTGTAGACCTCGTCCGCCTCGCTCTTCTTGAGCGCCTGCAGCACGCTGCGGAAGTCGTTGGGGGCCATCGACTCCAGCTGCACCTGGTCGTGGATGCCCAGGGTCTTGAGGTTGCCGAAGCCGGCCACCTGGGCGTCGCGGGCGGTCCCCACCACCCGGTAGCCCTTGTCGAGCAGGAGCCTGGCCAGGTAGGCGCCGTCCTGCCCCGAGACCCCGCAGATCAGGACGCGCTTGCCGTTGTCAGCCATCGGCCCGCCTCACGCGCTTGCCCTCGGTGGGGAAGGCCTGCCACTGCTGAGCGACGAAGTCGGAGAACTCCTGGCGGAAGCGCTCCGGGGAGAAGCGCAGGGAGTTGGCTCGGCAGGCCTTGGGAGTGAGCTTGCCGCCCAGGGCCTCGAACTCCCCCACCGCCGCCTTGAGCGACTCCACCGTCTGCTCGGCGAAGAAGACCCCGGTGCGGTCCTTGCCCGGCTTGCCGAGGATGGTCTCGTAGGCCCCGCCCTTGGCGAAGGCGATCACCGGGGTGCCGCAGGCCTGGGCCTCGAGCGGGGCGATGCCGAAGTCCTCCTCGGCGGCGAAGAGGAAGGCCTTGGCGCGCTGCATCTGGTCGCGCATCTTCTCGAAGGGCTGGTAGCCCAGCAGCTCGACGTTGGGCCCGGCCAGCCGGCGCACCTTGTCGAAGTCCGGCCCCTCGCCGATCACCACCAGCTTCTTGTCCGGCATCTGCGAGAAGGCCTCGACGATCAGGTCGATCCGCTTGTAGGGCACCATCCGCGAGGCGGTGAGGTAGAAGTCCTCCTTCTGCTCGTGGAGGGCGAAGCCGCTGACGTCCACCGGCGGGTAGATCACGGTCGCTTCGCGCCGGTAGACCTTGCGAATGCGGCGGGCGATGAAGTCGGAGATGCCGATGAAGGCATCGACCCCGTCGGCGGTGCGGCTGTCCCACAGCCGGACGTGGTGAAGCATCTGCTTGGCCAGCCAGCTCTTGGGCCCCTTGTCCAGCCCCGACTCGCGCAGGTACTGGTGCTGCAGGTCCCAGGCGTAGCGGATCGGCGAGTAGCACATGCACAGGTGCAGTTGGTCCGGCCCGGTGAGCACCCCCTTGGCCACCGCGTGGCTGCTGGAGATCACCAGGTCGTAGCCCGACAGGTCGAACTGCTCGATGGCGAAGGGCATCAGCGGCAGGAAGGAGCGGTACTTGGTCCGCGCCATCGGCAGCTTCTGCAGGAAGGAGGTGGTCACCCTCTTGTCCTGGATGAAGCCGCGCTTCCCCTCGGGGACGAAGTCCACCAGGCTGTAGAGGTCGGCGTCGGGGAAGACGTTGAGCATCTGCTCCAGCACCCGCTCCGAGCCGGCGTAGCTGACCAGCCAGTCGTGGACCACCGCCACGCGCCGGGGGCGGCCTCGGGAGGGGGCGGCGCTCGGGACGCGCGCCTTGCGCTTCCTGCTCGCCTGCTCGGTTGCAGCCATGGGAACCACCTCGCGAATCGCCGCCGGGCCAGGTGCCGGCGGGCGGACAGGGCGCACTATTTAGCAGACCATGGCGCCCCGCGTCAGCGATGATGGGCCCATGAGCCTGTCGCCGCGAGTCAGCGAGGTCCTGGCGAGCTTCTCCGGCCTGCCGCCGGCGGAGCGCTTTCACCTCTGGGCGCGGGCCTTCAGCTGTCCGATGGACCGGCTGGCGGAGCTGGTCCCGGCGGGCAAGGTGCTGGAGGTCGGCTGCGGGCACGGGCTGTTCAGCGCGCTGCTGGCCAGCCGCGGCGATCGGCAGGTAAAGGGGATCGACCTCGACGAGCGGAAGATCTCCCATGCCCGCCTGCTCGAGGGGCAGAACGGCTTGCGCTTCGCCGTCCAGCCGCTCGAATCCGAGCCCGAGCGCGACTGGGACGCCATCGCCATCCTCGACGTGCTCTACCTGGTGCCGCGCGAGAAGCATCGGGCGATGCTCGAGGCCTGCGTCGAGCGGCTCAAGCCAGGCGGCCTGCTGCTGCTCAAGGAGGTCGGGACCGAGCCGCGCTGGAAGCACGCCAAGGCCTGGCTGCAGGAGGTGGCCATGGTCCGGCTGCTCGGGCGCACGCACGGCCAGGCGATTGAGTTCTTGCCGGCCGACCAGATGGCAGGGCTGCTGCGCGAGCTGGGGCTGAGAGTGGAAGTGCGAGATGTCTCGGCGGGATACACCACGCCGCACGTGCTCTTCCTGGGCCGCAAGCCGATCAGCTGACGAAGCTCAGGCGAGGTCGGCGAAGCGCGCCAGCTCGATGCCGAGCTCCTCGACCCGCCGCGCGACGCGCCGGCTGCACAGAGCCTGGGCCTCCAGCGCCCACGAGGATCGCCAGCCGGGATCGGCCGCGACCACACCCTCCCCTGCGCCCGGATGACAGCCAATCTCGTGCGTCCCCGGCCCCAGCCGCTCGAGGATCGCCAGCAGCGCCTCCTCGCCCAACCGCCCGCCGTCGGCGAGGCCGTGGAAGCGATCCGGGGTCCGCATCCATTCCGGAACCTGGCCAGAACGCGCGACCGTCGAGATCAGCGACCGCTTGAGCTCGCGCGCAGGACCGGCTCCCGCCAGCGGCGGCTCGATCGGCAGGCGCATGGCGTGGATTCCGCGGCGCTGGCAGACGCGGAGCACCCGCTCCAGGACCCCAGGAAAGACGTGCAGATGCTGGTGTCCGTCGACGTGGTCCACGGAGCCAAGCTCCTGGGCCATGGCCACCTGGGCGTCGAGCTCCAGCTCCACCTGGTCCAGGTCGACGCGCCCGGCCAGGAGCTGCGCCGCGAAGCCGGTCCACGAGCGCCGCAGGGTCGCTCCCTCGAGCAGCGTCGGCACTTTCTCGGGATCGGCGGCGGGCGGGAGCCCTCCGGAGAGCGCCAGGTGCACGCCGATGCCCAGCCCGGCGCGACGCGCCTCGTCGATCACGGTCCGCGCGGTCCGCCCTCGCACCAGCAGCGAGGCGCTGCGCAGGATGCCCTCGCGGGCGCAGCGCAGAATGCCGGTGTCGATGAAGTCGGCAAGGCCGAGGTCGTCGGCATTGACGATGAGGCGAATCACGCGGCCCTGCGCGCGAGCGCGAAGAGCGAAACCCCGGCCGGCAGATCTACGCGCCCGAGCAGCGCTGCCTCCGCCAATAGCAGCCAGGTGAGCGCCCGGTTGGCGGGCCCGGGAACGTCGAGCAAGTTGGTCTCGTAGGGCTTGATCAGCCCGAGCCGCCGCCCCACCCGCCGCAGCCCGGCCACCGCAAAGGTCGGCGGCAGCAAGGCCGAATTGGCGAAGGTCACCCGCCGCAGCTCCAGCCCGGCGCCCTCGATTAGACCGGTCAGCTCGCGCTTGCCGTAGCGGCGGACGTGGTGGTTGACCTCGTCGTGGTCGCTCCAGAGAGCCTGGAAGGCGCTGGTCGCCAGCAGCAGCACCCCGCCCGGCGCCAGCACCCGGCGGATCTCGGCCAGGACCGCCTCATGGGCCTCGATGTGCTCGATCACGTTGAACAGATTTACGAAATCGAAGGCGCCGTCCTTGAACGGAAGCCGGCAGGCGTCGGCCGCCAGCCGCGGCGGTTTCTCGCGCAGGCTCTGCAGCGCCGACACCGACAGGTCGCAGGCCACCACGGTCTTGGCGAACCCGGCGACGAGCGGCAGGTTTCCTCCGCTGCCACAACCTAGATCCAGGGCGCGCTCGAACCGATATCCCGGCCCTTCGAGCAGCCGCCCGGCGATGCGTCGCATCCCCACGAACCACCAGTTGTGCTCTTCCAACCGGCGGATCTCGCGGTACATCAGCTCATCCACGCCCGGCCCCTCCCGCCTGCCGCTTGGCCTCGCCCACCGGCAGCGTGACCACCGGCGCCACCGGCAGCGGACGGACGTTCTTGATCTCCGGGTACAGCACCCCCAACTCGCGGATGATCTTGGCGATCACCATCGGCGAGGCCAGCGTCGAGACCCCGCGGGTGCGCGGGAAGTAGTCCACGCCGATCTGGAAGACCTTGAACCCCAGCTTGGTGGCCTTGACCACCAGCTCGGCGTCGATGAACGAGCCTTCGCTCTTGAGCTCGATGGCCTGCAGCACCCGGCGGCGGACGACCTTGAAGGAGAAGTTGATGTCCTTCACGAAGACGCCGAACAGCGCGCGGATCAGCCAGTTGTAGCCGAACGAGTAGACGATCCGCTTCGGCCCCTCGCTGGTCCGGTCGTGGCGGAAGCCGCAGATCATGTCGGCTTCGAGGTAGTCGAGCAGCCGCAGCGCCTTCTCGACCTCGGCCAGGTCGAACGGCAGGTCGATGTCGGAGTAGATGACGACCTCGCCGCGCGCCTCCTTGAATCCGGTCTTCATCGCCCCGCCCAGCTTGCGGTTCTCGGGGTGGGTCACGATCCGCAGCTGCGGATAGCGCTCCTGCAGCGCCAGGGTCACCTCGCGGGTGCGGTCGGTGGAGGCGTCGTCGACGATCAGGATCTCGAAGTCCCGGGACAGCTTGGTCAGGACCGCGTGGGCGCGCGACACCGCCCGCTCGACGTATTCCTCCTCGTTCCAAGCAGGGAAGAAGATTGTCAATTTCGGCTGGCTCATCGCGGCCTCCGGGAGTGGACCTCTTAACAGATTGGCCCCCTGCCCGCAAAGCAACCGGGCGTCGTGGCGGCGATTCCGCGCACCCGCACGCCCCGAAGCTTGACGCGGCCGGTCGCCGGCTCGAATCTCCGGCCATGCTCTCGATGGCATTCGCGACGATCAAAGGCGGGGTGGGCAAGACCACGCTGGCAGTGCACGTGGCGGCGGCGCTGGCCGACGCCGGCAGGAAGGTGCTGTTCATCGACCTCGACCCGCAGGCCCATGGCTCGCTGGTGCTGGGGCTCGAGCCCGGCGACCACCCCTGCGTCGCCGACGCCTTCGGGCCCAAGCCCAAGAGCGCGATGGACCAGGTGGTGGTCAGCTCGCCCAAGCGGCAGAACCTGGTGATCGCCCCTTCGGCGCCGCGGATGTTCGGCATGGAGCGCGACCTGTTCCAGTGGGGCCACCGGCTGCAGGCCATCCCGCGGGCGCTCAAGACCCTGACCTGGGAGCCGGAGGTGGTGATCATCGACACCCCGCCGGCGCGCGGCGCCTACACCGAGGCCGCGCTCCACGCCGCGGATCTGGTGGTGGCCCCGGTCCCCACCGGCGCCTTCGCGCTGCAGGGGCTCAACGACGTCGAGGCCGCCTGCCGCGAGATCCGCGAGGACTCGGGGATGCTGGCGGTGGTGGTCAACCTCTGGGACCGGCGCACCCAGGCCACCAACGCGGCGATGGAAGAGACGCTGCAGTCGCTGACCATGCCGGTGGCCCGCAACCGCATCCCGCGCGCCGAGGCGCTCAACCAGGCCGGCCTGGGCTACGAGGTGATCTTCGACGCCTCGCCCAACGCCCCGATCGTCGAGGACCTGCGCGGGCTGGCCAAGGAGCTCGAGGAGATGGCCGTCAAGGTTTCGAAGAAGCGCTAGCGCCTCGGGAAACCTTTGATGCCGGCGATCCGGTCACCCTGAGCCCTTCGGCAAGCTCAGGGCAGGCGCAGTCGAAGGGCCCCTCGACAGGCTCGGGGCGAACGGGACTGCGGCGCCGCCAACTCCGGAAACCCCAGCTACTCCGAGAGCTTGCGCGCCAGGGTGTTGCGCCCGATGCCCAGCAGCCTGGCGGCCAGGGTGCGGTTGCCGCCGACCCGCTCCACCGCCGCCCGGACGTAGTCGCGCTCCATCTCTTCCAAGGGCCGGATCGAGGCGGCGTCCGTCGGAAGCTCCGCCGCCAGTGGCGCGCGCGCGGCCGGAATCGCGGCCTCGGTCGAGGCGAGCACGCGGTCGGGCAGCGGCAGATCCTGGGGCTGCACTTCCCTGCCCTCCATGATCACCACCGCGCTCTCGATGCAGTTCTCCAGCTCGCGCACGTTGCCCGGCCAGGGATAGCTCCCCAGCCGCGCCAGCGCCTCCGGCGAAAAGGTCGGCAGCTCGCGGCCGTGCTTGCGCGCGGCGGTCGAGGCAAAGTGACGCGCCAGCCGCACGATGTCCTCGGCCCCTCGGGTGCGCAGCGGCGGCAGCCGGATCTCCACCACCTTGATCCGGTAGTAAAGGTCCTGGCGGAATTTGCCCTCGGCGACCATCCTTTCGAGATCTCGGTTGGTGGCCGCCACCACCCGCACGTCGATTGGGACCGGCTTGGTTCCACCCACCCGCTCGAACTCGCGATCCTGCAGGACGCGCAGGAGCTTGCCCTGCACCGACAGAGGCAGCTCGCCCAGCTCGTCGAGGAAGACGGTGCCGCCCTGGGCCGCCTCGAACTTGCCCTGCGCCTTCTGATCGGCGCCGGTGTAGGCGCCGCGCTCGTGCCCGAACAGCTCGTTCTCGATCAGCGAAGCCGGCAGTGCCGCGCAGTCGACCTTGATCAGCGGCTTGTCGCGCCGGGGCGAGTTGACGTGCACCGCGCGGGCGAACAGCTCCTTGCCGGTGCCGCTCTCGCCGCGAATCAGGACCGTGGCGTCGCTGTTGGCGGCGCGAGTGGTCAGCCGGTAGGCCTGCCGCATCGGCTCCGACTCACCGATGATCCGGTTGAAGCGGTCGGCCAGCGGCAGGCTCTCGCGCGCCTCGGCCGGCGGGCGCAGGAGCGACGGATAGAAGGTGGTCGCCTCCACCGCCGCCGCCGCCTGGGAGGCCAGCGCCGCCAGCAGCTCGCCGTCCTCGCGGGTGAACGGCCCCGACCTCTTGTTCAGCAGCTGCACCACCCCGATGATCGCCCCGTGGCGATCGCGCATCGGCGCCGCCAGCATCGACTCGGTCTTGTAGCCGGTCTTCTCGTCCACCCCGGCGAAGAAGCGGGCCTCGGAGTTGGTGGTCGGGACGTTGATCACCTCGCCGGTCTCGCCCACGTGGCCGGCGATTCCCTGCCCCAGCTTCAAGCGGATCTCGGGCAGCTCCGGAAGGTGGGCGGCGCGCGAGAAGAGCTCGCCCCGGCCGCGGTCGATCAGATAGAGCGTGCCGCGATCCGCCTCCATCGCCTTGGCGATCCGGTCGACCAGGGTCCAGAGGAGATCGTCGAGGGCCACTTCGCGCCCCAGCAGCTCGCTGACGGCGAGGAGCACGGCGCTGAATCGGTCGGCACTGGGGCTGGACATTGGGCCACGAATCTTATCCCGGCGAATCGCCTGGGGAAAACCGCTGCTCGCGCTCGCCGGGGCGGAGGAAGTGGGCGTCATCGCCCCAGGCGAACTGCAGCCCGCATGCCGTCCACAATGCCCACTTTTCGCACCAAAGATGATCGGGCGGCGCTCCATCCTGGATCGGACGCGCCATTTCCGGCCGGCCCAACTGCGTCGCGCGCGCGGGTTTGGCTCGGCTACAGTTCCGCCAGTCCAACACCGAAGTCCGGGGAGGCACCGATGCCGCTGTTTCGACGCTACGAAGGCGAGCTGGTGAAGGGCGAGTCGTCCGAGCGGCGCTTCATGCCGTTCCTGATGCGCGGCCGCAACGAGTCCATCGTCTACCTGGAGCAGGCCATCGACGTGACCAACACCCTGGCCTACCTGGACAAGGTCAACGCCGGGCACAAGGAGAAGAAGGTCTCCTTCTTCAACCTGCTGCTGTGCGCCGTCGCCCGCTCCATGGGCCAGCGCCCGAAGATGAACCGCTTCGTGGTCGGCCGGCGCATCTACCAGCGCAGGTGGATGGACTTCTCCTTCATGGTGAAGAAGCAGTTCCACGACGACGCCAACATGAGCGCGGTCAAGGTGCGCTTCGAGAAGGACGACACCCTGGCCACCGTCGCCGACAAGGTGCAGAAGGCCATCGGCCGCGGGCGCGACGGCGCCGAGACCGGCTCCGAGAAGCTGATGTCGTTCTTCGTGCGCATGCCGCGACCGGTCATCCACTTCGTGATGTGGCTGCTGCGCACCCTGGACTACTTCAACCTGCTGCCGGCCTCGATGATCGACACCGACGAGACCTACTGCTCGATCTTCCTGGCCAACCTGGGCAGCGTGGGATTGGAGGCGCCCTACCACCACCTCTACGAGTGGGGCACGGTGCCGCTGTTCGGGGTCATCGGCAAGGTGGCCAAGGAGGCGGTGGCCGACGAGCGCGGCCAGCTGACAGCGCGGGACATGGTGCGCATCAAGTGGAGCTTCGACGAACGGATCACCGACGGCTACTACTGCGCCCGCACCCTTGACCAGTTCCGCGAGCTGCTGGCCGATCCCGCGCAGCTGGAGAGGCCGCCGGCGCCAGCCGCCCGGGCCGAGGTCGCCGAGTCCGCCCAGGCCGAGCTGGCCTGACTCTAACTTTTGCCTGTGATTCCATAATGTTGAGAAGGCAGGCCAGCGGCCGTCGGCGCTCGACTGGCCGCCTGTCCCTCGCCTCGACATAGACTTTCGGTGACGCTATCTTCCGGCGCCGGCCGATGGGGCCGGATTCAGCGAGGGCGGAGGGGACGCCGAGCCTCCGCCGCCGATTGAGGGCCTCCCCGCGCAGCCGGACGGGCGAGCCGCGAGCTGCCAATGCACGTCGCCCTGGATCTTCGAATGGTGGGACGCCCGCTGCACGGGATTGCCCGCTACGCCCTCGAGCTGGCCCGGCGGCTGCCGGCGATGGCCCCCCGGGCCACCTTCGAGCTGCTGGTCGGCCCGCAGTTCGAGCCCTCGTTCCTGCCTGGCGCCCCGGGCAACGTACGGCTGGTGCGCGCCCGGACCGCCTTCCTCTCTCCCGCCGAGCAGCTCGAGCTGCCGCTGCTGCTGGCGCGGCTGCGGCCGCAGCTCTACCACTCGCCCAGCTTCTCCACCCCGGCCGCCTTCCGCGGCAACCTGGCGCTGACCATCCACGACGCCAACCACCTGGCCTTCCCCGACGCCTATGGGGCGCTCCACGGGCTCTACTACCGCCACCTGGTGCGCCCCGGCGCCCTCAGGGCCCGCACCGTCTACACCGTGTCCGAGTTCGCCCGCGACGAGCTGCGGCAGCGGCTGGGCATCCCCAAGGAGCGGATCCAGGTCGTCTACAACGGCGTCGACCCGGTGTTCCGGCCGCAGCCGGAGGAGGCGGTGGCGCGCTTCCGGGCCGAGCGCGGGCTGCCCGAGCGCTTCGCGCTCTACGTCGGCAACGCCAAGCCGCACAAGAACCTGCCCCAGCTGCTGGAGGCCTTCTCCCACGTCCCCGGCGACCTGGGGCTGGTGCTGTGCACCTCGCGCAGCGGGGTCGGGCCCCTGCTCGCCAAGGCCGGCGCCAACGCCTCGCGGGTGCGGGTGATCGAGATGGTCGGCGACGAGGAGCTGCCGCTGCTCTACGCCTCGGCGCGGCTGTTCGCCTTCCCTTCTCTGTACGAAGGTTTCGGGCTGCCGCCGCTGGAGGCGATGGCCTGCGGGACCCCGGTGGTCGCCGTCCACGCCACCGCGGTTCCCGAGGTCCTGGGCGAGGCGGCGCTGTTCGTCGAACCCAGGAACGCCGAGGCCCTGGCCGAGGCCATGATCCAGATCGACGAGAACCAGGCCCTGGCCGATCGGTTGCGCCAGGCGGGCCTGGCGCGGGCGGCCCAGTTCAACTGGGATGCGACCGCCCAGCAGGTGCTGGCCGGCTATCGAGCCGCGCTCGGGGAGGCCTGAACGCCATGGTGCGCGCCTTCCGCAGGGATGCTCCTCCCGTTCCCGTTCCCGAAGCCGAGCCGACGCCCTCGCAGGAGCAGCAGGCCTCGGCCATCGGGCGGTCGCTGGTGGACTCGCTGCGGCGCACGATCGAGTCGGGTCCGGACCGTCGGCTGCGCGAGCTGCTGTCGCGGGCCAGCGCCGAGGCCCGCGCGGCGGTGCTGGATCTGCTGCCGCTGCCGATTTACGAGCTGGCCAAGCTCAAGGGGCTCGATCCCTTCGTGGCCCGCGCGACCGCCGCCTCGTACCACACCAGCGGGCGCCACTTCCTGATCCTGGCCGGACCTCCGGTGACCGAAGGCGACCGGGCCGCTCAGCTGGCCCACGAGCTGCTGGCCCGGGCGCACCGGGTGACCTACGTCTCCCGCTTCCCTCCGCGGGAGCGGCAGCGGCGGCGGCGCGGCCTGGTCCACGAGAACTTCAGCCAGGCGCGCTTCCAGGACTTCTCGGCCCGCAGTTTCGCCCTCGAGCGGCGCCCCAGCGAGAGGCTGGCGGTGCTGTGCGAGCTGCCGCTGCCCGAGTACCGGGCCTGCGCCCACTTCCTCAAGCTGCGCGGAGCGCAGTCGGTCTACGACGTGGTCGAGGACTGGCCGGCCTCCCGGGCCAGCTGGTACTCGCAGCGCGCCGAGCAGGGCCTGATCAAGGAGGCCGACCTGGTGATCGCCAGCGGCCGGGCGCTCAAGGACGCGGTCGAGGCGCGCGCCTGGCGCGACGTGTCGTTGGTGCCCAACGCGGTCAACGCCCGCATCTTCGCCCGCGGCCGCAGCTATCCGCGCCCCGGGGACCTGCCGCGGGCCGAGGCGGTCTACGTCTACGCCGGCTCGATGTGGGGCGACTGGGTGGCCTGGGACTGGCTGGTGGCCCTGGCCCGCGCCCGCCCGCAGGCGGCGGTGCTGCTGCTGGGCGACTACCGCGGGCAGTGCAAGAACCCGCCGCGTAACATGGTCTTCCTCGGCCATCGGCCGCAGTCCGAGCTGCCGGCCTACTTCGCCCACTGCGACGTGGGGCTGATCCCCTACCGCGCCGACAGGCTGACCCGCCCCGCCAACCCGCTCAAGCTCTACGAGTACCTGGCGATGGGCAAGCCGGTGGTCACCGCCGATCTCCCCGAGGTCCACGAGCTGCCGGGAGTCCAGGTGGCGAGCAGCGTCGAAGAGTTCGTGGCGGCGGTGGTGAGGGCCAGGCAGCTGGCGCCCTCCGAGGAGCAGGTGGCGCGCTTCGTCAGCGAAAACAGCTGGAAGGCCCGAGTGCGGCAGCTGGAGCGGATCGTCGCCGGCTGACCCTGGCCGCGGAGATAAAAGATGGTCCACAAGGGCTTCAAGTGGATGTCTGGTCTCCTCGGCAAGCGGCGGATGCTCAAGGCGCTGAGCATCTATCCGCCCTGGCTGGGCACCGGCATCCGCATCAACGAGGTGAGCCCGGACCTGCGCCGAGTCGAAGTGGAGATGCGCCGCACGCCCTGGAACCTGAACTACGTCGGCACCCACTTCGGCGGCTCGCTCTACTCGATGTGCGATCCGTTCTTCATGATCATCCTCATCGAGCACCTCGGGCCGGCCTATGCGGTGTGGGACAAGGCGGCCACCATCCGCTTCCTCAAGCCGGGGCGTGGGACGGTGCGCGCGGTCTTCGAGATCAGCCAGGAGCGGATCGAGCAGGTTCGCCTGCGAGCCGACGCCGAGGGGCGCATCGAGGAGACCTTCAGCACCGAGGTCCTTGGCGAGGGCGGCGAGGTGGTGGCGCGAGTGGAGAAGCTGATCCACGTCAACAAGCGCCGCCCGCGCCAAGGTGCGGGCACCTCGCGCTGACCGACGCCAGCCCTCTCGCGCAGGCTCTTGGCGCACCAAATTCCGGCGACCCTTCCCGGCAGGTGCCGAATCCCCCAACTCGATCCAGCCTGGAAGCGCCGCCGCGCGGCATCCTTGAGATAGAGTCCTCGCAAGCCCCTTTCCGGAGAAAGCCATGCGCCTCGCCCTCTGCGCCGCCGTAGCCTTGTGCGCCGCCACCGCCCAAGGCCAGACCGCCATCTCGGGCACCTTCTCGGCCAACTACGCCGGAACCAACTCGTTCGGTCAGCCTACGGTCAGCCTGAGCCTCAACCTGTCCTGCTCGCTCAGCTGCTCGTCCTCCTCGCCGACACTGCACTACGGCGTCGCGGGCGGCGGCGACGGCCACTTCCTGGCCGCGCCCTCCGAGAAAGCCGGCTATGTGAGCTCGGGATTCTTAAGCAGCGTGGATCCCAGCGGCAGCGCCACCTCGGACAACACCTCGTTTCCGGCCGGGTCCAACTTCAACGTGACCGCGAAGTCGGTGACCTGCCACTGCGGCAACGCCACCGGCCAGGGCGGCTACATCGACCTCACCACGCCCGACGTGCACATCCCTCCCTTCATCGGCGATGCACTCTTGGGGACAACTGTGGGGACGAACCCGATGATCATCATCCACGCCGCGCCACGCGGCGGGGAGACGCTGGACGTGCAGGCCAGCGGAGCGGGCGTCACCTTCTCCAGGAGCTACTCGCAGGCAGACGTGGGCGGAAGCGACTCGGTGATGCCCGATCTCACGCCCTCCCAGGCCGGGGCGCTGACGGTGACGGCGGTGGTTTCTCCCGGCGGAGCCGTGGCCACCAAGACCTTCGACGTGCAGGGCGGGAGTGGCGGGTCCAGCGGCGGAGGAGGCGGCAACTCCAGCAGCGGAAGCGGCGACGGCAGCGGCAGCAGCGGTGGCTGCAGCGCGGCGCCGGGCGCTCCCTGCCTGGCGGCGCTGGCGCTGCTGGCGGGGCTGCGGAGGCGCGAGCACCGCCGTTGATCGACGCAGTGCGCCGTCATTGCGGCACCGAATGCTGCTAGCTTCGCGGTATGCGCCCCAATCAATTCCTGTTCGTCGTCAGTGCCCTGCTGGCGCTGGCGGTCGGCTGCGCCCCAACCCAACCCTCTGAGGAAGAGAAACCTCCCTGTGAGGCGGGCCCTGCCTGCGAGACAAGCGACGCCGGTCTCGACGCCGGCTTGACGGCCGGTCAGGACGCTGGCCTGAACACTGATCAGGACGCCGGCGCCTGCCTCGGCCCGGATGGCGGAGCCTGCGTCCACGGCGATTGCTCCGCCGGCGCCTGCAACTGCTTGAGCGGCTGGTCCGGGCCCAACTGCGACACTTGCGCGCCCGGCTTCTGGGGCGCTGACTGCCAACCCTGCCGCTGCCCCGACGACAACAACCCCTGCACCGATGAAAGCTGCGACAGCGCGGGCAACTGCATCCACGCCGACAACACCCTCCCCTGCGACGACGGGAACGCCTGCACCGACGGGGACACCTGCTTCAACGGCATCTGCTCCGGGACCATCGTCGTCACCTGCGACGACCGCAACCCGTGCACCCGAGACAGCTGCGATCCCGCCACCGGCTGCGTCACCGCCGCCGAAAAGGATGGCACCGCGTGCCTCGATGGCAACGCTTGCACCTCCGGCGAGGTCTGCCGGTCGGGTCGCTGCTCCGCCGGGCAGATCCACGCTTGCGCGCTGGAGGCGACCCCAAGGACCGGCATCCCGCCCTTCTCATCCGCAATAAGCATCGCCGACCTCCCGGCGGGCGCCACGGTGACCTGGCGCCACGACGGGGTCGTGCTCGGAACCGGAGATCTCCTCAACCTCTCCGTCGCCAGCCCTGGGCCGAATGACATCTTCGTCGAGGTCGCCACCTCTGCCGAGTCTACCCGCCTCGGCCCTGTCGCCGTCTGGGGCGCCGCGCCCATCGACGTGGGGAGCGCAATCATCGGGCCCGAGGGCGGGGCGATTTCCCTCGATTCGGCGGCGAGCCTCTACTTCCGCAGCGCGACGCTGGTCGTTCCCCCCGGAGCCCTGCGCGTGCCGCTGGAAATCAAAGTTCGCGAGTGGCCCGATTTGCGTCTGCCGGAGCTTCCCGCCGACGGCTCCGTGCTCGAGCTGCTGCCACACACCACTGTCTTCGACAAGCCCGTCCAGCTCTGGGTCCCGGTGCTGCTCGACGAGGAGACCCTGTCGTGCGCGAGCTTCGCCGACGGGGTGCGCGGGTTCTACGCCGCCTCCGGCCCGCTCGAGCAGTACCCGGTCGCCGAGGTCGACTGCCCTGGGCGGCGCGTCCGCCTCGACATCCCTCACTTCTCGCCGTTCTCGTTCGTGCGGCGGATGGCGACCGACCTCGGCCAGGGCGCGCTCGACGCGGCGACCATCGCCGGCGGCATGCTCGAGAAGATCCCCGGCGCGGTGAAGACCGTCTGCAAGTACAAGGCGCTCGTGCCTTCCAAGCCGCTCCGCTACTCGTGCGACACCTACGGCAAGTACGCCTACATCTACAAGGACACCAAGAAGGCGCTGAAGCACATGCGAACGGCGCAGGAGCTCCTCGCCATCCACGCCGGCCTCACCAGCTACGGCCCGCAGGAGATCGACCGGGCTCTGGTCGAACCGGCGCTCGACGGCTACGAGGTGCCGGTGGACGTCACTCTCGCCGAGGCCCACAAGTACCTGGCGATCCACGACGCGATGGTCGCCGCGACCACGCAGCAAGACTTCGCGGGAGCGCTGGAGCTGCTGCGCTACTACCAGGCCGAGGACGGGCGCTACGAGTACATCAAGAGCGCGTCGCTCGCCGTGGCCGAGCGCCTGCTGAGCGCCAGCGGCATGCTCGCCACGGTGGCGCCGCTGCTCTCGGCGCAACTCGAGGCTGCCTTCAACATCGTGCGCTCGTGGGACGAGAGCGCGCAGTTCCAGCAATACCTGGTGTACGAGAGCGGCCGCTCGACCGGCGCGCTGGACTTCGTCGACGGCCGGCTGGTCGTCCGGGATCCCAACGCCCTCGAGTTCGTTCCGACCGACCCCGTCGGCCATCCCGACCTCGTCACCGGGTGGTTTCCCTTCCAAGCCGCCTATCCCTCCGGCGTGACGCGCGACCCGTATCACTTCGCCGCCTTTGAGATCCTCTACCGGCTCAAGAGGGCGGACCGATCGACGCTCGTGGCAGACCTCAACCGGTCCCTCGCGCGCCTGGCCGAGATCATGGACCGGCTGCGCCTCGGCGCGTCGCCGGGATGGGTGTGGAATGTGACCACTCTCCCGCCGCCCCAGGGCGGTAATCCGATCGCCTCTGGCGGGTGTGCTCCTGGCGACAGCCTTCCCTGCGACCTCGATATCTCGGTCGACATGGAGGCGTCCCAGTCCGGGCTCAGCATCGATCTCTCCGCCAGCGCCGGCAGCGTCGACTGGGTGGCGTGGCGCTTGCGCGCCGGAGGAACGGCCCACGGCGTGGTTCTCGACGCGGTGCCTCCCGTCGGCCAGCCGACCGCTCCCTCGGGGCGAGCCGGGCTGACCTACTCGACCGGACCGCTCGAGCCCGGCGACTACCTCATCACCGGCCGGGTGGTCCGTCCCGACGGACCGGCGCAGCTCAACGTGCACGCGACGGTGCGCCCCTCGGCCCCGCCGAACGTCAGCTTCCTCGCGCCCTCGGCGGGCGCTGCGCTCGATGCGGCCCACCCGTTCTCCATCCGGGTCTCGGCCGTCGACGCGGAGGACGGGATCCGCCAGGCCGAGCGCGTCTCCGCCTATGACGCCGCCGGCAAGCTCGTCTGGAGCACGCACTCCGGCAGCTTCAACGGCACGGAGGTGGTGACGACGGCGCAGCTCCCGGCCGGCAGCTACCTGCTTCGCGCCGAGGCCCTGGACACCCGCGGGAACCGCGGCACCGGCGAGCTCCCGATCACCGTCGCAGCCTGCACGCCCAGCTGCCAGGGCGCGAGCTGTGGTCCCGACGGATGCGGAGGAAGCTGCGGCTCCTGCGGCCCGAACA
The DNA here is from genome assembly GCA_037442205.1 of Myxococcales bacterium. GTDB lineage: Bacteria > Myxococcota > Myxococcia > Myxococcales > UBA5297 > JBBIQS01. Next base: position 64,295 of record JBBIQS010000045.1, read on the forward strand.
GCAGCTGCTCGGCCGGTACCTGCGTGAGCTGCATCCCCAGCTGCGCGGGCCGGTCGTGCGGCGATGACGGCTGCGGAGGGTCGTGCGGCGTCTGCCAGGGTTCCTGGTGCTCGCCCGCCGGCAGGTGCGAGCCCGCCTGCGTGCCGAACTGCGCCAACCGCCAGTGCGGTGACAACGGCTGTCAGGGCTCGTGCGGCGCCTGCAGCGGAGGGCTGCGCTGCGACGCCATCGGGACCTGCAGCCTTCTCTCGGCATTTTCCATCCAGGGAAACTGGGTGGACGTCGATACGACCGTGATCTCCGTCCAGCAGCTGGGCGACGCCTTGACCTGCAGCTACTCCAACGGCCGAGGGCCATTCCCGGGGAGATTCCTGGCGGCCTATGAGGTCAAGGTCGACTTCGACGCGACCTGCTGCACGGGCATGGTTTCCACCGACGGCAGGTCCATCAACTGGAGCAACGCCACCAGCTGGAGCAGGCAGTGACGTTCCTCCGGCCCGGGCTCCCCTTGCGGCCGCCCCGGACCGCCGAGGATGCCGCCGGCCCGCCGACGCCTCAGGCCGCGCTCAGCCGGGCTCCGGCTCCTGGCGGCGCGAGAGGTCGGACAGCGCCAGCCCCGCCAGGAAGAACAGGGTCATCGCCACTTCGCCGTCGTAGAGCACGTCGTGGAAGAGGCTGACCCCGAGCAGCGCCGCGGTGGCCCCCAGTGCCCCCAGCCGCGCCGAGCGCCACTCCGGCGAGTCCTCCGCCAGCCCCCGGCGCGCCAGCGCGATCACCGCCGCGAAGATCCAGAGGTAGGCGATCAGCCCGGCGATCCCGGTCTCCACCAGCAAGGTCAGGTACATGTCGTGCGCCCAGGTGCGCATCGGGAAGAGCGGGTCGTGGCGGTCGTAGTACGGCCCGGCGACGATCGGATAGGCGTAGACGCCCACTCCCTGCACCGGATAGTCGGCCAGCACCTCGCCGGCGCGGCTCCAGATGAACAGCCGGTCGGAGTTGGCGGTGGTCTGCATCGCCGAGACGGCGCGGGCGCGAATCGAGGGAATCGCCGCGCCGGCGCCCGCCGCCAGCAGCGCCACGCCCAGCGCCGCCAGCGCCGCCCGGCGCCTGAGCCCCAACGACAGGGCGACCACTCCGGCGAAGAAGCCGATCCAGGCTGCCCGCGCGAAGGCCGCCGCCACCGCCGCCGCGCTGGCCGCCGCCACCAGCGCGCTGCCGATCCGGGCCGCCCAAGTGCGCGCGGTCAGGGCCAGCCCGGTGGCGAGCACCAGCACCGCCACCTCGATCGCCGAGAAGGTCAGCCGGCTGTTGAAGGTGCCCACCGCGGCGTACCCCTCGCCCCCTGGGGCCTCGATCCGGATCGGCTCGCGCCGCACCCCGAGCCAGAAGTTGAGGTCGAATCCGGACTTGCGCTGCCACAGGCCGAGCAGGGCCGCCAGCAGCGCCGAGCCCAGCAGCAGCAGCAGGCTGGCGCGCAGCAGGCGCTCCGGGCGCGGGCAGCTGGCCATCGCCGCCGGGACCAGCAGCACGAACAGCACCGGCCGCCAGGCGCTCCAGGAACGCCAGGGGACATCGACCGGCGAGGCGAGCGTCGAGATCAGGCACACGGCGATGAAGGCCAGCACCGGCGCCACGATGCCCCGGGGCAACAGCCGCCGGGCCCCCAGCGCCCACGAGCCGAGGGCCCCCAGCGCCATCATCCCTCCGCCCACCTGCTGGCCGACGATCGACAGCGGCAGGAAGAGCGCCGCGACCAGCACCCCTGCCTCGGCCAGGCGGATGGCGAGGGCACGGGCGGTCACGGGATCACCTCCAGGGAGCCGAGCTGGACCATCTGGATGTGCCCCGGCAAGCCGCTGGGATGCAGCCGCAGCCCGGTCTCGCGGTTGTAGAAACCCAGGTTCAGCTCGTAGCGCCCGGGGGCGGCGTCCGCCGGGAGAACGATCTCGGTGCGGAACTTGATCAGCCCGCCGCGGACCCAGGCCCCGAGCGCGGGAATGGCTCCGTCGACCACGATGGTCTGGGCACCGGACAGGTGAAGCAGCGTCTGGTAGCGCTCGTCGTTGGCCGGGTTGCTGAGCACCTCCAGCGCCACCTCCAGCCCGACCCGGCCTCCCCGCGCGACGCGCGGCGCCTCGAGCCTCGCCCCCAGCAGGCGGACCACGCCCGAGAAGTCGTTCCCGAGCTGCGGGAGCCTCGGCACCTCGGCCCGGGCGGCGGCGTCGGCGTCCCCTTCCGCGGCCAGGACCTGGAGCGAAGCTCGGTGATTGGCCACGGCCTCCAGGCAGGCCTTGGCCCGGTCGGCGGTCGGCTCGACTTGGACCATCGCGCACCGCCCGTAGGCGCTGCCGGGCTCGGCGGCCAGCGCCGCGGCGGCGAGCTCGCGCGCCTCCTCGACCCGCGACAGCCTGGCCGCCACCGCCGCGGCCTCCCCGAGGTAGTTGGCCGACTGCGCCACCTTCCGAGCGCGGGCCAGC
>JBBIQS010000046.1:0-66400 GCA_037442205.1 Myxococcales bacterium
GGTCTTGAGGCCCATCGCCGACAGCGCCCAGGCCAGCTCGGCCGGGGCGGGCAGCGCCGACAACGGCAGCGCCGCGAGCGCCTGGCGCGCCGGGCCCAACACCAGCGACGGCCGCGGCCGGTGGACCGCCAGGGCCATGGCCGCGAACTTCCCCCGCGCCAGCACCGGCTGGGCCCTAAAGCCCAGCGCCTGGCAGCGGTCGAGCAGCACCTTGAGGAGCCCCCCCTCGCCGCCGAAGAGCGGGGCGCTGCTGGCGTCGGCCCACAGCCCCTCCGGCCCGCACAGCTCCAGCGCCGGGCTGGCCGCCAGGAGCGCCTCGGCCAGGGCCTCCAGCGCCCGCCGGTCGGCGCCCGGGTCGTCGGGCAGCAAGAGCAGCCCGGGGCACAGCGCCTTGGCGGCGGTGGCGCTCTGGCCGGGGGCGACCCCCTGGACCAGCGCCGCCCGCGAGGCGGCCGCGACCAACTCGCCCCCGCCCTGGGCGCGGACCACCGCCACCGGCCGGTTCGCCAGCCGCCCGTCCTCGCGCAGCCGGCGCTGGATGAGGAAGCGCGGCAGGTGCAGCGCCGCCACCAGGGACCCCGGCGCCCCCGGCGACGCTCGGCCTCCTGGCTCCGGAGCGGTCACGGCGCCTCCTCCGGAGCTTCCGGCGGAGCCGGCAGAACCGCCGGAGCTTCCGGCAGAGCCTCCGGCTCGACCCCTCCCAGCAGCCCGCGGCAGCGCACCCGGGCCGCCTTGCCCGGCGGCCCCAGCCGGCTGCGCTCGACCGCCACCGCCAGCTGGCCGGCCCCGCTGCGCTCCACCGAGAGCCTGAGGGTGGCGTCGAGGCCGCTGCGGCCCTGGGAGAGCACGATCACCCCGGCCCGGCCGGCCTCGGCGGCCTCCAGCAGCTTGCGGCTGGCGGGGCCGGGCTGCCTGAGCGGCGAGGCCCCCAGGTCGAGGGCCACCGCGGCGAAGGCCCGGCAGCGCGCCAACAGCCCCGCCGCCCGCAGCGCTCCCTCGAGATCGCCCGGGCGCACCCACAACAGGCGCGACAGCTCGGCCCCCAGGGCGCGGGCCGCCGGCGGGTAGAGCTGGCCGGCGGGGTCGACGAAGGCGCACAGCTCGCCGCGGGCGGTGGCCCGGGCCAGCGCCGACAGCGCCAGGGTGGTCTTGCCGCAGGCCGGCTCGCCGCACAGCTCCACCACCTTGCCGCGCATGAAGCCCCCGCCGGGCAGCAGCGCGTCGAGGGCGGAGAGGCCGCTGGCCAGCACCCCGGCGCCCGAGGCGGCGGGGGCCGCCTCCCGCCGGCGGATCTCCGCCCGCAGCCGGTCGATGACGTTCTGTGCCTGGGCGCGGTCCATGGCGGCGGGCGGCGGTGAAGCCTCGTGTAAGACAGAGTACTGAACCGAGGTTCAGTCGGCAAGTTTTCGCCGCCCGCCGGAGAAGAGGCCAGCGAATTCAGGACCTTGCGGCGGGCAGGGCGAGCGCCGCGCCCGGCTGGCCGAGCGCTTCGCCGCGACCCGAAGCCGCCCCGCGAACTGCGCCTGTGGCAGGCCACTCGCCGCAGGCCCGCGACTCCGTCGCCCCCCTCCGCGCCGCAGGCCGGCATTGCCAGCAAATCAGTCCAGCTAATTCGGGCGATGAAAAATTGCGGCACCCGCGCAGAAAAACGTCACCGCGGTAAGGCGAATTCGGGCTCCCGGCCGGCCTCCGCCCCTCCCTTCCGGGTGGTTTTGCGGGGCTGGCGGGCGCCGCGATGCCACCCGACCGGGGGTGGCGCCCGGGTTCGGACTTTGCACAGCGCCGCAGATCGGCAGGCAATTCTCCTGGGGTTTCGACAGGTTGGAGCCCAAACCTGTGAGCGGAGAGCGGGCGGGGGAGTCCGGATGGCGGAGGACGGCAAATGAGAAGGTCCATCGAGCGCGGCTTCACCCTGATCGAGATGACGGTGACGCTGGCCATCGTCGGGGTGCTCACCGCGATGTCGGCGGTGGCCATCGGGCGGCTGAACTCCCGCAGCCGGGTCAGCGGCGCCGTCCAGGAGCTGGCCTCCGACCTGGTCGACGCCCGCAACCACGCCTACGGCCGCGACACCCGCACCGTGGTGCTGATCAACGGCGCCTGGCCGGTCGGCGGCCAGACGCGCATCGCCTACTGGACCCTGCTCGACCCGGGCGGAATCGTCGACGACGCCATGAAGGCCAACGCCGCCTGGCAGAGCCCGGCCGACCTGCAGACCCCCGGCGGCGCCACCCCCTTCCGCCTCTTCCTCTCCAACGTTCTGGGCAACGGCCCGGCGATGACCGTGGCCGGCGCAGCCGGCGGCGGCACCGTCGGGATCAAGCAGGCGGCGGCGATGGCCAAGCCCAACGCCACCCTCTCCCCCTGCGCCGCCTTCGCCGCCACTGCCCTGGGCCAGCTCAGCGGGCTGGCCGGCTTCTCCGCCGCCAGCGCCGGCCACTTCCCGCCGCCGCTGTGCGGAGTCCCCGCCGACCAGGGCTGCACCTTCTGCACCGGCGGGGTGCGCGGGGCGGTGGTCTTCGAGCCCAGCGGCAAGATCAAGCTGCTGGCCGCCGACGGCACCCCCGACTGGCGCGGGGCCGGCTCGCTGACCGTGGCCAACGGCCTGGACAACGACCAGCAGCACTCCCTCTCCCTGGTTCTCACCTCCGCCGGGCTGCTCCGGCCGGCGCGCGCCGACAACTGATTCGTCGGCCCTTGGATCGGAAAGGACGCCCCTTCATGAAACTCGCTCGCTTCCGCGCCCGCGGCTTCACCCTGATCGAGGCGATGAGCGCGATGGCCGTCACCACCATCGGGCTGGTGGGAATGCTGGGGGCCTTCGCCCAAGCCCGCGGGGCCACCGGCGTGGCCCGCCTCGAGTCCCGCGCCGCCGCCCTGATCCGCGACTTGGAGGAGAACGTCCAGAACTGGGACTACGCCGATCCGCGGCTGACCACCAGCACCTCGGCCCCCTGCTCCAGCGACCCCGCCGACGGCGCCGCGGCCCTGCTGACCGACCACTCCGCCTCGACCTACACCGGCTTCGTCGGCTGCGCCAATGCCAACCTCGGCGCCTACGGCGGGGTGAGGGGAGACTGGACCACCACCGGCCCGCTGACCACGCCCCAGCTGACCATGGCCTACTCCGGCGGCGTCGACCGCTTCGAGCGCTTCTTCACCGTGCGCGAGGAGGACTCGACCGGCAACCCGGCGGCGACCCCCAACAGCGGGGCCCGAAAGCGGGTCTGGCTCTTCGTCACCTTCCAGCACGGCGGCCGCTCCTACCGCCTGGTGCACGAGACGGTTCGCTACAACCTGGGAGGCCTGCTGTGAGAACCGGCGAGCGCGGCTACAACCTGATCGAGCTGATGGTCTCGGCGGCAGTGACCTCGGTGGTGGTGGCCGGGGCGCTGGCGGTCGCCGTGGCCTTCAACCGCTTCTTCCACGCCCAGCAGGGCATTCGCGCCAGCCAGGCCACCGCCCGCCAGGCGGTGAACCTCCTGTCGCGGCAGCTGCGGATGGCCGGCTACGGCGTCGAGCCGCAGTACGCCTTCCAGTTCCCCGCCAGCTACCTGGCGCCCGGCGGCGGCGCCTCCCTGACCCTGCCGGCCTGGAGCGGCGGCTACCCCAACCAGTCCGACCGGCTGACCTTCTTCTCCCGCGACCGACAGGTGAGCCACCGCATCACCGCGGTCGCCACCTTCCCCGGCGTCACCGTCGACGCCAGCGCCGCCGGGGTCCACCTCAGGAGCGGCCAGCTGCTGCAGCTGGTCTGCCCGGCGGCCTCGGCCTGGTCCTACGCCCGGCTGACGGCCGACGTCGACGTGCCCGCCGGGGCCGGCGCCACCGCCGCCCTGCCGCTGGCCAGCGCCGCCGGGATCGGCAGCGCCTGGCCGGCGCCGGTGGCCGACCCCTGCTTTGCCGCCAGCAAGGCGGGCTCGTGGGCCTACGTCTTCAAGGTGGACCGCCACGACTTCTTCGTGGCCCAGGTCGATCAAGGCACGGACCTGCGCCCCTATCTGTTCGAGGTCCATGACCTGGGGGCCGCTCCCGCCGAGCCGCTGGCCGAGGACGTCGAGGCCTTCCGGGTGACCTTCCTGCGCGCCGACGGCACCGCCTTCACGCCCAACCCGCTGGCCCCGGCCCCGACCCCGGGCTCGCCCAAGGACGACCCGCTGCGGCTCAACAACAGCCCGGCCAACATCCGCGCGGTCCGCTTCGGGCTGCTCACCCGCGGCAGGGTGCCGGACGGGATGGCTGGCGCCGACGACGCGGTGATCCCGGTCTTCAACCGGCCCACCGCCACCTCGATCGCCGTGACCACCCCCGGGGACAGCTACCGTCGCTTCTTCCTGGAGAGCAGCGCCGCCACCCGCAACCTGGCGGGGGCCGGGGTGTTCATGCCTCCGTTCACCGAGGACGCGGCGGCCTGCGCCAGCGCCAGCAGCTACCCCAGCGACGGCTTGAACTGCAGCGGCGGATGAGGAGGAGCACATGAGACCCGAGGAGACTTCCCAGCGCGGCAGCGCGCTGCTGCTGTCGATGGTGCTGGTGGCGATCCTGGCGGGACTGGTCGTCGCCGCGCTCAGCTTCTCCCGCTCGGAGCTGGCCGGGGCCAAGGCCGACCTGGCCGGCGACGCGCTGGTGGAGTGCGCCGACGCCGCCCGCCAGCACCTGCTGTCGCACTTCAAGATGTTCGGCACCCCGCCGACCCAGATCGAGCTCAACCTGCGCACCGACAAGCCGGGGGTGGTGGCCTGCGCCCCGGGCCTGCCCGAGGGCGCCGCCTGCCTCAAGAGCAACCACATCGAGACCGCCACCACCGTCAAGGGAGTGCGGCTGGTGGGGGCGGGGATGGCCGGCGGCGGGCGCAACGCCCAGGACCTGACCAACAAGGTCGTCCGCCCTGGAGCGCTGGGCGGCCAGTACTACACCGCGGTGGTCCACTGCGAGGACGCGCAGGGCCGCCAGAGCGAAGTCGAATTCGGCGTCAAGTTCGGACTGTAAGGAGGTCGCCCGTGGACACCTCGAGAAAACTGTCGCGCACTGCCTCCCTGCGGCTGCCGCTGGCGGCGTCGGCCCTGGTCGGCCTGGGCCTGGTCCTCTCTTCGGACCTGTCGGCCATGGAGCTGGCGGCCTGCTGCATGGGGCCGATCGGCGTCGGCGACGCCTTCCTCAACCCGCCGGTGGGCGGCGACAAGGACTTCTTCTCCGGCAGCTCGGTGCCCTCCTCGGTGGTGTTCCTGCTGGGCAACAACACCAGCATGCAGGACTACCTCACGCCGCTGCCCGAGAGCGCCGCCGGCGGCAACGCCTTCCCCACCGGCTGCACCGACCCGGGGCTGGCGGCGGCGGTCAAGGCCTTCTACGACCCGGCCGCCGCCGGCTGCGACCTCAACGGCTCCAGCGTCTACGACCCGGACCAGAACTTCACCGGCGACGGCTTCTTCGCCCCGGCCAAGTTCTTCCCCTCCTACGCCACCCGCCTCGACCCTTCGGCGGTGTCGGCCTCCTTCACCTCCACCACCGGCCAGGCCACCGCCGCGGCCGCCTGCGCGCTCTATTGGCCGCCGAGCTCCGCCGACCACGGCAGCTGCGTCAGCTGCCTGGGCTCGGCCGGCTGGTACCGCGGCGACGTCTCGGCCGGCAAGCGGCGGTGGGTGCTCAAGGGCAGCCTGCTCAACGTCGCCCCGCCCAAGTTCGTGATCGCCCGCCGGGCGATCAAGGAGGTGGTGCTGGGCTATCCCTATCCTCCGGCGGTGGCCCCCACCGGCGTTGACGCCTGCCACCCCAAGCGTCCGCAGGTGGACCGGGTCCGGCTGGGCCTGGCGGTCTTCGATCAGACCCCCGCCGGCCTCTACGACCCGGCCAACCTGGTGGCCCCGCTCCGGCCGCTGTGCAACAACACCTCGCCCAACTTCTCGCTGACCTTGGCCGACCGGCAGGCGCTGCAGAGCGCGGTCAACTCGGTGACCTTCACCGCCGGCGAGCGGTCGCTGGGCGAGGCGATCTACTCGCTGGGCGGCTACTTCTCCTCGCAGAAGGCCGACGGCAAGTGGGGCAGCTGGTTCAGCACCAACACCTTCACCGCCCCGGCCGGCTATCCCGGCTCGTCCACCTGGACCGACGGCTATCCCGACTTCCTCTGGAACCCGCGCACCAACACCACCACCAATCCCGCCGGCGCTCCGTTCGAGGCCGGCGGCCAGGACCTGTCGGTATGCCTGGCCTGCCAGAGCAGCGCCATCGTCGCCATCGCCGACGGCGCGCCCGACTCCGACAACTCGGTCCCGGTCTCCAGGATGCTGGACCTGCTGATCGCCAAGGGGGAGCCGCTGACCTTTGCCCCGGGCACCGCCAACCCGGGCGGCGTCAACTTCTGCCCCGCCTTCGGCGCTCCGCTGACCGCCTGCGACGTCGGCCTGGCCCCCCAGGGCCCGGACTCGGGCAACAAGAACTTCGCCGACGACGCGGCCTACTTCCTCAGCCACATGGATCTGCGCGGCGACTACACCGGCGACCAGAAGGTGCGCACCTACGTGGTCGGCCTGGGAGACAACAGCCCGATGCTCCAGAGCATCGCCAAGGCCGGGCGCGGCCGCTTCTTCCGCGGCGACACCGCCGTGGACGTGCGGGGCAAGATCCTGTCCTCGATCCAGGACGTCCGCGAGAGCGCCACCTCCTTCGCCACCGCCAGCGTCAGCAACGTCCAGGCCGGCGGCCTGCAGGGCGGGATCTACGTCCCGCGCTTCACCCCGCACATCGACGTCCCCTTCGAAGGGCACCTGTTCCGCTTCCGCCTCTTCGACGAGTTTGCCGAGGGCTGCGACGCGGCCAAGGCCGCCGCCGCCAAGGTCTCCAACACCAGCTACCCGCTGGACGTGGACGGCGACGGCTTCTGCAAGAGCACCTTCTTCATGGACCTGGACGGCGACGTGGTCCGCGAGAACACCGACAACGCCTGGGTCAAGCAGAAGACCGCCACCGCCAATCCGGACGGGACGATCACCGGGGGAATGCCGGCGGTTCCATACTGGGATGCGGGAGGCAAGGCCGGGGTCCCCAGCGCCGATCCCACCGTCGCCCCCACGGTGAGCGCCGACGACGCCATCCCTACCGGGCTCAAGGACTGCGCCAGCGGCGGCCGCTGCATCTTCACCATGATCGATCGCAACCACGACGGCCGCTTCGACGCCACCGACAACCCGCCGATCGAGTTCACCAAGGCCAACCGCGACCTGCTGATGGACTTCCTCTTCGGCGCCGGGGCTACCCATGCCTGCGACCCGGTCTTCTCCAAGCTGGGCCTGGTGTGGACCGACACCCTGACCAATCGGCAGAAGTGCGCCGAGACGCTGATCGACTTCATCCGCGCCACCGACGTCTTCAACTACAACGGCAACTTCGACCCGATCACCGGGCTGCCGCTGACCCAGGAAGACCGGCCCTGCGCCGGCAACCCCAAGCTGGACTGCAAGCTGGGCGATATCTTCCACTCCTCGCCGGTGCTGGTGGACCCGCCGCCCGAGCCGTGGATCTGCGACCTGGGCCTGTCCAACCAGTGCGCCCGCACCCTCTACGCCGACTTCAACTTCGACGGCAACCCGCCGATCTCGGAGCCGGTGTGCTCGCCGACCAGCGCCAAGCCCTGCTACGCGGCGACTCCGATGAGCCCGGCGGCCAACTACGGCTCCGGCCAGTACGGGGCCTACGACGACTGGCGGCAGAACACCTCGGTCCACAAGGCGGGCACCGCGCCTCCCTGGATCAGCGGCAATACCACCGTCGGCAAGCGCGACCGCATCCTGCTGGCGGGGGCCAACGACGGCATGCTCCACGCTTTCCACGCCGGCAACTACCGCGGCACCACCGGCACCCGCAAGCTGGCCGAGGACCTCTATGACACCGGCACCGGTCGCGAGCTGTGGGCCTTCATCCCGCCCGACTTGCTGCCCAAGCTGTCGCTGCTGATCGACGGCCACCAGTACTACGTGGACGGCACGGTGATGGTGCGGGACATCTGGTACGACGAGGCGATGGGCGGCATCGCCGGCACCAAGGAGGCCGCCGAGATGCACACCGTGGCCGTGCTCAGCGAGCGCGGCGGCGGCAACCGCTACCTGGCGCTGGACGTCACCGACCCGCTGGCGATGATCGACGCGGCCTTGAACGGCAGCGGGGCCAAGGTCTTCCGCTGGATGTACCCGCAGGCCTGCGACGTGGAGTCGGTGGTCTTCGGGCAGAGCTGGATGAACTACGCTCCCAAGCCGCCGCCGATCGGCGCGGTGCGCCTCAAGAACGCCTCCAACAACCGCGGCTGGGACGAACGTTGGATCACCTTCGTCAGCGGCGGCTACAGCGCCGACCTGCTGCGCGGCCGCGGCGTCTACATGCTCGACGTCTGGACCGGTCAGAAGCTGTGGTCGTTCGGCGCCGACGTCCCGGGGACCCCCGCGCCAACCGCGCCCTACGACATCAACCGCAACGAGATGATGCCGGTGGCGGCGGCTCCGGCGCTGGTGGACGTCGGCGACCCGACCTCGGTCAAGCCGGACCAGGACGGCTTCTTCGACACCGCGGTGGTCAGCGACATCGGCGGCCAGGTGTGGACGCTGCGCTTCAAGGAACCGGGGGTGATCGGGGTCGGGGGGACGGTCACCAACTGGTACGGGGCCCGCACCTACGAGACCGCCCGCGGCCAGACCGACAACATGCACGAGCCGTTCTTCAACATCGCCTCCAACACCCTGCAGCCGGAGACCGGCGTCCTGCGCACCTTCCTGGGCACTGGCGACCGGCAGAACCTGCGCACCAACGAGCAGACCGCCTGCACCCCCACCAACCTGCTGGGCTGCATCCGCCAGGGCTGCTCGTTCACCTTCCAGCTGGAGACCAAGCTCGGCAGCGCCATCAACATGGAGCGCACCGTCTCGTACAACTGGGGCAACACCAATAACACCCTGACCGTCACCCCCGACGGCACTCCGACCCTGGGCAGCTTCCCGGCCAGCTGCGGCACCGTCAACGGCAACAACAACCAGTGGGAGCTGGAGATGGAGGGCTTCCAGGCCAAGTGCCCGGCGGGCAACTTCACCAACAACTACAGCGTCACCGGCGGCTCGGCCGAGATGAACTGCCAGAACGGCGCCACCGGCTGGCAGTGCACCACTCAGACCGGCTCGCTGAGCACCACCGGCGGGGCCAATGCCACCCCGGCCTTCCTGGCCACGCTGCCGCGCAACCGCTACGTGGGCTTCTTCTCCTACGGCGGCACCCGGGTGTTCAACACCAGCGCGAGCGCGGTGAGCTACGACGACCAGCGGCTGACCGATGTCCCGTGGCTGCGGGCCGACGACTGCGGCGTCCCGGTGACCGTGCCCGGCACCGGCTGCACGCTCAAGGACGTGACGCTGCGCAACGGCTACAACAACGGGACCTTCGTGCTTCCCGCCAACCTGCTGGCCCAGGGCATCAATCCGCTGGACGGCAAGAGCTACACCTACGTGGACAAGGCGGTGCTCACCACCTTCGTCACCGCCAACCCGACGTTCAAGCCGGCCAAGACCGACCCGGGCTGGCTGACCTACTACACCGACATCGACGAGAAGACGGCCGCCGGCTCGACCATCCTGGCGAGCGTGGTCTTCTGGCCCACCTTCCTACCGCCGCCGCCTGGTGCCACCGGGGTCGATCCCTGCGCCAGCCTGGTGCGCGGCGACAGCGGTCGCTCCTGGCAGGCGGACATCACCACCGGGCTTCCGGACCAGTCGCCGGGGTTCAAGTTCGGCAGCAGCGGCTTCATCCCGTACAAGGTGCGTGCGGTCAGCGCCCCGCCGCCGGAGCCGGCCAACGTCATCACCCTCTCCAAGAGCGGGAAGATCCGCATGGGGACCTTGGTGGCCGACCCTGGCAGCAATCCGCAGTCGGAGCAGTTGGCTGCCGACAAGGACATCGCCACCGACGTGTACTGGGTGGACGTGCCGCGCGACGAGCACGTCTGCCGGCACCTGGATCGACGGGCCTGCGAATAGAGTCCCAGACGATCGACAGGCTCAGAAGCGCCGCCGCCCGCGAGTCTTCGCGGGCGGCGCTGTTTCGGCAGACAGCGGCCGCGGAATCAGAACGAGAACCGCAGCTCCAGGCCCGGCTGGAAGCGCAGCCCGAAATCGGCGCCGTGGTCCTTGGACTTGGTGGGCTCCTCGCCCTGCTTGCCGTAGGCGGAATCTTCGGTGAAGTAGCTCGCCCCCAGCAGCCCGGCGGAAAAGCGGAGGGCGAGCTGGTCGAGCAGGGTCCGTTCGAAGATCAGGCCGGCGGTGGCGCCGATGGAACGGATGTGGCTCTGCTGTCCAAAAATGCTGATGACTGGCTCGCTTTGAGGCGTCGCCTGATAGGAAGTTTCGTCTTGGCGAGAATGGCTGCTGTAGCCCGCGCCGCCGATCACGAAGGCGGAGAGCTCGACGATGCCGCCGGGATTGAAGACGTGGCGGATGCCCAATTCGACGTCGCCGCTGGTCGATTGGACCGTGAGCTTGCGCTCCAAGGTGGAGTCGTCGACGGCGGTGTCGTGGTTGAAGCGGACCTGGAGCAGCAGCCAGTCGACGGCGCCGAGGCGGCGTTCCAGGAACAGGCCGAAGGCGGGCTCGACGTCCTGGGCAAGATCGGGACCGTATCGGGTGGAGTAGCTTCCGAGCGTCCCGCCGGGAAGTCGTCCCATCCCTCCTGGCATCAGCATGCTGCCGGACGGGTTGAGCGCTCCCCAGTTCCAGCCGAAGCCGGCGCCGACCGTCCAATTGAGGAGCTCAGGGGGCTTGGGCTGGGGAACGACCGGAACTGCCAGCGGCGGAGGAACCGAGGGGACCTCCGAAGGCGGCGGAGTCGCCGGCGCTTGCTGGGCGATGGCCGGAACCGTGGGCGGCGGAGGGAGCGAAATTCCTTCCGAGGGAGGCATCGGCGGGGCCGCCAGAGCCTGCTGCGCGAAGGCTGGAAGGGCGAGCGCGAGGGCGGAGACGGCGAGCGACGGGAGCAGGAGCTGCATCAGTTCTCCAGAGGGCAAGGTTGAATCGCGGGCAATAGCCCGTCGGTCCTCTTCGAGCAAGCGCGAAGGAATCGGGCCGATTGCCTTGAACGCCGGCGCAAGAGAAAGGATCTGGCCGACCGAGACAGGTCCTCCGAGCGACCGACAGCGGATCCGGCTGTCACGGGAGTCGTCACCCGAGCCGGGCCCGGCAAGTGCGGCGAATCGAGCACCGCCGCCGGCGAGTCACTGGGCGGCGGCGGTTCGAGGCCGGCGTCGAGACATCGCCGCTAGCCTGATCTCCCTGCGCTTTGCGCGTTTCCAGATCCGGCCTTGCAGCGATCCCGTGCCGCATCCTCTCCGCACGCCCGAACCCACTGCTGTCCCTCTGCCACCTCTCCGCCAAAAACCCTCCTTGACCCCTCCGAGACCGTGGGGCTAGCTTCCGCGCCACTTCCCAGATGTTCCCTCTATGCGGAGGTTTCAACATGGCTCGTGACGTGGTGATTGTCGGTGCGGCGCGCACTCCCATCGGCGCCTTCCAGGGTGCGCTGGCTTCGCTCTCGGCCCCCAAGCTCGGCGCGGTAGCGATCAAGGCAGCGCTCGAGCGCTCGGGTGTCAAGCCCGCGGACGTGGACCAGGTCTACATGGGCATCGTGCTCCAGGGCGGCGTCGGCCAGGCCCCGGCGCGCCAGGCGGCCCTCTTCGCCGGGCTGCCGGAGAAGACCCCCTGCGTCAGCGTCAACAAGGTCTGCGGCTCGGGCATGCAGACCCTGATCTACGCCGCCCAGGCCATCAAGGCCGGCGACGCCGAGGTGGTGGTGGCCGGCGGCATGGAGTCGATGAGCAACGCCCCCTACATCTCGACCTCGATGCGCGGCGGGGCGCGCATGGGCCACGTCGAGCTCAAGGACCTGATGATCCACGACGGCCTGTGGGACCCCTACAACGACATGCACATGGGCAACTGCGGCGAGAAATGCGCCGCCGACTACGGCTTCTCCCGCGCCGCTCAGGACGAGTTCTCCAAGGAGTCCACCCTGCGCGCCCAGAAGGCCCAGGCCGAGGGCAAGTTCAAGGCGGAGATCGCTCCGGTCGAGGTGCCGCAGAAGAAGGGCGACCCGATCCTGGTCAGCGAGGACGAGGGCCCCAAGAACGCCAAGCCCGACAAGATCGCCAGCCTCAAGCCGGCCTTCAAGAAGGACGGAACGATCACCGCGGCCAACGCCAGCTCGATCAACGACGGCGCGGCGGCGATGGTGCTGATGACCGAGGAGCGGGCCAAGAAGGAGGGCCGCACCATCCTCGCCAAGGTCGTCAGCTACGGCGGCGCCGCCCGCAACCCGGTCGAGTTCACCGTGGCCCCGGCCGACGCCATGAAGATCGCCCTCGACAAGGCCAGCCTCTCCACCTCGGACATCGACCTGTTCGAGATCAACGAGGCCTTCGCGGTGGTGACCATGGCCAACTCCAAGCTGATGAACCTCGACCTGAACAAGGTCGACGTCCGCGGCGGGGCGGTGGTGCTCGGCCACCCGATCGGAGCCAGCGGCTGCCGGATCGTGGTGACGCTGCTGCACGCCCTCAAGGACCTGGGCAAGAAGCGCGGCCTGGCCGGGATCTGCATCGGCGGCGGCGAGGCCCTGGCGATGGTCATCGAGCGGCCGTAAGCAACCCTCACCTGTCGCAATTGACCGGGGGCCGGTTCGCCTTTCGAGGCGGCCGGCCCTCGGCGCGTTCAGGCGGGCAGGAGGGCGCTCGTCCGAGAACGCGCGTTGGCCTTCGAGGTCGTCTAGACTTGACCTCCTAGCGCTGCGTCCGCACCAGGAGCCTGCCGCGACATGGAACCGCCGACCCTGAAGAAGGCCCCAGCCGCTGCCCCGGAGCAGGCCTCCCCGGCAGCTGCGGCGCAGAAGCCTGCGCGCTCGCGCACCAAGGCCAGCTTCTCCACCGCCTTCGTGGTCCAGACCCTCGTCGGCTACAAGCTCCTGTCGCAGGAGCAGGCCCGCGACGTCCTCTCCAAGGAGGCCGCAACCAGGCTGCGACTGACCAAGGCCCGCGGCGAAGAGGCCGCCCGCTACGAGATCGGTCCGATCGAGATCGTGGCCGACTTCGGCTTCCCGGTCCCCGGTCGTCCCGGCCTGACGTTGGATGAGGACAAGATCAGCGAGGTCTGCGCCCTGCAATGCGGCTGCAAGTATCTCAAGATCGATCCGCTCAAGCTCGACATGGCGCTGATCACCCGCACCCTGTCGCGCCCCTTCGCCAGCCGCCATGCGGTGATGCCGCTGGAGAAGCGCGACGGCGCGCTGGTGGTCGCGGTCGCCAACCCCTTCGACGACGAGCTGTTCGACAACCTGTGCCGCATCGTCGGCTCGCCGATCGAGCCGGTGCTCACTGCCAAGGCCGACATCCTCAGGTCGATCGAGCACGTCTATGGCTTCAAGAAGAGCGTCGCCGCCGCGGTCGACGCCCACCACGGCGACACCGACCTCTCCAACTTCGAGCAGTTGGTGCGCCTGTCCACCGACCGTGAGCTGGAGGCCACCGACAAGCCGGTGGTCGCCGCGGTCGAGTACCTCTTGCGCTACGCCTTCGACCAGCGCGCCAGCGACATCCACATCGAGGCCAAGCGCGAGCAGTCGGTGATCCGCATGCGCATCGACGGGGTGCTGCACGCGGTCCACTCGGTGCCCCGCGCGGTGCACGGCCCGATCGTGGCCCGGGTCAAGATGCTGGCCCGCATGGACATCGCCGAGAAGCGAAGGCCCCAGGACGGGCGCATCAAGACCGAGCGTGAGGGCGGCCGCGACGTCGAGCTGCGCGTCTCCACCATCCCCACCGCCTTCGGCGAGAAGGTGGTGATGCGCGTCTTCGACCCGGAGCTGGCGGTCCAGGACCTCTCCCAGACCGGCTTTACCCCCGACGAGCAGGCGATGTTCGAGGGGTGGATCGGCAGGCCCCACGGCCTGATCCTGGTCACCGGCCCCACCGGCAGCGGCAAGACCACCACTCTCTACTCGGCCCTGCGGGTGTTGGCCGGCCCCGACGTCAACGTGACCACCATCGAAGATCCAATCGAGATGGTCTACGACGCCTTCAACCAGATCCAGGTGCAGCCGAAGATCGACCTCGACTTCGCCGCGGCGCTGCGCCACATCCTGCGGCAGGATCCAGACATCATCATGGTCGGCGAGATCCGCGACCAGGAGACCGCCCAGAACGCCATCCAGGCCGCTCTCACCGGCCACCTGGTGCTGTCCACCCTGCACACCAACAACGCCGTCGACGCGGTCACCCGGCTGATCGACCTCAAGATCGAGCGCTTCCTGGTGGCCAGCAGCCTGATCGGAGTGATGGCGCAGCGACTGGTACGCGTCAACTGCCCGCACTGCAGCGTGGAGTCGATGCCCACCGCCGACGAGGTGGCCAGCCTGGGAGTGAGCCTGCCGCTGTTGCCGCAGGGGAGCCAGTTCCGGCGCGGCACCGGCTGCCAGCAGTGCCGCAACACCGGCTTCGCCGGGCGGACCGGAATCTTCGAGATGCTCGATGTCGACCCCGCCATGCGAGAGCTGATCATCGGCGGAGGCAACGCGCTGGACATCGCCAACCTGGCGCGGGCCAAGGGGATGCGCAGCCTGCGCGAGTCGGGGGCGCTCAAGCTGGTGCAGGGCGCCACCACGGTCAGCGAGATCGTCCGGGTGGCCTGAGGGCCGCCGGGCTATCCTGCCGAATCTGAAACTGCTTCCGCTGCCGGCTCCCGCTGGGCAGATGAGAGGAGAGCGCCATGTCCCATCCGCCGATGATCATCACCGCCGCCATCGTGGGCGCCGAGGTAATGCGCAAGGACACGCCGTACATCCCCTACACGCCGGAGGAGATTGCCGCCGAGGCCGTCCGCTGTCGGGAGCAAGGGGCGGCACTGGTCCACCTGCACGTGCGCGAGAGGGATGGCCGGCCGAGCCAGTCGGCGAAGCTGTTTGGAGAAGTGATCCGCCGGGTGCGCAAGGCCTGCGACATCATCATCCAGACCTCCACCGGAGGTGCGGTGGGGATGACCGGCGAGGAGCGGTGCGGGCCGCTGACCCTGCAGGGCGACGAGAAGCCGGAGATGGCTACCCTGACCACCGGCTCGGTCAACTTCGGGGAAGAGATCTTCGCCAATCCGCGACCGCTGACCCGGGACATCGCCAAGCGGATCAAGGCCGCGGGGTTGAAGCCGGAGTTCGAGATCTTCGACGCCGGGATGATCGACGAGGCGAAGTACCTGAACAAGGAAGGGCTGGTGGACTTTCCTGGGCACTGGGACTTCGTGCTCGGGGTGCCCGGAGGGTTGGGGGCGCGGCCGGACGCGCTGGACTATCTGCGAGGGCAATTGCCGGCGGGGGCGACCTGGAGCTGTGCGGCGATGGGGAGGCACCAGCTGCCGATGGTGGAGCTGGTAGCGGAGAGGGGAGGCAATTCGCGGGTGGGGATGGAGGACAACATCTTCGTGTCGAAGGGGGTGTTGGCGAAGGGGAGCTGGGAGCTGGTGCAGAAGGCGGTGGAGAGCGCCAAGTCGAAGGGGCGGAACATTGCGACGCCCGCGGAGGCGCGTGGGATGCTGGGGTTGGCTCGGTAGAGACGCGGCTGGGGCAGGGAATGAACCGTGACCGGAGGTCCGGTGAGGGACCGCAGGGAGCGGCCGGCGCGATGCAGATGTCATTCGCCAAGGTGCGGTCGATCTCGGAGAGAACCCCAGGCGGTGGCGTGGCGAGCCCCGAGCGGACTGACGAAGAAGGCTAGCGGGCGCCGCTCGGAAGGATGCGGTATTTCCGCATCTTTCCCTGCAGGGTCGTCGGCTTCAGGCCCAGCAGAGCCGCGGCGCCGTCGGGGCCATAGACCTTGCCCTGGCAGGCAGTCAGAGCGCGTTCGATCACGGTGCGGACCTCGTCTTCGAACTGCCCGGGGCGAGTGGCCTCCGGCAGCGGAGCCGGCGGGGATGCCGAACCCAGCTCCAGAGCGTGGAGTTGGCCGCCGGGGCTGAGGATGAGCGAGCGCTGGATGAAGTTGTCGAGCTCGCGGACATTGCCTGGCCAGTCGTAGCTCTCGAGCGTGCGGAAGATGTTCTCCGAGACCGCCGGCGGCCTGCGGTTCATGGCAGCGGCCTGGCGAGCCAGGAAGTACGTGGCCAGCGGCCGGATGTCCTCGCGTCGCGCGCGAAGTGGGGGCACCGCCACCGGGAAGACGTTGAGTCGATAGAAGAGGTCCGAGCGGAAGGATCCCTGGGAAACCATCTGCGCCAGGTCGCGGTGAGTGGCGGCGACCACGCGCACGTCGACCTTGACCGGCTCGGTCCCGCCCACGCGCTGGATCTCGCGCTCCTGCAGCACCCTCAGCAGGCGCACCTGCACGCTCGGCGGCGCGTCGCCGATTTCGTCGAGGAAGATGGTGCCGCCGTCGGCCTGCTCGAAACGTCCAGCCTTGCGCCGCAGGGCTCCGGTGAAGGCGCCTTTCTCGTGGCCGAAGAGCTCGCTCTCGATCAAGGTGTCTGGGATGGCGCCCAGGTTGACGACCACAAACGGCTTTCCCAGGCGCGGGCTGAACTGGTGGACCATCCGCGCCAGCCCCTCCTTGCCGGTGCCGGTCTCTCCGAGCAGCAGCACCGTGGATTGGCTGGGGGCGACCAGCTTCACGCGCTCGACCACCTGCTTCATCGCCGGGCTCTCGGCGAGGTAGCGCGATTCCCTGCTGACCTGGCGGATCTCCTCGCGGAGTTGAGCGTTCTCTTTGTCGAGCAGCCGGTTGAGCCGCTTGATCTCCTCGACCATCAGGCTGTTGTGCAGGGCGATCGCCGTCAGGCGGGCCACCTGCTGGGCGGTCTTGAAGCAGCAGGCCAGCAAACCCTCCTCGGGCATGTGGGCGATGTCGAGGGTGCCCAGCACCTGCTCCTCGAAGATCAGCGGGAAGGAGACCAGCGAGCCGTAGCCGAAGGGGCCCAGCAGATTCTCCTCGCGCCAGGTGGGAGCGTCCGGGCGAATCGGATCGATGGCGAAGGGCTTTCTCTCCGCCACCGCCTGTCCGGCGGCGCTGCCGGCGAGCGGGAAGCGCGACCCCAGCTCCGGGGCTCCGAAGCGCGGGTCGTCGACCATCACCACCTCGGCGGTCCCCGGCTCGGCGTCCAGACAGCGGTTGATCGTCACCCGCGTCTGCCCGAAGTTGCGGCGCAGCAGCCGCCCGGTGCGCTCTAGCACCGTGGCCAGGTCCACCGTCGTCAGGACCGTCGAGATCGCCTCGCCGACGATGCGCTCGACCTCGTTCGGATCATGCAGCCTGTCGCAGACTTCACCCATGATTCGGTGCATACCCATATTTGGTTGCGCGCGCCAACCACCTGTGGGTGGCGCTTCCAGAAACCTTCGAGAAGACCAGCAAATGCGCCGACTTAGCGGGTTGGCGCGGCAACTGCTCTGTAGGCCGGTAGCGAAAGCCATTCCAAGGAGGCAGCCATGGAAATCATCGAGACCTTGATGGACGAGCATCGGCAGATCGAGCGCGGGCTCGGCGCTCTGGAGCGGCACCTGGGTTGGGTGAAGGCCGGAGGAAGCACCGACCGAGCGACCCTGGGCAAGTTCGTGACCTTCCTTCGCGAGTTCGCCGACAAGATTCATCACGCCAAGGAGGAGGAGCTGCTGTTCGTGAAGATGGCCGAGAACGGCTTCCCCACCGAGGGCGGCCCCATCGCGGTGATGCTCTTCGAGCACGGCGAAGGCCGGGCGATGGTGAGGCGCCTGGGCGAGATCTCCGATGGCCAGGGCCCGCTCGTCGAGCGGGATCGGGCGGACGCTATCTCGGCTGGTGAGGGCTACGTGCGGCTGCTGCGGGACCACATCCAGAAGGAAGACCGGATCCTCTACCCGATGGCCGAGACGCACCTGCCCGCAGATGCTCAGAGGGAGCTCGACGCTGCGGCCGCGCGGCTCGACCAGGGTCGCCTCGAGCAGATCGAGGCCATGCAGCGGCTGCTGGCCGAGCTCGAGGGGCTCGAAGGGAGCTCGGCCCAGGCCGTCAGCTCCGAGCCGCAGGACTGCGAGCCGATGGGTTGCTCCGCCTGCCGGCACGGCTGAGCTGCTCTCACCAATCGAAGAACACCACCGCCGGCCCGAGAACGGGCCGGAAAGGGAGAGTCATGCAAACGAATCGCACGCGAGCAGTCCTGCTGTTCGCCGTGGTGGGCGCCTTCACGGTGCTCATCTTCGGAGGCGTCCAGATCAACCAGCACAAGCCGCCCATCCCCGGGCGCGTCGTGGACTCAGCCGGCTCGGTGGTCTTCACCGCCCAGGACGTGGTCGAAGGCCAGAAGTACTACCTGGCGCACGGCGGCCAGCACATCGGATCGATTTGGGGGCACGGCGCCTACCTGGCTCCGGACTGGTCGGCGGACGCAGTGCACCGCATCGGTTTGACCGCCGCCGGACTGCAGGCTGGGCGTGGCTCCGCCGAGGCCGCGGCCTTCACTCAGAAGGATCTGGAGGCGGCGGAAGTCGGGGAGCGAGGGCGCATCGAGGCGCGGGTGGCTGCCGAGCTCAAGTTCAACCGCTACGAGGCGGCCAGCGACACCCTGGTGCTCTCGCCCGGGCAGCAGGCCGCGTTCCCGGCGCTGGTCGGCTACTACACTGAGCTCTTCAGCCGCGGGAACGACGCCATGTCGATCCCGGCGGGAGTGGTGAGCTCGCCCGAGGACGGCCGCAAGCTCACGGCCTTCTTCACCTGGACCGCCTGGGCGGCCATGACCGCCCGGCCCGGTGAGACGTTCAGCTACACCGCCAACTGGCCCTATGACCCGCTGGTCGGCAACCAGCCGCTGCCCAGCGCGCTGATCTGGTCGATCGTCAGCGTGGTGCTGCTGATCCTGGGCATCGGGCTGGCGATCATCTGGTACCTGCGCCAGCGGGACGAAGGCGAGCCGGCGCGCCTTCAGCCGTTGCAGGAGCCCAATCCCACTCCCAGCCAGCGTGCCGCCTTGCCCTACTTCCTGGTGGCGCTGCTGCTCTTTCTGATCCAGGCAGCGCTGGGCTCGGTCACCGGCCACTTCGCCGTCGAGGGCAACCACCTGTTCGGCCTCGACGTCTCGAAGATCATTCCCTACGCCGCCACCCGGACCTGGCACTTGCAGCTGGCGGTCTTCTGGATCGCCACCTGCTGGCTGGCCACCGGGCTCGTCATCGGGCCAGCCATCGGCGGCAAGGAGCCCAAGGGCCAGAGCGCGGGCGTGATCGTTCTGCTCTCGGCGCTGGTCGTGGTGGTGGTCGGGGCGCTGGTCGGGACCTACCTGAGCATCCAGGGCAAGTTCGGCGGCGACGGCTTCCTCTTCGGCCACCAGGGCTACGAGTACATCGAGCTCGGGCGCGTCTGGCAGGTGGGGCTGATCGTCGGGATGATCCTGTGGCTGGCGCTGGTCTATCGGGCCATCAAGCCGGCGCTGGCGGCGGAGAAGGACAAGGGCGGCCTGACGCACCTCCTGCTCTACGCCTCGGTCTCCATCCCGCTCTTCTATTCGGCCGGCCTGTTCTACACGCCGGGCACCCACATCTCGGTCGCCGACTACTGGCGCTGGTGGGTGGTGCACTTGTGGGTCGAGAACTTCTTCGAAGTCTTCGCCACCGTGGCGCTGGCCTTCGTGCTCAGCCGCATCGGCGCAGTGCGCGCGAAGGCGGCCACCAACGCCACCTACTTCTCGATCCTGCTCTACCTGGGCAGCGGCATCGTGGGGACCTTCCACCACCTCTACTTCACCGGTTCGCCGCTGTTCATCACCGCGCTGGGGGCGACCTTCTCGGCGCTGGAGGTGGTGCCGCTGACGCTGCTGGGCTTCGAGGTCTACGAGAACCTCAAACTGGCGCGGATGGGAGGGGAGGAGAACGCCTACCGCTGGCCGCTCTACTTCTTCGTGGCGGTGGCATTCTGGAACATGGTCGGCGCCGGCGTATTCGGCTTCCTGATCAACCCGCCGATCGTCCTCTACTACGCCCAGGGGCTGAACACGACGCCCATCCACAGCCACGGGGCGCTGTTCGGGGTCTATGGCTTCCTGGCGATCGCGCTGATGCTCTTCTCGGTGCGCCAGCTGGTGGCGCGGGCGGCCTGGTCTGACCGCCTGCTCAAGTTCGCCTTCTGGGGCCTGAACCTCGGGCTGGCGAGCATGATGGCGTTCAGCCTGATCCCCGCCGGCTTCTACCAGTTCCTGGACGCGGTGCGCTTTGGCATCTGGCACGCGCGCAGCCCGGAGGTGACGGGGTCGCCGTTCATCCACACGGTGACTTGGATGCGGGTGGTACCGGATCTGATCTTCGACACCGGCGCGGTGGCGCTGGTCGCCTTCCTGGTCAGGGCGATCGGCGTGGACTTGGCGCTGCGCCGGGCGTCCCGCGGTGCGAAGGTCGAGCCGGCCGGCGTGGGAGCAGAGGCTGCGGCGAGCTCAGCCAAGGCGGCCGAGGGCGTATGAAGCAACCTCGCGGCTGGGCGTCACTCTGGCGCCCAGCCGCTCCGATGGATGAGAGGAGCAAGCGATGGCTTCCGAGAACGCAGCGATTCCGAGTGCCGAGGCAGTGCCGCTGGCCAAGCTGGTGGACTACGCGCCGGGTGCGATCGTCAGCCGGGCGTTGAGCCAATCGAAGGCGGGGTCGCTGACCGTCTTTGCCTTCGAGAAGGGGCAGGGGCTGAGCGAGCACGCCGCGCCGTATGACGCGCACGTGATGGTGGTGGAAGGGAGCGGGCTGCTGACCATCGGAGGCAAGCCAGTCGAGGCAAGGGTAGGAGAGATCGTGAGGATGCCGGCGAACGTGCCGCACGCGGTGGAGGCGCGGGAGCGGTTCAAGATGGTGCTGGTGATGGTGCGAGGCTGAGCCGCCTGTTTACGGGCCCGGTCCCCGGCCATGCTGGGGCCGGGCCGGTCGGCGCACCGCGCACTGGCTGCCTCCGGCCATTGTCGACTACCATGCGCCCGCCATGGCGCTTCGCGACATCATCGGCCAGGACCGCGCGGTCTCTTCCCTCACCTCCGCCCTCGCCTCCAACCACCTCCACCACGCCTACCTCTTCGGCGGCCCCGACGGCGTCGGCAAGGAGACCTGCGCCCGCGCGCTCGCCCAGGCCTGCAACTGCGAATCCGGCCAACCCGACGCCTGCGGCCAGTGCGGCCCCTGCCTGCGCATCGAGAAGCGCAACCACGCCGACCTCGTCTGGATCCTCCCCGAGGCCGAACAGGTCGCCCGCGGCTGGGCCGGCCGCTCCGACTTCGAGGGCACTCCCTCCCGCGAGATCAAGATCTCCCAGATCCGCGCCCTCCAGGAGCGCCTCTCCTTCAAGGCCCTCGAGGCCCGCCGCAAGTTCGCGGTCATCGCCGATGCCGACGCGATGAACGTCCAGGCCCAGAACGCCCTCCTCAAGACCCTCGAAGAGCCTCCCGAAGCCACCACCATCATCCTGGTCAGCTCCGCGCCCCAGTCCCTGCTGCCCACCATCCGCTCGCGCTGCCTCAAGCTCTCCTTCGCCCCGCTGCCAGTCGACCTCATCGCCCGCCGCGTCCAGGAGGAGAAGAAGACCGACCCCGAGACCGCTCGCCTGTGCGCGGTGCTCGGCGAAGGCAGCCTCTCCGCCGCCCTCGCCCTCGATCCCGCCTCTCTGGCTCGCCGCAAGGAACTCTTGGAGAAGGTCGAGTCGCTCGCCTCCATCCGCGAAGCTCTCTCCCTGGCCGCCGAGTTCGGCGCCGACCGCTCCAGCGCTGAGCTGCACCTCGATTTGCTCAGCTCCTGGTACCGCGACCTCGCCGCGGTCGGCTCCGGTGCTCCGCCGCAGGGGATGACTCACCAGGACCTGCTCCCGCTGGCCGAGAAGGCCGTCCGCAAGCTGGGCGCCGCCGAGGCGCTGCGCCGCATCGACCTCTGTGCCTCGGCCCGCTCCAGCCTGCGCGGCAACGCCAGCCCTCGCCTGCAGCTCGAGCAGCTCCTGCTGCGCTTCCAGCACCGCGACCTATGAGCCAGAACGACTCGCTCCTCAAAGACATCGAAGCGGGCAAGGCCGCCCCGGTCTACCTGATCCGCGGCGAGGAGTTCCTCGTCCGCAAGGTCAGCGACGAGCTGGTGGCCAAGCTTCTGCCCAAGGCGATGGCCGGTCTGAACCTGTCGATCCTGGAGGGCGCCTCGCCGGCCGAGGTGGCCCGCGACCTGGCGACCATGCCGATGTTCCGCGGCCGCAAGGTGGTGGTGGTCCGCGAGCCGGAGTTCCTGGCGCCGAAGAAGGGCCGGCCCGACGCCCTCAACAAGATCAAGGAAGCCTGGCTCGCCGGTCGCCGGCGGGTCGCCGCCAACCGGGCGCTGGCGCTCCTGGCCCGCGGCGGCATGGGGCTGCCCGAGTTGCTCTCGCCCGACCCCGAGCGCTTCCGCGAGGAGCTGGAGATCGAGCTCGCCGACGCCGACCGCGCCTTCCTCAAGGACCTGGGCGGCTTCTGCAAGGACGAGAACCTCACCGCACCGGAGGGCGACACCAGGTTGCTGGAGGCGCTGCTGGAGAAGGGGCTGCCCAAGGACCACCACCTGATCGTCGAGGCGGTGCACGTCGATGGCCGGCTGCCGCTGCTCAAGGCGATGGGCAAGGTCGGGGTGCTCGTCGAGCGCGAGGTGGAGCGCGAGCTGCGCAAGCTCGACATCCACGAGGTGGTGGCCGAGATCCTCGGGCCCTTGAAGAAGCGGCTCGACCCCAACGCCGAGAAGCTGCTCAAGGACCTGTGCGGCTCCAACATGCGCCTGCTGCAGAGCGAGCTGGAGAAGCTGGCGCTCTACGTCGGGGAGAAGCCGGCCATCGGCGTCGAGGAGGTGGAGCTGCTGGTGCGCCGGGTTCGCGAGGACGAGTTCCGCGAGCTGGCCGACGCGCTCGGCTCCCGCGACCTCAAGGCCGCGCTGCGCTACATCGACAACGCCCTCGACCAGGGCGAGGCGGCCCTCAAGATCCACGGCGCGCTGGCCTCTGTCATGCGACGCATGCTCGAGGACCGCGAGCGCTGGGGCTCGCTGGGTCTCTCGTCGCGCACCAACCAGCGCGAGTTCGAATCCCGCGGCATCCCGGCGCTCGCCGAAGAATTGAAGGAGAAGAAGGGCGCCCGCATGCCGCATCCCTACGTTGCCTGGCTGGGATTCCAGGCGAGCATGCGCTTCGAAGTCCGCGAGTTGGTCCAGGTGCTTCTGGCCATCGCCCGCGCCGACGTGCAGCTCAAGTCCGGCGGACACCCGCGCCTGGTGCTCGAGTCGCTCGCCTACAAGATCTGCCAGCGCGCCGCCTGAGCCCGCCTTTCCAGCCGAGCCGTCGCAAGATTTGAAGCGGGTCGCCTCGAGCGGCGGCCGGGCTTTCAGGCCTGCGCATGGGCGGGAGGGGAACATGAAGTCGAGTCATGGCATCGAGGCGATCTTGGCCTCTCTGCTGCTGGCGGCGCCATTCGGCTCCTTCGGCGCTGCTCCGGCCCCGAGCACTCCCAGCGGCCAGCAGAAGCTAAGCTCCGCCTGCGGCCAGGCGGCAACGCAGGCCTCCG
This sequence comes from Myxococcales bacterium, assembly GCA_037442205.1. Taxonomy (GTDB): domain Bacteria; phylum Myxococcota; class Myxococcia; order Myxococcales; family UBA5297; genus JBBIQS01. The sequence goes on from JBBIQS010000046.1 coordinate 23,559, forward strand.
GTCGCCAGGTGCAGGGGCAGATCACCGAGGTCAGCCGCCTGTCCAACGACCTCTACCTGCTCGATCCCTCCACCTCGCACGTGGTCGTCATCACCCTCAATCCCACGAGCGAGATCCTCCAGGGCGGCCGCCGGATCGGCCTGAAGGATCTCAAGGAAGGCGAGACGGCCCGCGTCTCCTACCTGCTCGCCGACCAGCAGATGCTCGCCCTGCGAGTCGAGGTCGGAAGCGGTTGCTGCGCGCCCGCTGGCCGTCCGACCGGCGGCGGGCAGACTGGCAATCTCGGTGGCCAGGAGTGCACCGACATGGGCACCGGCGGCTCGAGCTTCGGTCAGAGCGGCCAGCCCTGTCAGCTGAGCCCCATCAACCCGACCCAGCAGCCGGGCACGGGTGGCACCGGCCCCCACGGGCCCGATCACAAGTCGAGCAGCGACGTCGGTGGCGCTCCAGCCGGCTCCTCCAGCAAGCCGGCCCCAGGTCCCTCGGCGCGCTGATTCCCCGGCCGGCTCCGGGCGCGCCGCCGCCGAATAGGCGGGGGCTGCGCCCTTGTTATTCCTCGCGTTTTCCGGATGTGCGTGATAGGCCACTGTCCCTTTTTGCGCAGATCGAGGAGCCTGACGGACGCATGCCCGCTGAGAACAGCCACATTCGGAATTTCTCGATCATCGCCCACATCGACCACGGCAAGTCCACGCTCGCCGACCGGCTGCTCGAGGCGACCAAGACCATCACCGACCGCGAGAAGCAGGACCAGTTCCTCGACAACATGGACCTGGAGCGCGAGCGGGGAATCACCATCAAGGCCCAGTCGGTGCGGATGGCCTACAAGGCCAAGGACGGCAAGAGCTACGTCCTCAACCTGATCGACACCCCGGGCCACGTCGACTTCGCCTACGAGGTGAGCCGCTCCTTGGCCGCCTGCGAAGGGGCGCTGCTGGTGGTCGACGCCAGCCAGGGCGTCGAGGCCCAGACCCTGGCCAACGTCTACATGGCCATCGACCACGACCTGGAGATCATCCCGGTCATCAACAAGATCGATCTGCCCTCGGCCGACATCCCCACCGCCAAGCAGCAGATCACCGAGGTCATCGGCCTCGACGCCGACAAGGCGATCCTGGCGTCGGCCAAGGAAGGCAAGGGGATCGACGAGATCCTGGAGGCCATCGTCCAGCGGGTGCCGCCGCCCAAGGGCGACCCCAGCGCCCGGCTCAAGGCGCTGGTCTTCGACAGCTGGTACGACAGCTACCGCGGTGTGGTGATGCTGGTGCGGGTGGTCGAGGGCACGCTGCGCACCAAGCAGAAGATCCTGCTGTGGAGCAAGAACAAGGAGTACGAAGTCCAGGAGCTGGCGGTCAACGCTCCCAAGGCCCGGCCGGTCTCCGCACTGATGGCGGGAGAGGTCGGCCTGCTGGTGGCCAACGTCAAGGAGATCAGCGACGCCAAGGTCGGCGACACCATCACCGACTACAAGGAGCGCACCGACTCCCCGTTCCCCGGCTTCCAGGAGATGAAGCCGATGGTCTTCGCCGGGATCTACCCGGTGGACGCAGCCGACTACGAGAACCTGCGCGACGCGCTGGTCAAGCTGCGCCTCAACGACTCCTCGTTCACCGTCGAGCCTGAGACCAGCCAGGCGCTGGGCTTCGGCTTCCGCTGCGGCTACCTGGGCCTGCTGCACATGGAGATCGTCCAGGAGCGGCTGGAGCGCGAGTACAACCTCAACCTGATCACCACCGCCCCCTCGGTCGTCTACCGGGTGACCACCACTTCGGGCGAGGAGCTCTACATCGACAACCCGGCCAAGCTGCCGCCGGTGCAGAACATCGCCAAGTTCGAGGAGCCGATCTTCTCCAGCCACATCCACGTGCCCGAGGAGTACGTGGGCAACGTCCTCAAGCTGTGCCAGGAGCGGCGCGGGGTGCAGCGGGACATCAAGTACTTCGGCACCAAGCGGGTCCAGGTCACCTACGAGATGCCGCTGGCCGAGGTGGTCTTCGACTTTTTCGACAAGCTCAAGAGCGTCTCGCGCGGCTACGCCTCCCTCGACTACGAGCTCAAGGGCTACCTCGAGGCCGACCTGGTCAAGATGGACATCCTGATCAACGGCGAGCCGGTGGACGCGCTCACCGTCATCGTCCACCGCGAGCGTGCCTACCACCGCGGCCAGGCGATCTGCGCCACCCTCAAGGAAGTCATTCCCCGGCAGATGTACGAGGTGGCGATCCAGGCGGCCATCGGCTCCAAGGTCATCGCCCGCAGCACCGTGAAGGCCTTCCGCAAGAACGTCATCGCCAAGTGCTACGGCGGCGACATCTCCCGCAAGCGCAAGTTGCTCGAGCGCCAGAAGGAAGGCAAGAAGCGGATGAAGCAGGTCGGCTCGGTGGAGATCCCGCAGGAGGCGTTCCTGGCGGTGCTCAAGGTGGAGAGCTGACGGCGGGGGAGGGGTTCGTCGGCCGAGCCGCAGGAGCCCCGCGCGTCAGCAAGGGGCGGACGTTGGGCCCAGCGCAGTGACCGGCTGATTCGTCTCCCGGAACAACGAAGTCCGGGCACAATGCCGGCTCCTCGAGGTTGGTTTGTCGGACGAAGCCGCCACAGTGGATCCAGCAACTCCCAGGCCGCCGCCGAGCCCGCGCCAGCTCAAGCGGGCGCGCGCCGAGTGCAAGAGCTTCGTCGCCGAGGCCCGCCGGTTGCGAGGGCGCTACGCCCAGCGGATGGATCCCAAGCACGTCGAGGAGATCGACCTGGCCTGCATCGGCTTGGAGCAGGCCAGCGCCTCGGGCGACCTGGAGCGGATCGCCGCCGCGCTGGAGAGGTTGGATGGGCTGGTCGAATCGCACCTCGGCTTCGCCCGCGGCTCTCCAGCGCGGGAGTACGCCTCGTCGATCGGCACCGCGCTGATCATCGCCATCGTGCTGCGTCTGTTCGTGGTCGAGGCCTTCAAGATCCCCTCGGGCTCGATGATCCCCACGCTGCTGATCGGCGACCACCTCTTCGTCAACAAGCTCTCCTATGGGCTGCGGCTGCCGGTGGTGAGCTGGGAGCTGCTGCACTGGGGCGGGTATCGGCGCGGCGACGTGGTGGTCTTCGCGCATCCGCGCGAGGACGAGCTGCCGGTGCTCGAGCGGCGCGACTACATCAAGCGCATCGTCGGGCTGCCGGGCGAGACCATCGAGGTCAAGGACGAGGTGCTGTACGTCGACGGCATGGCCCAGCCGCGGGAACTGCTGCAGTCCCGCCACGGCTATTTCGATCGACCGATCGAGACCGGCCCGTGGGAGCCGCGCGAAGCCGAGCTGTGGCAGGAGACGCTCCCCGGGGCCTCGGGCGAGCCCGGAGTGGTCCACCCGGTGCTGCGCGATCCGGCGCGCTGGCACGCCAGCCATGAGGGGCCGTTCGTGGTTCCGCCCGGCCACTTGTTCATGATGGGCGACAACCGCGACAACTCCCAGGACGGCCGCTTCGGCGGCTGGTTCGTGCCTTTCGGGCACGTCAAAGGCCGGGCGACGGTGATCTGGCTGAGCTGGGGAAAGCCCGGCGTCGGCGGCCGCGACGGGCAGGGATTGCGGGTCGAGCGATTCTTCAAGTCAGTCCGCTGAGTTGTCGGCCGGCGGAATTTGACTTGAACCGAGCAAGCCCTCGCCGCCATCCTTGGATGGCATCGCTAGATTGGCTTCCAAGGATTCCGATGACCGAGCTTGCTGCCAACTCCTTCAAGATCAAGCGCCCCTACAGCGTCGGAGAAGAGGTCGCCAACGCCGTCATCCACGGCCTGGGGACGGTGCTGGCGATCGCCGCGCTGACCATCATGGTGGTGCTCTCCAGCCTGTACGGGAACGGCTGGCACATCGGCGCCTCGATCGTATTCGGGGTCGCGCTGATCATGCAGTACACCTTCTCCACGCTCTACCACGCCATCCCGTTCCCCCGCGCCAAGCACGTCCTCAAGATCTTCGACCACGTCTCGATCTACCTGCTGATCGCCGGGACCTACACTCCCTTCACGCTGGTGACGCTGCGCCGGGAGGGCGGCTGGTGGATGTTCGGGTTGGTGTGGGCCCTGGCGGTGGTGGGGATCGTGCTGGAAACCTTCTGGCTCTACCGGCCGAAGTGGCTCTCGGCGCTGGTGTTCATCCTCATGGGCTGGCTGATCATCTTCATGACCCGGCCGCTGATCGCCCAGCTCAGCCCGGGCGGCTTCTGGCTGCTGACCGCCGGGGGCATCACCTACACCGCCGGGACCCTGTTCTACGTGCTCAAGCGCGTGCGCTACATGCACGCGGTCTGGCACCTGTTCGTGCTGGGCGGCAGCGTCTGCCACTTCCTGGTGGTGGCGCTGTACGTCCTTCCTCCCCGAACTTAGCGCTCGGCTGCCTGCAAAAAAGGCAGGCTGGCGGCTGGACAACAGCCCGCCAGTTCCTCTAGCGTTTTGCCCAGCAATGGCTGCTACGGCCAGGTGCCGAGCGTTGCATCGAGCCGCTCGAGATGAACGAAAGAAGCGAGAGCATGGCGACTGGTACCGTGAAGTGGTTCAACGATGCGAAGGGGTTCGGTTTCATCGTGCAGGATGACGGGGGTGAGGACGTGTTCTGCCACCACACCGCCATCCAGGCCGAGGGCTTCCGGACCTTGAAGGAGGGGCAGAAGGTCAACTTCGAGGTGAACCGCGGCCCGAAGGGGCTTCAGGCGGCCAACGTCAAGCCTCTCTAGTCTCTCGTACGGCTTGAAAAAGGAGGCCCGGCTACCCGAGGGGTGGTCGGGCCTTCGTACTTTCGGCGGACGGCCGTTCCAAACGTTTGGAACGGGCACCGAATGCGGTGAAGAATTCGAGATCGCAGAGGGGCGTTTTCATCCCCGAAAAATCGCCGCCGGCGCGGTCCGAAGTGCCTATGAGGGGGCGAAATGGGCAAGGTGACGGCAGCGATCTTGGGCGCGGCGCTCCTGGCAGTGCTGGCGCGCCTCGCCTGGACCTTGTGGATGCCCGGCGACCGCTTCGCTGGCGCCCGGCCGCCGCTGACCCCGGAGCGCGGCGCCCTGAAACGTGAGCTGGAGGCCGATGTCGAGCGGCTGGCGGGGAAGATCGGCGAGCGCAACCTCGGCCGCCCGCAGGCTCTGGGCGCCGCCCGCGATTTCATCCTCGACGCCTTCGCCGAGGCAGGGCTCAGGCCCGAGAGGCGCGACTACTCGCTCGCCGGGCAGACGGTCTCGAACGTGGTGGCCGAGCTGCGAGGAACGGGGCACCCGGAGCAGGTCGTGGTCGTCGGGGCGCACTATGACTCGGTGCATGGCAGCCCTGGCGCGGACGACAATGCCTCTGGAGTCGCGGTACTCCTCTCGCTGGCCCGGCATCTGGAGCGGTACAAGCTCGATCGGACCGTTCGCCTGGTGGCCTTCGTCAACGAGGAGCCGCCGGACTTCATGCGCTCGGGGATGGGAAGCCTCGTCTACGCCCGCGAGTGCCGGGCGAAGGGCGAGGACATCCGGCTGGCGCTGGTGCTCGACGGGGTGGGGTACCTGACCGAGAAGGCGGACAGCCAGCGCTACCCCTCGGCGTTGCTCAAGCTGTTCTTCCCCGGGACGGGGAACTTCCTGGCCTTCGTCGCCAACAGCGCCTCGGCCTCTGGCTTGCGGGAGACCGTCGGTGCCTTCCGCCGGCACGGGGCGCTGCGGTCGCAGGGAGCGGTGATGCCAGGCAGCTCAGGCGCCTGGTCGGATCAATGGGCGTTCTGGGAGTCGGGCTACCCGGGGGTGCTCCTCACCGACACGCTCCCGTTCCGCTATCCGCACTACCACACTGCCCAGGACCTGCCCGACAAGCTCGACTTCGAGGCGCTGGCGCTGCTGGCCCAGGCATTGGGGCCGACGGTGCGCGACCTCGCCAGCTCAACCAACCGGTGAGCGGGCGACTGCACGCCGGGTCCTGCGAGATGTCGAAGACCGCCGCCGGACCTTCGGAGCTGGAGCGGAGGGAATCGCGGCGCTGTTTGCCTCAAGATCCTGGCGTTATCGTTCTGCCTTGAGGAGGGTCGTGGAAGAGGTCAAATTCAAAGGTCTGACGCTGGTGCACCTCCACGAATTCCTGCTCGAGCAGTTCGGCGAGGAGGGGATTCAGCGAGTGCAGAGCCGCCTTTCGCCGCTCTCGGCGGAGGCCTTCCTCGCGCCCTCCGGGCAGGCATGGTACCCGCTGGCGATGGACGCGGAGATCGAGGCCGCGGCCATCGACGAGTTGTACGGCGGGGACTACAGCCAGGCGGCGCGCTGGGGGCGCTACGACGCCCGGCGCCAGGTCGGCTGGCTGTACCGCTATCTGTTCCGCATGCTCCGCCCGGCCCAGGTGTTGGACAAGGCGGCGACGCTGTGGAAGGGCACGATGAGCCACGGCACCTGCGAGGTGGTCCCCGCCGGCCCGCGGGAGGTGCTGGTCACGCTGTCGGGCTACGACCAGCTCCACCGGGTCCTCTGCTACAACTGGCAGGGCTCGTTCCTGGGCGTCCTCGAGGCCTGCGGAGTCCGCGGGCAGGTGGTCCACGAGGCGTGCCGTTTCGACGGTGCCCCGGCCTGCGCCTATCGCCTCAGTTGGAGCTGATGCGCGCTGGCGTCGGGAATGGTTCGGGCCTACCGTGGTTGTGCGTCGAGGGGCGTCCCCAAGGAGTACAGATGGATCCCAAGTGGCTGGAATGGGCGCGCAGGCTGCAGGCGCTCTCCCAGAGCGGGCTGACCTTCACCACCAATCCCTTTGAGCGCGAGCGCTACGAGGAGGTGGCGGAGATCGCGGCCGAGATGATGGCCGAGCACAGCGGGGCCGACCCGGTGCTGATCCAGGGGCTGTTCACCGAGCAGAAGGGCTATGCCACGCCCAAGGTCGACGTGCGCGGCGTGGTGTTCCGCGACAACAAGGTCCTGCTGGTCAAGGAGAAGCGCGACGGCAAGTGGACCCTTCCCGGCGGCTGGGCCGACGTCGGCGATCTTCCCAGCGCGGCGGTGGAGCGCGAGATCCGCGAGGAGTCGGGCTACCTGGCGCGGGCGCGCAAGCTGCTGGCGGTCTGGGATCGGCGCCGGCATGGCCATCCGCCGACGCCCTTCCACCTCTACAAGCTGGTGATCCACTGCGAGCTGGTGGGCGGAGCCCCGGCCGACAGCGTCGAGACCGAGGGCGCCGCCTTCTTCGCCGAGTCCGAGATCCCCGAGCTGTCGCTGCCCCGGACCACTCCGGCGCAGCTGCAGCGCATCTTCGAGCACCTGCGCTGCCCCGATCTTCCCACCGACTTCGACTGAGGCCGGCCATCCCGAGTCAGTAGCGCAGCCGGCCGCGCCTCGTTATTCAGGCCCTCCGCGCCAGTCCGGCGCCAGAGGGCGGTGAATGGTCGAATCGAGGATCGCGGAGCTGATGTCGGTCTTCGACCAGGGCGATCTGCGCTGGCGAGTCGAGGCCGAGGCCCGGCTGGCGACCCTCGGGCCGGCAGCCGTTGAGCCCCTCATCGGCCAGCTCGAGCGGGCCAGCGTCCCCGGGCGGTTCCACGCGGTTCGCGCCCTGGCGGCCCTGGCCAGGCAAGGCTCCGCCGAGCGCGTCGTCGAAGCCCTGGTCAGGCACCTGGGAGACGAGGAGAGCCACGCCGCGGTGGCCATCGCCGCGGAGCAGATGCTGGTCCAGCTCGGGCCGGCCTCGGCCGCCGTCCTCCTGCGAGCGGCCCGCGATGGCGCGCTGCCTCCGACTGCCCGGGCCCGCGCCCTGCGGGCCATCTCCAAGATCGGCCTGGGCCAGCTCAGCGAAATCGCGCCGCTGCTCCGGGACCCAGCGCCGGGAGTTCGCCGCCAGGCGGCCGCGGCCTCTGCCGCAGTCGGCGGACCGGAGGCGGCCCTGGCGCTGCGCGACCTGCTAAAGGACCCCGATCGCTTCGTGCGCGAGGGCGCTGCCGAGGCATTGCTGACGCTCGGCAGCGGCGCCGGTCGACTGATCTTCGAGGAGGCGCTCGCCGATCCCGAGGAGCGGGGATGGGCGGAGGAGATGCTCGAGCGCCTGGACGCCCTCCAGCACCGAGGGGAGCTCCTGGAGTGACCTGGTGGACCAGTTCGCCGCTGCTCGCCAGGGCCAGCAGGGGCCAGCCCGCAAGCCTGGGGAGCAGGCGATTTCTTTACAGGGATGTCGCCTCCTGTAGCATGGGCCCGGTCGCTGAATTCACTGTCGATTTGGCTCTTTCGCGATGACTCCTCCCCGCTCCAACCTGACGCCGCCCGCCCCGCGATGGGCGCTGGCCTCGGTCTTCGTGGCCATCGTCGGCCTGGCACTGCTGGCGGCCCGCGCCCGGGCCGGGGAAGCGGAGCCCGGCTCCGCCGGAGGCGATGCGGGCCAGCCGACCTCGGCGCTGGCCGCCGCCGGTTCGGCCGGAGTCGAGGGAGCGGCGGCCAGTGGGGCGGCCGCCGGCCACGCCCGCCTGGAGACCGCCGAGCCCGACGACGACGGCGACAGCCTCGAGGCCACCGGCGAAGGGGAGGGCGAGGAGGCGACCGCGGCCATCCCCTCGTTCGACAGCCTGCGGCCCATCCCCAAGGAGTCGGACTTCCTGAGCCTGGCGCGCGCCGAGGACTCGCGGCTGGTGGTCGATTCCGCCGCCGGCACCCGCACGCTGACGGTGGTGCCGGCCTTCCAGCAGAAGCTGACCGAGCTGCTGCGCAGCTACGCGATGCCTTACGGCGCCCTGGCGGCCATCGAGCCGGCGACCGGCAAGGTCCTGGCGCTGGCCGAGTTCAGCAAGGACAACCCGAGCATGCGCGGCCTGCCGCTGAAGGCGATCTTCCCGGCGGCCTCGGTGTTCAAGGTGGTCACCGGCGCGGCGCTCTTGGCCAATGGCGTGACCCCGGAGGAGAAGGTCTGCTTCCACGGCGGGCGCCGGCGCATCCAGGAGCGGCTGCTCGAGGACGACAGCCGCCGCGACAACTTCTGCGTCTCGCTCACCGAGGCGATGGGCCACAGCGCCAACGTGGTCTTCGCCAAGCTGGCCAAGAACGTCCTCGACGCCCAGGAACTGCGCGGCTGGGCCGACCGGCTGGGCTTCAACTCGACCTGGAGCTTCGACGAGCCGATGGACGTGTCGCTGGCCAAGGTTCCCGCCGACGAGTTCGGGCTGGCGACCACCGCCGCCGGCTTCGGCGAGGTCTTCCTGAGCCCGCTGCACGGGGCGCTGCTGGCCGGGGCGGTGGGCAACCGCGGGGTGATGGTCAGCCCGATCCTGTTCGAGGACGAGACCGGCAAGCCGCGCAAGGTGCTGGAGCCGGCGACCGCCTCGATGCTCTCGGACATGATGGAGACCACCGTCACCGCCGGAACCGCTCGGCGGGCCTTCCGCGAGCGCGGGCGCTACGCCCTGGGCGAGGTGCGCTGCGCCGGCAAGACGGGATCGATCAGCGACAAGAAGCCGTTCCGCGATTTCAGCTGGTTCGTCGGCTTCGCCCCCAAGGAGAACCCGAAGATCGCGGTGGCGGCGGTGGTGGTCAACGGCACGCTGTGGCGCGTCAAGGCGCCCTACCTGGCCCGCGAGGCGCTGCGGATGTACCTCGAGCCCCCCAAGAGCACCCCGAAGAAGAAGACCACCGTCACCGGCGGCCGCAGCTCGCTCGCCCGCCGGCCGAACTGACGGCCGCGCTCGCGGCTGGCACAAGTATTATCAAGCGAAAACAGGGACTTGTGTTCGCTGGTGGCGCGCGTTGCGCCCCGGCCGACAACGCACGTCGTCAAACATTCGCAACTGCGCTCCGAGACCGGCATCTGGAGAGAGTAGGGCTCTCTTCCTGGAGGGGGTCTCGCCTATGAGCGTACCGGTCGTCTTCATCGAACCCTTCGACGAGACGGTGAGGTTGCGGGTGGCGGCGGCGCTGCGCGGCGTGGGCGCGCGCATCGCGGCGATCTTCGTGGCCCCGGTGGACGCCGACGTGGTCTCGAGCTACCTGGGCACCGAGGGGCTCGACCACCAGCTGGTCATTCCGATCAAGGAAGGCCTGGTGGGCGCGGACCTGGTGGCGGACCTCCACGACGCCGGCGGAATCCCGCGGCAGATCCTCGTCCCGGTGCGCGACGATCCGGAGCGGGTCCGCAACCATCTGGCTGGGCTGCTGCCGCCGGAGGCGTTGTCCCGGCTCCTGGTGGCGCGCATCCAGGAGATCCTGGCGCCCGAATTCCGCGAGCGGCTGGCGAGGCACTTCCAGCCGGCGCGGGCGATCGCCCGCGCCGCCGGGACCTGAGCTACCTCCGCTTTCAGTGCCGCCACAGCAGAACCGCGGCCAGCGCGGCGGCGAGGGCCAGCACGCCCGCCGCCACCACCGCGGCCACCCGCCAGCCGGAGATCGGCGCCTTGCCGATGACCACCTGGGCGTCCTGCCCGTGGACCACTACCCGGTAGAGCTTCTTGCGATAGCGGTAGGCGAAGACGTAGGCGGGCAGTGCGTAGCGCGAGGTCTCGAGGCCAGTGAGCAAGGCTGCGACGTGGAGGTTGCGGCTCCTGGAACCGGGGACCTCCCCGCGCGCGTGCTCGGCGGCGCGCGCCTCAAGCGCTTCGTGGATGCGCCGCCGCGCGCCTGAGCGCGAAGTGTCGAATTGCTCGGTCAGCGCGCCGGCTGGTCCCTTGGGCGCTGCGGCTGCTGCCGACAGGTCGTAGGCCGGCGCCAGCGAACGGGTCTCCGGGTCGGAGAGCCCGCGCGCGGCGCTGAGGACCAGGTTGCGGAAGACCAGCTCGGTCTGGCCGGAGTGCGGCGCCCAGTCGGAGCGGCGGTGTCCAGCGTCGCTGTCGGCCGACCAGCTGACCAGCGCCTTGGCGTTGCAGACCCAGGCCGGCCACCAGAGGGCCTTGAGCTCGGCCAGCGACGCCTTGGCGGAGAGATCCGCGGGGCGGAAGAAGGAGCGCTTCGCCAGGAATCCGCGGAGTGTTTCGAGGGCCTGGTCGTTGCCTACGTGGAACGGGAGGAAGGCCTGGGCCTGCTCGACGGGATCCTCGGGCGTCTCGACCTCGGCGACCGCGCCGCAGTAGGCGCACTTGGGCGCCTGGTCGACCGCGGAGTAGGCGACTACCGCCCGGCAGCTCTTGCAGCGGACGAGCACGGCCGAGGACTTCTCCGGCCGCGGCGCCAGGGCGGTGGAGGCCAGGCCGCAGATCGGGCAGCGCAGGTCGTCGCGCTCCAGGGCGGCGGCGCAGCGGCGGCAGGCGAGGGCGGTGGCGGTCTCGAGCGGCAAGGCGGGACCTCTCAGGGCTTGTGCTGCAACAGCAGCCAGGCGAAGGCGCCCACGGCCGCGGCCGCGGCCAGGACGGCGAGGGTGATCTTGATCCACGACAGCGGGACCTTGCCGGCGATCATTCCCGACTGGCCGTTGACGACGATCCGCATCGGCGGCTGCTGCTGGTCGTAGCGCGCCGCCATGACCCACACCGGCACCAGACACAGGTCGAGCGACTCCTGGGCCACCTCGGTGCGGTGGCTGAGCGAACGGACCTCGTCGCCGGGCATGAACTCCCGCACCTTCTTCTCCAGCGCCTGGCTGGCCTCGCCGCGCGCCAGCTCCAGGCACTGCGCCCCGGTGAGGCTCGGCTCCTCGGCGATCCACCCCGACAGCAGCGCCGGCTGGTAGCGCTTGAGCAGCCGCAGATCGAAGGGCTCCACCGCCTCGAGCTCGGCGTTGGGCAGGCCCTTGGAGGCGGTCACCAGCACGTCGGCGACGTACTCGCTCAGCCGACCCGACAGCGGGCGCCACTCGGTGCGCGTCACCTGCCTGGTCTTGGTGACGGTCTTGCCGTTCTCCTGGGTCTGGTAGGTCTCGGTCTCCTGATAGTGCTCGCCGATCTCCGCCTCGTAGTCGGCGTGGGCCACCGCGCTGTAGAGGTAGGCGGGCAAGTAGATCCCCTGGATGCCCTCCAGGGCCGCCCTGCGCACCCCGGAGCGGGCGAAGAGAGTGCGGCCGGCGAGCCACTCGCGGGCCTTGGCAAAGACCTGATCTCGGGGCACGGCGAAGCCCATGGCGAAGGCGGGGTTGGGCCGGTCAGCCGCCGGCGGGCGCTCGACGATGGAGGTCGAGCCGCAGTACGGGCACAGCGCGGTGCGCCGCTCCGACTCGAGCACCAGCTGAGCGCCGCAGCTGTCACAGCGCAGGTTCAAGGCAGGTCCTCCCGGGCGAGCGGCGAGTGTAGCCCAAACGCGGGCGAGGATTGCCGTCCGAGCAAGAAAAGGAGGAAGATCCGCGTCCTCTCGGAGCTGGAGGCTTCACGTGACGACATCCCGCGCTCGATTGCTCCTCGCCGCCCTGCTGCTGGCGTCGTTCGCCGCCTGCTCGCCAGGCTCCCGCCAGGCCGGGACCGTTCCGCACTCCGCCAATCGGCTGCCGATGTACGGCGGGGTGTCCGACACCATCGCCTCGCACGCGGCGGTGGTGTACATCAGCCTCGGCCAGGGCTTCTGCTCCGGGACCCTGATCGCTCCGCGCGTGGTGCTCACCGCCGCCCACTGCCTCGAGAACGTGGCGGTGGGGTCGATCCAAGTCGGCTTCGGCCACGACTCCAGCGCCATGACCTATTGGACCGGCGCCAGCCAGGCCCTGCCGCATCCGTCGTACGACCCCTACGCCACGGTCAACGACATCGCCCTCATCCGCCTGGACGCCGACGCGCCGGCGGGAACCCGGCCCGTCCCCACCCTGCCCGCGAGCCTGGCTCTCAAGAGCGCCAGCGCCGGAACCGAGCTGGTCTTCTCGGGATTCGGCGACACCGAGACCGGCAGCTACGGGATCAAGCTCAAGGCCCCGGGGACGGTGGGCCTGGTCTGCGAGGGCCTGGCGAGCTGCTCCTATCGAAGCGGGAGCGTGGTGAACCGCGCCTTCGGCTACAGCCAGACGCGCGGGGGGCCGTGCAGCGGCGACAGCGGCGGGCCGGCCTTCGTCACCTTGGGCGGTGTGGAGTACGTGGCCGGCGTGACCTCCTACGGCGACCAGGCGTGCACCGACTACGGGGTGAGCACCAACGTCGGCGACTTCCAGTCCTTCATCGACGGGTTCATCGGCGGGACCGGGTCTGCGGCCGACGGGGCCTCCTGCGGCTACGGCGGGGACTGCCAGAGCGGCTTCTGCGTCGACGGTGTCTGCTGCCACACCGCCTGCGGCTCAGCCTGCACCGCCTGCGCCCGCGCCCGCGGAGCCAGCGCCGACGGCATCTGCACCACCGTCGGCGGAAGCTGCGACGACGGGGACCTTTGCACCACCGGCGACAGCTGCCAGGCCGGCATCTGCAAAGGCACCCCGGTGACCTGCCAGCCGAGCGATCCTTGCCGCAATCCCGGCGCGTGCGACTCGTCCACCGGCCAGTGCGGGGTAGGGACCATCAAGCCCAACGGCCTGGCCTGCGGCGGTTCCGACGCCTGCACCGAGACCCGGACCTGCCTCGCCGGGACCTGCACCGCCAAGGCCGTGATCTGCCAGGCCCAGGACGAGTGCCATGCCGCCGGGCAATGCGACGTCCAGCAGGGCGGCTGCTCCAACCCGGCCATGGCCGACGGCACCGCCTGCTCGATCGGCACCTGCCAGCAGGGCGAGTGCAGGAAGCCCGGCTGCGGCTGCGGCGCCGGCGGGGAGCCGATGATCCCTCTGGCGCTGGCGCTCGGTCTCGGGCTGCGCGCGAGCCTGCGCCGCCGACCGGACTGAGCGCCGACCCGCGCGCCTGATCGGCGCCGGCGGAGACCGGCAGCTGGCCGCTCTCTCGAATCAAGAATCGTCGTTCGTCCCGGGCGCCGGAGGCGCGGGCTGCCTGGCCATGCCATCGCCGCAGGCGGCGGCGAGGGCGAGGGCGAGGCACGGCGTCGGCACGCGACCGCGCGAGTTGAGCCTGGGCGCCGCCGGTCGGGCGCTCCGGATCGCGCCGCGCGAGAGCGCCATTGCTCCCTACAAAAAAAGGCGGCGCCCCCGAGGGGACGCCGCCTTCTTCAGATTGCTCGATTGAGCCGCTGACTACTTGCCGCAGCCGCCCTGGACCGGAGCGCCGCTGTCGCCCGAGAGCTTGTTCTCGCAGCCCTTGAGGCTGGCGTTGTGGTCGCACAGGTTCTTGCGCACGGTCTCAGCGTCGATGCCGCTGAACTTGAACTTGCCGTTGGCAAGCCAGGTCGGGCTGGCGCCGATGCCCAGCGAGGTGGCCAGCTTGATGTCCTCCTCGTGCAGCGCCTTGCCCTCGGTGTCGACGCACTTCTTCATCACCGCGGCGTCGATGCCGGTGGAACCGCCGGTGCACTTCTCCCACTCGGTGGAGCGGATGTCCTTGTTGCGGCAGTCGACGTAGTTCATCCACTTGTAGTCCTTGCCGTAGTGCTTGATGGCGCAGAGCTCGCGGATGTTCTCGTCCACCTCGGCCGGCCCGTGCAGCGAGTTGAAGCCGTCCTTGGCGGTGCCGCTGGCGATGTAGTGGACCGAGAAGTCGATCTTGTTGCTGAAGTTCTTCAGCACCTCGGGCATGGCGTTGAGCGCCTTGACGCCGAACGGGCACTGGCTCATCACGAACACCTCGAGCTTGCCCGGGGCCTCCTTGCGGCAGGCGATGGTGTCCTTGCACTCGGCCAGGGCGCAGCCGCCCTCGTTCATGCACACCGGGTTCCAGCTGGCCCCGACGTTCAGGCTGCGGAAGGCGCCCATCGGCTGCAGGTGGCGGCCGAACATCCCCGAGGCTTCCTTGTCGGCGTCGATGGTCTCGTCGAACAGCACCACCGGCAGGTTCACGCCCTTGCCCAGGGTCTCGTAGAGCTTCTTGCCCTCGTCGTCGGCGTAGTCCAGGGTCTTCACCACCGGATTGCCGATGCGGAACTTGAGCATGTTGATGTAGCGGTCGGCGTTGCACTCGGCGCAGCGCTTGTCGCTGAGCACGGTGACGTTGACCTTGGCCGGCTCGGGGATGCTGCTGCAGGCGGCCGGCTTGGTGCCGCTGTACTCGGCGCACACCGCGCGGAAGAAGTCGGTGGTGCCGCGGCGGCCGTTGTAGCTCTTGTTGGCCACGTAGATCGTCGGGCTGCCCGAGGCGCCGCGGGCCTTGGAGCGGCCGAAGCTCTCGGTCAGCAGCTGCTTGCCCTCAGGGCCGTTCATGCAGCTGCGGATCTGGTCCACCGGCAGCTGGGCCTCCTTGGCGCACTGCTCCCAGTTGGTGGCCACGCTCTTGGCGTCCTTGTTCTGGCAGACCACCATGTCCAGGTACTTGGCCGGGGCGTACTTGTGGGCGCACAGCTGGACGATGTCGCCGCTGACCTCGGCCGGGCCGTGCATCGAGCTCAGCTCGCCGGTGGGGCTGGCGTCGCCGATGAAGTCCATCTGGAAGTCCATGTCCGGGCCGAGCTTGTCGACCACGTCCTTGATGGCATTGACCACCTGGACGCCGAACGGGCACTGGGACATGACGTAGAACTCGACCTTGACCGCGCCCGCGCTCTTGGGAGCAGCGGCGCCGCCGGCCGAGGGAGTGGTGGTGCCGCCGTTGGGGCGGCAGGCGCTGGCCAGCGCCAGCACTGCTGCAGTTACAAGCGTCAGTCGCTTCATCTCGGGACCATCTTCCTTTCTGGGGTTTCCTTCGAACCGCCCCCTCTCAGTTCGGTTGGGGTCGCTTTCGAAGTCGCGCAGCATAGTCGCCTGGGGTTTGCCCATGCAAGGCCGAGTTGCTGACACTGTCGCCTTGCCGTCCTGCCTCGCCTTTTGGGGCGAGCCCTGGCAACAGCCGATGAGGCGGGAGATTCCCGGAGGGCATGAAGGGCGCTCGGCGACTCGCTTTTCGGAGGGCGAAGGCGGGCGCTCTCCAGGGCGGCAATAATCGCCCAGGGAGCGGGATTTTCAGAGGAAACCCGGCGCGGGCGGGAGGGTCCGGCGGCCGCAGGGGGAGGGCCTAGGCCGATTTGGGTGGCGGGCGGGCGGGCGGCGATCTAGAAATAGGACCGGCTGAGTACTGTTTATTCGAGCGGGCCCCCATGATCCGCATTTCCAAGCTGGCCGACTACGGGATCGTGCTCCTGGCGCAGTTCGCGCGCGACCCGGGAAATCCGGTGCAGACGGCGCGCGATCTGGCGGAGCGCACCCGCATGCCCGCGCCGACGGTGAGCAAGATCTTGAAGGTGCTGTTGCGCGGCTCGCTGCTCAATTCGCAGCGGGGGGCCAAGGGCGGCTACCAGTTGAGCCGGCCCCCGGACCAGATCTCGGTGGCCGACATCCTACTGGCGATAGACGGGCCGGTGGCGCTGACCGAGTGCATCAGCAGCGGGGGCGGGTGCTCGGCTGAGCGCTTCTGCCAGGTGCGGGCGAACTGGGTGCGGATTAACGGAGCGGTCCGCGGAGCGCTCGAAGGGCTGAAGCTGACAGACATGATCATCGGGCCGCAGTTGGGCCCGCGCCCGGCGGCATCGCCGGCCGGGGCGACGATGGGGAAGGCACCATGAGCGCGCAGGCCAAGCAGCTGGAAGAGCTCGCCAACCGCGAGTACCAGCACGGCTGGGTCTCGGACATCGAGTCCGAGGTCATTCCCAAGGGGCTGTCCGAGGACGTGATCCGGCTGATCAGCGCCAAGAAGCGAGAGCCCGCCTTCCTGCTGGAGTGGCGGCTCAAGTCCTTCCGGCACTGGAAGACGATGATCGAGCCGGCGTGGGCTCAGCTGCACCACGAGCCCATCGACTACCAGGACATCAGCTACTACGCCGCTCCCAAGCCGAAGGGGCCAGCGCCCAAGAGCCTGGACGAGATCGACCCCGAGCTGCGGACCATGTTCGACAAGCTCGGCATCTCGCTGGACGAGCAGAAGCGGCTGAGCGGGATCGCGGTGGACGCGGTGGTGGACTCGGTGTCGGTGGCCACCACCTTCAAGAAGAAGCTCTACGAGCTGGGGATCATCTTCTGCTCCTTCGCCGAGGCGGTGCGCGAGCACCCGGCGCTGGTGGAGCAGCACCTGGGCTCGGTGGTCCCGGCCGGCGACAACTTCTTCGCCGCCCTGAACAGCGCGGTCTTCTCCGACGGCTCGTTCTGCTACATCCCCAAGGGCGTCAAGTGCCCGATGGAGCTGTCGACCTACTTCCGGATCAACGCCGCCGACACCGGGCAGTTCGAGCGCACGCTGTTGGTGGCCGACGAGGGGGCCAAGGTCAGCTACCTCGAGGGCTGCACCGCTCCGCGGCGCGACAAGAACCAGCTGCACGCGGCGGTGGTCGAGCTGATCGCCATGCCCGGCGCCGACGTGAAGTACTCCACCGTCCAGAACTGGTACCCGGGCGACAAGCAGGGGCGAGGCGGCATCTACAACTTCGTCACCAAGCGCGGGATGGTGCACCGCGACGCCAAGATCAGCTGGACCCAGGTGGAGACCGGCTCGGCCATCACCTGGAAGTACCCGAGCTGCATTCTCAAGGGCGACAACGCGGTGGGCGAGTTCTACTCGGTGGCGCTGGTCAACAACTTCCAGCAGGCCGACACCGGCACCAAGATGATCCACCTGGGCAAGAACACCCGCTCGACGATCATCTCCAAGGGCATCAGCGCCGGGCGCGGGCAGAACACCTACCGGGGCCTGGTGAAGGTGGGCAAGAACGCCACCGGCGCCCGCAATTACACCCAGTGCGACTCGCTCTTGCTGGGCGACAAGTGCGGGGCCCACACCTTCCCGTACCTCGAGGTGAAGACGCCGACCGCGAGCGTCGAGCACGAGGCCTCGACCTCGAAGATCAGCGAGGACCAGCTCTTCTACTGCCGGCAGCGCGGCCTCTCCAACGAGGACGCGGTGTCGATGATCGTCAACGGCTTCTGCCGCGAGGTGCTCAAGAAGCTGCCGATGGAGTTCGCGGTCGAGGCCCAGAAGCTGTTGGGAGTCAGCCTCGAGGGCGCGGTCGGCTAGAGCGGCACTGAGAACAGCAGCGCGATTTTCGTCCCGGGACCGAGGGCCCGGGGAACACAAGGATCAGGAAAGAACCGATGCTCTCCATCAAGAATCTGCGGGCCAAGGTCGGCGACAAGGAGATCCTCAAGGGCTTGAACCTCGAGGTGAAGGCGGGCGAGGTGCACGCCATCATGGGGCCCAACGGCGCCGGCAAGAGCACGCTGGCCAACGTGCTGGCCGGGCGCGAGAGCTTCGAGGTGACCGGCGGCTCGGTGACCTACAAGGGCAAGGACCTGCTCTCGATGCCGATCGAGGTCCGCTCGCGCGAGGGGCTGTTCCTGGCCTTCCAGTACCCGGTGGAGATCCCCGGGGTCGCCAACATGTACTTCGTCAAGGCGGCGCTCAACGCCCAGCGCAAGCACCGCGGGCTCGAGGAGCTGGACGCCATGGAGTTCCTGGAGCTGGCGCGCCAGAAGATGAAGCTGGTCGAGGCCGACAAGGCGCTGATGGAGCGCTCGGTGAACGAGGGCTTCTCCGGCGGCGAGAAGAAGCGCAACGAGGTCTTCCAGATGGCGATGCTCGAGCCGGACCTGGCGGTGCTCGACGAGACCGACTCCGGGCTGGACATCGATGCCTTGCGGATCGTGGCCGGCGGCGTCAACGCGCTGCGCAGCCCGAACCGGGCGATGGTGGTGATCACGCACTACCAGCGGCTGCTGGACTACATCGTGCCGGACAAGGTCCACGTGCTCGCCGGCGGGCGGATCGTGGAGTCGGGCGACAAGACCCTGGCGCTGGAGCTGGAGAAGCGCGGCTACCAGAGCCTGTCGGGTCCGAGCCGGGCGGCGGGAGAGGGCCGATAGCGATGAGCGCCGAAGTCACACGCGGCTGGCTGGAGAGCTACGCGGAGCTCGAGAAGCGCCGCACCGAGAAGATGCCGGGCTGGCTGTCCGCTCTGCGCAAGGGCTCGCTGGAGCGCTTTGCCGAGATCGGCTTCCCCAGCGCCCGCGACGAGGAGTGGCGCGCCACCGACCTGTCGGCTCTTCTCAGCGGCCGTTTCCAGCTGCCGGCCCCCGCGCCGCGCCAGCTGCCGAGCGACCTGGTCCAGCGGGCGGCGGTGGGAGCGCTCGAGGCCACCAACCTGGTCTTCGTCGATGGCCGCTTCCAGCCGAACGCCTCCTCGCAGTTCTCGCTGCCGGCCGGGGTCAAGCTGGTCAGCCTGGCGCAGGCGATGCGCGAGATGCCCGAGGTGCTGGAGAAGCACTTCGCCAAGAACCCCGGTGAGAACGGCAGCTTCGCGGCGCTGAACCACGCGTTCTTCGAGGACGGGGCGCTGCTGCTGCTGCCGCCGCAGGCGGCGGTGGAGAAGCCCATCCACCTGATCTTCTTCTCGAGCGGCGACGGAGCGGCCACCTTCTCGCACCCGCGGGTGCTGGTCGTCGCGGGCGAGGGTTCGAAGGCGCGGCTGGTGGAGAGCCACCTCGGCCTCGGCGAGCGCTATTTCTCCAATTCGGTCACCGAGATCGAGATCGGGCCTGGAGCGCAGATCGAGCATCTGCGGCTGCAGCGCGAGCAGGCGGGCGCCTACCACATCGGCCGGATAGAGGTTCAGGTCGGCCGCAACGGGCGCTTCTCCTCGTTCGCGCTCTCCAAGGGAGCGGCGCTGTCGCGGCTGGACCTGTCGGTGAAGCTCGCCGGCGAGGGTGCCGAGTGCGGGCTCGACGGGCTGATGCTCGGCAGCGGCTCGCAGCAGCTCGACGTCCACAGCAAGGTCTCGCACCTGGTGCCGCACGGCACCAGCCGGCAGCTCTACAAGGCGGTGCTCGGCGGGACTTCGCGCGCGGTCTTCAACGGCCGGGTGGTGGTCTGCGAGGGCGCCCAGAAGACCGACGCCAGCCAGAAGAACCGCAACCTGCTGCTGACCCCGGAGGCCACCGTCTACGCCCGGCCGCAGCTGGAGATCTACGCCGACGACGTCAAGTGCAGCCACGGCTCGGCCACCGGCCAGCTCGACGCCGAGTCGGTCTTCTACCTGCGCTCGCGCGGCATCGGCGAGGCCCAGGCCCGGCAGATGCTGACCGAGGCCTTCGCCGCCGACGTGCTCTCCCGCATCGAGCCGGCGGAGCTGCGCCAGTCGCTGCGCGAGCTGGCGCTGGCCGGCATGTTCTCCGGCCCGGGAAAGGAGCGTGCCTGATGCTCGCCACTGCCAAGCCGCTTTCCTTCGACGTGCAGCGCATCCGCGAGGACTTCCCGATCCTCCACCAGCAGGTGCGCGGCAAGCCCCTGAGCTACCTGGACAATGCGGCCACCGCCCAAAAGCCCAAGGCGGTGATCGAGGCGATGGACCGCTACTACCGCGAGACCAACGCCAACATCCACCGCGGCGTCCACCGGCTCTCGGAGCTCTCGACCCGCGACTACGAGAACGCGCGCATCAAGATCCAGCGCTGGCTCAACGCCGCCGATCCCAGCGAGATCATCTTCGTGCGCGGGGCCACCGAGGCCATCAACCTGGTGGCCAGCAGCTGGGGGCGCAAGAACCTCAACGCCGGCGACGAGGTGCTCATCACCGAGATGGAGCACCACTCGAACATCGTCCCCTGGCAGCTGATCTGCCAGGAGCGTGGCGCCCACCTCAAGGTCATCCCCTTCGACGACCGCGGCGAGCTCGACCTGGCGGCCTACCAGAAGCTGCTCGGCCCCAAGACGCGGCTGGTGTCGGTGGTTCACGTCTCCAACACGCTGGGGACCGTCAACCCGGTAAAGCAGATCATCGAGCTGGCGCACGCCGCCAAGGTGCCGGTGCTGCTCGATGGCGCCCAGGCCGTTCCGCACTTGCGGCCGGACGTGCGCGCGCTGGGGGCGGACTTCTACGTCTTCTCTGGCCACAAGCTGTTCGGCCCCACCGGCATCGGTGCGCTCTACGGGCGCAAGGAGCTGTTGGAGCAACTGCCGCCGTACCAGGGCGGCGGGGACATGATCCGCTCGGTCAGCTTCGAGAAGACCGTCTACAACAGCCTGCCGCACCGGTTGGAGGCGGGCACGCCCAACATCGCCGGGACCATCGGGCTGGGGGCGGCCATCGACTACCTCGGTTCCATCGACTTCGAGGCCGCTGCCGCCTGGGAGAAGGAGCTGCTCGACTACGGGACCGAGGTCCTCTCCGGCATCGGCGGGCTCAAGATCATCGGAACCGCGCGCGAGAAGGTGTCGGTGCTGTCGTTCACGCTCGAGGGGATCCACCCCCACGACATCGGGACCATCCTCGACCAGCACGGAGTGGCCATCCGCACCGGGCACCACTGCACCGAGCCGATCATGGCCCACTACGGCATCCCGGCCACCGCCCGGGCGTCGCTGGCCTTCTACAACACCAAGGAAGAGATCGACCGGTTGGCGAAGGCCATCCAGTCGGTCCAGGAGATGTTCGGCTGATGAGCGACGAACTCAAGGACCTCTACCAGGAGGTCATCCTCGACCACAGCAAGCACCCGCGGAATCACCGCGAGCTGGCTGCCCCCGACGCCAAGGCCGACGGCTTCAACGCGCTGTGTGGCGACAAGCTGACCCTCTTCCTGCAGCTCGAGGGCGACGTGATCAAGGACGTGTCGTTCATCGGCAGCGGCTGCGCCATCTCCAAGGCCTCGGCCTCGATGATGACCGCCAGCTTGAAGGGCAAGAAGCGCGACGAGGCCGAGGTGCTGGTCGATCAGTTCCACAAGATGATCACCGGCGAGCAGCCGGACCTGGCTTCGCTGGGCAAGCTGGCGGTGTTCTCGGGGGTTTGCGAGTTCCCGGCGCGGGTCAAGTGCGCCAGCCTGGCCTGGCGGACGCTCGAGGCGGCGCTCTCCGGCGCCAAGGACCCGGTTTCCAGCGAATAGCAGGAAGGCGAGAGGCGTGATGAGAGACTCAGTGAACCTCAATCGCGACGTGACCGCCATCCAGATCCCCTACGGGGAGAAGATGGAGCTCAAGGCCGGCTCGCTGGTGATGGTGACCCAGGCCCTGGGCGGCTCGGTGACCGTCATGAGCGAAGAGGGCTACCTGGTGCGCATCGAGGAGAAGGACCTCGACGCGCTGGGGATGGAGCCGCCCAAGCGCGAGAAGCGCGAGAACATGTCGCTGGAGGACCAGGCCTGGGAGGAGCTGCGCACCGTCTACGACCCGGAGATCCCGGTCAACATCGTCGACCTGGGGCTCATCTACGCCTGCCAGGTCAATCCGATCGAAGGCGGCAACCGGGCGGACGTGCAGATGACGCTGACCGCGCCGGGCTGCGGCATCGGGGATGTGCTCAAGGTCGAGGTCGAGCGGAAGCTGGCGCAGATCCCGGGGATCACCCAGGTCGCCGTGGAGGTGGTGCTCGATCCTCCGTGGGAGCCGAGCATGATGACCGAGGCCGCGCGGCTGGCGACCGGGATGATGTGGTAGCGCGGCACGCCAGGCGACCGAGCCGCCGCATGCTGGATCGCTGAGCAGCCGCTCCGCTAAGCGGTCGACTGCCAAAGATCGCTTGCGCTGCCTCTTCCGCGCTGGGCTACTCTCGACGCCCCCATGCGCCTCGGCCTGCGACTCTGCGCCACGCTCTTCCTCCGCGAGTCGGTCCGCGCGCTCTCGCGCCACAAGGTGCGCAGCGCGCTGACCTCGCTCGGGATCATGATCGGAGTGGCAGCGGTGATCTGGGTGGTGGCCATCGGCCGCTCTGGCACCGAGCGCGCCGAGGAGGAGCTGCACAAGCTCGGCGACAACCTGGTCTGGATCGAGGCCGGCTCGCGCAACGTCAACGGAGTGCGCACCGGCAGCCACGGCACCACCACCCTCACTCCCGAGGACGCCGAGGCGATCCGCCGCGAGATCCCGCTGATCAGGAGCGTGGCCGAGAACATCGACGGCAGCCTGCAGGTCGCCAACGAAACCGCCAACTGGACCACCCGCTACCGCGGCGTCTCTCCCGAGTACCTCGCCGTCAAGCGCTGGCAGCTGGCGGAGGGCGCCTTCTTCACCCGCGAGCAGGTGCAGCAGGCCGAGAGCGTGGTGGTGATCGGCGAGACGGTGCGCAAGCGGCTCTTCGGCAACGCGCCGGCGATCGGCGCGACGCTGCGGGCCCGCGGAGCGCTGCTGCAGGTGATCGGAGTGCTGGCCGCCAAGGGGCCGTCCAGCCACGGCGGCGACCAGGACGACGTGGTGATGCTCCCCTGGACCACCGCCCAGAAGAAGCTGCGCGGCAAGGGCTTCACCTGGCTCGACGACGTCCTCTGCTCCGCGGTCTCGCCGGAGGCGGTGGTGCCGGCCATCGACGCGGTCACGGCGCTGCTGCGCCAGCGCCACCGCGTCGGCCAGGGCGACGGCGATGACTTCAACATTCGCCGCCCGGACGAGATCATCAAGACGCAGATCGAGCAGAGCCGTACGCTGGGGCTGTTGCTGATCGGGCTGGCGGCGGTGGCGCTGCTGGTCGGCGGCATCGGGATCATGAACGTGATGCTCGCCTCGGTGGCCCAGCGCACCGCCGAGATCGGGCTGCGGGTCGCGGTGGGCGCAACGCCATGGGCGGTGCGGCTGCAGTTCCTGGGCGAGGCGGTGATGCTCAGCCTGGTCGGCGCGGTGGCCGGCATCGGCCTGGGCATCGTCGGGGCCTGGGTCATCGAGAGCCTGGTCGGCTGGAAGCTGAATCCTTCGCCTCAGGCGGCGCTGCTCGCCGTCACCTGCTCGGCGGCGGCGGGGATCCTCTCCGGGCTCTATCCGGCCTGGCGCGCCTCCCGGCTCGATCCCATCGCCGCCTTGCGCGAGAAGTGAGCCGCCGGCTTGTCTCGGGGCGGCCCTGCGACCAGAATCCCGCGCCGTCATCTAAGGATATCGGGGGCGAGAGGTGCGCATGGGCAGGGCAATTCGTTGGGCGCTGACGTTGACGGTGGCGACGCTGGCTGCGACCGCGGCACTCGCGGAGCCGGCGGTCGGCGGTCCCGGGGGCTCTGGGAACCAGCTCTGGGCAGGGCAGGCCTTCCGGGATGGCTCTCGCCGCGTCGTGGCCGTGCGTCTCTCCGCCCAGCGCGGCAGCATGCTGGGCCGCGTTCCGGTCCTGCTCCGCTACGAGGACGGCCGGGAGTTCAAGGCCCAGGTTGGCGAGACCGCGCTCATCCAGCTCGGGGCTCGAAGTGTCGAGGAGGCGCGCCAGGCGGTGCGCGGGCTGGGCATCGAGGTGACCGGGGCTCCGATGAGCTCGATCGGCATCTTCGAGGTGCGCGGCGCCGCTGACGAGGACGGCCTGGACGTCGCCGAGCGGCTGCAGGGGCAGCTGGCGGCTCCCGGAGTGCTGCGCGAGGCGATTCCCAACCTCTACCTCGAGCACAAGCACTTCTCGGACCACGTCCCCAACGACCCGATGTTCGGCGGTCAGTGGTACTTCGACTCGCTCAAGATGGCCAAGGCCTGGGGTATCACCGAGGGCGATCCCAGCGTGACGATCGTGGTCGTCGACAACGGCTGCGACATCCGGCACCCGGATCTCAAGGACAAGCTCGATACCGGGCGCAACGTCCTGACCAACACCGACGATCCGAGCTTCGAGCCGAACATCGCCGGCAACATGCACGGCACCGCCTGCGCCGGCCTGGTCGGCGCCACTACCGACAACTCGCTGGGCATCGCCGGCGGCTGCCCCAAGTGCCGGGTGCGCTGCGTGAAGATGCTCTCCGACACCGATCCCACCGCCGGCGGCGCCGGGGCGGACATCGCCGCCTTCGACTTCGCCCTGCAGGTCAATGCCGCGGTGGTCTCCAACAGCTGGGGCTTCGCCGACGCCATCGCCGTCCCCTCGCTGCTCGCCAAGGCCATCAACAACGTCTACTTCAACGGCCGCAACGGGAAGGGCGCCTTGGTGTTGTTCGCCGCTGGCAACGACAACCGCAAGGTCAACAACAATGAGCTGTTGGCCGTCGAGGGCGTGCTGGGAATCGGAGCGGTCAACCGGCTGGACGAGGCCACCCAGTTCACCAACTACGGCGATTCGGTGGACCTGGTGGCCCCCACCGGCACCGCGACCACCGACATCTCCGGGCCGGACGGCGAGAGCACCGGGGACTACTTCCAGAACTTCGGAGGCACCTCGTCGGCCTGCCCGGTGGCGGCCGGGATCGCCGGGCTGCTGGCGAGCGCAGCCCCGGACCTGACCTCGCAGCGGCTCTACGACGTGCTGACTCGCACCGCCCGGGTGGCCCCGCTGGCGACGCCCGATCCCAAGGGCCACGACCCTGTCTATGGCTACGGAATCATCGACCCGGTGGCGGCGCTGGAGATGGTGGTGCCCCCAGCGCCCGATGCCGGGATCGACCAGGGCGGCGGGGGCGACGCTCCCAAGGGCTGCGGCTGCAGCTCGGCTTCGGCGAGCCCGCTGCTTGTGCTGGGATTGGCGTGGCTCGGGCTGGCGGGCGTGCGGCGGCGGAAGTAGTGCAGGTCATGCTCGGCGCCAAGCGAGCCGCGCCCTGAGTGTGGGCGAGGGGCCGACGTTCTGCCCAGCGCAGCTCGGGGATGAACTGGGGCGACCGACGGCGTCGCCTTGTTGCTGAGGCCCCAGCGGTCGCAGCCCGAGGCCAAACGCCGCCGCGCGGGGATGCGCGGGGCGCCAGGGGTTCCTGCCCTCGTCAGACTTAGTCGAGGAACGCCCACCTCATCCGGACGTCCCCCGAGCCGGTGTTGCTGGTGGGGATGGTGCCGCTGGTGTTGCACTGCTCCTGCACCGTCGGCTCGTAGTAGCTGGTGACGGTCAGCTTGACGTGCCGGCCGTTGGCCAGCGCCACTACGTAGACCGCGCCGGTCATCTTGACGCAGCCCATTGCGCCGCCGGCGCTGACGTAGCTGTAGAAACCCCCGAGCGTCGTTGCCGGGGCGGCCATCTGGGTGCCGTCGGTCTCGAGCGTCTGGCAGTCGGGAGTGACATAGTCGTCGGTATGGTAGATGGCGTCGCTCGGCACCGCGGTCAGCGCGTCGTAAGTGGTCCCCGCCTTCACCCGCGCTGCCTGGGTGCACGAGGGCCCCGAGTCGGCGCTGTTGATGCGCAGGACATAGCGGCGGAAGGCGATGTCCCAGTCCATCGACGAGAGCGCCTGCGCATCGGAGAGCTCGACTTTCTCCAGGCCTTGCTCGGTGAAGCGGGCGTAGACGAAGCCCTCCTTGGGCGTCAGGGTGTTCATGTCCAGCCCGCCGGCGGTGGCGTCGATGTGGCTCGCGAAACCTCCTGCCTCCGGCTTGTTGTCGATGAGCCTGGTCGAGGCGGCGGTCTTGAGCCTGAGCTCGGTGGTCACGAAGGCGCTGCAGGTCACCGGGGTGGCGTCGGTGCACAGCGGCGCCGGGCCGGCATCGACCGGGCCGGCGTCGGCAGCGCCTCCGGGGGTGCCGCAGCCGGCGGCGAGGAGGGCGGACAGGGTCAGCAGCGGGCGCAGGCGCATCGGGATTCTTCCTTGTGTCGACGGCGACGTCGGTCGCCGAGGGCCCGGCCGCCGAGCGGTCGGCCCTGAGTCAAATCTCTAGAGAGCTCGGCGGGCTACCAGAGCCCCAGCGCGCTGACGTCGCGCAGGTCGAGCTCCGCCTTCTCCAAATACTCGCGCAGCTCGGTCTGCGCCACCTTGAGTGCCGCCTCGGCCTCGGTCCACTCCTCCCGCCGGAAGCGGATGGCGTCGGCGTCCTGGTTCTGCACCGCCTCGCGGAAGGCCTCGGCGCTGGAGTCGGCCTCCTCCTGCGCCGCCCGCTTCTTTCGCAGCAGCTTGTCGAAGACCGGGTCGCCGCGGGCCTCGGTCGCCTTGGCGGCCGCCGCCTCGCGCCGGGCCCGGGTCTCGTCCTCCAGCTGGCTGGGCAGCGCCTCCAACTCCAGGACGCAGGCGTCGAAGGCGCGCAAGGCGTAGAGCCCGCGCAGCCCGTCGCAGCGCCGCTGGGCGTCGGCGTAGGCCGAGCGGGCGCGCGCGGCGTAGCCCTCGCCCGGCTCGCTGGGGGCGTCGTTGCAGAAGCGCTGGATGTCCTTGCGGATCCCGCGGGCGCAGTCGATGTCCGCCTGCGCCCCCGACTCGGCCGAGAGCGCCTTCTCCGAGGAGGCCTCCGAGCGGTTGCGCACCCGCCGGCCCTTGGTGGCAGCACAGCCGGCCAGGGCGAGGGTCAGCGCCAGGCTCAGGAGAATCGTCAATCGCATCGCTAAGGTCCTTGATGGGAGAGTGCGGTGAAGCCGACTGTTCACTTTAGGCGACATATCTGCCAAAAGAGCGGCCGCGCCCTTAAGGTTCCAAATCTCATGGCCAATCTCAAGCTCCCCCTCGTCAAGGACCTCGCCCGCCACCTGCGCGCCGGGCACCCGTGGGTCTACCAGCACGCCCTGGGCAGGCCGCCCAAGCTGCCGGCCGGGGCCATCGTCGATGTCACCGACCACGGCCGGTTCGTGGCCCGCGGCTACTTCGACCCGCACGCCGCGGTGTCGGTGCGGGTGCTGACCCTCGACGAGCGCGAGGCGATCGACGCCGCCTTCTTCCGCCGGCGGGTGGCGCGGGCCTACAAGCTGCGCCAGGAGCTGCTCGACCTCTCCGACACCGACTCCTACCGGCTGCTGCACGGCGAGGGCGACGGGCTGCCCGGGGCGGTGGTCGACCTCTACGCCGGCTACGCGGTGGTCAAGCTGTACTCGGCGGGCCTGACTGCGCACCGGGAGGCGATCCTCTCGGCGCTGCGGGCCGAGGTGCCCGGGCTCAAGGGGATCGTCGGCCGCGACGAGGTCGGGCGCGAGGCGGGGGAGGGCGAGGAGGGCGATAGCGCCGGCAAGGTGCTGTGGGGCGAGAGCGCGCCCGAGTTGGTGGGGATGCGCGAATACGGGATGCGGCTGCTGGTCGATCTCTACCGCGGCCAGAAGACCGGCATGTTCCTCGACCAGCGCGACAATCGGAAGCTGGTGCGCGACGTCTCCCGCGGCCGGGAGGTGCTCAACTGCTACGGCTACACCGGCGGCTTCTCGGTGAGCGCGGCGCTGGGCGGGGCCAGGCAGGTGACCACCGTCGACCTCGACCAGGACGCGATCGCCCTGGCGCGGGCCAACTTCAAGGAGAACGGGATCAAGGCCGAGGCCCACGACTTCCTGGCCGCCGACGTTCAGGAGGTGCTCAAGTCCTTCGCCGCCCGCGGCCGGCAGTTCGACCTGGTGATCCTCGACCCGCCGGCCTTCGCCAAGGCCCAGAAGGCGGTCGAGGCGGCGCTGTCCGGCTACGCCAGCCTCAACCGCATCGCGCTCTCGGTGCTCAAGCCCGGCGGGCTGTTGTGCACCGCCAGCTGCACCGCCCGGGTCAGCGCGGAGGACTTCTTCGCGGTGGTCAAGGAGGGCGCCTACAACGCCGGGGTCGAGCTGCAGCTGGTCCACCAGCGCTTCCAGCCGCCCGACCACCCGGTGCTGCTCCAGTTCCCCGAGGGGCGCTACCTCAAGTTCTTCGTGCTGCGCCGCCTCTGACCGGTTTCAGGCGAATTGACAGCCTGCGTCGAAGGGCTACACTCGCGCCGCGTAGGGCCGGATTTTCCTTGCAGTTTCCCCTGACATGGAGCGTGCGATGAAGCGTCTCATTCTTGCGGCGACTTTGGCGGCGATCATGGGCTGTGGCATCGCCCCGCTGGCGGTCTACCGGGTCTCGCTGACCCCCACGGCCAAGGCCGACACCTGCTACGTCAATCCCCCCAACCCCAACTTCAGTGATACCCGCACCGGCCTCCAAGCGGACATGGGCAGCTGGGAGTTCTACCAGGGGCCTGACGCCAGCGACGGCGCGCGCTTCTACCTGACCGGCGTCGCGGTCAACATGCGGAACGGGAAGGCCAACAACGCGACGCTCGAGGGCACTTACAAGAACGGCAGCTACACCTTCGAGGTTGTCGACGTGGAGATCACCAAGTCCGGCAACCCCGTCACCACCATTACCCATCGGATCGCCACCACCATCACCTTCAAGCTGAACGGCGACGCCCTGGACGGCACTTTCCGCGAGGCCCTGACCGCGACCTGCGACGGCCCCAACTGCGTCGATTTCAAGAAGAGCCAGGACAACCTGGACTGCGACACCAGCTATCCGATCAAGGGCGCCAAGATCGAGACGCAGAACTACCACGGCGTCTGAGCGAGCCGCTGGTTGAATCCTTCGGGGCCGGGGGGAGTTCCTCCGGCCCCGATTTCATTAGAGGGCCCATGGTCCAGCGCGGCCAGTTCCTCGAGCGGCCGGTCGTCATCCGCTCGGGCAAGCTCTATCTCGAGGGGCTGTGGCACCGCGGCGAGCGCTCGCCGGGAGTGCTGATCTGCCCGCCGCACCCGCGCGTCGGGGCGAGCATGGACTCGCCGGTGTGCGCCGAGCTGGCCTTCGCCCTCGCCCGCCGCGGGCATCCCACGCTGCGCTTCAACTACCGCGGCGCCGGGGCCTCGCAGGGCGAGCTGTCGGACGAGGCGAGCTGCCTGGTGGACGCCAAGGCGGCGCTCAAGCAACTGCGCGACAGCGTCGAGGGCGGGGTGGCAGTGGCCGGCTACGACTTCGGGGCGAGGGTGGCGCTGGAGCTGGCCCGGACCGCCAAGGGCCTCGACGGCCTGGTGCTGGTCGCCCCGGTGACCGGCAGCTTCGACTTCGCGCTGCTGGAGAAGGTCCAGGCCGAGGCGCTGGTGGTGGTGGCGGACCGGGATCCCCAGTCGGATCGGGAGTTTCTGGCCGGACTCTGCCAGAAGACCGGCGATCGACTGGAGGTGATCGCCGAGGCCGACCACCTGTTCAGCCGGGGGCTGAGCCAGCTCGGCCGGCTGGTGGCAACGCACGTCGCCGGCGAGCCCGAGGACGCGCCGGAGGAGCCGCCGCGCTCAGCTCGGGAGCTTGCGGAAGACGCCGACCACGATGCCGACGATTGACGCCTCGCCGGCCTGGGCCCGCTCGATGTAGATGGGCTGCAGGCTGGGGTTCGAGGGCTGCAGGCGGATGCGGTCGCCCTCGGGGTAGTAGCGCTTCACCGTCGCCTCGCCGCTGATCATCGCCACCACGATCTCGCCAGGGCGGGCGGTCGGCTGCTGGCGGACGAAGACGATGTCCCCGTTGAAGATGCCGTCGCCGATCATCGAGTCGCCCTTGACCTTCAAGGCGAAGACGTCCTTGCCCTCCTGCGGCAGCACCGCCGGGTCGATGCACAGCGAGTCGTCGAGGTTCTCCTCGGCCAGGATCGGGGCGCCGGCGGCGACCCGGCCGACCACCGGGATCTCGATGCCGCGGGATCCATGGGTCGGGCCCAGGCCCATCGCCATCCGCGCCGAGCGGGTGGGGACCAGGGCGCGGCTCTTCTGCTCACCGCGGTCGAGGTAGCCCTTGCGCTGCAGCGCCTTGAGGTGGTCGTTGACCCCGTTGGTGCTGCGGATGTTGAACTCGCCGCCAATCTCCCGAATCGTGGGAGGAAATCCGCGCTCCTCGGTCGTCCGCGCGATGTAGCGCAGGATCTCCATCTGGCGGTCGGTCAGGTTGCTCATGCGCGCCTCCCTGGTGGCCGGAACTGTAGACTGAACGCGCGTGTAGCGCAACTGACACTCGCCGGCCCTTGCCTTTGGCCTGCCTCCGGGCAAGATGCGCCCCGTGGCGGGCCCCATCCACATTCCCTTCGGGCAAGCGGTTTCGCGCGGATTTTCGTTGGCCTGGCGCGCTCCCGGCGCGCTGGCGCTGGCGTTCCTCGCCGACCTGGGCTCGGCCATCCTGGAGATCGGCGCCGCCACCTCGCTGACGGCCCTGTCGCTGGTCTCGCTCTTCCACCTGCTGTTCGCGCCGTTGCCGGTCGATCCCGGGACCGGCGGCGGATTGCTGCGATCGCTGATCCGAGCGGAGCCCGCGCTGGCCCCGGCGGCCGGGGCGGCGCTGGTGGCGCTGCTGCTGGCGCTGGCGCTGCGGCTGGTGTGGTTCAGCGCCACTACGCGGCTGTTCGCCGCCCGGCTGTCGGGCGAGACGGCGACGCTGAGCCTCTACCAGGCCCGGCTCGAGCGGACGGTGCCGGTGGTCGGCCTGTTCGTGGCCATCTACCTCGCGCTCTTCTTCTATGGCGCCGCGCTCGTTGGCTCGACCGCGGCCCTCTGGTCGCACGCCGCGCGGACCGGGCGCCACGGCGCCGGGGCGTCGGCGTCGCTGGCCTTGGCGCTGGTGGTGGCGCTGGTGCTGCGGCTGGCCGTCGACCTGCTCTTCAAGCTCTCGCTGCTGCGAGCGGCTGCGGCCGACGTGGGGCCGGTGGACGCGCTGGTGGGCGCCGGGCAGCTCGCGGCCAAGAGGCTAGGGGCGGTGGTCGGCCTGGTGCTGGTCTTCGCCTTCTTCGAGGGGGCCGCCGGCGTGGTGGCGGGGGCGGGAAACGTCTTCCTCGGCGCCGGCCGGGCGGGGATCGCGCTGGCGGTGGCTGCCCGAATCTTGGGCGGACTGGTCGCCGCGCTGGCGTGGGCCTACTTCTCCACCGCCGAGCTGGGGGCGCTGGTGACGCTCGACTGCGGCGAGCGCGGGGCGCTTCCCGAGCCGCCGGCGCCGCTGCCCACTCCTGCGCCTCCGACCCTGGAGACCGAGCCGGTGCTGTCGACCGAGGTCGTGCACACCGCCGAGCTTCACTGACCGCAGAGTCTCGTCCCGCC
Source organism: Myxococcales bacterium (assembly GCA_037442205.1). GTDB lineage: Bacteria > Myxococcota > Myxococcia > Myxococcales > UBA5297 > JBBIQS01. The sequence continues at coordinate 55,047 of JBBIQS010000046.1, forward strand.
GGGCGAGACGCCGCCACCAGTCCCCCGGCAATCCGCTGAAAAGGAGAGGGCGCCGCCATTTGCCGGCAGCGCCCTCGAGAAGCGGGGATCAGGCCTCGGTCAGCGGATCCAGAGCGTGGCCTTCGAGCAGAGTGCGGCATTCGACGGATAGGCCTGGACCAATCCAGCGCCGCACACCTGCGCGACGGGAGTTCCGGTGAAGATGCCCAGCCCGATCGCGAAGTCCGGGGTGGCGCAGTCCGCCTCGTTGTTGCCGATGAGCCCGAAGCGAACGCCGGCGTAGGCGGCGGGGAACATGTTGATGCCGTTGACGTTGCAGTTGGGCTCGGCGGCGTTGGTGCCGAAGATGTTGGTCCAGGTGGCGCGGTCGAGCGAGGCCGAGCGGGAGTTCTCGGAGAAGATCTGCTGGGCGGTGCGATTGCCGGCCCAGACCTGGACGCACTTGTTGGGCGTGCCGGTCAGGCAGCCGCGGACGATCGAGCCGACCGTGGTCAGGTAGCTCTGGAACTTGGCGTTGAAGGCGTCGGTCGGCGTGAGCGAGGCGCTCGGGGACTCGTTGAGCAGCGCCCCGTTGGTCCAGTAGGTGGCGCTGTAGCCAAGGACGCTGTCGGCGTTGATGCGCATCACCAACGTCCAGCCGCCGCCGTCAGTGGTCATGTCGCAGTAGGCCTGGAACGGGGAACCGGCGGGGTTGGCGAGCCAGTAGAGGCCGTCGCCGTTGGCCAGGCCGGCCTGGGCGATGGCCAGGCAGCTGGGAGCGGCGCTGGCCGCGCTGCTGCCGTCCTTCTGCATGAAGTCGAGGCGCACCCAGGCGGTGCCGTTGCAGCCCAGGAAGTTGGTGCCGTTCCAGCGAATGGTGCCGGCGTGCGCGGCGTCGCAGGCCGCCTGGCTGTCGCCCACCTTGAGCGAGCCGCCCAGAGCGCCGGTGCCCGAGATGTCGAAGGAGGCGTTCTGCGCCGAGGCGGTCTGGTTCTGAATGTAGCTGGCGCTGCCCGAGCCGGGGGCCTTGTCATTGAAGGCCGTCCAGTCGGTGGAGCTGAGCAGGCCCGAGGTCGAGGAGCTGGCGGTGCCAAGCTGCATCGCTCCCGAGCCGTCGACGATGGATTTGCCGCCGACGCTGATGCCGGTGGACGAGAGGCTGACGCCGTTGGCTCCGCCGACGGAGAGGGTGGTCGCGGTCACGCTGGAGGCCGTCACCGTGCCGCCCTTGAGGTCGGTGGCCACCAGGGCGTAGGGCACCGACGAGACTCGCTGGCGCGGCGAGAGGGCGGCGCCGTTCACCGAGAGCTCCAGGTACCGCGCGCTGCCGTCGAAGGCGGCGGCGTTGAGCGGGGTCGCGTCCCCCAGCACGGCCGCGTAGTAGCCGTCGGTCACGGCCAGCGACTGGGTCTCACTCCAGACCGCTGACGTGGAGGTCGTATCAGGGAAGAGGGCGAAGCCAAGCGTCACAGTCCCGCTCTCCGGAGTGCCGTCGGCGCGGAGCAGTCGTCCCTGGTAGCCAACCTTGGCGGGCACCTGGGCAAGGGCGAGCGCCGGAGCGAGAAGCAGCACTGCGAGCAGGCGTTTCATGGGGTATCTCCCAGCGAGAAGGACGTCAGGTGACCTTCTCCGAGTGGAAAGGCGGCCAGCGCCACTCCATGGCCATATCCGCTGCGCACCCGAAGTTCAAGAGGTCCACACTGAGAGCGAATGCGCGGGCGCTGCCCGCTGCGCGACTCTGTTGCGCCGGCGACCTTTCCGGGCACAATTGAGCTGCCGCGGTCGCGGCACTCCATGGGCGGGGATCTTCGGACAGCACGATGGGCAAGAGCGGCGATCCTGATCGCGTTCGCCGGGACACTGGCCTGCGCCACCGCCGGCGGCGGTCGGCCCGCTTCGCCTGGGGCAGCCGAGTGGACGCGCACGCTCGACCTGCAGGGCGCCCAGGTCGCGTTCCGGGACGAGGGGCGCGCGGCAGGGGAGGAGCCGCCCTGGGTGCTGGTCCACGGCCTGGGCGGAAGCATGGAGGACTTCGCCGAGCTGAGAGAGCGGGCGTCGCGCTCGCGGCGAGTGCTCTCCTTCGACTTGCCGGGGTTCGGGCAATCGAGCAACCCTCAGCAGGACTACCGGGTGGTTCGCTATGCCCAGCTGCTCGACGGCTTCCTGGCCATCGTCGGCGCCACGCCGGCGCACCTGATCTGCCACTCGCTGGGAGGGCAGGTCTGCATCGCCTTCGCGCTCGAGCACCCGTCGCTGGTGGCCAGCCTGACGCTGATCGACACCGCCGGCACCTACGAGCGCACTGAGTGGGCCCGGTGGGAGGTCAAGCGTGCTGCCCGCATGAACCTGGGCAAGCTCGACGTGCGCTTCTTCCCCGGGGTCGCCACCCTCAACAACGACCGGCATCCCATCCTCCAGCGCATCGTCGGCGGCGATCCCATGGTGCTGGCGGCGCTGGACAGCATCCAGCGCAACCTGCACCAGCGGGTGCGCCACCTGGAGAGCCCCACGCTCATCATCTGGGGAGTCGAGGACCCGGTGTTCTCGGTCTTCAATGCCTTCTACCTGCGCGAAAACATCGCCGGCAGCGAGCTGCGGCTGGTCGAGGGCGCCGGACACCTGCCGTTCGCCAGCCACCCTGACCTCGTCGAGAAGTGGATCGCCGCCTTCCAGGCGCGCACCGGCCCGGTCGCGCCCAGCCAAGGAACCGCGCCATGAGGCCCGCCCCGTCCATTCTGCTGCTCGCGCTGGCCGCATCGTCGCCGGTGCTCGGCCAGGTCCCGGTCGCCCGCCCGCCGGCGTCAGAGGTCCATGTCACCGAGGACAAGGCCTTCCTCTACGAGTCGCCCGACGCCGAGAGCGCGGTGCTGCGCCGCCTCTTCCGCGGCGAGATCCTGATCGTCACCGGGGAGCTGGCCAGCGCCGACGAGGTGAGGTGGCTGCGGGTGCAGCTGGGCCCGGCCGGCCTGGGCTACGTGCGCGCCGACAAGGTCGGCAATCCCGGCGAGCACCCGGTGGAGCGCTGGAAGCCGGCCTTCGTCCTGCGCGACGAGCGCCCGCTGGGAGTGGCGACGCGGCTGGGCGGCGAGGTACCGGGGCTGGCGCTGCAGGTGCGCTACCAGCCGTTCTCGCGCCTGGGCCTGAGCGCCGACATCGGGTTTACCGAGGGCTATCTCTCCACCGGCTTTCCCAGCCAGTTCGGGGTCAAGGGGCCGCACCTCGGACTGGCCGTGTTCAGCTGCCCGGTGCTGCACAACCTGTCGCCGCTCATCGAGCTGGGGATCTCCAGCGACAGCTTCAGCGACGGCCTCTCCACGCTGCAGCTCTACAACGTGCACGGCGCCGCGGGAGTGGAGTGGATGTTCGACTGGGGAGGCTTCGCCCAGCTGGCGCTGACCTACGTCCACAGCATCGGCGAGCAGGTGATCTTCTCCTACGCCAACGCCCGCCAGGGAAAGCTGGAGACGGGCAGCTTCGAGCTGCTCCACCTCAAGGACTCGGGGGCCTACGAGCAGCTGCGGGTCGGGTTGACCCTGGGGTACGCGTTTTGAGCCCCCTCCTGCCGAGAGCAGCCGGCCTCTGGCTGGCGCTCGCCGCCGCGTTTCCCGCGCCCGCTGCCGGACAGGAGGCTGCTCCCGCTCAGCCGCCGGCCGAGAGCGTTCCGCCGGCCGCCGAAGCGGCGCCCGCTGCCGGGGCGGAGCCTGCTCCTGCTCTGCCGCCAGCCGAGAGCGCTTCGCCGGCCGCCGAGGGGGCGCCCGCAGCGAAGACTCCCGCGCCTGCGCTCGAGCGGGAGGCGGGGACGGTGCCAGTGCGCTTCGAAGCCGGCTCTCAGACCGACCGCTTCACCGTGCGCGTCGACGAGCCGGGCGGGGCCTCCTGCGAGACCCCGTGCTCGATGTCGCTGCACCCCGGCGAGCACCGGGTCCGGATCACCGGCGAGGGGCGCTTCTCGCAGCCGATGGAGGTCTGGTCCCCCGGCGGCACGGTGCGCGTCTTCCGGCACGACGGCGGCTGGCTGGCGATGGGCGTGGTGGCCCTGTCGGTGGGGGCGGTGACGGCCCAGGCCGGGGTCATCGGCGCCGCGCTGCTCTGGTCCGAGACGCGGCAGCAGCTCGCTCGAGACCTGTCGCTGGGAGTGGCGGTGTCGGGGCTGGCGCTGGCGATCGCCGGGCCGATCCTCGCCTTCGGGCGCACCGGCAGCAATCACCTCGAGCTCTCCCAACAGCCGCCCGCACGCCCGCTCGCCTGGCTTGGATTCGAAGGGGCGATCCTGGTTCCGCTGCGCCAGGGAATGGTGGTCGGCGCCCGCTTCGGACTGCGGCCGTGAGCGATCTCCAAATTCGCCAAACCACCACGGGGATGGGATGCTGGAAGTCCACTGCGGGAGGGCGGGGCAGATCATGGCCGCTTCCAAGCGACGACCTCTGATCCTCTTCGTCGACGACGAGCCGGAGGTGCTGGACATCCTGGTCCAGACCTTCGACAGGACCTACGAGGTGCTCTCCACCACTTCGCCCGAGGAGGCGCTCAAGGTCCTCAAGAGCCGCCCGGTGGACCTGCTGGTCACCGACCAGAAGATGCCCGAAACCAGCGGCATCGAGCTGGCCATCCGCGCCCGCCAGGCCGGGGTCGACGTCACCACCATCCTGCTCACCGGCTACACCGATCCCCAGGACCTGATCGACGCCATCAACCAGGGGCAGGTCTACCGCTACGTCACCAAGCCCTGGGATGTCACCGAGCTCCGGGTCACCGTCAAGAACGCCCTCGACCACCACTTCCTCAGGAAGGAGCGCGAGGAGCTGACCGTCGAGCTGGGCAAGCGGGTCGACGCCCTCAACGTCCTCTACGAGGTGAGCCAGTCCGGCGACGCCTTCGCCAGCTACGACGCCCTCATCAGCCGGGTGGTCGAGGCCTTCGCCCGCATCATTCCCTTCCAGCTGGGCGCGGCGCTGATCGCCGTCGAGCCCAACCGGCCGGCCAGCCTGCGGCTGTACTGCCACGCCGAGGCCGGCGAGGACGCGCTGCTGGCCGCCAAGGAGAAGACCCTCGGCGCCTGGCGCTCCCTGAGCGGCGTCGCGCTGAGCGAGGACAAGGTGGTGGTCCACGTCTCCGGCAAGCGGGCCAGCCCCGGGGCCGCCGCGGGGCTGGCCTTCGCCCCAGCGCAGATCGCCGCCCCGCTCTCGATCGACGGCGCCCCGGCCGGCGTCATCGTCCTCTTCGCCAAGGAGGACGGCGCCTTCCGCGACGACGACGCCCGGCTGCTGGAGCTGCTGGCCAACCAGACCGCCGGCGCGGTGCGCAACCTCACCGCCGTCCTCGACGCCGAGCGCCGCCGCATCGAGCGCATGGTCGAGTGCCTGGCCGACGGGGTGCTGCTCACCGACGCCCGCAACGAGCTGGTGGTGGTCAACCAGGCCGCCCGCGACCTGCTCAAGATCGACTCGCCCGACAAGGCCAACGCCAAGTACCTGCAGCAGGTGCTGGGCTTCTATCCCTTCGAGCTGGTGCGCGGCTGGGAGTACGGCGGCACCCAGGTGCTGCGCGAGGAGCTGACCATCTTCGAGCGGGCGCTGCACTCCACCGTCTCCCCGGTCACCGATCGCCAGGGGAAGCTGATGGGGGTGGCGGTGGTGCTGCGCGACGTCAGCGAGCAGAAGAAGCTCGAGGAGCGCAAGCAGGAGTTCATCTCCATCCTCTCCCACGAGCTGCGCACCCCGCTCACCGCCATCAGCGGCGCCCTCGACCTGGTGCTCAACAACATCGCCGGCGACGTCACCGAGAAGCAGCGGCGCTTCCTGGACATGGCCAAGGACTCGGCCGAAAAGCTCAACGCCATGGTCGACGACCTGCTCGACCTGTCCAAGTTCGCCAAGGGCAAGATGCGGATGACCTTCGAGGTGGCCTACCTCGAGGCCCTGGTGCGCGAGGCGATCGAGCGCTACACCCCCGCCGCCAGCGAGAAGGGCGTCGAGATCAAGGCGTTCCTGCCCGCCGACCCGGTGAAGGTGGTCTGCGATCCCAACCGCCTGGCCCAGGTGCTCAACAACCTGCTGACCAACGCCATCAAGTTCAGCCCGGCCCAGGGAGCGCGGATCGAGATCGACCTGCGCCAGTCGCCGGCGGTGGGCGGCTTCGCGGTGCTCACCTGCTGGAACAACGGCGAGGCCATCGCCGAGGGCGACCTGGAGCGGATTTTCGAGAAGTTCGAGCAGGGCGGTAGCGTGCGCACCCGCTCGGTGCGCGGCACCGGGCTGGGGCTGGCCATCTGCCGCTCGATCGTCGAGGCCCACGGCGGGCGGGTCTGGGCCGAGAGCCGCGAGGGCGACGGGGCGCGCTTCGTGGTGGTGCTGCCGATGGAGCCGGTGCGCCAGCCGGAGCCGGAGGAGAAGCCGGCGGCGCAGAAGCACGCCGCCCTGGCCCCCCAGCGCACCGGCACCGTGCTGGTGGTGGACGACGAGCCGGACATCGCCTTCATCCTCAAGGCGCTGCTGCTCTCCATGGGGCACCGGGCGGTGGTGACCACCCGCGCCGACGAGGCGGTGGCGCTGGCGCGCCGGCTCAAGCCGGAAGTGGTGGCCATGGACGTGCGCATGCCGGGGGTCGACGGGCTGTCGCTGGCCGAGATCCTGCGCCACGACCCGGACACCCGCAGCGCCAAGCTGCTGGTCTTCTCGGTCTTCGACGAGCGGGAGCGGGCCTTCAAGGCCGGGGCCAGCGCCTTCCTGCAGAAGCCGCTGGAGGTGTCGCGCTTCCTGGCCACGGTGGACGGGCTGCTGGCCCAGCGGCAGGGGGCGCCGGCGGCCAAGGTGCTGGTGGTGGACGACGACGCCACCGTGCGGGCCATCTGCGTGGAGGTGCTCACCAACATCGGCTACCAGGTGCTGGAGGCCAATTCGCTGGTCCAGGCGCGGGCGATGGTGCGCGAGCAGCGGCCGGAGATGATCCTGCTCGACCTGGTGCTGCCCGACGGCGACGGCTTCGGCTTCCTCGAGGAGCTCAAGGACGAGCGGGCGGCCCGGCACCTGTCGGTCATCTTCATCACCGCCAAGGGCGAGACCGCCAGCAAGGTGCGGGCGCTCAAGCTGGGCGCCGACGACTACCTGGTGAAGCCCTTCGACGCGCTGGAGCTGGCGGCGCGGGTGGAGACGGTGCTGCGGCGCAAGGAGCAGGAGCTGGGGGCCTCGCCGACCACGCGGCTGCCCGGCTCGGCGGCCATCGAGCGCGAGGTGGGGCGGCGGCTGGGGCGGGAGAACTTCGCCCTGTGCTACCTCGACCTGGACAACCTCAAGGCCTACAACGACTGCTACGGCTACGCCAAGGCCGACGGGGTGGTGCAGCAGACCGGCGACCTGCTGCGCGAGGTGGTCGGCGCGCAGGGCGACTTCGTCGGGCACATCGCCGGCGACGACTTCGTCTTCATCACCAGCCCCGAGCGCGTCAACGACCATTGCCAGCAGCTGGTGGACGCCTTCGACCGCATCATCCCGCTCTACTACGACGCCGTCGATCGCCAGCGCGGCTACATCGAGGCCGAGGACCGCTTCGGAAACGCGCGCAAGTTCCCGATCATGGGCGTGTCGGTGGTGGCGGTGCTCTGCGGCGGGCAGTTCAAGGACCACTCCCAGGTCGCCCGGGCGGCGGCCGATCTGAAGAAGAAGGCCAAGGCCTTCCCCGGCAGCAAATACCTGCGCAGCGACGACGAGGTGGTCCGGCCCTCGACGACGCGGACGCTGCCGGAAGAATCGGTCAAGAAGGGGGCCTGATGGAGCATCGATCTCGCCCTGCCCGCCGCCGCGATCCAGCTAGACTGAGCGCCCCTGCGAGGCCTTGAACGATGCGCCTGTACCAGAAGCTGGTCCTGTTCATGCTCGCCGCGGCCGTGGGGCCGGTGGCGGTGGTCGGCTTCTCGCTGCTGGCCAGCGCCGAGTCCGAGCTGCGGGCGCGCATCGGGGCCCAGCAGGCGGCGACCGCGGCGGCGGCGGCGCAGCAGGCGGGGCGGGACATCGACGAGGGCGTGGAGACCCTGGTGCGCGCCGCCGGCCCCATCCGCTGGCGAGAGCTGGATCCGCAGGAGCGGGCCGGGGCGCTGCGGCTGCTGCTCCAGCAGTCGCGCCACTTCTCGGCGGCGGTGCTCCTCGACAGCTCCGGCGCGGAGCTGCTTCCGGCGGTGCTTCGCCCCTCGAAGGACGAGGCGCACGACGGCCGGCCCCCGCAGCCGCCCGACCTGACCGCCTTCCGCGCCGCGGTCCCGCTGGCGGCCCTGGCCAACGCCGGGCCGGGAGCGGTGGCGATGTCGCCGCCCTACGCGCGCCCGGGCGAGGGCTCGGCGGCGGCGCTGGCGGTCGCCGTCGATGGGGCAGGGCAGAACTGGCTGGCGGTGGTGGAGATGTCGCTGCACGCCCTGCAGGAGCGCGCCGAGGAGGAATCGCGCACCGGGGCCGGCGAGCTGTACCTGGTCGATGCCGAGGGCCGGGCGATCGCCGGGCCCTCTCGCGAAGTCGTCCTCAAGCCGGTCTCCCTCGCCGATCGCGCCCTGGCGGGCAACGCCGGCAGCAAGCCCTCCTTCTCTCGCTACGCCGCCGACGGGGTGGCGACCCTGGGCGCGGTAGCGCGCACACCGGACCAGCTCGGCTGGACGGCCCTGGTGCGCATCCCCGAGGAGCAGGCCTTCGCGCCGGTGGCCCGGATGCGGCGCACCGTCCTGTTCTCCATCGCCGGGGCCCTGCTGCTGCTGCTGGCGGCCGGCTTCCTGTTCTCGCGTGGGATCGCCACGCGCCTGGAGCAGGTGGCCGAGGGGGCGCGGGCCTTCGGGCGAGGCGAGCTGTCGGTGCGGATCGAGGTCAAGGGCGCCGACGAGACCGCCGAGCTGGCCGAGACCTTCAACGCCGTGGGGGCCGAGCTGTCGGCGGCGCGCAAGAAGCTGCTCACCTGGAACGAGGAGCTGCAGCAGAAGGTCGAGGAGCGCACCGCCGAGCTCAAGGCCGCCCAGGCCCAGCTGCTCGAGGCCCAGAAGCTGGCGGCCATCGGCCAGCTGGGCGCGGGCGTGGCCCACGAGATCAACAACCCGCTGGCCGGCATCCTCGGCAACGCCCAGCTGCTGCTGCTCGACCGGCCCGGCGACGACCGCGAGTCGACCATCCTCAAGAAGATCGAGGCTCAGGCCAAGCGCGCCAAGGAGATCACCTCCAACCTGCTGCGCTTCTCGCAGCAGCGGCCCGCCGCCGACCTGCGCCCGGTGGACCTGAACAAGGTGGTCAAGGACACGCTGTCCCTGGTCGAGGCCCAGGTGAAGTCGGAGGGGATCGAGATCGGCCTCAGCCTCGCCGACCCGCTGCCTCCGGTCTCCGGCGACCCCGGTCACCTGGCGCAGGTGATGCTCCACCTGCTGGCCAACGCCCGCACCGCGATGCTCAAGTCGAGCCCCAAGCGCCTGACCCTGGGCACCCTGGCCGAGGGCGACACCGTCTCGATGTGGGTCGCCGACACCGGCAAGGGCATCGCCGACAAGGACCTGCCGCGGATCTTCGAGCCCTTCTTCACCACCAAGGACGTCTGGTCCAACGTCGGCCTCGGGCTGAGCGTCAGCTACCGCGTGGTCAGCGAGCACAAGGGCCAAATCAAGGTGAAGACCGAGGTTGGCAAGGGGTCGACATTCAGCGTCGAGCTACCCAAACGGGGGTAGCCGCCTGAGCGGCGCCCGGGTGGCCGCCCAAGGTGCGACGGGGTCCACAGCTGGACATCTAAACGTCCAATCGCTGCGGCAGCTTCGCCCAACTCGACCTCGTGCTCTCTCTCTTCCCCAGTGGCCTCGACGGAACCCTGCTGGTGCCGGTGATGGTGGGGCTGCTGGTGATGACCCTGACCACCGAGTGGTGGGGCTGGGACTTTGTCGGCATCGTGGTCCCCGGCTACCTGAGCTCGGTGCTGATGCTCCAGCCGGTGGTGGCCGGGGTGGTGCTCCTCGAGGCGGCGGTGACCTGGGCGCTGGTGGTGGGGCTCGACCGGACGCTGACCGCGCTGCGCCTGACCTTCCCGGTCTTCGGCCGCGACCGCTTCTACCTGATGCTGGTGGCCAGCGTGGCGGTGCGGGTGGTGCTCGAGGGCTTCGTCCTCCAGGCCGGGGCCGAGCTCCTCGCCGGGCCCTTTCCCCAGTTGGCGGCCCATCGCACCGAGCTGTTCGGGATCGGGGTGGTGCTGGTGCCGCTGACCGCCAACCGGCTGTGGCGGCCGGGGCTGGCCACCGGGCTGTGGCAGCTGGCGGCGCAGACCGGCGTGGTCTTCCTGGCGGTGGCCGGGCTGTCGAAGGTCACCAACTTCTCCATCGGCGGCTTCGAGCTGGCCTACGACCAGCTGGCGCTGGCCTTCCTCTCCTCGCCCCGGGCGCAGATCGCGCTGGTGGTCACCGCCGCGCTGGCCAGCGGCTTCAACCGCCGCTACGGCTGGGACTTCCACGGCATCCTGGTCCCGGCGCTGTTGGCGCTGGCGGTGCTGACCCCGATCAAGCTGGTCTCGACCCTGGCGGAGTCGGCGCTGATCGTGGTCACCGCCAAGGGCATCCTCAAGCTGCCGGCCTTCCGCAAGGCCAACGTTGAGGGGTCGCGCAAGCTGCTGCTCTGCTTCCTGGTCGGCTTCGGCTACAAGCTGGCCCTGGCCTCGCTGCTGGCGTCCCGGTACCCCGGCTTCCGCCCGACCGACTTCTTCGGGCTGGGGTACGTGCTGCCGAGCCTGCTGGCGGAGCGGATCTGGCTCAAGCAGAACCTGGCGTTGGTCTTCGCGCCCACGGTGCAGACCTCGCTGCTGGGAGCGGCAGCGGCGGCGGCGCTGGTCGTTGCGCTCGGTTGGCTGGCGCCCGCCCCGGCGCCGGTCGAGGCGGCGGCGGCGGAGCGCTTCGCCTCGCTTCCGCAGGCGGTGGCGGCGCTCGGACCCGGACTGCGCCGGGCACCCCCGGGCAATCCGCTGCGGCTGGCCGAGCGCGCCCGCCGCGGCGAGGCCTCGCTCGAGACCGCCGACGGCTATCGGGTGTTGGTGGCAGAGGGGACGGCGGCGCTGGTGGCCTTCCGCCCGGAGAGCGGCGACGTGCTGGTGGCGGACCTCGAGTCGTCGCTGGCCGAGGCCGCGGCCGGCGAGGCGGTGCGGCGCGGCTGCTCGCTGCTGCTAGAGGACGGCGCGGGCGCGCTCGAGGTGGCGCAGAAGCTGGGAACCCCGTCGGCCTTCTCGCCGGTCGCCTCCGCCGCATCCAAGGAGCTGCCGGTCAGCGAAAGTCCGGCGCGGGCGCTGCTGCTCGAGCGGCCGCCGCCGGCATCCCCGCCTGTCCCGGCGCCTGCCCGGGCCCTGGCCGAGGCAGGATGGCGCCTGGACGGCGCGCGCGGCGC
>JBBIQS010000047.1:0-66048 GCA_037442205.1 Myxococcales bacterium
CCTGGATGAACACCGTGGAACCGATGAGCGAGGAGTCTCCGCCGTATTGGGCATGCCATGCCTGGTAGCTCATGACCGCAGCAGGAGCGGCGGCGGGGGCCGGAGCGGCCTGCGGCGGGGCGGCGCGCTGGGGAGCTGCGGGGGGCGCTGCCGGAGTCAGGTGCTGGGCGGGGACCGGGTTGGCGGCCGGATTCATGTGCGGCGCGGCCGGGTTCGGTGGAGGCGGGCGGAACATCTTCTCCTCGCCGCGGGCCGGGGTCGCCGGAGCCGAGGGGTTCGAGGGCGGATTGGCCGGCGGAGGCGGCGGCCGCGACGGCGGAGGATTGGCCATCACCGGGCCCTGGTTGACGACGGGCGGCAGGGAGACGTGGTCCTCGGGGCGGTTCGCCGGGCCGTTGGGGTAGCCGGAGTGGCCCGGCGGAGGCACGTTGCCGGGTGCAGCCGGGTTCGAGCCCTGGGAGCTGGGCGGAGGAGTGCCCGCGGGAGCGGTGCCGACGTGGTTCGCGGGAGGCGCGCCGTAGGTCGGGTTGCTTCCGAGGGGCGCGGACGCCGGGGGCAAGGTGTTGCCCGGGGTCGGGCCGGCGGGCGGCGCGCCGTAGCTGGGGGCGCCGGCGTTGCTCGCCGGCTGCTGGCCGCGGTTGGGCGGGGCGCCGTAGCCGGGATTGCCGGAATTGCTCGGCGGAGGGGTGCCGTAGCCAGGCTGCGAGCCGTAGGCCGGGGCGGAGTTGTTCGCCGGCGGGGTGCCGTAGCTGGGTTGTGAGCCATAGGCCGGGCCGCTGTTGCTCGGGGGCGGAGTGCCGTAGTTGGGCTGGGTGCCGTAGGTCGGCGGCGGGGCGCCGTAGCTGGGCTGGGTCCCGTGGCTCGGCGGCGGGGTGCCGTAGGTGGGCTGAGACCCGTAAGTCGGAGGCGGGGTGCCGTAGCTGGGCTGCGTGCCGTAGGTCGGCGGCGGAGTGCCATAGGTCGGGGCCGGCTGCTGCTGGTAGCCGCCGTTCACCGGGGTGGCGGCGTGCGGCTGGCGGTAGGCGTAGTGGCGCCCGCTGCGGTCCCACTCGAAGGCCGTCTGGTAGTTGCGGGGCGGGTAGTAGTTGTGGCTGTGCCGGCCGTGGAGGGTGCACCAGCCGCCGTAGGCGTCGGGGTGGCCGTCCCAGTAGGTCACCATCACCGGGGCGGTGTAGTAGTAGACGCCGGCATCGTAGCGGTACCAACTGGTGTTCTCGGGCGGGTAGTTGTGGTCGTGGACGCCGTCGTAGAAGCACCAGCCGCCGCCGAAGTTGTCGGGGATGATGTGGGCGCCGTAGTAGCGGTAGACCGCGCCCGCCGCCGGAGCGGCGTAGACCGGGGGCGGGGTGCTCACCACCACCGGGGCCGGCGCCGGGGCGGGCCGGGGCGGCGGCGTCGTCTCGTAGACCACCGGGCGACGGGTCTCGACGATGCAGGCGGTGGTCGAAAAGGCCAGAAGAAGTCCGATGAGCTTGCGCATGCGGTGCTCCCGCTTCGAGAGGGGTCGCTCGGCCAACTTTGTCGCTGGGACGACGGCCGGATGCCGCCGATTCAGTCCAGGGAACGGCTGCTTTCCTGCTCCAGGTTCTTATATCACGCGCCCGGGAGGTCCAAGTTCTCGGAATCAGGCAGATAAAGGAGCAGGCGGCCGGCCGCCGAAGGAGCGGGCGAGTGGCGGGATCGCCAAGCGAAGACGCAAAGCGCCGGGATCGCATTGCGATCCCGGCGCCGGTCGAGGCGAGGGCCGAGGCTAGTTGTCGCTGAGGCGTGAGTCGCGCGGCCGCAGCGAGAGCGCGGTGACGTGGCGTTCAGCCTCGGGGGCGAAGTCGCCGCGGGGCGAGTCGCGCAGGTATCGGGAGTACTCGGCCTGGGCCTGGGCCGCGCGGCCCAGCTTCTCATAGCAACGGGCGCGGACGATGCGGGCGCGCTCGGTGCGGACGGTGGCGGGGGTGTCGCCGGCGATCTCCTCCAGGCCGGCCAGGAAGCGCTGGCAGCCACCGCGCTTGAGAGCCCGTTCGGCGCGCAGCAGGTAGAGGTCCTCGGCGTCGTCGCCCGAGTCGTCCGACGGTTCGGTCTCGACGGCGGCGTCGGCGCGTGGGGGAACAGAAGCCGGGGCTGGTGCGGGGGCCGGCGCCGAGGCCCATTCCTGTTGCGCCGGAGCGACAGCAGCGGGCACCGGGGCCTGGACCGCCGGCGGGGGCGGCGCGGCGGCGCGAGCGGACTCCTCGGCGCGGGCGGCCTTCTCCGCCTCCCAGATCTCTCGCGGCGGCGGCTGCGGCTCGGCGATGAGCGATCCCGCGCGCATCACCAGATCCGGCTTGGCGTCGAGGGCTTCCTGCATCGCCACCATCTCGGCGCTCGCGGGCGCGGTCTGGACCGCGGGGGCCTGCGGCAGCGGAGCGACGGCCACCGGCGCGGGACCCGGCAGCGCCGGAGCGACAGGGGCAGCGGCGACCGGGATCGGCGGCCGCGCCGGGGCCGGGGCGCCGGGCAGCGGCGACCAGTCGGAGTCGAAGTCGGCCGGATCGACGGCGGGGCGTCGGGAGGGGGCCGGGGCCGGCAGCGCCAGCAGCTCGGCGAGCGCGCCCTGGCTCTGAGCGCCCAGGATAGCGATGGTCGCCTGCTGGCTGCGGGTCGAGAAGACCGCTCGATGGCCGGCATCGACGATCATCGGCAGTGCGTTGGGTCGCCGAACGTGGACGCGCCCGCGGGCCACTGCCACCTCGAAGCCATCGCGAGTCAGCGCCGCCGAAAAGACCGCGTTGGCGCCGCGGGCGGCAAACCCGCCGGCGGCGATCTCGATCGGCGCCGAAGCCTGCATCGCCGCCCGCCCGCGCTCGAGCGAGATGGCCGCGCCGTCGAGGGAGAGCCTGGCCAGCTTGAGCTGGGTCTCGCTGCCCAGGCGCAGCTGGCCGGCCTCGCTCAGGCCCAGCGTTGCCTGCCCTCTGCGCCCGGTGCGGATCGAATCGCCCTGGGTGAGCAGCGCGCCCTGGGCCAGCGGCGAGCCGTCGGTGGCGCGGATGGCGTCCTTGGCCGCGAGCACCGCCGGCGGGGCGGGAGGCGGGGCCTGAGGCAGCTGCGGCGCGATGGCCGCAGGCTGGACGACCGCCGGAATCTGGGCCGAGGGAGGCGGGGGCATGGCGGCCCAGGCGCCGAAGGTGATCGAGAGGACCACTGCCGCCGCCAGCGGCACCAGCGCCCAGCGCCGGCCCCGGGAGAGCCCAGCCGCCCTGGCCGCGCGCCTGGCCAGCAGCTCCTCCAGCTTCTCCTCTACCGGAGTCCAGTCCAGCCGCGGGCCCGAGGCCGCCGCGGAGGTGGCGCTGGCGCACACCGTGCGGATCAGCGACAGCTCGTCGCGGCACTCGGGACAGTCCTCGAGATGGCTGTTGGCCAGCGCGGCGTCCCCCGGCTCGAGCTCGCTGTCGGCCAGCCCCCACAAGGTCGAGGTGTCGTGGAGCTTCATGGCGCTGCCTCCTGATTGCGGTTCCCGCATGGCCTCGGCCATCTGCAGGCGTGCCCTCCGCAGGCGGGCATGCACGGTTCCGAGGGTGATTCCGGTGAGTTGGGCGATCCGCTCCGGGCTCAAGCCCGCCACTTCGCGCAGCACGAAGACCAGCCGCTGCTTGTCGGCGAGCGAGCGCAGCGCCAGGCGCAGGCGGCCGGCATCGTCCTCCGGGGTCTCCGGCTTGCTCCGATCGGGATGGCGGCGCGCAATCTGAATCGACAGCCGCTGCAGCCGCTCGTCCATCGAGGCCTCTGCGCGGCCACTGTCTTCGCCCAGGTCGTCGAGCAGCAGTCGGTAGACCTCGAAAGTGCTCGAGGCCAGCTGCTTGGGATCGACCAGCAGGAACAGCAGCAGCGCGGCTTCGTCGCGGGTCAGCCGGAAGAGCTGCAGCAGCGCCGAGGAATCGCCCTCGCGCAGGCGCGCCAGCGCTCCTTCCACTTGTTCCTGCGACGGACGATCCACGGCGAGACTCCCCGAGCGCGGCGGCGCGACTCGGAGGTTTGGTTGCCGAGGACCGGCAAAGCGATCACGCGGGCCAAGGCGCGCTATCGGGGAGGGAATAAAAGAGGTGCAGTGGGCTTTCCCGGGCTAATGCACCATTCGCATCCGGGCATAGCCCTTCTCGTCGAGGAAGCGCGCCAGGGCGTCGCGGTATTCGGAGAGCTCGCGG
Source organism: Myxococcales bacterium (assembly GCA_037442205.1). Taxonomy (GTDB): domain Bacteria; phylum Myxococcota; class Myxococcia; order Myxococcales; family UBA5297; genus JBBIQS01. Next base: position 4,176 of record JBBIQS010000047.1, read on the forward strand.
ATGCCGGTCATCATCCAGCTGTCGCCGATGGTCACCGCGGGGATCGCCCGGACTCCATGGAGGACTCCGTCGCGGTGCGACAGCTCCACCGCCCGGGCGGTGGCCTGGGCGTCGAAGGCGGCGATGAAGCGGGTCATGTCCAGGCCCGAGGCCGCCGCCACCTCGAGGAGCACGTCGCGCCGGGTGACGTCGACCCCGGCGCGGAAGGCGGCGTTGCGCAGCCTCGTCACCAGCCTGTCTTGCGCCGTTCGTCCTTGCAGCAGCGCCGCCTCCACCGCCAGCAGCGGCGGCAGGCTGGAGATGGGCGGATCTTCTGAGAGCCAGATCTCGGGGGTCATCCCCGCTCCCTCCGGCTCCTTGGCGGCCTTCCTGACGGTGCGCACCAGCCGCTTGACGTCGCGGGCCTCGAGCCGCGTGTCGCCGAAGCGCAGCGGGAAGGGCCGCAGGGTCAGCTCGAGGGCGTCGCCGAACTCCGCCTGGAGCAGCCGCAGCCGCTCGGCGGTGACCACGCAATAGGCACACAGCACGTCGTGGAAGAAGTAGACGGGGACCTTCAGCGACATCTGAAACGCCCGGGCAAGGGTTGCCTCGGCATCCTACCTTGGGCGTTTTCCCCGGCAAGACTCCGACTCTCAGCGCTTGGGCGACGGGACGCTCCCTCGGCCAGGAGCGAATCGGGTGGGGCTCAGCCGCCCCGCTCGTGAAGGCGCGCCAGCTCCGCCTTGCAGTCATGGCAGAGGGCGAAGCCCTTCTTGTCGGTGTCGAAGACCGACGACGAGAAGAACATCACGCAGTGCAGGTCGTGGCAGTGCGACAGGCCGGCCAGGTGCCCGGCCTCGTGGACGGCTTCGGAGCGCGCGCGGGACCGCAACAGGTCGGTGTTCTGCGGCGCCCCCTGGAACTCGGGGCGCAGCCGTGCCAGCGAGATGATCGCCACCTTCCCCTCCCGGTCCGCCTCGCCGAAGACGAAGGGATGGTCGGGGATGAACAGGTCCACCTCGGCGATGCCCAGCACTCCCAGCTGCGCCTTGGAGCGCAGCGGCGCCAGCCGGCGCAGGATGGCGCTCGAGTGGTACTGGCTGCGGTCCTTGTTGAAGGCGTAGCTCGGCTCGGTCAGCGGCTGGCCGAAGACCACCTGCACCGAAAGCTCGGCGCTCAACGGCTCGGCAATCTCCCGCACCAGCGTGCGGGCCGTCGAGCCGACCGGAACGATCTGGATCACCCCTGCCATGGCGCGCGAGATTAGGACGACTCTCGACTTTGCGTCAAAGTGGAAAAAATCACAATTTCAGGACGGGGTCATCGCAGCGCATCGACCAGCCAGGGGACGAGGAGCGCGCACAGATCCGAAGCCACCGGGTCGAGCGAGGCCGGCGCCGGCTCGCAGGTCCACAGTGCGCACGGGGCCCGGGCCCGCAGCCGCAGCGAGCGGGTCGGCTCGCAGGCCTCCCCGCCGGCGAGCAGGTAGAGCGGACGTCCGCGAAGTTCCTCGAGATTCTGCTGCGAGATCGGCCCCTCGGGGGAGAGCAGGCAGACGGCTTCGGCTCCGAGGCGCGGGGCGAGGCGGAGGGCCTCGGCGGCGTCGGGGCCGGCGGCGGCCACCGCCACCCGGCGCACTCCGCGCCTGGCGAGGAGGGAGGCGGCGGCGCGCAGGCGGGACTCGAGCGAGCTCGGCCCAGCCGAGGGAAGCAGCAGGGCGTTCACCTGCCGCGGAGCCAGAGCTCGGGCCAGGGCCTCCATGGTCGGAGCGAAGGCGGCAGGGGCGGCGAGCAGCATGCCGAGCGGTCCGTCGGCCTCGAGGAGGCGGGCGGCGAACGGGCCGGCGTCGGTGGCGAAACGGGCGGCAAGGGAGCCGTCGGACCAGCGGAGCAGCTCTGCTCCGCGCACGGGGGACTGCGATTCCGGGGACTCCGGGCAGAGGGCCATGCCAACCTTTCGTAAGAAGGAGAAGGCGCGCTCGTCAGACAGGATACACCGTCGCCCGCAAGCCAAGGAAGCGAGCGGGCAGGTCCGAGGAATGCCCCTCGAAGGTCGGGCTCGGGATGTGGTAGGCCGATGCCCTCCATGCGCAACTACAAGCTCACCCTCGAGTACGACGGCACCGAGTACGTCGGCTGGCAGGTCCAGCCGAACGGCAGGTCGATCCAGGGCGAGCTGGAGACGGCGCTGGGGAAGCTCCTGTCCGAGGAGGTGCGAGTGACCGGGGCTGGGCGCACCGACGCCGGGGTCCACGCCCTGGGGCAGGTGGCCAGCTTCAGCACCGGGCGCGAGCTGCCGCTGCGGGCCTTCGTGGCCGGGGCCAGCGGGCTGCTGCCGAAGGACATCGCGGTGGTCGAGGCCGAGGAGCGCGAGGCCGGCTTCGACGCCCGCCGCTCGGCGCAGGGCAAGATCTACCGCTACCGCATCCTCAACCGCCGGGCGCTCTCGCCGCTGTGGCGCCGCTACGCCTGGCAGATCTTCCAGCCCCTCGACCTCGCGGCCATGCGCGCGGCCGCCCAGCCGCTCTTGGGGCGACACGACTTCAGCGCCTTCCGCGCCGCCAACTGCCAGGCCGCCCACCCGGTGCGCGAGGTGCGCCGGCTGGAGCTGCGCGGCGAGGGCGAGCTGCTGACCCTCGAGATCGAGGCCACCGCCTTCCTCAAGCACATGGTCCGCAACATCGTCGGCACTCTGGTCGAGGCCGGGCTCGGCAAGCGTTCGCCCGATTCGATTGCCCAGCTGCTGGCGAGCAAGGACCGGACCCTGGCCGGGGCCACCGCGCCCGCGCACGGGCTGTGCCTGGTGAAGGTCTTCTATCTGCCGGCCGGGCATGCCGCCTCGAAGGTTGCCGAGTAGGCGGATATACTCCTCCGCGCCATGAGCGAGCCGGCTGCCTCCGCCCCCACCTTCACCGTGCGCCAGCACGTGCGTGCCGCCATCTTCGGCGTGGCCCTGGGCATGGCCACGCTGGTGGTGAGCATGCCCATCTCCTCCCGGATCTCCGGCGGAGTGCTGGCGTCCTCTCTCGAGTCCCATTGGCTCCGCCCAGTGATCGGCGTGCTGATCCTGGCGCTGCCGCAGCTGGTCTTCGCCCCGTTGCTCGCCTTTGCGGCCGGCCTGGTGGTGCAGGCTCCGCGCTGGACGCTGGTGCCGGCTCAGCTGCTGCTGGTCCCGCTGCTGCAGGTGGCGGTCACCGGAATCTCCGGCGGCGCCGAGGTGCTCTTCCAGCCGCGCTATGTCGCCGCGCTCGTCGCCGCCTTCGGGTTTGGCATCGCCCTCAGCGGCTGGGCCTATGCCCGCGCCGGGCGCTTGCTCGCCGACCGCGAGCAGCGCCGCCGCGACCAGGTGGTCGCCGGCAGCCGCCTCACCAAGATCGACTTCGAGGCGGTCAAGTCGTCCCAGCCTCCCGCGCCCGAAGCGGCCCCGCAGCCCGCTTCTTCCGACGGCCAGCAGTCCAAGGCCGGTCAGGGATAGACCAGGTAGGTCCGCTTGAAGCGCGAGGCGTCGGGTCCCGAGAGCAGCGACAGCGCCTGAGCCGCCTGGCCGATGCTGATCCCGGCGCTGGCGGCCAGGGCCGCCTCCGTCTCGTCCGGGAATCGCCTCGCCAGGGATGCGGCCAGCCGATCGAGCCCGGCGAAGTCCGGGCGTCCGGCGACCGGCGGCAGCGAAGGGCCGAAGCGATCGGGCCCGGGGACCTTGCCGCGGTCGGCCACCACCTCCAGCCCGTCGGCGCGCATGATCACCCGGATCTTCCCCAGCGGCTGGTCGGCATCCAGCCAGGCGGAGAACTCGTCGCCGCTGAAAGGGCGGAACGGGATGCAGCGCGCCTGGCCGGCCTCGTCCTGCACCAGCAGGCAAGCCTGATCGCCCTCCTCCAAGGCTTCGGTGAGCGCCTGCAGCGCCGCCGATAGCTCTCCCATCGCCGAGGACGCGTCCACCTCCAGCGTCAGCTTCTTCCCCCGAAGCGCCGCCAGCGGGGCGGCGCAGCCCGGATCGGATCCCGCGCAGCGGCGGCCATCGGGGAGTTGCAGGCGTCGATCCTTGATCTGCAGCGCCAGCCCTTCCTCGGGGGCGCGCCCGTAGCCCTTGGGCGCGCGCGGCCAGCTCTTGGCGGACTGGAGCGCCGCGCCGCTCTTGCCGCCGGGGCAGGCCGACAGCCCGGCGCAGAGGGCCAAGGTGGCGAGCAGCCGGCGGGCGAGTGTGAGCCGTGTGCTACTCTTCGCTGCCTCGGAACGCTTCATGGCGCAGCCCGGACCCAACTTCGGCAAATACCAGCTGCTCGACCGCATCGCCGCGGGCGGGATGGCGGAGATCTTCCGCGCCCGCTTCGTCGCCGCCGCCGGCGTCACCAAGTCGGTCGTCATCAAGCGCATCCTTCCTCACTACGCCGGCAACTCGGCGTTCGTCTCGATGTTCATCAACGAGGCGAAGATCGCCTGCAGTCTCTCCCACGGGAACATCGCCCAGATCTTCGACTTCGGCGAGATCGACGGCGAGTACTTCCTGGCGATGGAGTACGTCCAGGGCCAGGCGCTGAACCGGCTGATGCGCAAGGCCCAGGAGCGCGGCTTCCTGGTGCCGACGCCGATCGCGGTCTACATCGCCTCCGAGCTGTGCGCCGGGCTGCACTACGCCCACACCCGCACCGACGAGAACGGCCGGCCGCTGGGAATCATCCACCGCGACGTCTCGCCGCAGAACGTCATCGTCAGCTACGAGGGCCAGGTCAAGATCGTCGACTTCGGCATCGCCAAGGCCCGCTCGGCCGGGCTGGACAACACCAAGACCCAGACCGGGGCGATGAAGGGCAAGTACGTCTACTTCTCGCCCGAGCAGGCTCGCGGCAAGCCGCTCGACGCCCGCACCGACGTCTTCGCCACCGGGATCGTGATCTACGAGATGCTGGTCGGCCGCCGGCCCTTCGAGGGCAAGGTGATCGAAGTACTGGGGCACATCGCCAAGGGCGAGTTCGACCGGCCCAGCGCCGCCAACCCTGACATCCCGCGCGAGCTGGAGGCCATCGTGCTGCGGGCGATGGCCCAGAATCCCGACAGCCGCTACACGGCGATGCAGCTGCACGACGCTTTGCGCCAGTACCTGTTCAAGGCCGAGCCGCGCTTCTCGCCGGCGTGGGTCGGGCACTTCGTCACCTGGCTGTGCAAGGAGGAGCTCAACGCCGAAGGCGGCCGGGCCACCGTCCCCGAGGAGTTCATCGATCTGATGGAGCGCTGGCGCAATCCGGCGCAGGTGACCCGGGCGGCCGAAAACGCGGCGCGCATCACCTCCGAGGTCGGGACCGAGGAGATGGCGCTGCCCAGCCGACGGAAGCTGCCCTCGAAGTGGCTGGCGGTCGGAGTGGGCGCAGTGCTGCTCGCCGGGGCACTTGGGGCGCTGGCGGTGCCGCTGCTCAAGGGGCCGCGCACCTTCGCGCTGGAGGTGGCCACGGTTCCCTCGGGGGCGGCGGTGCTGGTGGACGGGGACGAGACCGGCAAGCTGACCCCGGCGCGGGTCGAGGGCCTGCGGGCGCGCACGGCCCATCGGGTGAAGCTTCTGCTCGAGGGGCGCAAGCCGATCGAGGTCGAGGTCCCGCCGCAGAGCGGCGACAAGGCCGAGCTGCGCCAGGTCTTCGAGATCGACGCCGTCTCGCCGCCGCAGGCCCAGCCCGAGGCGGCTCGCGACGACCTCAACCCTCCCGACGACCCGGTGGAGCCGGGGCCGGTGGTCCACGGGACCGAGACCATCATCACGCTGCCCGGGCGGATGGCGGTGAGCATCCCGGCCAGCGCCGCGGCGCGGGTGCGGCTCGATCCGAGGAAGACCTACCGGCTGTCGAGCGAGGGGATGGCGATGTTGGGCGGCCCCGGGTCGCCGCCGCTCAAGCAGGTGCTCTACTTCGGGGAGCGCGCCTCTGGAGTGTCGGCGGAGGGCAGCTTCGGGGCGCTGGGGCCCGGGCAGACCGAGAGGGTGAGCGGCCTGCGGGCGCTCTACGCCTTCATCTTCGACGACTCGTCCGAGGACAACAGCGGCTCGCTGAAGCTGTGGATCGCCGAAGAGGGCCGGGGCAAGAGGCGCTTCCCGCTGCTGGTCGACCCGGCGCAGAACGTGATCGTCCCCACCGCGCGACTGGGGAGGTTCACCGGGCTCGACCCGCGAGGCAGCTATCTCGCCAAGCTCGGCGGCCAGGTCGACCTGGGCGCGGGCGGCGGGGCGGTGAGGCGGCTGTTCTACTTCCAATCAGGCCTCACCAAGACCGGGCAGGGCGTGCTGGTGTCCGGGGAGCCGCTCGAGGTGCAGGGCGCCAAGGATTTCTGGCTGCTGCTCCCCGACGACGACCCCGCCGACAACGCCGGCGAGCTGCTGGTCCGCCTGGTCACCCGCTGAGTCGAGGCCGCGTTGCGCCAGCGCCGCGGCCTCCTTATGGATGGGCCTCGTCCCCAGAGGTTCCCGATGGCGGTCACGCTCCGGCTGTACACCGATTTCGTCTGCCCGTTCTGCTTCGTCGCCGAGGAGAGCAGCGTGGCGAGGCTGCTGAAGGAGTTCGAACTGGAGCTCGAGTGGCGCGGCTTCGAGCTGCACCCCGAGACCCCGGTGGGCGGGGCGCGGCTGGAGGACCTCTTCGGTCCGCGCATCCAGGCGATGAGCCAGCGGATGAAGGCCTTCGCCCAGAGCTTCGGCATCCACGACATGGGGTCGCCCGAGCGGATTCCCAATACTCGCGCGGCACTGGCGCTGGCCGAGCTCGCCCGCGACGAGGGTCGGCTCGAGCCCTTCCGCAAGGCTGCCATGAGCGCCCACTGGCGCGAGGGCCAGGACCTCGAGTCGCCTCAGGTTCTCGCCGCGCTCGCGCAGCGCGCCGGCCTGTCCGAGGGCGCGGCAAGCCGGGCGGCCTCCAAGCCCGGCTATCTCGAGCGGGTCGATAAGGCCCGCGACGAGGCCAATCAGATGGGCGTCACCGGCATCCCCACCTTCATCATCGGCAGCTACCGGGTGGAAGGTTGCCAGCCCTACGAGGTGCTTGCCGAGATCGCGCGAAGAGCCGGCGCGGCGCGCAGGGGCTAGCGCCAGCGGCCGAGGCTCATCTCCAACCGGCAGAAGCACCGAGCGATCGGACGGCCGTCCGTTGCGCGGGGAGACTGCGGACCGCAAGTTTGGCGGGGCGGCATGTCCGCTCGCGCCTGGCATTGCCGTACGAGATCGCTGCGCGGAGGGCGGCAGGTTGGGGGATCGGCGGAAGCACCTGAGCCCGAGGGGATGGCGCCCCGACCGGCTCCCGGCGGAGCAGGGCGATGAGACCGCGCAAGCGCATTCTGCTGGCACTGGCGGTGATCGCCTTCGCCGCCGCCTCCTTTGTCGCCGGGGCACTCATCTTCCGGCACCGGGGTGAAGAGGCGGCGCAGGCGGGCGGGGGGCGAAAGATCCTCTACTACCGCAGCCCGATGAATCCGCAGGAGACCTCGCCCACTCCGAAGAAGGACCCGATGGGCATGGACTACGTGCCAGTCTATGCCGGCGAGGCGGGGACCGGCGGCGCCGGCGCCCCGCCCGGCCCGCCGCTGGGCGCGGGCCCGAATGCGGTGCGGATCGATCCGCGCGTGGTCCAGGAGACGGGCGTCACCACCGAGCGCGCGGAGGTTCGGCGGCTCAGCCGGAATGTCCGCACCGTCGGAATCGTCCGGCCCGACGAGCGGCGGCTGGTCACCGTCACCGTCAAAGTCACTGGATGGGTTGAGCGGCTGTACGTCAACTTCACCGGCGAGCAGGTCCGACAGGGCGATCCGCTGGCGGACATCTACAGCCCCGAGCTGCTGGCCACCCAGCGCGAGTACCTCGTGGCGCTGCAGTACGCGCGCTCCCTCGGCCGGGGAGCCCCGGCCGAGACGAGGGCCGGCGCGTGGAGCCTGGTCCAGGGTGCCAAGCGCAGGCTGCTCCTCTGGGGCGTCCTGGAGCGCGACGTCATCGAGCTCGCCCGCCGTGGCGTGCCCAGAAGGCTGATGACGATCCGCGCCTCGGCCGACGGCGTGGTCTTGGACAAGCAGGTCACCGCCGGGATGCAAATCCAACCCGGGATGACGCTGCTGAGAGTCGGCGACCTGCGCGAAGTCTGGCTCTTCGCGCAGATCTACCCGCACCAGCTTCCGTGGCTTCGCGAGGGGCAGGTGGTCGAGATCCAGGTCGCTGGCATTCCAGACCGGTTGATCGAAGGGCGCGTGGACTACATCCAGCCGGTCGTCTCGATGGAGTCACGGACGGTCGAAGTCCGGGTCCAGGTCGCCCAGCCCGGGGACGACGTGCTCCTCAAGCCGAACATGTACGCCAACGTCACCATCCGCTCGCCTGTGGCGCAGCAGGCAACCACCGTCAACGAGCAGGCAGTCATTCGCACCGGCGAAAGGACCGTCGTGATCGTCGCTCTGGGCAATGGCTATTTCGAGCCGCGCGAGGTGAAGCTGGGGGCCAGCGGAGGCGGCTACGTCGAGATCCTCGACGGCCTCAAGCCCAACGAGCTGGTCGTGACGTCCTCGGAATTCCTCCTCGACTCGGAAAGCAACTTGCGATCCGCCATGGGGGCGATGGGAGGGCACGCGGGCCACGGCGCGGCGCCAGCAATCGGAGGAAGCGGCGCAGCGAAGCCATCGCAGAGCCAGGGAGTGGACGCGGGCCCGCCCTCAGACGGCGGGCACGGCGGGCACTGACCAGCGGCGGGAGCGGGGGCGGGATGCTCAAGCGGATCATCGAGGCATCGATTCGCAACCGCTTCCTCGTGTTGCTGGCGACGGCCTTCCTGATCGGCTGGGGCGCGTACTCGCTGCTCAACACGCCGGTGGATGCCATTCCCGACCTGAGCGACGTCCAGGTCATCATCTACACGGAATATCCCGGGCAATCGCCGCGGACGGTGGAGGACCAGGTCACCTATCCGCTGACTACCGCGCTGGTCTCGGTGCCGCGCTCGAAGGTCGTGCGAGGCTACTCGTTCTTCGGCTACTCGCTCGTCTACGTCATTTTCGAGGATGGCACCGACCTCTATTGGTCGCGCAGCCGCGTCCTCGAGTACCTGAACTACGCGCAGAAGCGGTTGCCGCCGAACGTCATCCCCACGCTCGGACCCGATGCGACTGGCGTGGGCTGGGTCTACGAGTACACGGTGACCTCCGCTCAGCGCTCGCTGGCCGAGTTGCGCTCGTTGCAGGACTGGTTCCTGCGCTACCAGCTGGCCTCGGTTCCCGGCGTGGCCGAGGTGGCGAGCATCGGCGGCTTCGTCAAGCAGTACCAGGTGACGCTCGACCCCGACCGCATGCTGGCCTTCAACCTCCCGGCGTCGGACGTGGAGATGGCGCTCAAGCGGTCGAACAACGACGTCGGCGGTGAGGTGATCGAGCTCGGCGAGAAGGAGTTCATGATCCGCGGGCTCGGCTACATCAAATCGGTGGAGGACGTGCAGGCCATCGCAGTCGGGGTCGACAAGCGGACCGGGACGCCGATTCACGTGCGCGACATCGCCTCGGTGGCGTTGGGGCCGCTGATGCGCCGCGGGCTCACCGAAGCCAACGGCGAGGGCGAGGTCGTTACCGGCATCATCGTGATGCGCTACGGCGAGAACGCTCTCAAGGTCATCGACGGAGTGAAGGCCAAGCTCGCCGAGTTGCGGCAAGGCCTGCCCAAGGACGTGCGGATCGAGGTGGCCTACGACCGGTCCGGGCTCATCGAGCGGGCGATCGAGACGCTGCGCAGCAAGCTGATCGAAGAGTCGATCATCGTGGCGTTGGTGAGCATCCTCTTCCTGCTCCACGTGCGCAGCGCGCTGGTGGCGATCTTCACTCTGCCCACGGCCATCCTCATCGCCTTCGTCGTGATGCGCTGGCAGGGCATCAACGCCAACATCATGTCGCTCGGCGGAATCGCCATCGCCATCGGCGCGATGGTCGATGCAGCGATCATCATGATCGAGAACGCGCACAAGCATCTCGAGCGCGAGGAGTCTCTTGCGCCCGAGCAGCGCCGGGCGCACTGGCTGGTGATCGCCGAGGCGGCAGGCGAGGTCGGACCGTCGCTCTTCTACTCGCTGCTGCTGATCACCGTGTCGTTCATCCCGGTGTTCACGCTTCAGGAACAGGAGGGGCGGCTCTTCCGGCCACTGGCCTTCACCAAGACCTACTCGATGGGCGCCGCAGCCCTGCTCTCGGTGACCCTGGTTCCGGTGCTGATGGGCTATTGGATCCGAGGCAGGATCCGCCCGGAGGAGAGGAATCCGATCAACCGCCTTCTGATTCGCGCCTACCACCCGGTCGCGCGCTTCGTGGTGCGCTACAGCGTGGCGGTGATCCTGGTCGCGATACTGCTGGTGGCGGTGACGGTGATTCCGTTCCGCTACCTCGGCTCGGAGTTCATGCCGCCGCTGTACGAGGGCGACCTGCTCTACATGCCGACGACGCTGCCCGGCATATCGATCACCAAGGCCAAGCAGACCCTGCAGCAGACCGACAAGATCATCAAAGCCTTCCCCGAGGTGCACCACGTGCTCGGCAAGGCTGGGCGCGCGGAGACGGCCACCGATCCCGCAGGTCTCGACATGTTCGAGACCACCATCATGCTCAAGCCCGAGAGCGAGTGGCGCCCGGGCCTGACCGCCGACAAGCTCATTCAGCAGCTCAACCAGGCCATCCAGTTCCCGGGCGTGACCAACGCCTGGACCATGCCCATCAAGACCCGCACCGACATGCTCAGCACCGGCATCAAGACTCCGGTGGGCATCAAGATCGGCGGCCCGGACCTGGCCACGCTCGAGCAGATCGGAATCCAGGTCGAGGCGGTGATGCGCGGGGTCCCAGGGACGCTGAGCGCCTTCGCCGAGCGCGCGCTCGGCGGCAACTACCTCGATATCCGCATCAATCGCCAGGAGATCGCGCGCTACGGACTCTCGATCGATGCCGTTCAGCAGGTCATCCAGAGCGCCATCGGCGGGATGACCGTCACCACCACCGTCGAAGGGCTCGAGCGCTACCCGGTCAATCTGCGCTACCCGCGCGAGCTGCGCGACGACCCGCAGAAGCTGGGACGGGTGCTGGTGCCGACGCCCACCGGAGCGCAGATCCCGTTGGCCGAGCTCGCCAGCTTCGACTTCCAGCGCGGCCCGATGGTGGTGCGCAGCGAGGGAACCCGGCCGAACGCATGGGTCTACGTCGATATCACCGGGATCGACGTCGGGACCTACGTGCGCCGGGCGCAGAAGGCGGTCGCCGAACAGGTGAAGCTGCCGGCCGGCTACACCCTGACCTGGAGCGGGCAGTTCGAGTACATGCAGCGCGCGCAGCGGCGGTTGATGGTGGTCGTGCCGCTGACGCTCTTCATCATCGTGCTGCTCCTGTACCTCAACACCCGCTCGCTGACGAAGACGGCGATCGTCCTTCTGGCGGTGCCGTTCTCGCTCGTCGGGGCGATCTGGCTGCTCTTCCTCTCCGGCTACAACCTGAGCATCGCGGTGTGGGTCGGGCTGATCGCCTTGGCTGGGCTCGACGCCGAGACCGGCGTGGTGATGCTGCTCTACCTCGACCAGGCCTACTACCAGCGCCGGCGCGAGGGGCAGATGCGCGGCCTCTCCGACCTGCGCGAGGCGATCGACCACGGCGCGGTGAGGCGGGTGCGGCCCAAGATCATGACCGCTGCCACGATCATCGCCGGCCTGGTCCCGATTCTATGGAGCCACGGCGCCGGCGCCGACGTCATGAAGCGGATCGCCGCGCCGATGGTCGGGGGCGTGGTGACCTCGGTGCTGATGGAGCTGGCGGTCTACCCGGCGATCTACTTCCTCTGGCGCGGCCACCAGCTCAAGCGAGAGGCGCGGCGGGAGGGCAGGGCCCTGACGGACTGACACTCGTGGACGCGATCGGAAGGGACGTGCGCTCGAGCTACCTAGGCGGGCGATCCCGACGCAGGCCATGGCGCAGGCTCCGGATTGCACGCTGCGCTCGAACCAGCTCAACGAGCGAATGGACCGTCACCGCTACGCCGATCAGGAAGATCGCCGCAAATACTGGGAGCAGACTGAGCAGGCGCTCTGCGAGTGGATGTCGCCCTGCCAAGATCATCAGCGCGGTGTGGAGCGTGAGCGGCAGGGAGATGAGGACGATCCCGAGCTGAAGCTCCGAGAGGGCCGTGCGCTTCTCTGCCAAGCGCGTGCGATAGAGAGCAAGCTGGGTGCCGATGTCCCCCAAGGTCCTCTCGCTCGGTCGAAAGTTAGCTGTCGCGCCGTCGCCGGCAACGACCGCCCGTGGCACGCGCGCCTGATCTTCCCCCGAGAACGGCAGGCCACAGCCGCAAGCAGAGTCCTGGCGTGGCTACCTTTTGTTGGTCGCGGAATCGTTTGGAACTCGAGAGGGGGCGCAGGCGCGTCCATGCGCACTCAGGACACGGCTGATCGGCAGGAGGCTCACCTGCGTGAGCTCGCCGCGCGCCACCGCGTCCGCTACGAGGTGCACCCCGAGACTCAAGTGGTCGAGCACCAGCTCGCTCGGGTTGGGTTCGACCTGCAACTCTATGGTCTGCACGAGCATCCCGAGCACGTGATGCCCGGGTGCCCGGAGTGCACCAAGGCGTACGCGGCGCTCCGGGAGATCGCCCAGTGGATTCTGCCGACCGAGCTCAGACCCTCGCGCTACGAAATCGAGGGCTACCATCCCGAGCTCCGCGCCGCTCCCGACCTCAAAGCCCGCGACGAGGTGCGGCTCGAGGTGGCCATCGTGCACAGGCATGACTTCTTCGCGCCCATCGACAAGTGCGAGGAGCGCTGCCTCAGCGAGATGAAGCAGAAGCTGCGCCGGCTTGGCGTGCGTGAGGGCAGGCGGCTGGCTGGCGGGCGGTCGTAAAGCCGGATCGTCCTCTGAAGAAGGCGAACGGCGAGCGCACTCGAGGCAGGCGACGCTGCAACAATCTTCGAGCAGTTAAAGAAAGGTTCAGGCCAGCACCCTGGCCAGGATGTCACCCCGCGACGGCTCCTCTACCTAACCCAAGGTCGTATTGACGGTCTGCGCGCCGGCGAACCCCGAGGCATGACCATTGCTTGGCCGTCCGGGCCGCTCCTACTCCCAGTGTCGAGTGGATGCGCGCGTGGTGAACCCTCTGACTGGCGGCGACCGGCCGCGTAAGGAAGCAGCAGCATGCATCGAGCGCTCGGATTGTCGTTGGCCCTGATGTCTCTCGCCGCCTGTTCAGGCGAGGTCGGTACGTTCGAAGAGGGAGCAGATGCTGGGGTCGGCACGTCCGACTCGGGCTCGACCGGGCTCGATGCGTCCTCGGCCCATCCCGATGCGGCGATCTCGGCGGATGCGGGTGCTGGACACGATGCTTCGACCTGCGTCGACCCGTGCCCGATGGCGGGAAAGAAGCGCTGCCTCAGCGCCGACAGCTCCAAGATCGATGTCTGTAAGCAGCAGGCAGACGGGTGCCTGCGCTGGATCACCTCGAGCTGCCCGAGCGGACAGTCCTGCATGATCATGGGCAGCGCCATGTGCATGTAGCCTCCCGCGGCAGGCACGCCAGCAATCTGTTCCTCGAGCTCGAGGAAGGCTCAGCGCGGTCGAGAGCCTCTCGAGCCGGACACCTCGAACACGGGCGGCAGCGCCTAGCGCCCCAGATTCCCGGAGCAACCATGCGACGTTTCAGAGTGCTGCATGCCTGGCTCGTACTTCTGCTCGCCGCCGCCTGCGGGAACAAGGGCAGCAACAGCCTTCCGCAGCCCGATCCCGCTCCCGCTGACAATGGGGGCTGGATCAGCCCGGCCAAGCTGCAGGACACCAACCCGGATCCGGCCATCGTCGAGGTGAACCTCGAGGCGCGCACCGGCGAGGTCGAATACCTGGCTGGCAAGAAGACGGCGGTCTGGACCTACAACGGGACCGTGCCCGGCCCGACCCTCGAGGCCAAGGTCGGCGATACGATCATCGTCCATTTCCGCAACTCGCTCGCCGAGACGACCTCCATCCACTGGCACGGCCTGCGCGTGCCCAACGACATGGATGGCATGACCATGATCCCCGCGGGCGGGACCTTCGACTACAAGTTCACCCTCAAGGACCCGGGGACGTATTGGTATCACTCGCACGTCCGGACCAACGACCAGGTCCGCCGCGGGCTGTACGGCGCCATCGTGGTTCACGGCGACGGCGAGCCGGACCTCGGCGCCGAGCGGCTGGCGATCCTCGACGATGCCCTGCTCGATGCGAATGGCGCCCTCGCCCAAGGCGATGCCATGGTCCCGATGAACGGGCTGGAGGGAAATGTCGTGCTGGTCAACGGGCTGCAGAAGCCGGCGGCTGAGCTGCGGCCCGGTGAGCAGCAGCGCTGGCGGTTCATCAACGCCGCCAACGCCCGCTATTTCCTGTTGGCGGTCCCCGGCCGCAAGCTGACGGTGGTGGGAAGCGACGGCGGGCTGCTTTCCGGCCCGACGCAGGTCAACTCGCTGTTGCTGGTGCCGGGCGAGCGCGCTGAGGTTCTGCTGTCAGCCGCCGACGCTCCCGGAGAGGTCGACCTCAAGGCGCTGGCCTACGACCGCGGCCAGCACATGGCGCCGACGCCGGCGGACGTGGATCTGCTGACGCTGCGCACGGTGGCTGGCGACGCAGTGACGCCGTCGGCGGTGCCGCAGACGCTGCGAACCATCCCCACTCTCCTTTCTTCCGCGACGACTCGGACGCTCACCCTGGCCGAAGCGGGCGACATGATGGACCCCAAGTTCCAGATCAACGGCGAGTCGTTCCCCAACGTCACCCCGTTCAACACCACCCTCGGGGCGATTGAGACCTGGGTGATCGACAACCAGAGCCCGATGGATCATCCCTTCCACTTGCACGGCTTCTCGTTCCAGGTGCTCTCGCCGGCCGAAGGGGTGGCCGCCTGGAGGGACACGTTGAACGTGCCGGCGTATGAGAAGGTCAAGCTTGCGGTCAGCTTCGATGGCTTCCCGGGAACCTGGCTCTTCCACTGCCACATCCTCGAGCACGCCGAGCGCGGAATGATCGGCGAGGTGATTGTGGCGCCGTAGTGTCCATCGGCCGCGCGTTCAGGCCAGGAATGGCCGGGGCGTGTGCCAGTGCGATGGAGCGTTCGGAGCGCTGGACGATGCTCGGGCGCCACCGTCACGGCGCCCTGCGGCTCTGGGGCCAGCAGGTCAGGCAGCGCCAAGCCAGAAGAACAATCGTTTGGCTTCCAGGCGAGTTGACCCGGAAGCGATTCGCCGTGGCCAGAGCGGTCACAGTGTGGTGCGCGAGATCTGCCCACGTCCAAGTTTCCAGGACGGCCTGCATGCAGCTCTCACAAGGCTTTTTCCCCAGTCATGCGAGGAGAATAGCGAGAGAAGGCGTGCCTCCGCCTTCCAGCGATTGTGAAGGCACAGAGGCATCCGAACTTCGGGGCATAGCCATTGCACAGGGCGGCGTGACCGCAGCCACTCGCCGCGTCGAGTGGATGCACGGATGGTGACCACTCTGCTCGGCGACGGTATTGAGCCGCGAAGGAATCCCCAGCATGCGCCGCGTTCTTGGACTGTTTCTGCTCTTGATGCCTCTCCTGGCCTGCTCAGGCGACGTCGGCACCGACGAAGGCGCGGATGCCGGGCTGGCAACGACCGACTCGGGCTCGAGCGGGCACGACGCATCGCTCGGTACCGATGCCGGCGGTGCGACCGATGCCGGCTCTGGACCGGACGCTTCGACCTGCGTCAATTCCTGCACGCCCGCGGGAAAGAAACGCTGCAATGGCGTCAAGATCGACACCTGTAAGAGCCAGGCCAACGGATGCCTGAGCTGGGTCACCGCGGATTGCCCCTCAGGTCAGTCGTGCATGGTGATGGGCTCGGCGATGTGCATGTAGCTCGAAGCCCAGGCAGATCCGCAGCGATCCACGACTTTCAGGATGGCAACCATGTCCAGCGGGGTTGAGAGACCTGCCGCCCGAGCAAGAGCGCGGGTCCGGCGAAAGCTCGTTTCACTTGCCGCGGGGGCGATGCTCGCGACCGTGGTTGGAATGCCTCGCGACGCCCGGGCAATTCCCGTCTTCGCGCGCAAATACGAGACGAGTTGCCAGACTTGTCACACCGCCTACCCGAAGCTCAATCCGTTCGGAGAGGCGTTCCGGCGCAACGGCCATCGCTTCCCCGCGGGCGAGGAGGTGGACAGCACCAAGAAGGAGCCGGTGGCGCTCGGGCAGGAGGCCCACAAGAGAGTCTTCCCCAACGCCATCTGGCCCAATGACCTCCCCGGCGCGTCGCCGCTGGCGGTGGCGCTCGGCTCGAGCATGACCTACACCCCTGGGCCGCCGAACCAGGTCAGCTTCGCGGGGGTCGGGGCGAACATCACCTTCACCGCCGCGGCGACGCTCGGCGACAGCTTCTCGGGGTGGGCCGGGGCCACCGTGATGGCCATGCCGCGGCCGACCGGCGGCGAGACGACCTCGATCAGCATCGAGCGCGTCTTCATGAACGTGACTCCCTTCGAGCAGCCCTGGGCCACGCTCCGCGTCGGCCGGATCGAGACCGGCGCGCTCCCGGTGACGATGCACCGCACGCTCGGCTACGCGCCCTGGCTGGGAGCGACCACCGTCTTCGACAACCCCTTCTCGCTCGATCCCACGCAGCTGGGAATCGAGGCGAATGGCGTGGTCGCCGCCGGGCGGTTGGGATACACGGCCGGCGTGGTCGCCGGGCCCAACAACCTCGTCAACCCCTCCAAGGACGTCTACGGCCGCGTCTCCTACAAGCTGGGCGGGATGCGCATGGACGGAATCGGCGGTGCCACCGAGAGCGATCCCTGGAGAGAAACCAGCGCGACCTTCGGGGTCTTCGGCCTCTCTGGGATCGCGATGATTGGCGACCCGGCGGTGGCGACTCAAGAAGACGCGTTCTCGCTCATGGGCGGGGACGTCAACCTGCTCTTCCGGGACCTGAACCTGATCGTGGCCTACGAGCGGGGGGCCAATCACCGGCCGGCGCTGGCCGAGCCCAACGAGCCCAAGGACCACTGGAACTTCTTCGCCCAGCTCGACTACGTCCTCTTCCCCTGGCTGATCCCCACCGCGCGCGCCGAGCGCCGATTCATCACCGAGCACGCGGTGGAGGACCGGCTCTCGGGCGGGGTCTATTTCGTCCTGCGCGCCAACGTGCGGGCCCAGATCCTGGCGGCGGCCCAGCGGACGGAAGGCGCGGGGCAACACCTGACCCTCACCCAGGCCCAGGGCGGGCTCAACGTCGCCTTCTAGCCAGCGCATCGAAACGGAAATCCCAATGAAACGAGCGTTACTCGCGGGCTCACTGAGGGCTTCGCTCATCGCACTGCTCCTGGCCGGTGCCGCCTGCGGCGACAGCCACGACTTCCCGGACCCTCCCTGTCCCGAGGTCATCCCAAGCGATGGCGGCCTGAACTGCGCCAACCCCTGCGACACGGCCGGCGCCAAGCGTTGCAACGGCTCGACGCGGATCGACACCTGCACGCGCGAGTGGGGCAGCTGCAACAGCTGGGTCGCCGCGAGCTGCCCGAGCGGCCAGTCGTGCATGGTGATGAGCGGCGTCGCGATGTGCATGTGATTCGAGAGGACGAGGAACGACGATGAAGATTGCCCGCTCCAGCCCACTGGCGATTGCCGGCCTGTCGGCAGTGCTCGGCTGCCAGGTCGGTCCGATCATGCGCACCTTCACGCTCGCGGCTCAGGTCGCCCTGCCGAGCGGACGCAGCGAGGTCATTGGCCAGTCCCTGCGCGTCCAGGCCGAGGGGCTGGAGCCGCTGGCGCCCAGCTCGCGCTACGTCGCCTGGGCTCAGACCAGCGCCGGGGCAACAGCCCTGGGCGTGCTCAGGCCGGGCGAGCCGCTCGCCGTGCCGTTCGAGGGCGCGCTGGCCGATCCGGCCGGAATTCAGTCGATTCAGGTGACCGAGGAGCAGGCGGGGGAGCTTCCCGCGGCGCCCTCGGCGTTGCTGCGGCTGCGAGGCGATGGCATCGGCGGTCTGGCGTATGTCCCGGTCTCGAGCGCGGCGGCCACTTGGAGCGGGCAGGTGACGACCCGGGACAACAAGCTCGATTTGCACACGAGCAACCTGCCGCCGCTCGGCGAGGGTCTGAAGTACGGCGTCTGGGTGCGCTTCGCTCAAAGCCACGAGTGCGAGCAGGAGGGCGGGGAGGGCGTTCCCGCCTTCGTCTCGCTCGGAGCGCTCGACTCCAGCGGGGCCCTCGACGCGGCCTATCCCTATCTCCTCGCCACGATCCAGGAGATGGCGATCACGGTTCAGAGCGATCGCGGGGACTCCGCCGCCATTTCCCCTGTGCGCCTGCTGCAAGGCGCCATCGTCCTCCCGGCGCCGCCCGCGGGCGGCCCGGTCCACCAGCATTGATCAAGGAGCATCCATGCGAATGACGAGGAGCCTGCTGCCGACCATTGCCGCCGCCGCGCTGTCGTTGCTCTCGCTTCCCGCTGCCGCGGGGGGCATCGCGGGGAAGGTGAATGCCAAGGTTGCCAAACACAAGAAGAACGTCGTGGTCTACATCGAGAGCGCGGCCTACACCGGCACGCCCAAGGAGGCCGAGCTCGACCAGAAGAACCAGGTGTTCATCCCGTTCGTCCTGCCGGTGGTGAAGGGAACCACGGTCAAGTTTCTCAACAACGACGCGACCGGGCACAACGTCTTCTCGCCCGACGGCGAGAAGTTCGATCTGGGCGTCTACAGCAAGGACGAGACGCGCAGCTACGCCTTCAAGACCGAGGGCCTCTACACGATTCTCTGCAAGATGCACAACTCGATGATCGCCTACGTGCTCGTCCTGCAGAATCCGTACTTCGCGGTCACCGGCGAGGATGGCGCCTTCAAGATCGAGGGCGTTCCGCCGGGCGAATACACCCTCAAGGTCTGGAGCGAACGGAAGAAGGCGGAGCCGATCAAGGTCACGGTCGCCGAGGGCTCCGTCGCCACCGCAGAGGTCGAGCTCCGGTGATGCTCCCGGCCTCGCGCTGGCTCGTGCTCGCAACGCTGCTCGCTGCCGACACTGGGCGGGCCGCGCCGCCGGCTGCTGCGCGGGTGCTCGAGCTGACCGCGGTGTCCAAGGACGCGGTCTGGACCCTGGACGAGGTGACCCGCACCTCGTATTGGCACGCCAGCGAGCCCCACGGCGAGGCAGCGAGCACCACGCGTCAATTCAGGCCGGCGACGATCGTCGCGCGCAAGGGAGAGCAGCTCCTCATTCGCCTTCGCGCCTTCGACAACGAGCACGGCTTCTACGTCCCCGACCTCGGCATCGGCCCCCTCGAGATCAAGCCGGGCCAGACCACGGAGCTGGTGCTCGACACCGGGAAGTTCGCACCGGGGGCCTATCTCTACCTGTGCACGAAGAACAAGTGCTCCGACCGCCACCATTGGATGCGCGGCTACGTGCTCATCTATCCCGAGAGCGGTCACTTCGACGCCCCGCCCTCGATGACCGAGTGGGGCGCACCGGAAGTGTTTCCCACCATGTCCCAGCTGGTGAAGGTCCCCACCACGTCTTCGCGCGAGCGCGGCCAGGCGCTGTTCACCATTAAGGGCTGCATTGCCTGTCACAACCGTGGCGGCCGAGGCGGCATTCGCAACCACAATTACATCAACGACACCGTCCCCCGGCTGAACAACCGCGGCGAGCTGATGATGCTCTTCGAGACCGAAGAGGCATCGAAGGTCATCGACGTTCTCGACAAGGGCCAGGACCTCACCCTGCCTCTGCTCCAGGAGCTGGGGGTCCCGCGCCCGGGCTCGACCTTCTCCCAATACCAGAACATGCGGACGATCATTCACGGGGGTCGGCCGGATGAAGGCAAGAAGGACGTCAATGGCCCGAAGCCCGCGCTGACCATGCCCGAGTGGAAGGACGACCTCTCGACCGAAGACGCCAACAACGTCCTCGGCTACCTGCTGAGCATCAGCGAATACGAAGACGGGTCGATCGCCGAGGCTCCGCCGCCGATTCCGGAGGTCCTGGCCCCGGCCGACTACCAGACCGCCCTCGAGCGCTTCGACCGCCCGGCCAGGCTCGGCCCATCGACCGGCGACTCGGTGTTGAAGGCGGTGCTGATCGCCGATGCCTGCGTCTTCCTTGGCCTGGTCGCCTTCAGGGCTCGCCACCGCAAGTCCGTTCCCGGGGAACAGCATGAGGCAACCTGAGCTCGACGACGCCATCGCCCTGGTGGCGAAGGCGCTGACCCTCCACTTCTGGCCGGCCTGCCCGCCGGGTGATTCGGCGCTCGGCCCGGTGCTGGCCCTGTTCGAGCTTCTCCACCAGCAGCGGGAGCTCGGCCCGGTGAGCAAGGAGTCGATCCTAGCAGCGGGTATCGAGTTCAATCGGATGATCCTCGATGCGCAGGGAAAGCGGCACAACGCCTCGGTCGAGGAGGCGAACGAGTGCTTCCGCGCGGGCAGAGCCCTGGTCGGCGTGCTCGCCTCCCTCGATCCGAAAGCGGCCGGGGCAGCTGAACGCAGGACCCTCGAGGCTCTCGGCAGGGCGCGCCATGTGCTCGCTCCCCTCGAACCGGAAGCGGCCGAGGCAGCCGAACGCAGGCCCCTCGAGGGTCTCAGCAGGGCTCGCCCTGCCGCCGATGAGCTGCAGCGGAAGGCGGGGTCGTGAGCGGTCCCTCTCCCCAGCCCCTCTCGCGCGCGGGGCGACTGTTTCCGGCCCTGTTGCTGGTGGCGGTCTCGCTCTGTGGCGCTGCGGTTTCGCTCGGGCTGTTTGAGCCGCCGCGAGCGAAGGGGCCTCCGCGGGTCGTCGACATCGAGGCCTACCAGTTCGGCTTCTCGCCGGACCGCATTGTGGTTACCGAAGGGGAGGAGGTGGTGTTCCGCGCCACTTCCATCGACGTGACGCACGGCTTCTACGTCGACGGCACCGACATCAAAGAGACGCTGGAACCCTTCCTGACCAAGACCATGGGGCCCGTGGTCTTCGACAAGCCCGGCAAACTCAAGATCCGCTGCGCGCATTTCTGCGGCCCCCTGCACCCATTCATGATCGCGGACCTGATCGTCGAATCCAGGGCCGTCCCGTTCTTCCCGCTGATGGTGGGCTTCGCGCTCCTCACCGCGCTGGCCATGCTCGGCTACCTGTGGAAGGTCGCGCCGTCCGACTCGCTGCTCGGCGTCTCCCTGGAATCGTCCCTCGACCTGTTCAAGGTCCGTCTCGTCGGCCCCCTGATCCAGCGATTCCTCTCCTGGGAGCTTTCGCGCTACGTGCTGACGGTCCCCAACTTCTGGCTGATGGTGCTGATCTGCACCGCGGCGGCCGTGGGCAACCCCATGGGCGCGCTCAATTTCTCGGTGGCCATCGTCTGGATCCTCTGGTTCTGCCTGGTCGAGGTCTTCATCCTCTTCGGCGGAAGGCTCTGGTGCATGGTCTGCCCCATGCCGCTGTTGGGCGAGTGGGTGGCGCGCCGCAGGATCGGGCGAAACCCGATTCTGCCAGCGCGCCTCTTCTCCCTGAACCGGAAGTGGCCCGCCTGGATGGAGCACTCGTGGGTGGCCTCGGTCGGCTTCCTGGGAATGTCGCTGCCGATCGTGTGGCTGATCACCAGGCCCGCGGCCTCGGGCCTGATGTTCATCGTGCTCGGGCTGATCGCGGCCGCCGTCTCCCTCGTGTACGACGGCGCCCACCGGCGGTTCTGCGACCACCTGTGCCCCGCCTTCTACATCGGCTATCACGCCTCCACCTCGGCGATGGCGGTGGAGCCGCGCGACGAGGAGCTGTGCCGCAAGCACCAGTGCAAGGAGTGCATGGTGGGCAATTCCCGCGGCTGGGGCTGCCCGTGGAAGCTCTACCCTGGAGGAAAGGGGCGCACCGGGGCTGCCTCGAGCATCCACTGCAATCTGTGCAGCGAATGCGTCAAGAGCTGCTCGCTCGGGAACATGACCCTCAAGCTGCGCATGCCGGGTCGCGAGGTGGTCGACAAGATGCGCGCCCGGCCGGACGAGGCCTGGCACGGCTTCATCCGGATGTCGCTCGCGGTGTTCTACGAGTTCGTGTTCTTCGGGTCCCATTTCTGGATGAAGGACTGGGGGAACATGAGCACCTTCCACGGCGCGAACATCGCGACGCTCGGTGTGTTGGCTCCCGACTCCGGCGGGTTCGTCAACTGGCTCAAGTGGTGCGTGCTGGTGGCCTCCATCTCGCTGGTGATCCTCCCGGCCATCTTCTTCGGCTTCTCGGCGCTCGCGCGCTGGGCGAGCGGCAAGCCTGGGGAGGTACCGGCCAAGAAGCTATTCCTCACGCTGTCCTACGCGCTCTCGCCCTATGGGCAGCTGCTCTGGGTCTCCTTCGGCCTCACGCTGCTCTTCGTGAACTGGGCCTATCCGCTGAAGGCCTTTGCCAGCGATCCGCTGGGATGGGGCTGGAACTGGATGGGGATCAAGGCCCTCGCGGCGAGCGCCCACGAGCTCTATTCGCCCCTGGGAGCGCAATACCTGCCGCTCGTCCAGTTTATCTTCTCCCAGGTGGCGCTGGCGCTGGCGCTGCAGGTGACCTTCATCCTGGCGTTCAAGCTGCTGGGACGCGATCGCACTGCCGCCCTGCGGGCCACTGCGGTCATGGCCGTCTTCTATTTCGCCTCGACCGCGGCGTTCATGGGGGTCTTCCTCGCATGAGCCCGCGCAGGAGCAAGCCCGAGTCGGAGCGGCTGCTGATCGCCATCGCGGTGGTCCCCTCGCTGTTCTTCCTGCTCTTCCCGCTGCTCAAGCCGCTTCCGGCCGCGACGGTCAGCGAAGGTCGCAACGTGCTGGTGCTGGCGAGCGCGGGCGAGCTCGGGGGATTCAAGCCCTCGGTGCTGAAGGTGGTGGCGGGAGAGCGCCTCAACGTCTCGTTCTGGGCGATGGACGTCGGGCACAGCTTCAATTTGCCGCAGCTGAACGTCGACCTGGCGCTCCCCCCCGGCGAGACCAGGGACCTGAGCTTCGAGACCGGCTTCGAGGAGGACGCCGGCGAGTACCGCTACCTGGTCAACGGCAGGCGCTTCTCGTTCCCCAAGGCGCCGGGGAGCCCGAGCCTGAGAGCTCCGCTGGTCCTCGAGTTCAAGTGCAACCGCTACTGCAGCCCGGCGCACTGGGGAATGCGCGGCCAGCTCGTGATCGATCCCCCTGCTGCCTCTTCGCCTTAGAGGGCCTTGCAATGCTCGCCCCGGACCTGATGCCTCTGGTAGCCGAATGGTCGGCAGGCAACCTGCTCTCCCTGAAATCAGGAGCGCCGCCGCTCGACTGGCGAGGAAGGGGCCGCTGCCGGGGCTGGCTCGGGCCGTTCGCACAACGGCGCGGCCCAGGCCACCGTGCGGCCCTGGAGAGCGCGCCGAGGCCGATTCGGTGGCGGCCGTCGGGCGTACTACATTGAGCTCCGACAACGGCAGCGGAGGTCCTTCCATGGCACGCGCGCGGATCGGGTGGTGCCAGTGGTCCGGCATGGCGCGTCGGTTGCTGTTGGCCTTCGCGGCCATCATCGCGATGTTCGGCTTCGCCTCCTGGGTGACGTGGTCGGGGTTCGGGGAGGCCTATTCAGGCCTGCGCGCGATCCCGGAGCACGAAGAGGGCGTGCGGCTGGCGCTGGAGTTGGCCAGCGCGGTGCGCGACCAATACGCTCACCAGGCGCACACCATCATCATTGGCGACCGCAGCCATCTCGGGTTCTACGACAAGGCCCAGAAGCGGGTCCTCGACCTCGCACGGCGTCTGCGTGCCCGTGCCGACGATGAAGAAGAGACGACCCGCATCAAGGCCATCGAGCAGGCCAGCGGCGAGCTCGACCAGATCTTTCGAGAGCGCATCGTCCCGGCAGTGTTGTCCGGCGAGACCGAGGACGTGCACATGCAGCACGAAGAAGGGCTGGATATCGTTGGCCGAATCCAGGACGAAGTCGATGGCCTGGTGCAGCACTATGAGGACAACATCGCCTCACTTCAGGCCAAGGCGCGGACAATCGAGAGCTCGACGCGGCAGCTGACGGTCAGCGCCTTCCTGCTCGCCCTGCTGTTGGCGACCGCGATCGGCTTGTACATCTCGCGCATGGTGGCCGTCCCGGTGGCCCGCCTCCGAGAAGGCGCCGCGAGGGTCTCCCAAGGCGAGCTCAACGCTGCGATCTCCATCGATGGCCCGGACGAGTTCGGCGACCTGGCACGGCAGTTCAACGCCATGACCGCCTCCTTGCGCGACCACCAGCAGATGCTCCTCCAGAGCGAGCGCCTGGCCGGGATCGGCAAGCTGGCCGCGGGAGTGGCCCACGAGATCAACAATCCCCTGGGGGTCATCCTCGGCTACGCCCGATTGCTCCGGCAGAAGGTTGAGCCATCCATGAACGAGGACCTCAAGGTCATCGAGGACGAAGTGCTGCGCTGCCGCGAAATAGTCGAGGGGTTGCTGGATCTCTCGCGGCCCCTCAAGGTGCCCGATGAGCCCATCGACCTGCGGGAAGTGTGCGACGACATCGCCGAGAGGTTGCACAGCACCACGCCCAAGGGCATCGCCATCGACGTTCGAGGAGGTGGCGCTGCGCCCGCCCATCCCCAGAAGCTTCGCCAGGTCGTCCTCAATCTCGTCAAGAACGCTTTGGAGGCATGCGGCGAAGCCGGGAAGGTCGAGGTAGAGATCGAAGAAGAGCCCTCCGCAGCAATCATCCGTGTTTCCGATACCGGCCCCGGCCTTTCGGAGGAAGCCCGGTCGCGGCTCTTCGAGCCCTTCTTCACGACGAAGGGCGCCGGGACTGGGCTCGGCCTGGCGGTTTCCCAAGCCATCGTCCGCGCGCATGACGGTCTCATCGAGGCGGGGACTGGCGCCTGCGGCGGCGCGGTCTTCACGGTGCGTTTGCCGCGCGGCAGATGGGCTCAGAGCCCGGGCGCGCCGGGCGGGCCTCCCGCCGAGAGATGAGCGAACGAGAGATGGAGCGGCCCATGCCTAGCGCTCGAGTTCTGGTCGTCGATGACAAGGAGAACATGCTCAAGCTCTTCGCCAAGATTCTCGGCGACGGCTACCGGCTGAGTACCGCCGGGGATGGAGCGACTGCCCTGCGGATTCTGGCGGCTGAGAGCTTCGACGTGGTGGTGACCGACCTGCGGATGCCCGGAGCCGACGGTCTCGAGATCCTCAAGGCGGTGAAGCAGCGCTCTCCGGAGACCGAGGTGGTCCTGATGACCGCCCACGCGAGCGTCCAGAACGCGGTCGAAGCCATTCGCCATGGCGCCTACGACTATCTTCAAAAGCCGTTCGACCCCGAGACCGCTGGGCTGGTGGTGGCGCGCGCCCTCGAGAGGAAGCGGCTCAGGGAGCAGGCCGCAGATCTCCGACGCGAGATCCAGGGCATCTACGGCTTCGAGAACATCGTCGGCAAGAGCCCCAAGATGCGCGAGGTGTTCTCGCAGTTGGAGCAGGCGTCGGGGCTCGACATCACGGTGATGGTCTTCGGGGAGACTGGCACCGGCAAGGAGCTGGTGGCGCGGGCGATCCACTACGCGAGCACCAGAAGAGAGGGCCGGTTCGTCCCGGTCAACTGCGGGGCGCTTCCTTCCGAGCTGGTGGAGAGCGAGCTGTTTGGCCACGCCCGCGGGGCATTCACCGGCGCGGCGAGCACCAAGCCGGGCCTCTTTGAGGAGGCGCAGGGCGGCACGCTCTTCCTGGACGAGGTCGGCGAGCTTCCTCTCCCGGTGCAGGTGAAGCTCAATCGCGTCCTCCAGGAGCGAGAGATTCGCCGGGTGGGAGAGAACACGCCGATCAAGGTGAACGTGCGGGTCATCGCCGCCACTCACCGGGATCTGAAAGCCGAGGTCCAAGGCGGCCGGTTCCGCGAGGACCTGTTCTACCGCCTGCACGTCTTCCCGGTACACCTGCCGGCGCTGCGCGAGCGGCTCGAGGACGTCGCTGCGCTGGCGGCTCACTTCCTAGACAAGCACGCCAAGGCCTATAAGCGGGCCGTCGAGGGGTTTGAGCCCGAGTCGCTCCGCTGCCTGATGAGCTACCCCTGGCCCGGGAACGTCCGCGAATTGGAGAACACCATCGAGCGAGCGGTCGCGGTGGCCCAGGGCAAGCAAGTCACCCCCAGGGACCTTCCGGCGGAGATTCGCGAGCAACCCCAGGGGCTGCTCCCGGCGGAGGAGCTTGCCAGGATGACCTACCGCCAAGCCATCGATCTGGCGCGCGAGAGCACCTCCCGCACCTATCTCGCCGCGCTGCTGCGCCAGACCGGCGGAAATGTGACCCGGGCCGCGGAGCGGGCCGGCATGGAGCGGGAGAGCCTGCATCGGCTTCTCAAGCGCTACGGGCTTCGTTCGGACGACTTCAAGGTTACGGACCGAGCTGCGACCGGCACTGGAGTGTAGGAGGCAGGGGCGCCAAGGCTCCCGGGACCATTGACGCAACTCTGGTTGGCAGGGCGGCCGGCCGGGCCCCGGAGTGGTTTGACCAGACCGGGTGTTCAATGTTCCAATTTGATGTCTGCTGTCTGGTTGCCCGTTGCAAGGCCGACCAAGGGATTGGCTGCTTGCTAGCGAGACTGCGAAAGAAGATGGCGCCGCAGGCCATCGTCCTCGGGGCGATGGTGGCGGCGGCGTTTGCGCCGTCGGCGCTGGCCTACTACCGCTGCCAGGTGATGGCCACCACGCTGTCCAAGCCCTGCTGCAAGCACGCGGAGCACTCAGGCGGCGACGAAGCGCAGCTCAAGGCCGAGCCCTGTTGCACCAAGGTCACCGTGGCCCTTGAGCGCGCGTCGTCTGAGCTGAATCCGAGGGCCGACGAGCCGGGCGCGCCTTCGCTGATCGCCGTCGCCGATGCCTCGGCGTTGCTCGTCGCGCCGGCGGCCCCGGCTTCCACGCTCTGGACGCGGGCCCACTTCGACTCCGGGCCGCCCATCCCAGTGCGCGTCTGTTCTCTCCTCATTTGAGCTGCAATCGGTCGCCGGCTTGAGCCACGCGTGAGCGCTTGTGCGCTTCGCTGAGGCCAAGCTTGCGGCTGCCGGGAAGAGCTCCGGACCGCGCGTCCGGCCCGCTCCCCTCATTTTCGCTTTCGGGCCGGAGGCTCCGCCGCGCGGGCAGCCGGTTGTACCGATGCGCGGCGAAGCCTCTCACCTGGAGCTCTGATGAAGACCGTTTGGACCATTGCAGCGATCGCTGGACTACTGGTTGCCGCACCCTCTTTCGCCGAAAAGGCGCCCGCGAAGGCGGCGGCGAAGCCCAATGCCGGGCAGCGCCTGGAGATCTCGGTCACTTCGGACGGGTTCGTGGCCGCCGACAACAAGGTCAAAGTCGGCAAGCCGGTGACCCTGGTGGTCACGCGCAAGGTCGAGCGGACCTGCGCCACCGAGATCGTCATCAAGGAGTACGCGATCAACAAGCCGCTGCCCTTGAACGAGGCGGTCGAGGTGACCTTCACCCCGAAGAAGGCCGGGAAGATCCGCTATGCCTGCGGCATGGACATGATCGCCGGCGAGCTGGTGGCGGAGTAGCGGGAGGCAGACATGCGACGCGTCGAAGCTGCGTTCAAAGACACCTTGTCGAAGCGCTGGCTCGGCGCGGCGCTGGTCCTTTCCCTCCCGATCGCCGCCACGGGGGCGGCTCCGGAGAAGGCCCCGGAGCTGCCCACCGATCCCGTGCTGGCATCGCTCATCGAGCAGAGCCTCGCGGCTCGCCCGGAGCTGGCGCAGGCGCATGCGTTGGCCAAGGCCGAGCGCGAGCGCATCCCGCAGGCGGGCGCGCTGCCCGACCCGATGCTCCAGCTCGGCGTGCAGAACGACTCGTTCACCACCTGGAACGTCGGCAAGATGGAGACCAGCTGGTACTCGATCATGGCCTCGCAGACCTTCCCGTGGCCCGGGAAGCGGCGGCTGCGCAGCGAGATCGTCGAAATCGGCGCGCGGCAGGCGGACCAGTCTGTCGCCCGGCTGCGCCTTTCCACCGAAGCGGACGTCCGCAGGTCCTACTTGAACCTGACCCTGGCGCGCGACCGGCTGGCGCTGCTCGATCGCCTGGACGCGCTCTGGCAGAAGTCGGCTGCCGTCGCTCGCTCGCGATATGAGACCGGGCAGGGCGCTCAGTCAGACGTGCTGCGGGCCCAGCTCGAGCTCAACCGGATTCGCCAGCGCCGCTTCTCGATGCGCGCCGATGCTGACTCCGAGGTGCAAACGCTCAATCGCCTGCGGGGACATACCCTCGACGAGGCCATCGAATCCATCCACCTCGTCGACTTGCCGATGCCAACGCTTCGAGAAGTGGCGGAGCTCGCCCAGGACGCCATCGATCGCAGTCCCGAGCTGGCCTCGGCGCGGCTGGGCACCGAGCAATCGGAGAAATCCGTCGCGCTGGCGCGGAAGAGCCCGTGGCCGGACCTGGCGGTGAGCCTCGGCGTGATGCCTCGGGGCGGCGAGTTCGCGCCGATGTGGCTGGCGAACGTGGGAATCCCGCTGCCGATCTACTCGGGATCCAAGCAAGAGCGCGCGGTCGCCGAGAACGAAGCGCGGGCTCTGGGCAACAAGAAGGACGTCGAGGCGCTCGAGCAGGTGCTTCGCCTGCGCGCACAGCAGCGGCGCACCGCATTGGCCGCCGCACTGGAGACCGTCCACCTCTACCGCGATGGCCTGCTCGTCCAATCGGAGGCCACTGCCAACAGCACCCTCGCGCAGTACGAGGTCGGCAAGGTCACCTTCGCCTCGGTGCTGGAGGCCAACATCGGCCTGGTCTCGGACCAGGACGGCTATTTGCAGGCGCTCGCACAGGCCCATCGCCTCGAGATCGAGCGCGCAGAGGTCAGCCTCAATCCGCCCGCTGGCGCCAGCGCGGGGATGGGCGGCGGGAGCGCCGCCGTTCCGGGAGCCGGGGCCATGGGCGGGGGCGCTTCGCCTTCAGCGAGCCCTGGGGCTGCACCCTCGGCAGCTGGCAGCTCAGCAACTTCGGGCATGTGAGAACTCCTATGACCAACGAACCAGCGACTCCAGCGCACTCGAGCTCATCACCACCGGCATCGGGCCGCTTCGGGATCGGCGCTCTCCTCGTGGCGGTGGCCTTGAGCTCGGCGGTGGCCGGGGGCGGCGCGTGGTGGCTGAGCCATCAGCTGCATCGCGGCGACGAGAGCGCTGCGAAAGAGGCCTTGCCGCCGCCGAAGACCCTGTTCCTGTGCCCGATGCACCCGACCATCGTCCAGGACCACCCCGGCGAATGCCCGATCTGCGGCATGAAGCTGGTGAAGGACGAGGGAAAGCAGGGCGCGGCAGCTTCCGCAGGCAGCGCGGGGGGTGCGGCGCATGGCGATGCGGGTTCGCAGTCCACGGTGCCGGGACAGGCCACGGTGGACATCGATCCGGCGCGGCAGCAGCTCATCGGACTGACCACCGCCGAGGTGACCAGCGGGCCGGTGGGCGGCGCGTGGCGCACCGTCGGCCGCGTCGCCATCGACGAGACGCGGGTGCGCCACATCAACATCAAGGTGCCCGGGTTCGTCGAGCGCATCTACGTGGACTTCGTCGGCAAGCCGGTGCGCAAGGGCGATCCTCTCTTCGCCATCTACAGCCCGGAGCTGCTCTCGGCGCAGGAGGAGTTCCTGCTGGCGCTGCGCACCCAAGGGGCGCTGTCCAAGGGCGGAGCGCTGGCGGGCGACGGTGAAGCGCTGGTGAAGGGGGCCCGCCGCAAGCTCGCCCTCTGGGACATCTCGGATTCGGAGATCGACCGCATCGCCAGCACCGGCGAGACGAGCAAGAGCTTGACGGTCTACTCGCCTATCTCGGGCGTGGTGACCAAGAAGGACGTCGTCGAGGGCATGAAGCTCGATGCCGGGGCCATGCCCTACGAGATCGTCGACCTCGCGAGCGTGTGGGTGCTCGCCGACATCTACGAGAGCGAGCTGCGCGCCATCAAGGAAGGCATGCCCGCGACGCTGACCCTGAATGCGTTCCCGAATCGGGAGTTCAAGGGCAAGGTCCTGTTCATCGATCCGCTGCTCGATCCCAAGACGCGCACCATCAAAGTCCGGCTGGCCTTCCCCAATCCGAGCGGCGAGCTGCGGCCGGAGATGTTCGGCGAGGTCATCCTGCATGGAAAGCCGCACGACGGACTGCGACTTCCGCAGGATGCGGTCGTTGATTCAGGCACCGAGAAGCTGGTCTTCGTGGCGCTGGGCAACGGGAAGTTCCAGCCGCGCACGGTCCGGCTCGGCGATGCCAATGGCGATCTGATCGAAGTGGTCTCCGGCCTCGATGCCGGGGATCGCGTCGTCACCCGGGCCAACTTCCTGATCGATTCGGAATCGAGGCTGCGTTCCTCGCTGGCCGAGATGGCGGGCGGAAAGGCCGCGAAAGAGCCCGAGAGCGCGCGGGTGCTGCCTGGCTCGGCCGCGCACGAGGTGCCCATGGCGCCTCAGGAAGGCCACGAACACCACATGCCGCACCAAGGGCACGGGCCATGATCCAGCGCGTCATCCGGTTCTCGGCGGAGAACAGGTATCTGGTCATCGCCGCGTCCATCGCGCTGCTGGCGATGGCCTGGTGGTCGATGCGGACCATCCCGCTCGACGCCTTGCCCGACCTCTCCGACACGCAGGTCATCATCTATTCGCGGTGGGACCGCAGCCCGGACATCGTCGAAGACCAGGTGACCTATCCGATCACCACCGCGCTGCTCGGCGCGCCGAAGGTCAAGGCGATCCGCGGCTTCTCGGACTTCGGCTTCAGCTACGTCTACGTGATCTTCGAGGACGGTACCGACCTCTACTGGGCGCGCACGCGCGTGCTCGAATACCTGTCGAAGATCGCTCCGCAACTCCCCGCGGGCGTGAAGACCGAGCTGGGGCCGGACGCCTCCAGCGTGGGCTGGGTCTTCCAGTATGCCTTGGTCGACAAGAGCGGCCGGCACGCCTCCGACGAGCTTCGCTCCTACCAGGACTGGTTCCTGCGCTACGCCATCCAGAGCGTGCCCGGGGTCTCCGAGGTCGCCACCGTCGGCGGGCAGGTGCGCCAATACCAGGTGACGGTCAATCCGAACGCGCTCGCCGCCTACCGGCTGTCGCTGGAGGCGGTGATCAACGCCGTGCGCCGAGGGAACAACGACGTCGGCGGCAGATTGGTCGAGCTCGCCGGTCGCGAGTACATGGTGCGCGGCCGCGGCTATGTGAAGAGCACCCACGACATCGAGAGCCTGGTCCTCAAGACCGAGGGCGGCACGCCGGTGACGGTCAAGGACGTGGCCACGGTGGCCCTCGGCCCGGAGATGCGCCGCGGAATCGCCGACTACAACGGCGAGGGAGACGTGGTCGGCGGCATCGTGGTCATGCGCGAGGGCGAGAACGCCCTCAACGTCATCGAACGGGTGAAGGCCAAGCTCGACGAGCTCAGGCCCTCGCTTCCCCAGGGCGTGGAGGTGGTGACGACCTACGACCGCTCGGAGCTGATCGAGCGCGCCATCGGCACGGTGAAGGACAAGCTGGTCGAGGAGATCCTCATCGTCTCCCTGATCATCCTGGTCTTCCTGTGGCACTTCCCGTCGTCGATCGTTCCGATCATCACCATTCCGGTGTCGGTGGCGCTGTCGTTCATCCTGATGAAGCTCTTCGGGCTGAACGCGAACCTGATGTCGCTGGCGGGCATCGCCATTTCCATCGGCGTGCTGGTGGACGGGGCCATCGTCGAGGTCGAGAACGCCTACAACAAGATCCACCACTGGATTGAGGACGGAAGGAAGGGCGACTTCCACAAGGTGCGGCTCGAGGCCCTGATGGAAGTCGGGCCCGGGGTTTTCTTCTCGCTGCTGGTGATCGCGGTGGCGTTCCTGCCGGTGTTCACGCTGGTGGATCAGGAAGGGCGGCTCTTCCGGCCGTTGGCGTTCTCGAAGAACTTCGCCATGGCCATCGCCGCGATCTTGGCCATCACCCTCGACCCGGCGATGCGGATGCTCTTCGCGCGCATCGATCCCTTCACCTTCCGGCCCCGCTGGCTCGCCTGGATCGCGAGCAAGGCGCTGGTAGGAACCTACTACTCGGAGGAGCGGCACCCGATCAGCCGGCTGCTGCACCGTCTCTACGAGCCGCCGTGTCGCTTCGTGGTGCGCCATGCCAAGGCCACGTTGGTGGTCGCGGTGTTGACCGTGGCCACCACCATCCCGGCCTACCTCAAGCTCGGCTCGGAGTTCATGCCGCCGCTGCGCGAGGGGACCATCCTCTACATGCCTTCGGCGGTTGAGCCGGGCATGTCGGTGGCCGAGGCACAGAAGGCGCTGCAGATCCAGGACAAGATCCTGATGCGCTTTCCCGAGGTCGAGCGCGTGTTCGGCAAGGCGGGCCGGGCGAACACGCCGACCGACCCGGCGCCGTTCACGATGATGGAAACCACCATCCTGCTCAAGCCCGAGTCCCAGTGGCGGGAGAAGCCGCAGTGGTATTCGGCCTGGGCGCCCGAGTGGCTCAAGCCTTTCCTGCGGCCGTTCTGGCGCGATCGCATCACTCAGGAGGAGCTGGAAGGGGAGATGAACGCGGCGCTGCAGCTTCCCGGCATCTCCAACGCCTGGACGATGCCGATCAAAGGCCGGCTGGACATGCTGTCGACCGGTATCCGCACGCCGGTGGGCATCAAGATCATGGGCGCCGACCTGGCGACCATCGAGCGCATCGCCAAGGAGACCGAGGCCGCGCTGGCCAAGCTGCCGAGCACCCGCAGCGCCTACGCCGAGCGCGTCGCCGGCGGCTACTTCGTCGACTTCGTCCTCAAGCGCGACCAGCTCGCCCGCTACGGCCTGAGCGTCGACGACGCCAACATGATGGTGATGACCGCCGTCGGCGGGGACAACCAGAGCACCACCGTCGAAGGTCGCGAGCGCTACGGAATCAACGTGCGCTACGCCCGCGCCTATCGCGAGGATCTCCAGGCCCTGCAGCGGGTGCTGCTGCCACTGCCCAACGGCGAAGGTCAGATTCCGATGGGCGAAATCGCCGACGTGGTACTGGCGCAGGGCCCGTCGATGATCCGCGACGAGAACGGCCTGTTGGCGGGCCACGTCTATGTCGACTTCGACACCTCCAAGGTCGACGTCGGCAGCTACGTCGAGGAAGCGAAGAAAGCGGTGGCGGCCTCGGTTCAGTTCCCCGTCGGCTATCACCCGGTCTGGAGCGGCCAGTACGAGAACATGGAGCGGGTGCGCGAGCGGTTGAAGCTCATCCTTCCGATCACGCTGGTGCTGATCTTCGGGCTGCTCTACCTGAACACTCGCTCGGCCTTCAAAGCGAGCGTGGTCATGCTGGCGGTGCCGTTCTCGGCGGTGGGCGCGGTCTGGCTGCTCTGGGCGCTGGGCTACAACATGTCGATCGCGGTGTGGGTCGGGATGATCGCGCTGATGGGCCTCGACGCCGAGACCGGCGTGTTCATGCTGCTGTTCCTCGACCTCTCCTACGAGGAGCGCGCGAAGAAGGGGCTGCTGCGCACCCGCGAGGACCTGGTCGAGGCCATCATCCACGGCGCGGTGAAGCGGGTGCGGCCCAAGGCGATGACCGTCTCGGCGGCGATGCTCGGCCTGCTGCCGATCATGTGGTCCACCGGGACCGGCGCCGATCTGATGAAGCGCATCGCCGCGCCGATGGTCGGCGGACTGGTGACCAGCTTTCTGATGGAGCTGCTGGTGTACCCGGCGGTGTACTTCCTGTGGAAAAAGGATGAGGTCGGGAACTCTCGGGTTGCCTTGGATTCAGCGTCGGCCACGAGCTCGCCGCGCGCAGCAAGTTGACCCCGCTGACAGGACGCGAAAGCGTACTCTGTGTCGGTCGGCTCATGCCCGCAGCAGCATGATCAACGACAAGAAGGCGCCGACGAGGAGAAAGATCGGAAGAACGAACGTCGCGATCGCGCGCCCAGTCGAGAAATTCTTGGCAACCGCCAGCGTGCGAACCCCGAGCACGAGCTGCCAGAGCCCCAGGACCAGCGAGATCACTCCGATGACGCCCACGACGCCAGCGAAACTCCTCCTGCTCAACATGGCGCCTTGGCCAAAGCCGTCGGCGACGGCCGATGCGGACAGCACCAGCAGCAGGAAGTTGAACGGCGCCATGGCGAGCGCTGGGACCGCCGACCAGGCGAGCGCCACGCGCACCCTGTCCGAGCCGCCCGTTCCTCCGAACCAGCCTGCTATTCCGGAGAAGATCGCCGCGGCCACATAGATTCCGATCACTCCGAGCATCGGGCCGGCAACGAGCGCGACCAACAACCGGCCGGCCAGATCGAGGTGGAAGCCTCTGATGGCCTGGGGAGCGAGCAACTGGGTGGCCCCGGCAGCTGCCGCCAGCCACAGCACCCAGCTTGGCCAGCCGCGGACGACGACGGCGCCTTTCGGCCGTGGCTATACCCGCCGCCAGTGGGATCTCGACGCGAACCACGAGCCCATCAACCTGGTGGACACGGGCGACTCAGCTCCCTGCTTCGCCGATTTCCTGGACGCCCTCGATTGCGCTGGTGTCTCGCGCTCGGTCATCGACGCGGCGACCGAGCCCGCCACGCACTACCCGTATCCCTCCAATTCCCCGATCTGCCACTAGTCACCGGAGACGACCATGAACCGATACGCTGCGTTGACGCTCATCGCTCTCGCCGGCTGCCTGAAAGCCTCCACCGCCCCGGCGCCCACCGCTGACCTGGCTGCGGCCCGGGTTCCGGCCGACGCGCAATGGCAGATCAGGGAGGCGCAGGGCGATCGGCTGGTGCTGGTCGCCCAAGTTCGCCATCTTCCTCAGCTGCGGCCGGCGATCCACCTGGCGCTGCGCCTGCCGGAGCAGGTCAGGCTGCTCCAGGGACCGCGCGAGTGGACGGTCACCTCCGAGGATCCAGTGCTGGTGGAGAGGGAGCTGGTCTTCGAGGTGCATGGCTCGCCCAGCGACGACATCGTGCTGGTGGCCGACAGCCGCGCCGAGGGGTTCGGCTGGCACCTCGAGCGGCGCTATTCCTTCCAGCCCACTCCGCCACCGGCTCCGATCGAACGGAGCGGGGCCTCGCTGCAGGTCGGGAAGCGGGATTTCGGGCCCAGCGTCGAGCTCGAGGGCGAGTGAGCGCCCGAGCAGACCTCGATGGCGCGGGAGCGCGGAGGTGCCGGGGCTGGCCGGCTCACGCCGCTGCCGTGCCCCAGATTTCCCGCGGCAGCGCGCGGTAATCCTCGACCACGATCGCCGCCCCGGCCTCCATGAGCTTGGCCGGTTCGGCCGCGGTCGACAGCGCCACCACCGTCATTCCCGCGGCGCGGGCGGCCAGCACGCCGTTCACCGCGTCTTCGAACGCCAGGCAGCGGGCAGGATCGACCCCCAGCGCCCGGGCAGCGGCCAGGAAGATGTCCGGGTGCGGCTTGCCGCGCGGCGCGTCTTCGGCGCCGACCTCGGCCTCGAAGTAGCGGCGCAGATCGATTCCATCGAGGACCAGGGCCCGATTCGCCTTGGGAGCCGCGCTGGCCACCGCCCGCCGCACCTTTTGGTCGACCAGCGAGTCGAGCAGCGGCAGCAAACCGGCGATCGGAGCCAGGTGCGGCCGGTAGAGCTCGCGGTAGCGCTCCTCCTTCTCCCGCCCGAGCTCCTCGATCAGCGCGCGCGGAGGCTCGACCATCAGCATCATGAGGATCTCCTCGTTCTTGAGCCCCGCCGTCTCGCGCAGGAAGAACTCCAGCGGCTTGCCCCATCCATGGCGATCGGAGACCTCCAGCCAGGCCCGGGCATGGAAGCGCATGTTGTCGACGAGGGTCCCGTCGAGATCGAAGACGGCGGCTTGGTACGGATTCATGGGCGGCAATGTCGCAGAAGCGGCCATGGCCTGGGAAGTCCCGGCTCGGGCGCTGCGCGCGTCACATTCTCTTGGGCGCGGGGATGGGCGCGATAGACTCCCTGCTCCCCTCTCTGAGCCCAAATCGCCATGGCCAAGACCTCGCTCCAAGTCCTCAAGTTCGGCGGTACCTCGGTGGGCAGCCCGGAGGCCCTGCGGCTGGCCGTCGAGCGGGCTCGCGAAGCCGCGCCCAAGGCCGTCGTGGTCGTCTCGGCGATGCAGGGCATGACCGATCTGCTGCTCAGCGCGGGTTCCGCCGCTTTGGCAGGAGATCGCGTGGCCGCCAGCGAGGCCGCCGGCCAATACCGCACCCGCCACCGCGAGATCATCGAGCAGATGGTGCTCGGCCCGCGGCTTCGGGCCCGGCTGCTGGCGTCGCTGGAGCAGTCGGCGGCGCAGATGGAGGCAATCTGCGAGAGCGTGGCGGTGCTGCGCGAGCTGACCAACCGCACCCGCGACGCCCTGGCTGCCCGCGGCGAGCGGATTTTGGCCCAGATCTTCGCCGCCCTGCTCGACGAGCGCGGCGTGCGCAACCAGCTGGTCGATGCCACCAAGGTTATCTTCACCGTCAGCACCGGCGATGGCCTGTGGCCCGACTTCCCGCGCTGTGAGCGCGCCGCGCAAAAGCAGCTCGGCGGACCGCTCTCCAAGGGGCTGTTGGCGGTGGTCCCGGGCTTCATCGGCGCCGGCCCCGAGGGCGAGGTGGTCACTTTGGGCCGCGGCGGCTCCGACTTCTCGGCCGCCATCCTCGCCCGCTCGCTCGACGCCAGCCGGGTGACGCTCTTCAAGGACGTCGACGGTCTGATGACCGCCGATCCGCGTGCGGTTCCCGACGCCCGCGTGTTGCCCGAGCTGCACTACCGCGAAGCCGCCGAGCTCGCCTACTACGGCGCCAAGGTGCTGCACCCGCGCACCATGGTCCCGCTGGTCGAAAAGCGCATCCCGCTCTTCCTGCGCAACACCTTCAACCCCGGATTCTCCGGGACGCGCATCGCCCAGGACGTCGGCGCCGGCAGCTATCCGGTCAAAGCGCTCACCGCCATCCAGGGCCAGGCGCTGCTGTCGGTCGAAGGCAACGGGATGATGGGCGTTCCGGGCATCGCCGCCCGCACCTTCGCGGCACTTTCGGCCGCCGGCCACTCGGTTTCGATGATCAGCCAGGCCTCCAGCGAGTCCTCGATCTGCTTCGTGGTCCCGCAGGCCGAGGCCGACGGCTCGAAGAAGGCGCTGGTGCGGGCTTTTGCCCTCGAACTGCAGACCGGCCTCATCGACGCCATCAAGCTCGAGCGCGAGGTGGCGTTGGTGGCGGTGGTCGGGCTGGGCATGGCCGGCCGCCCGGGCATCGCCGCTCGCACCACCGCGCCCTTGGCCAAGGAGAAGGTCAACATCCACGCCATCGCCCAGGGCTCCTCCGAGCTCAACATCACCCTGGCCATCTCGCAGCAGGACTGCGCCAAGGCGCTGCGGGCGCTGCACCAGGAGTTCCAGCTCGACAAGCTGCGCCCGCTGGCCGATTCGCAGGGCCGGGAGGCCTCGGTGGTGCTCTTCGGCTTCGGGCAGATCGGCCGGGCGCTGGCTCGCCAGCTCAACCACCAGCAGAGTTACTTCCGCCACGACCTCGGCATCTCGGTTCGCGTGGTCGGCGCGGTCGATCGCTCGGGGGCCAAGGCCGACGAGCGCGGCTACTCGGCGGCGGCGCTGGAGGAATTGTGCGCGCGCAAGGAGCAGGGGCGCCGGCTCAAGGGCGGCAAGAAGGATTTGACCCTCCCTCACATGCAGGGCGAGTTGGCCAAGGTGCTCTTTCCATTGCCGCTGGCGCGGCCGGTGTTCGTCGATGCCACCGCTCAGGACGACGCGCAGCTGATCCTCGACGTGCTGGAGCACGGGTTCAACGTGGTGCTGGCCAACAAGAAGCCGCTGGCGGCGCCGCAGGCCATGTTCGACGCGCTCTTCGCCACCGCGCGCCGCAAAGGGCTGGCGCTGCGCTACGAGGCGACGGTGGGCGCCGGGCTTCCGGTGCTCGACACCCTGAAGAAGCTCAAGGAGGCCGGCGACGAGGTGCGCACGGTGCTGGGGGCGCTGTCGGGGACACTCGGCTATCTGATGACCGAGCTGGGCGAGGGCGTTCCCTTCTCGCAAGCGGTGCGTGCGGCACACAAGGCCGGGTACACCGAACCCGATCCCAAGGACGATCTCTCGGGAATGGACGTGGCGCGCAAGGCGCTGATCCTGGCCCGGACCATCGGCCGCAAGCTCGATCTGTCGGACGTCGCGGTCGAGCCGCTGTTTCCGAAGGAGATGGCGTGGCTCTCAGGGCCCGAATTCCTGGCCCAGGCTGGCGCCCTCGACAAGGAATTCGCTTCCCGGGTGGCTGCGGCGAGGAAGAAGAAGGAAGTGCTGCGCTACGTGGCGCGAATCGACGAGAAGGGCATCAAGGTCGGGTTGGAATCGGTGTCCGAGGGCTCGCCGCTGGGCCGGCTCAAGGGGCTCGACAACCAGATCGTGCTCTACACCGATCGCTATCGGCAGAACCCGCTGGTGGTCACCGGCCCCGGCGCGGGGGCCGAAGTCACCGCGGCCGGCGTCCTCAACGACGTGTTGGCCATCGCGGCCAGCTGACCTGCCATCGGTCGTTTGATTTGGCGTGCGTCCGGTCAGCGGCTTAGTGTGTTGCGCTCCGAGCCGTTTCCGCCAGGAAGGTGAGCCGATGACTGTCACAACTCCCCCCACCAAAGTTGGACCGAGGATCAAGGGAACAGCCTTCGTCCACCTGGCCGAATACGTGCGCGAGAAGTTCGGCGATGCGGCGCTGCGCGAGATCGCCGCCAATGTCTCGCCCGAGGCCGCCAAGAGCCTGCTCCACGGGGTCGCCTTCGAGTGGCACCCGTTCAAGGAGCTGGTCGAGCTCGAGAAGGCGCTGGCCGAGCTCTATCTGGGCGGCGACTACGCACGCATCGCCGACTTCGGGAAGTGGGACGGCATCCGCCAGATCGGCCTCTACCGCTTCCTGCTGCAGGTCCTCAACACCGACTTCCTCCTCAAGCGCAGCCCGAAGCTGTGGAAGAACTACTGCGACTCCGGCCAGCTCACCTACACCAGCCTCGGGGAGAAGCACGCCAAGCTGATGTTCTCGGGCTACGAGCCGCTGCACGAGGTGCATTGCGCCGATCTTCTCGGTGGCTTCTTCGGAACCGTCGAGACCTGCGGCGGCAAGGACGTGAAGGTCGCCCATACCCACTGCCGGCTCAAGGGCGCGCCCGAGTGCGTCTTCGAGGTCCGCTGCAGCTAGCCCCGTCCGAGAAGAGAGCTCGATGACCTCCCGCGCCACTGCCTTCGCCCCGGCCTCCATTGGGAACGTCGGGCCTGGATTCGATGTGCTGGGCCTGGCGGTGGAGGGGCTGGGAGACCGCGTTTCGCTCGAGCTGCACGACGGCGCCGCCGATTCGATCGATGCCGTTTCTGGGCGCGATGCCGGGCTGGTCCCGAAGGATCCCGGGACCAATGCCGCTTCGATCGCCGCCCGCGCTCTGCTGGACCGGGTTGGAATCGGCAAGCGCTTCCGCATGAGCATTGAGAAGGGACTGCCGCTCTCAGGCGGGCTCGGAGGGAGCGCAGCCAGCAGCGTCGCCGGCGCGTTGGCTGCAGCCGGCGCAGGCGGAATCGATCCGATCGCGCGGCGCGACTGGGTGCTCGCCGCCGCGCTCGAGGGCGAGGCTGCTGTCGCCGGTCGGCACCTCGACAACATCGCGCCCTGCCTTCTCGGCGGGCTGGTGCTGGTGCGCTCGGTCGAGCCGATCGATCTCGTCCCGGTGCCGGTGAAGGCCGACTGGTGGCTGGCGCTGGTGAGCCCGAACGCGCGGCTGGAGACCAAGACCGCCCGCGGAATCCTTCCCAAGGAGTGGGCGCGCGAGGGCTGGGTGGCGCAGATGGCCAACACTTCGGCGCTGATGTGGGCCTTCGCCCAGGGAGATGCCGAGCTCGCGCGCCGGGCGCTGGTCGATGGCTACGCTGAACCTCGCCGGGCCTCGTTGATCCCGCACTTCGACGCGGTGAAACGGGCGGCGCTGTCCGCCGGAGCCTTGGGCTGTTCCATCAGCGGAGCGGGGCCGACGGTCTTCGCGCTCGCGAGCGAGCGAGCGGTCGCGGAGAGGTGCGGACGCGCGATGAACGAGGCCTTCGCCGAGAGCGCCGGGACCGTGCACGTGGGCCAGGTGGCCAGGACGGGAGCGAGACTGACATGAGCGCCAAGAGTGGCTGGTTGGAGTGCATCCGCTGCCAGTCGCAGTTTCCCCTCGACGAGATCCGCTACGAGTGCCACTGCGGCGGGCTCTTGTCGCTGACCCGACCCAAGGGCTGGGCGGCGTCGCTGTCGCCGGCGAAGTTCGACGCCCGCGCCTCCAGCCGCGAGGACGTGGACCGCAGCGGCGTCTGGCGCTTCCGCGAAGGGGTCCTGGACGCGCGGCCGGAGGAGATCGTCACCCATCCCGAGGGCGGCACCCACCTCTATATGCGAGCGTCGCTCTCGAAGTGGGCGGGCGTCGAGGCGCTGCGCTTCAAGCACGAGGGCGAGAACCCGACCGGCTCCTTCAAAGATCGCGGGATGACGGTGGCGCTCACCCAGGCCGCGCGGCTGGGCGCGCGGGCGGTGGCCTGCGCCTCGACCGGCAACACCAGTTCCTCGCTGGCGGCCTATGCCGCGCAGGCCGGCAAGGGTGCGGTGGTCTTCGTGCCCTCGGGGAAGATCTCCATGGGCAAGCTCGCCCAGACCTTGGCCTACGGCGCGCTCACACTGCAGGTTCGCGGCGACTTCGACGCCGCCATGGGCCTGGTGATGCAGGCCAGCAAGGCACTGGGCATCTACCTGGTGAACTCTGTCAATCCGTTCCGCATCGAGGGGCAGAAGACCATCGTCTGGGAGATCCTCCAGGACCTGGGGTGGAAGGCGCCGGACTGGATCTCCTTCCCCGCCGGCAACCTGGGAAACACCAGCGCCTTCGGGAAGGCGCTGCGCGAGGCCTACGAGGCAGGCTGGATCGATCGCGTGCCGCGGCTGGCGGCGATCCAGGCCCACGGCGCCAATCCGTTCTTCCGCGGGTTCAGCGACGGCTTCCGCACCCGCCACAAGGTGCAGGCCGAGACCGTGGCCAGCGCCATCCGCATCGGCGATCCGGTCAGCTGGGAGCGGGCGCAGGCGGCCATCCAGTACACCAAGGGCGTGGTCGCAGAGGTCACTGACGACGAGCTGCTGGCGGCGAAGAAGGAGATCGACCGCGCCGGACTGGGCTGTGAGCCGGCCTCGGCGTGCTCGCTCGCCGGAGCCCGCAAGCTGCGGGAGCAGGGGACCATCAAGCCCTCGGAGTCGGTGGTCTGCGTCCTCACCGGAAACCTGCTCAAGGACACCGAGGTGATCGTCAAGTCGATCCCCTTCGAAGGCCCGCAGGCCCCGATCGTCGAGATCGACCCCACGGTGGCCAGTGTCGAGAAGGCGCTGGCCGGGCGGATGGGCTGAGCCGCGTTATCCGACATCGATGGGGCCTCGGCGCTAATCCCGCTGCAAACGGCGAGCGGCTGAGGTAGACAACGCGCTCCGGGCCGGCCATTCCCGGGCCGGCTCGAAGCACGAAACCGAGCCAACGGAGGCACACCATGAGCCGAATCGTTCGCGTCACTGGCCGAGAGATCCTGGATTCTCGCGGCAATCCCACGGTCGAGGCAGAGGTCGAGCTGGAGAGCGGCGCGGTCGGCACCGGCATGGTTCCCTCCGGCGCCTCTACCGGCGAGAACGAGGCCCTCGAGCTTCGCGACGGCGACAAGGCCCGCTATCTGGGCAAGGGCTGCCGCAAGGCCGCGGCCAACGTCAATGGCCCGCTGGCCCAGGCGGTGCTGGGGATGGAGGCCCTGGAGCTGGCGGCGGTCGACAAGAAGATGATCGACGTCGACGGCACTCCCACCAAGTCGAAGATGGGCGCCAACGCCATCCTCGGCATCTCGATGGCCACCGCCCGCGCCGGGGCCATGGAGACCGGCCAGCCGCTCTACCGCTACCTGGGCGGCGCCGGGGCGCTGACCCTGCCGGTGCCGATGATGAACATCATCAACGGCGGCGCCCACGCCGACAACACCCTCGACTTCCAGGAGTTCATGGCGATGCCGGTGGGCGCGCCCAACTTCGCCGAGGCGCTGCGCTGGGGCGCCGAGACCTTCCACGCCCTCAAGTCGCTGCTCAAGGAGAAGGGGCTGACCACCGCCGTAGGCGACGAGGGCGGCTTCGCGCCCAACCTCAAGACTCACGAGGAGGCGATCGAGCTGATCCTCAAGGCGGTGGAGAAGGCCGGCTACAAGCCGGGCAAGGACGTGGCCATCGCCCTCGACCCGGCCTCCAGCGAGTACTTCGACAACGGCAAGTACGTCTTCAAGAAGGGCGACAAGAGCCAGCGCACCAGCGAGAAGATGGTCGAGTACTGGGCCGACTGGGTGAACAAGTACCCGATCGTCTCGATCGAAGACGGCATGGCCGAGAACGACTGGGGCGGCTGGAAGCAGCTCACCGACAAGGTTGGCCACAAGGCCCAGCTGGTGGGCGACGACCTCTTCGTCACCAACATCAAATTCCTGAAGAAGGGGATCGACGAGGGCGTGGGCAACGCCATCCTGATCAAGCTCAACCAGATCGGCACCGTCTCCGAGACGCTGCAGACCATCAACCTGGCCCGCGACGCCGGCTACCGCTGCATCATCAGCCACCGCTCCGGCGAGACCGAGGACACCTTCATCGCCGACCTGGCGGTGGCCACCAACGCCGGGGAGATCAAGACCGGCTCCGCCAGCCGCTCCGACCGCATCGCCAAGTACAACCGGCTGCTGCGCATCGAGGAGGAGCTGGGCGGCACCTCGCGGCTGGGCACGGTGGGCCGGGTGGGCAAGAAGTAGCCAGCTTCCCCAGAAACGACGAGGGGACGGCCGCTGCCTGGCCGTCCCTTCTTTCTTGTCCGCGGATCGTCGTCGTCAGCCGGTCGGCAGGCGCCCGGCGGCCTGCAGCCGCTGCCTCATGTCCTGCCAGCTGCGCTCGGCCTGCTGGTAGCGCTGGGCCTTGGCTCGGGCGTTGGCCTGGGCGTTCGCCAGGTTGTTCTCGATGTGCTGGCGGGCGCGCTGGAAGTCGTCCTCGTAGTACTTCTTGGCATCCGGGCTGTTGGCCTGCTTGAGCGCCTGGTATTTGGCGTACTCCAGGCGCCAGTGAGCCAGGTCGAACTCCCGGTTGGCCTGGTCCTCCAGGGCGTGGGCCAGGTCGCGGCCAGCGGTGGCGGAGTCCTTGTGGGCGTTGGCGAGGTTGGCGTGGTCCTGCGCCAGGCTCTGCTGCTGCTGCGCCAGCTGCAGCCCCTGCTGGTCGCCCAGGCTCCTGGCATTCTCGGCCTGCTGGCGGGCGAGCTTCTGCTGCTCGTTGGCGACGTGCGTCTCCTGGGTGGCGATCTCCACCGCCCGGTCGGCGTCGCGAATGCCGAGCTTGGCGCGGCTGAGCTGCTGGTCGGCCTGGTCGAGGCCGGCCTTGGCCTGGTTGACCGGGCTCAGCGATTCGGGCGGCAGTCGCGCCACGGACATGTCGTCCACGTTCGGTGTGCTCGCGGTGACCCGCGTGTAGCCTCCGCTGAGGTTGGCGCAGCTGGCGAGCAGCAGCGCTGCCGCAGACAGCGCGATGGTTCTGTCGAGCATGTAGCCTCCTGGCGCCCCGCGCCCTCTCCCAACGCTAGGTAGCAAGCCTTAGGGGCGGAAGGCTTGCGAGCCATGGGGCGAAGTGCGCGGGCGGCGGCCAGCCAACCGCGGGACGAGGCGGGTTCCGGGTCGCTCGCCTGGCCAGGGCACGCGCGCGTGCTAGGTTGTGCGGGCGCATGGATACCTTGATCGCCGTCGTCGCCATCGGAGTGCTGATCCTGGTCCACGAGGCCGGCCACTTCGCGCTGGCGCGCGCCTTCGGGATGCGAGCCGAGGTCTTCTCCATCGGGTTCGGCCCGCCGCTGCTCAGCCTGAAGGGCAAGCGGACCGAGTACCGCTTGTCGATCCTCCCGCTGGGCGGGTACGTGCGCATCGCCGGCATGACGCCAGGAGAGGAGACGGGCGAGGAAGACGCGGCCAGCTTCTCCAACAAGCCGCTGTGGCAACGCTTCCTCGTCCTGTTTGCTGGCCCATTCACCAACTGGCTGTTCGCCTTCCTGCTCCTGGCGGCACTGATGGTGGGCGGGCTGGAGCGGCCCTCGCCGGAGCCGGTGATCGGCAAGGTGAAGGACGGGACTCCGGCCGCCACGGCCGGGCTCCATCCCGGTGACCGGGTGTTGTCGGTGGACGGCCAGCCCATCGCCAGCTGGAAGGAGCTGGTGGCCGCCATCGGCGCGCACCGCGGACAGCCGATGGAGCTCAAGCTGGCGAGGCGGGATGAGGAGCTGCGCCTGACGCCCACCGTCGGCGCCAGCGGGCGGCTGGGGGTGGT
Organism: Myxococcales bacterium; assembly: GCA_037442205.1. Lineage (GTDB taxonomy): Bacteria > Myxococcota > Myxococcia > Myxococcales > UBA5297 > JBBIQS01. The sequence goes on from JBBIQS010000047.1 coordinate 48,415, forward strand.
CCCGAGCACGGTCGTCGAGCGCTACGCGCTGGGGAAGGCCTTGGGGCTGGCGTTCGTGCAGACCGGCCAGATCGTGAGCGCCAACCTGGCGGGTTTGTGGGAGGCGCTGCGCGGCCGCGGCGAGGCCCAGCTGATCGGGCCGGTGGGCATCGTCGGCGAGACGGTGGAGGCGGTGCGGGCCAGCCCCTCCACCCTGGCGCTGATGCTGGTGATGATCTCGCTGGCGCTGTCGCTGATGAACCTGCTACCGCTGCCCGCCCTCGACGGCGGCCGGCTGCTGTTCATCGGCATCGCCGCGATCCGCAAGCGCCCGGTCAGCGCCAGCGTCGAGGCGGCGATCCACGCTGCCGGCTTCGTGCTGCTGCTGGGGCTGATCCTCTGGGCCACCTGGGGAGACATCGCCAGGCGGGTGAAACGCAGCGAGCCGGCCTCGGCCCCAGCCCCCACGGCGCCCGCTCCGGCGCCTGCTCCGTCCAAACCCTAGGCTCTCAACCGCGCTCTTTGGCCCGAGGGCTCAGGCGAGGGGCCGGCCCGGCGTACTCCACCGCCTCGTCCGGAAGGCGCCTGAGCTGGGCGTCGGCTTCGAGGGCGGCTTCGTGCGCCACCGGGACGAGCAGGTTGGCCATCAGCCCCACGATCATCGTCTTCACCTGCTCGACATCGAAGCCGAGGTCGAGGAGGAGCGCGCCGATGTGGAGGACCACGTTGGCCTGCAGCCCGCGAGCGGCCAGCGCGGCGGCGGCGAGCGCCTCGGCGAGGGACCAGTAGCGCATTTGCTGTCGCCCGCGCATTTCGACCGCCTTGCGCAGCGCCACCAGCCGCTCGTCCTCCGGGCGCAGGGGGGCGCCGAAGCCAGGGAGCCGCTCGCCGCGCTCGATCCGGGACTCGATCTGCGCTCGCAGCTGGGCCGCCAGCTCTTCCCCGGGGCGCAGCTCGGCCTCTATTTCGAGGAGCATCTTCGCCGAAGCGCCGGCCAGCAGCGGCCCCATGCTCTGGCCGCACACCACCGCCAGGCCGATGCTCAGGGAGCTGGGCGCCTGCCCATAGGCGCCGGCCACGCGCGTGGCCTTGATGGGCCAGACCCTGACGTCCAGCACCGCGGAGGCCACCGCGACGTCGTCGAGCAGGGCGCACTCCTCGGCCGACAGCCGCCGGCCGCTCACCCCCAGCGCCACCAGCCCGCTCAGCGAGGTGCGGCCGACCAGGTCGTCGCGGACCGAATAGCCGCGCACGACGTTGTCGCCCGCGACCGCCAGGCCGACGCGACTGCGGATGGGCGGCAGGGGAGCGGTCATGGGTCGTCAACCTCGAAGCGCACCCGCGGGAGGTTCATCGGGTACTCGCGGACGCGGAGCGGCTGGCGCGCGGCGGCCTCGGCGACCACCGCCGGCAGCCGCGCCAGCACCCAGGCGGTCTGCATTGCTTCGGCCGACAGCCCGCAGGCGCGCAGAATGGCCAGCAGCGCGGCGGTGCGAGTGGGGGCCGGCTCGAGCTCCGGGACGGCGAGTCCCGTCCGCTCGACGTGCTCGCGCAGCCGCCGCACGCTCGTGCACTCGTCCTCGTCGGTCGCCAGGAAGGGCGCCGGCGCCGGGCCCCGGCCATCGGGCGGCGCCGCGAGCCAGGCCAGCCAACCGGCGTGCTCGCGCACCACCAGGCCGGCCTCCTCCGACAGCGCGGTGGCGCACAGGCCGAGCGTCGCCGGGAAGCGCGCGTCGCAGATCCGAGAGAGGACGGCGAGATGGCCCGGTCCCTCGGCCACGGTCGCCGGGCTGAGGAAGGTCAGCGCCACCGAGAGGGCCGCGCTCGCCGCCGGGTCGGGCAGCTCGCCCCTCAGCAGCAGGGCGGCGACCTCGAGGAAGCCGTAGTGGCGAGCGAGGTCGTCCTCGACCCCGAAGCCAGCCAGCCGGGGCTCGGGGCCGGGCTGCACCACGCGGGCGACCAGCCGCTCAGGAGTGGTCCGCGCATCGAGCGGGCTGACCCACTTCGGCCGAGGCGCACTCATGGCTCGATGAACCCGGCCAGCGAGCTGGCCCGCTCGCCCAACGGCGGAGGGATGCTCGGGTCGACCCGGACTTCGACCAGGCACGGCTTGGCCAGCTCGAGGGCCTCGCGCATTACCGACTGCAGCTGGCCGGGTTGATCGACGACCCAGGCCTGCAGCCCCATGGCCCTGGCGATGCCCGCCACGTCGAGAGGGTGGCGGAAGCGGGCAGCCTCCAGGGGACGGCCGCTCAGCTGGGCGCTGCAGTGCCAGGTGATCGAGTGCATGTGGTTGGTCTCGACCAGCCACACCACCGGGACGTCGAAGGCCCGGGCGGTGAGCAGCTCGTTGCCGTTCATCTCGAAGCAGCCGTCGCCGACGATGGCCACCACCGGGCGGCCGGGATGCGCCAGCGCCGCGCCGATCGGCGCCACCATCCCGTGTCCCATGGAGGCGAAGTTGAGGTTGATGAAGAACCGCTGCCGGGCGCGGATGCACAGGTCGTGGAGGTTGAAGAGCATGTGCCCGCCGATGTCCGAGAAGATCAGGGCGTCGGGGGGCAGGACCTTCTCCAGGTCGCAGCGCCAGCGCTGGGGCGCCAGCGGGGCCTTGGCCGACTGGCGCTCGGTCGGACTCTGATACCGCTCGTGCCCCCGCGGCAGCGGAGGCCGCTCCGGCCAGCGGGAGCGCGGCCGCGCCCCTTCGCGGATCAGTCGATGGGCGTGGTAGACGGTCTCGATGAGGATGGTCTGGGCGTCGCCCTGCAGCGGGATGTCCACCGGGTAGTTGCGGCCGATTCGGTCGGCGTCGATGTCCAGGTGGATGAAGCTGCGGGTGGGGCGCAGCCGCGGATCCCAGTTGGAAGTCGTGCCCTCGTTCAACGACGCGCCGATGGTCATCAGCACGTCGGGGGGATCGCCCAGCAGCGCGTCGCGGGCGTGGCGGTGGCCGGCGGTCCCGAGCACCCCGAGCGACAGCGGATGGTCCTCGGGAAAGATCCCCTTGCCGCGCGGAGTGGTGGCCACCCGAGCTGGCAGCAGCTCGGCCAGGGCCAGCAGGTGTTCCTCGCCCCCGGAGATCGCCACTCCGGAGCCGGCCAGCAACACCGGGTGCTCGGCCTGCAGCAGGGTCTCGGTGGCGCGCCGGACGGCCGCCCGGTCGAAGGTCGCGGTGCGCGGGCGGTAGGTGGCGGGGTCGAACCAGGTCTCCTCGACCTTCTTCTCCCACAGGTCGACCGGGATGTTGAGGTGAACCGGCCCGGGCCGGCCGGTGAGCGCCTGGCGCAGGGCGCGGCGCAGGTGCATCCCCAGGCTGTCGGCGGTGGGGACCATCGCCGAGTACTTGGTCACCGGGCGGAACATGGCCACGATGTCGATGTCCTCGCGCGAGGCCTCCTGGGCGGCGCCTTTCCCCAGGGCGTGCACCGCCGGCTGGCCGGTCAGGACCAGCACCGGGACCCCGTCGGCGAAGGAGCAGGCGACCCCGGTGAGCAGGTTCGTCGAGCCGGGGCCGGCGGTCCCGGCGCACACCGCCAGCTTTCGGCTCGAGCGCGCCCAGCCGTCGGCCATGAAGGAGGCTCCGCCCTCGTGCCGCGAGACCACCAGCTGCAGCTCCGGGTCGAGCTCGACGGCGTCGAAGAACGGGTAGAGCAGGCCACCGGGGATGCCGAAGACGACGCGCACGCCCTCCGCCTTGAGGTACCTCAAGACGACGTCCACCGCGCGCGGGACAGACTGGCGGCTCGCGGCCGGAGGCGATGCCGAGACCTCGTGGAGCTTGCGCATACCGGTCATGGCGTCGCCCTTCGGATGAAGACCACGCCCTGAAGCGGATCGCGACTCTCGGGCCGGTCGGGGCGGCCCTTGAACGGCTCAGCGGACTGAGGAGACGGGCGGATCGGGAGGTGGGCCCAGAAGGTGGTGCCGACGTTCGGCTTGGACATCACCTCCAACTTGCCGCCGATCTGCGCCAGCAGCTGGACCACCACCGACAGTCCCAGCCCGGAGCTGTTCGGGGCGCGCAGCTCGGCCTCCGAGCCGCCCGGGACGAAGACCCGCTCAATCTTCTCTTGATCGATTCCCCGCCCGGTGTCGGAGACCTTGATGATCAGGTAGCCGGGCGAGCCGCTGACCTCGACCAGGATGCTGCCGTGCTCTGTGTACTTGGCGGCATTGGTCAGCAGGTTGTCGACGACCCGGTCGAGGAGGACCTCGTCGATTTCGATCGCGTCGGGGGCCTCGCGGGTGGAGAAGGTGCTGGTGCGGATGTCGCGGCGGTAGCAGAGAGCGTTGAGTCGCTGGCGCAGCCGCTCGACCAGCGGCGACACCTCGATCGTCCGCGCGGTCAGCTGGAGCGCCTGGCTCTCGGCGCTCAGCGAATCCAGCAGCCGGTTGAGGAGCTTGGTCATCTGGGACGAGGCGTTCACCATCTCCTGCAGCAGGGAAGAGCGGTCGCGCTCGCTGGGGCCCTTCCTCTCCAGGAGCCGGTCGGTGGAGAGGCTGAGCACGGTCAGCGGTCCGCGCAGGTCGTGGGACAGAGCGCGCAGAGCCCGGATCCGCTGTTCCTCGAGCGAGCGCATCTGATCAATGACCTTCTGCTGCCTCTCGGAGCGCTCGGTCACCTGGTCTTCGAGCAGGCGGGACCAGTTGCGCTGCCGTTGCTGGAAGGCGAGCAGCTCGCGGCGCGCCTCGGCCTCCTGCCGGGTCAGCTCGACCATCCCCTCCTGGATCTCGTGGGCCATCTGCCGGTTGGCCAGGCTGGCGCGCCGCCACTCGGCACCCATCCCGACCAGCAGGCCCAGGAGCGGAAGCGTTCCCCACAGCGTGGGGTCGTTGACGCTCACCCCCAGCATTCCGGCCGCGGCGGCCGCGGCCAGCCCGGCCGCCAGCCCGACCGCCGCCAGCAGCCAGCGGGTCGGCTCGACCAGGTTGAACAGGTACTCGCAGCACTCGTCCCCGCGGGCGATGCAGCGCGGATGGTCCACCCGCAGCGGGGGCAGCCCCCAGAGCGTGGCCATCGCCGCGATCTGGGCCTGGCGCGGCAGGCACATCAGGTGGCTTTCCCTGCGCGAGCCGAAGTAGCGGATCGAGTAGCGGCTCCCCTGGCGGCGGGCCTCGAAACGGCCGATCCGCGTCAGCACCCCGGTCATGATCCGATTGCAGCCAAGCTCGTAGGCGGCCCAGGGGGTGGTGGCGCGGGCGATCAGCAGCAGCGGGCCGTAGGAGGCGCGGTACTGGTGGGCGCAGGCGGCGGCGAAGCTGGCATCGTCGGGGAAGAAGCTGCGGGCCTCCGCCAGGAAGCGCTCGGCCTGGGCGAGCGAGATCCAGCGAGATCGAGAGCTCCCGTCGAAATCGCCGGGGAGCAGGTCCGCCGCCCGCGCCGCCCGTTCCAGCGCGGCCATTCCCTGGGTCTCCCGCAGGAAGGCGGCCAGCGACTGGAAGATGCAGACATTCAGGTCGTCGCCGGCACTCGTGGTAGCAGCGGGCAAGCCCGCACGACATTTCGGGTCCATCGGTCTCCTCCCAAGCCCGAGGGTGCCAAGTCGCGACTGTCGGCAAGTGTGTAGTGTTCAGCAGCGAAAAGGCAAGCAAGGCCGGTTGCGAATGATGGGTGAATGTGTTTCGCAGCTGACAGTGCCGGCTTTCCGGGGGAGCGTGCCTCGAGCGCCGATTCCTCGCTGCCGCAGATCCCCACTGAGCCGGCAGTGGGTCCGCGGAGACGGCTACTCCAGGCCCTCCAGGCGCTCAGAACCGCAGGTAGACGCCGGCCGAGGCGTTGACGCCCCAGAGGAAGGCGTCGTCGACCACCCTGAAGTCGATGCCGGAGAAAGGCAGCACGCTGTCGGTCGCCTCCCGCGCTCGCACTCCGATGCGCCCGGTGAGCCCGACCCACTCGGAGACCGGCAGGTTGACCCCCGCCGACAGGTCGCCCTGTACCGTCTGCGCCCGCACGTTGGCGTCGGAAGTGGCTCCCTGGGTCGCGGTCAGGAACAGCCGGGTGGTGCCCACTCCCGCAGAGCCGAAGAGATCGAAGCCGTCGAAGCGGAACAGCCGGCGCACCCCCAGGGTCAGCCCCAGCTCCCAGGTCGAGAGCCACTCACTCGACTCCAGCGTCGAGTCCTCGGGATAGGTGCGCATGTAGCCGGCCGCCAGCTCGCCGGTCAGCTGCCAGCTCTCGTTGAGCTGCACCGCCCCCAACACCATCCCGCCGATCGGCGCCCGGTTGCGGAAGGCGTGGCCGGCGGCGTCCGGCCCCACCATCCGGTTGAAGGAGAGCAGCTGCTGGTAGTTGGCGGAGAGCCAGAAGCGCTTCGGCTCGCGCACCTGGACCTTGACCGTCTCTTCGAGGTTGGCGCGGCCGTCGCTGACCGTGACCCCGAACAGGTACTCGCCGACCTCGGCCGGAGTGAAGTTGGCCACCCTCTTCTCGGCGTTCTCCAGCAGCGCCGGCGGGCCCTCGATCTGCCGCCAGCGGACCCGCAGCGGGTCGCCGTCCGGGTCGTAGCAGCGGCTGGCATCGAGCGAGGTGGGGTCGCCGCGTTGGCTGGTCAGCGACCGCGCGACCGCCAGGCGGGGAGGCTGGTTCTTGGTCGAGGCCTGGGGGCCGATCAGATCGGTGACGGTGGCCTTGGTGAAGTCGACCAGCTGGTTGGCGTCCACGCTCACCGTCCGGCTCAGGCGGGCGTCGACCTTGGCGGTGCGGGCGTCGAGCAGCTGCAGCGTCAGGACGTAGACCCCCTCGACCCGCCCCAGCTGCCCGGTGAGGAGCTTGTCCACCCCCATCGCCCCCATCAGCGGCGCCAGGCAGCTCTCCTCGCTGCAACCGGCGAGCTGCTTCTGCCGGTCGAAGTCGAGCAAGCTCGAGAGCTCCCGCCGGCTCACCGCCCGGATGCTGTCGTAGCGCCCCAGCTCGGCGGCGATCACCGCGCTCAGGTTCTGGGCCACCTCCGCCGAGGCCCCGACCGGCGTCAGCTCGAGCGTCATCACCGAGGTGACCTTGCGCCGCGCCGGCGTGCTCTCTTCGGCAGCTGAAGGCCCCGCGGCAAGAGCGAGGGCAAGGCAGGCCAGAAGGCGGGAGGCCATGCGTTTCTCCGATCGCGCCGACAATAGGCGAGCGTCTGGCAGCTCACAATGGCGGTTCTTCCACAGCCGCGCGCCCGCCGTGGTTGAATGGCGAGCCTTGCCTGTTCCCCAGGCGCGCGAAGACGACATGGGCGATCCCTCTCCACAGCCGCCGCTCGAGCGCGGCCCGACCGACACACCCGCGGCGCCGGCGCCGCCGAAGAAGGCGCGAGGCGCGATGGGCTCGACCCTGCTGGTCAGCGCGCTGACCCTGGCCAGCCGCTTCCTGGGGCTGGTGCGCGAGCAGCTGTTCGCGATGCTGCTCGGAGCCGGCTACTACGCCGACGCCTTCGTGGTGGCCTTCCGAATCCCCAACCTGCTGCGCGACCTGTTCGCCGAGGGAGCGCTGTCGGCGGCGTTCGTCCCGACCTTTGCCAAGGTCGAGAAGGAGCAGGGAAGGGAGGCGGCCCACCAGGTCGCGAACCGAGTCGCAGGGGCGATCTTGATCGTCACCGGGGCGCTGACGCTGTTGGGCATCCTCTTCGCCCAGCCGCTCTCGTTCGCGCTCGCCTCCGGCTATCAGGCGGAGCCGGGAAAGCTCGAGCTGACCGCCCGGCTGGCGCAGCTGATGATGCCGTTCCTGCCGGTGGTCTCGCTGGCGGCGCTGACGATGGGGATGCTCAACGCCCGCGGCCGCTTCTCGCGGCCGGCGATCGCCCCGGCGCTGTTCAACCTGGCCGCCATCGGCGTCGGGTTGGGGCTCAAGCTGGCGGGGGCTCCCGCGGAAGTCGCGGTGGTGGGCTGGGCGATTGGGACGCTGGTTGGCGGGGTGCTGCAGTTCGGGGTGCAGCTGCCCGAGCTCTTCAAGGACGGCTACCGCTTCCTGCCCAAGCTCACCGGGCTGTGGCGCGACGAGTCGCTGCGGCGGATCGCCCGGCTGATGGCGCCGGCGACCCTCGGGCTGGCGGCGACTCAGGTGAACATCTTCGTCAACACCCAGTTCGCCTCCGACCAGCCCGGGGCCAACGCCTGGCTGAACTACGCCTTCCGGCTGATGTACCTGCCGATCGGCATCTTCGGAGTGGCGATCGCCACGGTGACCGCCAGCTCGCTGGCGAAGAGGGCGGCGGAGAAGGACTTGGCGGGGATGAAGGCCGCGCTCTCCCAGGGCCTGCGCCACGTGGCCTTCCTCACCGTCCCCTCGACGGTGGGGCTGGTGGTGCTGGCCGAGCCGATCATCGGGCTCATCTACCAGCACGGGCGGTTCACGGCCTCGGACACCGACGCCACCGCCTGGGCGCTCACCGGGTACGCGATCGGCCTCTACGCCTACTCAGGAGTAAAGGTGGCGGCGCCAGCCTTCTATGCGCTCGACCGGCCGAGGGTCCCGCTGATCGCCTCGGCGTGCGCGGTGCTGGTCAACCTGGCGCTCAACTTCGCGGCGCATCGCTGGCTTGGCTACTGGGGCATGGCGCTGGGGACCTCGCTGGGCGCGCTCGCGAATCTATTGGTGCTGACGCTCAGCTTCCGGGTGGCGAGCCGCGGAGTGGAGGGGCCGGGCGGACTCTTCGCTCAGCTGGCGCGGGTGCTCGCCGCCTCGGCGTTGATGGGCGCGGCGGTCTACGGGGCCCTGCGTGGGTTCGACGCGCTCCTCGTTGGACGGGGAATCGACTCCGCGGCGTTCGGTCCCCGGCTGGTCCGGGTGCTGGGCGGCGTCGGGCTGGGTGCAGCCGTCTACGGGCTCGCATGCAAGCTGCTCGCGATCGGCGAAATGGACGAGGTGCTGGCGGCGGTGCGGCGGCGCAGTGCGCGTCGAGCGACGGGGCTCAAGCCGTCGTGAGTCTGCGAGTCATCGCCTTCGATCTGGATGGCACGCTGGTCGACTCCGAGCCGGGCATCGTCCGCTGCATGGAGAAGACCGCGGCGGCGATGCGCCTGCCCGAGGGAAGCGTCGAGCGATGGCGAGACCTGATCGGCATCCCGGTGGCGGAGCAGATGAAGCGGCTGCTGCCTCCGGAGCGCCACTCCGAGGTCGATCACGGGGTCGCGCTCTATCGCTCCTTCTACTTCGCGCTGCCGGTGGAGGAGATGGGCGCGCCATTCCCAGGCATCGCCGAGCTGCTCGAGTCGCTGCGCAGTAGGGTCGGGCTGGCGCTAGCGACCAGCAAGGGAAAGCGCGGCGTCGAGAAGCTGCTGCAGCATCTGCGGTGGGAGTCGCTGTTCCATCCGGTGATCACCCCGGAGGCGTTGGCGAGGCCGAAACCGGATCCCGAGTCGCTCAGGAGGATCCTCGGAGCCCACGGCGCCGGGCCGGAGGAGGCCCTCGCCGTCGGGGACAGCCGCTTTGACGTGGAGATGGCCAAAGCTGCCGGCGTCGAGGTTTGGGGCGTGAGCTGGGGTGTCCACAGAGCGGAGCAGCTCTTCGCCGCGGGGGCTGCGCGATGCCTGTCGTCGGTGAGCGAGCTGCGGGAGGCGCTCGAGCGCAGGCTCTAGCAGACGCCGCAAACTGCTCGCCAACGAGGCGGCAGCGGGAATAGAGATCCGCGACCCCTTCCCGGAGGAGCGCGGATGAAAGCCATCGTCGTGCGGCAGTTCGGCGGGCCGGAAGTTCTCGAGGTCGAGGAAGTCGCCGTCCCCAAGCCCGGGCCCGGCCAAGTGCTGGTCAGAGTCGAGGCCGCCGGCGTCAACCCGGTCGAGACCTACGTGCGCTCGGGGACCTACGCCGGCCTGCCGGCGCTGCCGTATACGCCCGGCTCCGACGCCGGCGGCGTCGTGGAGGTGGTCGGCGAGGGAGTGAAGAAGGTCAAGCCGGGCGACCGGGTTTACACCGCCGGCTCGGTCAGCGGCACCTATGCCCAGAAGGCGGTCTGCCAGGAGGATCAGGTCTTCGCGCTGCCGGCGCACGTCAGCTTCGCCCAGGGCGCCGCGATCGGAATTCCATACGCCACTGCGTATCGCGCGCTCGTGCAGCGCGGCCAGGCGATGCCCGGCGAAGTGGTCCTGATCCACGGGGCCAGCGGCGCGGTCGGGCTGGCGGCTCTGCAAATGGCCAAGGCGCTGGGCATCGAGGTGATCGGGACTGCCGGGTCCGAAGAGGGCCTCAAGCTGGTCCGAGAGCAGGGGGCCTCCCGCGTGCTCGACCACAACGACCCGGAGCACTTCTCGCAGAGCCTCAAGCTGACCGCGGGCCGCGGAGTCGACGTGATCCTGGAGATGCTCGCCAATGTGAACCTGGGGCGGGACCTGACAGTGCTCGCCCCCTTCGGCCGGGTGATCGTCGTGGGAAGCCGCGGAAACGTTGAGCTCACTCCGCGCGAACTGATGAGCCGGGACGCCGACGTGCGCGGGATCCGGCTCACCAACGCCACCGCCAAGGAGCGGCTGGCGATCCACGCCGCGCTGGTGGCCGGCCTGGAGAACCGCTCGCTCCAGCCGATCGTCGCTCAGCAACTGCCCCTTTCCGAGGCGCCACGCGCGCACCGCGAGGTGATCGAGAGCCGGGCGCACGGGAAGATCGTCCTACTGCCCGGATAGCTCAGAACCAGCCTAGCTGCCGGGTGGCGAAGATCAGGTCGAGGGTGCCGTCCTGGTCGAGATCGGCCAGGGCCAGATCGCGGGGGTCGTGGGCAGTGGCATAGACCTTCTCCTCGTGGAAGGTGCCGTCGCCCTGGCCCAGCAGCACGCGCACCAGTCCCTCGCCAGCGATGCCGGTCACCAGGTCGAGCTTGCCGTCCGAGTTGACGTCGGCAGCCGCGGTGCTTCCGAGCGCGTGTTGGGAGAGCACAGGGGCGTCGAACGAGCCCCTCCCCAGCCCGCGGATGAAGCCCAGCTGTGGCGCGCTGCAGTAAGCGCGCTCAGCCATCGCCTCGCACGAGACCATCCCCGCCACCAGGTCGAGCTTGCCGTCGCCGTCGAAGTCGCCGGCCACCAGCGCCACCGGAGGCTGCGGCAGCCAGAGAGTCGCCGCGGCGTCGAGCCGTTCTTCGCCGTGGGCGAAGACCTCAATGCGCGCCGGCCTGCTCTGCAGTGCCAGGGCGATTTCCGCCATGCCATCGCCATCGAGGTCGCCGACCGCCATTCCGCCCAGCACGCCGGAGGAGGCGCTCAGGCGGCGGGCCTCAAAGCCCTCGCCTCGGTTGAAGCAGAGCCAGGCTCCGGTCTGCTCGAATCCGACCACCGCGTCCAGGCGTCCATCGGCATCGACGTCGGCCAGGACCAGACCGATGACCTTGTCGGTGCCCTGTCCGAGGGAGACCAGCAGAGGCGCCGGATTGAAGGTGCCATCGCCGCGGCCTGAGAAGATCGCCAGACCGGTCGAGGTTGCCACGGCCAGGTCGAGGCTTCCGTCCCCGACGAGGTCGCCGGCGCGGATCCTGGTGCCGCCCGACAGTTCGAGAATGCCGGAAGGTGCGAGCTCGCCCGCCGCTCCGGACGCGAGAAACACCTGCACGCCGCTGCTGCGCTCGACCGTCGCCACGTCCATTCGCCCGTCGCTATTGAAGTCGCCGGTGCAGACCGAGTCATCTCCCGCGGCGACCGCGCGGTATCCGGCCACCCCGCCGCGACCGTCGCCGAACAGGATCTCCAGCGATTGCGAATAGGGGTTGTCGGGCCGCTGCGGGACGTCGCAGGCCAGCAGTCCGAGGGCGAGCAAGAGCAGGCGCTTGTGGCTCCGAGGCTTCATTCAATGCCTTGGTTGCCGCGGCCGCGAAAAGCGATCCAAACCGTTCGACAGCGGCGAGCGTTTTCCGCTAAACCAGCGCCCCATGCCTCGTCTTCCGGCGCTTGCTCTGGCTCTTGGGATGGTCCTCGGCTGCGCCGGGGCTCCTGTCCGGTCCGTGAAAGTCCAGGCAGCGCCTGAGGTTGCGCCGGAGCGCGCGCGGGCGGCCGACAGCTATCTCGATGACGGCCTGCCTCAGGCTGACCACCCGTGGTCCGCGGCGGAGTACGAAGCGGCGGTGCGGGCGCTGGAGCCGGTGGTCGCGCGCGATCCGTCGCAGCTTCCGCGCGTCGGCAGCCCGCGATCGGGGGCGGTCTTCGAGCGCTTCTGCGCCGTGGACAACCTGGCCTCGCTCGAGGATGCCTCGGTGCCGGCGGTGCGGCGCCTGCTCGCTGGCAGCGACTATCTCAAGGGCGCGCTCGGACTGCTGCGCGTCTACTACAGGGCCACGGTGGCCACCGGCGGCTATCCCGCCGAGTTGGTCAACCTGATGGGGCTGTCGCTGCGGCTGTCGGCGCTGCTCGCCGAAGCCGGCAGCCAGGTGCCGCAGCCGCAGGACGAGGCGCACCTCGGCCAATACCACGAAGGCCGCGTCGAGCTGACCAACGGCTTCGGCCACCTCGCCGAGGGCTGCCTGCGCTCGGTCGCCGAGCGCGATCTCTACCCCGAGCCCGATCGGCTTCGGCTGACCGCATTCCTGCAGGCCGAGTTGCCGCGACTCTTCCCGTTCCTGCCGCCGCAGAGCCGCCAGCAGATCCCTGGCAGGATCAAGCGCCTGGCCGCCGACGAGCCTTCGCCTCCGCTGCGCAGCGCCCTGGAAGCGCTCTCCGCCAGCCTCGCGCGCCTGAATCCGGCTGGGCCGAGCTGACGCGGTCGCTCAGTCCGCCAGCGCGGCAGCGAAGCGCGCCGACACGCGACCCGAACCCCCGAGGTCGATCTCCAGAGTCCCGGAAACGCCGTCGCCCGGTCCGGTGCCGTCGAAATGCAGCAGCAGCGAGCCCTTGCCTGGCGAGGCGACAAAGCTGCCGTCCTCCCAGCGGCGCAGCGTTTCCTGCTCCTCGACCGCCGAACCGTCTCCCGCGGCGATGGAGCGCACCTGGATCGCTGAGCCGATCGCCTGCGCCAGATCCAGGGTGACGTCGGAGTCGGGGAGGTGCGGCAGCCTCAGCTCGAGGCTGCGGCCCAGCGGCAGGCCCTCCCGCCCGACCTTGGCGCTCTCGAGGATCTGGAGCCGAAACGGGCCTGCCCCGTGGACCGTCGCCGAGGCAGTGAAGTTGAAATCCACCGCTCCACTCGGCGGCGTCACTGCGCCGTCGACCAGGGCCGAGCCATCCGAGGGTCCCGAGCACCCGAGGACAAAGAGCCCGAAGAGGATGAGCTGGAGGCGCTTCATCGCAGCCTGGCCTCCACGAAGACCTGCAGCACGACCCGCTGTTGGTAGGGGGCCGAGGCATCCCAGCCGTGCGGCCGCTGCGTTCCGCCGGCTCCCAACATGAGATCGGAGCCGAGCCTCAAGGGGATTCCCAGGTCGAGGTCCAAGCGAGGGCCGAGCCCCAGCGCCCCTACCAGATGGCCGCCGTTGTAGGCGCACTGGCCAAGGCGAGTGGAGCACGAAGAGGTGGGCCCCGCCCAGCCGACCTCGCCGGTGGCAGCCAGGTGGATGCGCGACTCCTCGCCCAGCCTGAGCAAATAGCCGACCCACAGCAGCCCCAGGTTGAGCCCGCTGCCACGGCCCTCGCTGCCGCGGATCGCCAATCCGGCCAGGCCCTCCAGCCCGAGCTCGAGCTGCGATAGGGCGGATCCCTCGAAACGGATTCCCAATCCGCCGCCGGCGGAGACCGCCGTTCCGGCCAGCAGCGATCGAACCTGCGTCGCCAGCCGCGGAGCAAGAGCCAGGCGCCCGGCCGAAGCCTGGGCCGCTGGAATGGAAGCCTGCTCATTCAGTCCGGGCGGCGCCCCGGCCAGCGGCGCGGCGGCCACCGAGGCGGCCAGAATCAGGCTGCTGAAGGAGAGGGGCATCGCGTCACGGGAGAAGAATGGACTGCTGAAGGCACCGCATCCTAGGAGAAGGTCGGGGGCGATGGCGAGATGGCCGATTGGCCTGCCGCGGCCGGTGGCTCTCTGGCGGCCCCGCACGCAGGCCTGCTAGACTCCACGGGTGGTCAAGAGCAAGGCGCGCAGTGGAAACAAGACCGCGGTCGTTCTTCCCGAGGGAAGCGCGGCCAAGATGAAGCACTGGCTCGAGCGCGCCGGCTACGAGCTTCGCCCGCTCTCGCAGCACCCGCAGCTGGCAGTGGTCGATCTCACAGATCCCGCCGGCAGCAAGGAACTCGCGGCGCTGCGCCGCTACCACCCGGAGTTGGCGGTGCTGGCGGTGGTCGGCGATTCCCACGACGAGGCCAAGCGCGGGCTCAAGCTGGGCGCCGACGGCTTCGTCGCCAAGGGCGCGCTCTCCCGCGAGTTCGACCTGCGGCTGGAGGCCGTCCACCGGCTGGCCGCGGCCCGCATCGACCAGGGGCGCCGCGAGCAGGACCTGGCGGTGCTGCTCGACCTGACCGCCGACTACGCCTCGGCCCTCGACGTCGCCACCCTGCTGCACGACGTCACCCGCCGGCTTGCCGAGGAACTGTCGATCGACCGCTGCGCCCTGGTGCTGCTCGACGAGGAGCGCCAGCAGGGCCACATCGTCGCCGCCAGCGACGACCGCGCCCTCAAGGACGTGACCATCGATCTCTCCCGCTACCCGGAGATCCGCGAGGCGGTGCGCACCGACCGCCCGGTGGTGGTCGACGACGTCGGCAGCCATCCGCTGCTGGGCGAGGTCAAGGAGGCGGTCACCCGCCGCGGCATCGCCGCCCTGGCCGCGGTGCCGCTGACGGTGCAGAAGAAGACCCTGGGGGTGCTGCTGCTGCGGGCCTCCGGCGGCGGCAAGCTGCAGGAGAGCGAGATCAACTTCGCCTGGACGGTGGCCCACGCCACCGCCATCGCCCTGCGCAACGCCAAGATGCTCGAGGGGCTGCGCGGCCAGGCCGAGCGCGCCCAGGCCCAGCTCGCCGAGCTCGCCCGCTACGAGGAGTTCTTCCAGTACGTCTCCGACGGAATCGCCATCCTCGACGACCAGGGGGCGCTGGCCAGCCTCAACCCCGCCGGCGCCGCCATCCTCGGCCTGCCCCCGGAGCAGGCCCGCGGCAGGATGTTCGCCTCCTTCGCCACCGCTCTCTCCGAGGTCGAGGTGATGGAGATGATGGCCTCCTCGCGCAGCGGGGCGGTCTGCCGCGAGCACGACCTCGAGGTGATGGCGGTCCCCGACCGGCGGCTGATGCTCTCGGTCTCGTGCTCGGCCATCGAGGGCGGCAAGGGGCTGATCCTCTCCTTCCGCGACGTCACCGATGCCCGCGCCATGGAGCGCGAGCTGCGCAAGACCAAGGAGTTCTTGGAGAAGCTGATCAACTCCTCGGTCGACGCCATCATCGCCTCGGACATGAAGGGGCAGATCATCCTCTACAACCGCAGCGCCGAGCGCATCCTGGGCTACAGCGCCGAGGAGGCGGTGGGGAAGATCGACGTGCGCCGCCTCTATCCCGAGGGCATGGCCCGCCAGCTGATGCGGTTCATCGAGTCCGAGGAGCACGGCGGCGCCGGGCGGCTGGACCCGACCCGCACCGAGGTGGTCTCCCGCAACGGCGAGCGGGTGCCGGTGCTGCTGAGCGCCGCCCTGATCTACGAGGGCGATGCGCCGGTGGCCACCATGGGCGTCTTCTCCGACCTGCGCGAGCGCACCAAGCTCGAGGCCCGGCTGTCCAAGGCCCAGGAGCGGCTGGAGGAGGCCGAGAAGCAGGCGGTGATCGTCGAGCTGGCGGGCACCGCCGCCCACGAGCTCAACCAGCCGCTGACCAGCGTCATGGGCTACGCCGAGTTGCTCAAGCGCAAGCTCAAGCCGGAGGACGCTGCCTTCCGCTCGGTGGACATCATCTACCGCGAGGCCGAGCGGATGGCCGAGATCGTCCGCAAGATCGGCAAGATCACCCGCTACGAGACCAAGGCCTACGTCGGCAACTCGCGAATCGTCGACCTGGATCGCGCCGCGGGCGGCGACGAGGAGCCGGGGCACTCTTGAGAGAATGGCCCTCCCGGCAAGCCGGGACGGCCGCAGGGACCTGATGAGCGATTTCTCGCAAGCCATCCCGCTGTCCGCCGACCTGGCCGGCCTGCGCGACGACACGCTCGAGGCTCTGCCGCTGGCGGCGGCGATCTTCGACGGCGAGCTCAACCTGCGGCGCGGCAACGCCCGCTTCCTGGCGCTGGCCCACTCGCCGCGCCCCGGGGCCGGCCTGGCCGAGCTGCTGCCCCCGGCGTCGGAGAACCCGTCCTGCCCCGCGAACGGCGCTCCATCGGTCTACCTGGCCCAGGCCTGCGACGGCTCGGTGGTGGCGGTGCAGCTGGCGCGGCGGGACGGCCAGGTGGGGGCGCTGGTGCAGCAGGTGATCTTCGAGGGCGACGCCTCGCTGCAGTTGGCGCTGTCGGCGCTGACCGACCAGGGGCGGGCCCAGGACGCGCTGCTCAAGCTGTCGCGCGAGATGGCGCTGGCCGGGGCCGAGGACGAGCTGGTGGCCAGCATCTCCAACTGCGTGCGGCGGCTGTTCTGCGGCTGCTGCTTCGCGGTGCGGATCGTCGATCCCGCCACCGGGGCGCTCACCGGGCTCTATGCCCAGGGGCGGATGATGGAGCACAGCCGCGAGCGGCTGACGCTGCGTCGGGCGGCCGCCGACAAGGCCCAGCTCGAGCTGCGCCACCTGCCCGAGGAGCGGCTGACCCTCACCGAAGAGGCCCAGCTGGTCTTCGCCGGCACCACCCGCGGGCTGGTGGCGCCGCTGGCCGCCGCCGGGCAGTTCTTCGGGCTGATCAACGTCGAGTATCCGCCCGGGCAGGCCGCCGACCTGGCCCGCGACGAGAAGCTGCTGATCCAGCTCGCCAATCAGGCGGCGATCGGGGTCCGCAACGCCAAGCTGATCGAGGAGCTGACCTTCGTCCGCCGCTATCTGGAGGAGCTGCTCGAGAACGCCAACGCCCTGATCCTGGTGGTGGCCCGCGACCGCTCGGTCAACCTCTTCAACCGCGCCCTGACCCGGCTGACTGGCTGGACCCGCGCCGAGGTCATGGGCAAGTCGGTGCTCGACCTGGTCCCGGAGAGCGAGCGGGCGAGGCTGGACCTGGTGCTCGAGCGAGGCCTGGCGGGCGAGAGCGTCTTCAACTGGGAGGCGACGCTCTGCTCGCGGTCCGGAGGCGAGGTGCGGGCGGCCTTCTCCACCGCGCTGACCTTCAAGCCCACCGGCGAGATCGACGGAGTGATCGCCATCGGCCAGGACCTGTCGCGCCAGCGCGAGCTGGAGAAGCGGATTGTGCAGGCGGAGAAGCTGGCCTCGCTAGGGCAGATGGCGGCGGGGGTGGTCCACGAGATCAACAACCCGCTGACCAGCATCACCATGTACGCCGACAACCTGCTGCAGGCCCTGCGCGCCACGGCCGAGCGGGCGGCCGAGGCCGACAAGCTGGCCCGCATCCGCGACAACGCCGAGCGGGTGCTGCGCTTCGCCCGCGACCTGACCAGCTACGCCAAGCCGGCCAAGGACCGCCCCGAGGCGGTGGACGTCCGCCAGGTGTTGGAGCAGGCGACGCGCTACTGCGAGCACGCGGTCAAGCACTCGGGGGCCCGGGTGACGCGCAACGACGGCGAGGCGCTCCCCGAGATCCAGGCCGTCAAGGCCCACCTGATCCAGGTCTTCGTCAACCTGATCACCAACGCCTGCCACGCCATGCCCAGGCCAGGCGGCGAGATCGAGCTGAGCACCTCAGCGGTCCGCGGCGGGGTGGAG
>JBBIQS010000048.1:0-64263 GCA_037442205.1 Myxococcales bacterium
AGCGACAGCCCGGCCCCCGACGCCTCTGCCCGGCGCTCCGGCCCGGACGCCGACAGCGGGCTGCGCCGGCGCACCACCGAGGGCGCCCCGGCCTCGCCCGAGTCCTTCGAGCCCAGCTCGCCGCGGACGATGGACAACGACCCCGACCGCAAGCTGGTCGCCGAGCGGGTGCTGGAGACCGCGGCGGAGCTGGAGCGGCTGATCAAGGGCAAGCAGCAGGCCGCCGCTGAGCCGCCGCCCCCGCCGCCGGCCGAACCGGCCGCCGAGCCGGAGGAGACCCCCGCCGGGGCCGCCCCCGCCGGCGAGCACCAGCTGTACCTGACGGGCGAGGACGGCTCGGAGAAGCCGGTCAAGGACCGCTTCCTGATCGGCCGCGGCAAGCACTGCGACCTGGTGATCAACAGCGGCAAGGTCAGCCGCGAGCATGCCGCGGTGGTGCGCGAGGGCGACGAGTACTTCATCGAGGACCTGGGCTCGTCGAACGGGACCTGGTTCAACAAGCAGCGCATCAAGCGCCGCAAGATCGAAGACGGCGACGAGTACTTCATCTGTTCCGAAAAGGTGAAGTGCGCCATTCACTGAGCGCGCGCTCCCGTCTCGAATTAGAGGCGCGCCGGCCGGGGCTCGCCGCCCGAGGCCTCATGAGTGCGCTCGCGCTCGCCCTGCTGATGGCGGCGGCTCCCCCGAGCCCGCCGCAGCTGTCGGCCACCAGCCCCACCATCGAGCTGACTGCGGACCGGGCCGAGCTCGGCCTGGATAGCCGCCACGTGCTGGCCGAAGGCGGGGTGGTGCTGCGCAGCGGAGGGCTGCTGCTGCGCGCCGACGAGTTGGAGTACGACCAAGGGCAGCGCCAGGCCCTGGGGCGGGGGCAGCTGCTGATCGTAGATGGGAACGTGGCGCTGGCCGCGGATCGGGGCGAGCTGACCCTGGGCGGCGACGGGCTGCGGCTGGAGCGGGCCCGGCTCTACCAGAAATCGGCGGCCCAGCTGCCGGCCCTCTACGGCGCCGCCAACGAGGCCGCGGCGCGCGGGATGGGGGCCAACGCGCTGGTGCTCAGCGCCGACGAGCTGGAGCGGGTGGCCAAGGGGCGCTACCTGGCCAGCCAGCTGCGGCTGACCCCCTGCGACTGCTCGTCCGAGATCCCAGACTGGGAGCTGGGGGCCTCGAGCGCCGACATCGAGGCCGGCGATCGTGCCATCCTCAGCTGGCCCCGGCTCTACCTGCACGGAGTGCCGGTTCTGATCCTGCCGGCGCTCTACGTGCCGCTCTCCAGCCGGCGCACCGGGCTGCTGTTCCCGCGGATGACAGTTCACCAGAGCAACGGCTTCGTGATCGACCAGCCGTTCTTCCTCACCCTGGGCCAAAGCTACGACCTGACGCTGACCGCCGGTTATCGCTTCGGAAAGGCCCCTGACGGCCAGCGGCCAGGGACGCGCGGGCCGCATGCGGTGGCCGAGTTGCGCTATGCGCCGGCGGCAGGAACCAGCGGCGGCCTGTCGGTCAATTATCTGCAGGACCTGAATGGTGATCGGGCGCAGGACCTCAGCGCTCCTGCGCGGCGCGGGCCGCGCGGGCAGCTGCTCTTCCATCATGCCACCGAGTCCGAGAGAGGGCTCAATGCCAGGGCGCTGGTGAACCTGGTCAAGGACGACCACTACCTCTCCGACGAGAGCGTCAACGTCTTCGACAACGTTCCCTACCTGCGCTCTCAGGCCTGGGCGGGATGGCGGGGCCAGGACGCCCTGGTCGCCACCTCGTCTGCCTACTACCAGGACCTGGGCAGCCAGGAGCTGGCCCCGTACTTCGGCGCGCGTCCGCCGACGATGAGCCTGTTCGGCCCCGATGCGCCGGCGACGATTCAGCGTCCCTTGAGCCTGCTGGTCGCGATCGCCCCGGTGCCGCTGGCGGGCGCTCTGGCGGGAGCGTTCGAAGCTTCGGCGACGCGCTATCAGTCGCTGCTGGGGCTGGCCGGCCGGCTTCCGCTCTCGCAGTCGCTGTGGTCCTTGAGCCGGGTGAGCGCGCAGCCAACGCTCAACCTGCCGCTCTTGCGGTCGGATGCGCTGCTGGCCGGCGCCTGGGCCTCGGCGCGAGGCGAGGTGAGCAGCTACGATCAACAGCTCGGGGACGGGGCCGCCACCCGCTGGCAGGGGCGGGGGCTGGCGGGGCTGTGGCTGGGCTCGGAGCTGTCGCGCGTCTTCGGCTCGGGGCCTTCGGCGCTGCGGCACTTCATCGTCCCGCGGCTGGAGCTGCGCGCCGGGACCCGGCTGCTGGGAGAGTCGCCGGTGTTCGGCGCCGACGTCCTGAGGCCGGTCGACGAGCTGGACATGCTGCCGGGAGGCTTCGCCCAGGCGGTGGCCTCGCTCTCGACGCGGCTGACCAGGCGCGACGGCGGCCAGCTCCTGCGGCTCGACGCCGGCCAGGGATTCGATCTTCTCACCGGCAGGACGTCGGACGCCTTCGCACGCCTCGAGCTGCACCCGGGAATCGTCAATTTCTCGGCCGCCACCCGCTACGACTTGCCCGCGAAGGTGTTCAGCTCGATCAACGCACAGGCGTCGGTGGCGGACTCTCGCGGCGACTCGATCTCCGCCGGCTACGACTACCTGCGGCTGGGCGGCAACACCCGGCTGCAGGCCGATTTCGATCGCCTCTTCGGCACCTCGCTGCTCGTCGACGAGGCGGTGCGGAGGGTCCTGCCCTCGCAGATGGCCACCGTCGGCGCCAGCGTCAGCCCGTTCAAAGGGCTCAGCCTGCGCTACGGCTCGTCGATCAGAACCGGCCCTCTCGACCCGGGGACCAGCCGCTTCGTGCAGCACACCCTGGGACTGTCGCTGGGCACCAGCTGCGACTGCTGGCGGCTGGACCTGTTCGCCAACGTCCCTCCTGGCGCCGGCTGGGCGTTCAGGTCCTGGAACTATGGATTTCTGCTGGATCTGAAAAACTTCGGTAGTTTTGGAGGTTGAGCGCGGCAATCGTTCACTGGCCGACAGTCCCGATGGCCGAACGCTGTTGGGCGAGGTCAAAGCGTGGTCTATTTCACTTCCCGTATCTTGGGAACGGATGCGAGCTGGCTTATGACGAGCCACTCCGTGGGCCAGAGGCGCGCAAGATCAATGGATGAAATCACCAAGGAAGCCTCGCAGATCGCCAAGCAGCTCGGCCAGCGCATCCGGCAGCTGCGAGTCGAGCGCAGCTCCAAGTTGACGCAAGAAGACTTGGCCGAGCGCGCCGACATCTCGGTGTCGTTCCTGTCGATGATCGAGCGCGGGGAGCGGGCGCCGCACATCGACACCCTGTCGCGCATCGCCGAGGCGCTGGGGGTGACGGTCAGCGAGCTGTTCCTGTTCGCCTCGGAAGAGCCGCAGTCGCTCGACCCGATGCTCAAGCCGCTGGCCGAGTTCGCCCGCATGCACTCGCTGACCCGCCGGGACATCGAGAAGCTGCTCGGGGTGGCCCGGGCCATGTTCAAGGCCTGAGCCGCCGGCCCCCCCGCTTGACGGGTCGGCCTTCCCCCTGGAAAATTGCCACCTTCCGCCGGGACTTCGCCCGGCGAGCGGAGGAGTCCATGAAGTTGATGACCAAGCTGTTTCTGGCCGCCGTCGCGCTGTTGGCGGTGGGGGCCTCGCTGGCGGGCTGCAAGAGCGATCCCATCGTGATCGCCTTCGACAGCTCTCAAGATCTCCCGGCCAAGGCCGACGGGCAGACTGCGATCCTGCTCAATGCCACCGTCACCCAGGGCGGAGCGGTGATCGACTCGGGCAAGGTGACCTTCACCAGCAGCATGGCCGGCAGCTCGTTCAGCACGATCAGCGACCTGACCAAGAAGGACCCGCCGGCGCCCGAGCCCTACGACGCCAGCTTCAGCAGCGGCACCGGCAGCGCCAAGCTCTACTCGATGCGCCGCGGCACCGCGACCATCACCGCGACCTGGGCGAATCCGTCGTGGGGAATGACCGCCACCACCACCAAGGACGTGATCTTCAAGGCCAGCGAGCTCGCCGGGCCGGTCACCCTCACCGACAAGAACCCGACGATGAAGGCCTCGACCGCCAGCAAGAGCGAGACCCTCACCCTGTCGTTCCTGGCCAAGGACTCGACCGAGATGCCGCTCAAGAAGGGCACCATCAAGTTCGCCATCACCGGCAGCACGCCCTCGTCGGCGGCCACCGGAGCCTCGGTGACTGCGGAGGCGACCACCGATGACGCCGGGGTCGCCACCGCCACCGTCACCTCCGGCAACCTGGCCGGCACGCTCAACCTGGAGGCCTACGCCCTGGCCGGCACCACCGAGTCGCAGTTCGAGAAGCTGAGGTTCGCGGTCAAGGTGACCGGGACCGGGGTTCCGGCCACCATCGAGTTCACCAACGGCAGCAGTCCGGTGCTCTACGCCGGCGGTGCCGGCGGCCACAGCGCTCAGTTCAACTTCCTGGTCAAGGACAGCGCCGGGGTCCCGGTGCCCAAGGAACTGGTGAAGTTCGAGGTCAAGCCGCCGCTCGGCGGTGGACCTCCGACGGTAGACGTCAAGGAGGCCCCCACCGACGACGGGGGAGTGGTGTGGTGCAACGTCACCGCCGGCACCGACACCGGTTCGTTCATCTTGAAGTCCTGGGTCGGGACGGTGCAGGTCCTGGAGACGCCGTTCGAAGTCCGCCCGTAGCGCCAGCGCTTCACGTGGTCTGTCTGGAGGCGGCAGGGCCCTGGCGGGCTCTGCCGCTTCTGCTTGCGGGGGACCAGAGCCTTCGGGGCGCCGCGGGTCCGAGCTCGCCTCAGGATAGAAGGCGGCGCCGAGCGGTGAGATGGCCCTGGCGCGCCCGGTCCGGTGGACAGCGCCCTTGGGCCGGAGGGATGGGATTGTCTCAGGGGAAGAAGTCGAAGCCGAGCAGCGAATCGGGATCCATCTGCACGCCGTCGATCTTGGCCGCCAGATGGAGGTGGGGGCCGGTGACCCGGCCGGTGACCCCGAGCAGGCCGATGAGCTCGCCCCGCTTCACCTTCTGCCCTTCCTTCACCTTGAATTGCGAGAGGTGGAAGTAGCCGGTGTAGATGCCGGCGCCGTGGGCCAGCATCACCGTGTTGCCCGAGGCGAAGCAGTCGCGGACCATCCGCACCTCGCCGTCGTTGGCGGCGTAGACCGGGTCGCCGATGTTGCCGTCCAGGTCCAGGCCGAGGTGGCGGCTCTGCAGCTTGCCGTTGAAGATCCGCTTCTCGCCGTAGCGGGCGTTGCGCTCGGCGCCGGCGCGCGGATCGATGAAATTGGCGGAGAACAGCGGCGGCCCGAAGGCGTAGGCGTAGACCTTGCTGAAGGCCTGGTTGTCGGCCTTCATCCGCCGCACGCTTTCGCCGCTGGGGCTGGTGAACTTCTTGGACACCGTCAGCGTGTGCTCTTCGACCTTGGTCTGCAGCACCTGCAGCGAGAGCGTTCCGGTCTTGTGCTGGCCGTCCTCGGCCACCGCTTCGAAGCGGACCTCGAGCGGGCCGGCGGCGGTCTCCACCGGCACCGCGCCATAGCCGAACCAGCGCCCGTTCGCCGAACGGAAGAAGGGGATCTTCAAGCTCTTGGTCCGCGCCCAGATCTCCTTGATCCCATCGCCCTCCAGGCTTACCTCGTAGATCGCCCCGGGCTTCACTTGGCCCGGCCGCGCCTTGGCCTTCCAATCACCAAGCGTGGCCTCGACCGGGGGCGCCGCGGTCGGCGCAGCCGTCGCAGGCGCCGATTCGGCGTCGGGGGCTCCAGCGTCGGCGCTCGTGCTCAGTCCTCCGTCGACCGCAGCCGGAACCTCGGCGTCGGGGAGGTCGGCCGCGGCGGCCAGCGCTGCCGGCTGCCGCGTGACCAGCAACAGCGGCAGGGCCACCGCCGAGATCGCGAGCGCGGCCCGCGGCCGACGACTGACTGCGCAATGAAGAGGAGGAGAGGAGGTCATCGGCGCTCGCAGCGGCGGGGTCGCTCCCATTTCGCGGCCGGCCGCGGGCCCTGTCAAGGAGCCGATCGCTGCCGCCGCCGGTTCTCGCGCCGGCCTCGAGGTGATAACAAGTCCCCGTCTCGAGCGGGCGGGCGATAGGCGGCTTTCGAGGAGTCCACGTGAAGGCGAGAGAGCGGGTTTCCAAGAAGACGACGAGCGGCAAGCGGCCCGGATCTATGGCGACCAAGCGAATGTCTGCGCGAATCCTCGGTCAGTGCGAGCATCCCCGGGGGCAGGCGGCCCTGCGGCGGCTGTCTCGGCAGTCCCGCTCCTTCCTGGCCGCGCTGGGGCTCTCCGGGGTGGAGCTGTCGCTGGTGGTCACCACCGATTCGAGGATCCGCGACATCAACCGCCGCTGGCGAGACAAGGACCAGGCCACCGACGTGCTCTCGTTCCCGGCGGGAGAGATGCCGGCGGTCGCGGGCGCGCCGCGGCCGCTGGGGGACGTGATCATCTCCCTGGACACCGCGGTGCGCCGGGCGCGCGAGGACGGCCGCCCGGTGGCCGCCGAGACCGCCCGCTATCTGGCCCACGGCCTGCTGCACCTGCTGGGGCACGACCACCACCGGCCGGCGGAGGCCGCCCGGATGGCCCGCGCCGAGCGGCGCCTGCTGGGCGCGCTGGGGATGGTGGGCGAGGCGCTGGGAACAGGACGCCGCTAGAAGGCGATGTCCAGGTGGAAGATCGCCATCGTGTCGTTGAGGTATGAGCGGCGGAAGCGCGACAGCTCGAAGCCGAGGTTGGCGCCCACCTGGTCGGTGAGGAAGAACTCGGTGCGCGCCCCGACCCCGTAGACCAGGCCTCCCTTGACCCCGGTGAAGCTGGTGTCGGTCCCCTCGACGCTCATCGAAACCGGCTCGAAGAACAGCACCGGCCCCAGCTTGCCGTAGAGGAAGACGTGGGGCAGCGGGTAGCCGACCAGCGCCGCCAGCGACAGGTCGTGGAGGCTGGAGCGGACCTTGACCTGGCCGTTGGTCGGAACCCCGCCCCCGCCGGTCGTGCCGTCGCTGAACCAGGTGTAGAGGTAGGAGAACTCGGCGTAGAGACCGTTGTGGAGGAACTCGTCCTCCGGCGGGAAGAAGTGGCGGCCGACGTTGGCCAGGAAGTCGATGCCCATGGCGAAGGTGGTCACTGAGCCGGTGGGGCCGTCGAGGAACATCAGGCCGGTGACCACGCCCGAGGCCATGCCCTGGCCGGGCTCGTCGAGGCCGGAGAGGCGCTCCTCGGCCGAGTCGCGGCTCTCCTCGCCCATCTCCTCCTCGGCGGTGCGGTGGTGGCGGGCCTTGGCCGGCGCCGGCCCGGGGGACTCCTCGTCGTCCTCGGCGGCGCGGCGGCGGGGCGCCTCGTCCTCGTCGTCGGCGGGGCGGCTCTTGCGCCGCGGGGCGTCGTCCTCCTCGGCGCTGCGCGCGGGCGGGGCCTCCTCCGACTCAGAGTCCTCGTCGATTGCCTTGGCATGGGAGCGCTTGGCGGCGCCGGAGGCGGCCGCGGCCAGGGAGCTCGCCGCCGAGGGCAGCGCCTGGGCGGCGGGGGCGGCCAGGAGAACGGCGAGCAGGGCGCAGGGGAGGGTGGCGGAGCGCACGGGGGAGGGCCTCACTGGCAGTTGGGGCGGGGGGCCGCGACCGAGGGGCAGCCGGAAATCTGAGTGACCTTGGGGCTGAAGAACTCGAGGAAGCTGGCACACAGGGCATCCTTGACGTCCTTCGAATCGGTGGCGGCGGAAGCCACGATGGCGCCCAGGACACCCTCCAGCGTGAAATAGGTCTGGTTGCCGGCGTTGTCGTTGATCAGACTGGCGATGCCGTCGCTCATCGCCTTGGAGACCGCCAGCAGCACCGCCTTTCGGGCGGGACCGCTGCCTCCCAGGGCGTTGGTCAAGGCGGGGCTCCCCGCGGCACTCCACAGCGACGAGGAGAGGACGCTGCCGATGCGGTACTGCTCCCCCGACTTGAGGGCGAAGAGGTCATAGGACTTCGACCGCATGTCGTCGTAGACCTCCGGGATCGCGCTGAGGCAGTGCGGGGTGTCGATGTTCCGCTGGCTCGACTCCGACCCCGGCAGCGATTTGCCGAAGAAGGCCGGCGAGCAGTTGGCGAAGGTATCGTCGCAGGTGGCCGCGGTGCCGAAGACGTCGGCAAGGCCCTCCTCGACGACCGCCAGCAGGTTCAGGCCGGGGGTCGCCGAGGCCAGCGTCGTGTCACTGGCCCAGGCGATCTTGACCGCGGGCACCGCCGCGCCATTGAACACCCTGAAGTTGAACACCGCGTGCTGGAACTCGTGGGCGACGACCCCGCCGTTGATCGAGAAGGGGATCATCTGCAGCTGATCGAAGGGCAGGATCTGGAATGACTGGAGCAGGGAATTGAACGACGCATTGTCCCGCTCGGCCTGTCCGTTCTCGCTGTAATCGGCGAAGTAGTAGACCGTCCGCTTGCCGAACTTGCTTCCGAGATCGTCGCCGATGCGCTGGTAGACGCTCTTGGCGCGCTCGAGGTTGTAGTACGAGGTGACGATATTGAGGGAATGGAAGTCCGCGGGGACCAGCGTGCTGCCGTCGGCAACCCAGCTCACTTTGACCGGACCCCCTTCGTTCTTGAGGATCGCCTTCTTGACCTGGTCGAGATTGGCCGCCCTCTGCAGGGCGGGATCCTTGTCGTCGATGACGATCTTGGCCCCGGCCGCGAAGGAGGCGATGTCGCCGTCCATCGTCACCAGGTCCTTGACGGTCTTGAGGCTGACCTTGCGCGGCTCGTACTTGTTGGTGGTGGAGTTGTAGGAGAGGACCACCACATCCACCGGCGACTTGTTGTCGGGTGCGCAGGCGGCCAGGGCCAGCAGGGCGAGGGCGATTTGTCGGCGCATGGGGACCTTCGGTCTCGCTTGTGAAGGAGAGAAACGCTAGAGCTCGAAGAACAGGCCGGCGCGCAGCATCAACGCCAGCCCGCCGGCAGGATAGATTCGCGGCTCGCCGGTGGCCTCGACCAGGAAGCCGAACGAGTCGAGGAACTCGCGCTCGTAGCCCACCCCTACCACCGCGGACTGCGTCAGCTCGCGGCCGAGGTTGCCCAGCATGTAGCTGGCCCGGGCGTAGGCGTTGGTGTCGGGCAGGAAGATCTTCAGGCCCGGGCCGAAGGCGAACTCGCGCGCCGGCGCCAGCTGCATCTCGATCGGCAGCTCGAAGTGGAGGATCGACGCCTTGAAGAACGGGGTCAGCTCCAGCGCGCCCTTCATGTGCGCCTCTCCCTCGGTCAGGTAGCCCCCGCCGGCGCTCAGCGACAGCCCGAAGGCGAAGGAGCTGGCGGGGAGGCCGAGGAGCAGGGCGAGGGCAAGACAGCGAACGATGCGCATGGCGTCTCCGAGGTGGCGGCCGGATTTGGACCCGCGGGCCGCCCGCGCCGGCTCGATTCCCACCCTAGGTCGAGATCGTTCGCCTGTTCAAGTGTTTGCAGATCCCGGCAGTTGACTCCGTTAACCGCAGCGCACGAGGCGCACTGGGGGTATGGATAGGACTCGATCGAGCCGGTGGCCGCGGGGGCCCCGGGCCATCCGCGGGCGGGATTGTCGACCCGGGGCACTTCGCCGCGGCGGCGCCAGCCGCTCCGAGCAGGGGGAAAGAGCCATGGACCAGGGGGCCATCAGGGGCGAAGTGGAGGAAGACCCTGCCGCAACCCGGTCGCGCCAACCGTCGGCGCCCGGCTCAGCGAGCCTGCTGGTAGAGGCGGCGGCCGAGCTGGCCCTCGCCGGCAATTGCGCCCAGGTCGGTCGCAAGTTGCTCGAGCGTGCGTGCAAGCTGCTGGAGGTGGCCGGCGGCGCCTTCCTCTGGAGAAGCGGCGGGTGGCAGCTGGCGGGCTCCCTGCCGCAGCTGCCGCGGCTGTCGGAGGCGGTGCAGCTGGCGGAGCAGGGGCTGCTGGCCCAGGCCCCGCGGGTGGCGCAGCCTGGGGCCGGCGCCGAGCGCTGGCTGGCGATTCCCCTGGGGCCGCAGGGGGCGCTGCTGCTGCCGCTGGGCCCCGCTCGGCAGCCGGACGAAGAGGATCTGGCCCGGGCGCAGGCTCTGGCGGGGCTCGGCAGACTGGCCCTGGAACGCGCCCTCGCCTGCGAACAGCTCAAAGGCGGGCAGGGCTGTGCCGGGTTGGACGCCCAGCCGCCGGCGCCGCAGATGCAGGCCCTGCTCGACGCGCTCCCCGAGGCGGCGGTGATGTACCGGCCCACCGGGGAGATCGAGATGCTCAACGCGCGGGCCTCGCAGCTGCTCTCGCTGGGCGACGAGGAGCGCTGGAGGCCGTACCTGGACCACGCCCGCTCGCTGGGGCTGGAGAACGGCGACGGCCAGCCTATGGCCCCCGCAGAAAGCCCAGTGGGTCGGGCGCTGATGGGCGAGGTGGTCAACGGCGAGCTGGTGGCCTTCGGGACCGGCGGCGGGCGGCCCGAGAAGGTCTGGACCTGGACCGGGGCGGCGCCCTGGCTGTCGCCGGATGGCGCGGTGGCCGGGGTGGTGGCCACCTTCGCCGACGTCTCCGGGCTGCACCGGGCCCAGGAGCGCAGCGACGACCTGCTGCGCATCGTCTCCCACGACCTGCGCACCCCGCTGTCGGCGGTGCTGATGCAGGCGCAGATGCTCAAGCGCTTCGCCGACAATCCGGAGAAGGTAGCCAAGGGGGCCGACAGCATTGCGGTCAACGCCCGGCGGATGAACGCCATGATCCACGACCTGGTGGACATGGGGCGGCTCGAGGCGGGGACGCTGGGGATGCAGCGCAAGTACATCGAGCTGCAGCCCTTCGTGCGTTACCTGCGCGATCGGCTGGCCGGCTCGCTGCCGATGGAGCGGGTGGAGCTGATGGTTCCGGAGGAGCTGCCGGTGATCTGGGCGGACCCGGACCGGCTGGAGCGAGTGCTGGTGAACCTGCTGTCCAACGCCATCAAGTACTCGCCGGCGGGGTCGCCGGTGAGGCTGTGCGCCTGGCCGCAGGAGCGCTGGGTCTGGGTGTCGGTGAGCGACGAGGGCCAGGGCATCGCCCGGGAGGACTTCCCGCGGATCTTCGAGCGCTACTTCCGCGCCCAGCGCTCCGCCCGCTCGGAGGGCCTGGGGTTGGGGCTCTACATCTGCCGGATGCTGGTGGAGGCCCACGGCGGCCGGCTGGAGGTGGAGAGCACGGTGGGGCGGGGGAGCACCTTCCGCTTCTCGATGCCGGTGGCCGACGAGGCGGGCATCGACGAGGAGGCGCTGCCGCGCAAGGACGTGCTGGTGGTGGACGACGACACCGCGCTCTGCGAGGCGATCTGCTCGGCGCTGCAGTCGGAGGGCTATTCGGTGGAGGAGGCCAGCGACGGCCAGCAGGCGCTGCAGGCCTTGTCGCGCAGCCGCCCCTCGCTGATCACCCTCGACCTGAAGATGCCGCACCTCGACGGCCACGGAGTGTTGCGGGCGCTCAAGGCCCACCCGGCGTGGTCGGCGATCCCGGTGGTGGTGTGCGCCGGCCACTCCCCGGCGGCCACCGGGGTCTCGCCCAGCGACGCCGCCGCCTTCGTCGAGAAGCCGCTGCGGCTGGAGGTGCTGCTGTCAGCGGTGCACCGGCTGATCGGCGCGCCGGCGACGTCCAACACCCCGCACTGACCGGAAGCCGGCGCCGTCATTTATGCCGCACAGCGTCTTGCTCGCTCTCGCCATCCTCTGATACTCCGCCACCCGCCGGGGGGGATTCCCGGTACTTCAACTCCGCATCCTGGCCCCGTTTCCGCGGGGCCTGAGAGGGAACCATGGTCAGCTCCTTCCGTTGGCGTTCCATCGCGCTGGCGGCCACCCTGTCCTTCGGTTGCGTCCCGACCGTGACCAAGGATCAGCCAGTGGCCGTGAGCAGCGCCACCATCGCCCGCTTCTCTCCCGATGGCTCCGATCCCTGCAACAGCGTGCTGCCCTTCCCGTCGGACCTCGCCAAGAACGCGAAGACCGGCAAGCTCGACCTTCCCTACTGCAAGAGCGACGGCGTCGATCAGATCGCCATCAAGACCGGTCTGCGCACCCTCGACGGCTACGCCGTGGGCACCTCGCTCAAGGTCAACTTCACTGGCGCCCTCGACGCGGCCTCCCTGGCCGCCGGGGTGAAGCTCTTCTCCGCCGATGGCAAGGCGGTCGAGATCGACGCCAAGTTTCTGCCCGACAGCGACAATCTGCTCGTGATCCAGCCGCGCAAGCCGCTGGCCGAGGCCACCAAGTACCTGGCCGCGATCACCACCGACGTGAAGGATTCGGCCGGCAAGCCGGTGGCCTCCGATCAGGCCTTCGTCTTCCTCAAGAGCGAGAACCCGCTCACCGACAGCTTGGGCTACAGCGCCTACAGCGCGCTCACCGACGCCGAGGCCAGCGCGCTGGAGAAGCTGCGCCAGGGCTTCCTGCCGATGTTCACCGCCCTGGAGTCGGCCGGCCTTCCCCGCTCGCAGATCGCGGTGGCTTGGAGCTTCACCACTCAGACCGTGCACGCCACCCTGCCTCAGCTGGCGGCGCTGGTGAACGGCAACGTTCCGGCCGTCACTCACGACCGGCAGATGCCCGCCGCCGCCCACCCGCTGATCGCCGCCGCCGGGATTCCTCACAGCCACATGTGCGACCTGCACACCGGGCGCGTCCAGCTCAAGACGCTGCAGGGAGCGGCGGGCACCTTCGAGGCCACCTCTTCCGGAGCTCCGGCGGTCGGCGCCGTCGAGGCCAACTACCTCTTCATCACCCCCAACGCCGATCACTCGGCGAGCCCGGCCGCCTGCACTGCCTGGGCTGGCGGTCCGGTGGCGGTCTTCGTCCACGGCCTGGGGCGCTGCAAGAACGACGTGCTGGCGCTGGCCAACTCGCTGAACAAGGCCGGGCTGGCGGTGCTCTCGGTCGACGGCCCGCGCGCCGGCGGCCGCTCGGTGTCCGCCCTGGGCGACCAGAATCTCGACAGCTGCCCTGATCAGCCGGCGATGCCGGAGCTCATCGCGCTGCCGGGGCAGGGGCCCAACCCCTTCGCCGTCCGCGACGGCCTGCGCGAGTGGGGCCTGGAGCTGTCGCAGATCGTCAACGCGGTCAAGGCCTCCTCCGGGGCCTTCGTCGGCGGCAGCGCCACCAGCAACAAGGTGGCGCTGATCGGCCACTCCTGGGGCGCGATGGCCGCCGCCCTGGCCAGCTCGGTGGTCGTCGTCGACGCGCTGATCCTCAACGCCGGCAGTGCCGAGCTGGGCGCGGTCTTCGCCCCCGGCATCATGGCCTCGGTCCCCTCGCCGGCGATGGCCGCCGAGAGCATCGCCGCCTTCCGCTGGGCGATGGAGCCCGGCGATCCGCTCTACGCCGGCGGCACCACCAAGCCGGTGCTGGTGCAGGTGGTCAGCGGCGACAAGGTCACCGCCGAGGCCCCGCTGCACGCCTCGGACACGCAGACCCTGCTGGCCAAGGCCTTCGCCGCCGACCGCGCCGCCTCGACCTTCGCCATGAGCGCCGAGCCGGCCGGCAGCAAGGTGGCGCTGTGCGACTCGGGCACTGCCATCGTCGGGGCGCTGCTGCAGCCCTGCGTGGCCGACAAGAACGCCGCCCTCTACGCCCCGGCCAGGCTGAAGACCGCCGGGATGCAGCGGCAGGTCGCCACCTTCGCCATCTCCGCGATCCTCGGCCAGCCGGTGGTCTGCGACCCCGACTTCACCAAGAGCTGCCCCTAGAGGACCGCGATGCGAACCCACACTCCTAGCTTCGAGGGAATTTCCATGAACCGCATCGTCCTGGGCGCCGCGCTGCTGCTGCTGGCGCCCGCCACCGCCCTCGCCGGCGGCTTCTCGATCTCCGAGGTCGGCTCGGTCGAGGCCGGCCGCGGAGGCGCCGCGGCGGCGCTGGCCGACGGGCCGTCGCAGATCTATTACAACCCCGCCAACATCGCCCGGCTCGATGGCCTGCAGGTGACGGTGGGGGCTTCGGGCCTGGCGCCGCGCTTCCAGTACAGCGGCTCCAACGGCGCCCCGACCGCCACCAGCGACGCGGCGCTGTCTCCGCCTCCGCACCTGGCGCTCAGCTACAACCTGGGCGACACCGGCGCCGGCAACCTGGCCCTGGGCCTGGGGGTCTTCGTCCCCTACGGCTCGACCTTCTCCTGGCCCGACAACTGGGCGGGACGGGCGGACATCCAGAAGATCGCGCTGCAGGTCTTCGAGATCGCCCCGACGCTGGCCATCAAGCCCAGCAAGCTGTTCGCGCTGGGCATCGGTTTCCGCTACCTGCCGGCGCAGGTCTACATGAAGCAGGCGGTGCTCTTCGGCACCGCCGAGGAGGGGCAGGTCGAGCTCTCCGGCTCCGGCTCGGGCATGGGGCTCCAGGCCGGACTGGCGGCGATGCCCATCGACGGACTGTCGCTGGGGCTGTCGTGGCGCTCGGCTTCGACCCTGGACTTCAAGGGACAGAGCAACTTCACCTTCCCGGCGCCGTTCGAGGCCAAGGCGGTTGACATGGACGTCACCACCTCGATCCCGCTGGCCCAGGTCTTCCGCTTCGGCGTGGGTTACGAGGTCACCAAGGAGCTGAGCCTGTCCGCCGACCTCGAGTATCAGATGTGGAGCGCCTTCAAGGATCTGACCATCCACTTCCTCAACGCCGATGGCACCGAGAACAAGGCGGTGGCCAGCGCCCGCAACAGCACCGACGGCCTGGTGCTGCACCTGGGCGGTCAGTACAAGGTCAGCGACTCGCTGGCGGTCCGCGCCGGCTACGCCTGGGACCAGCACACCATCCCCGAGGCCAACGTCAGCTCCGCTCCGCCGGACTCGGACAAGCACGTGGTCAGCCTGGGGCTGTCGTACCTGTTCGGCAGCTACGGCATCCACGCCAACTTCGCCGACGTGATCATGGCCAAGCGCATCACCAACACCAACGCCATGCCGGGGACCTGGCAGGGCGGTTGGGCGGGCGGGACCATGGCCTACATCTTCGGCCTGAGCCTGACCGCCAACCTCGACCTGGGCGGCTCGAGCAAGCCCGCGTCGGTGACCCAGGCCCCCGCCGTTTCCCAGTCGCTCTAGCGCCAACCTTTAGGAGAGAGAGCCAATGCGCTTCTTGAACCGCAATAGCCTGATGGCGCTCGCCCTGGTCGCGACCGGCGCCTGCACCATCGAAGGAAGCACCTCCACCGGTTCCACCAAGGACCCGTACCAGCCCCCGGAGTCGCCGGCGCCTTACATCCCGACGCTGCCGCCGGCCGGGGATCGCAAGGTGGTGATCCTTCACACCAACGACGAGCACTCGCACCTGTTCGGCTACGGGCCGGTCAACGAATACCCGTTCCTGCCGGCCAACGACGGCTCCGTCAATCCCACGGCGATGGTCGGCAAGGTTGGCCAGGATCAGCAGACGGTGGGCGGCATTGCCCGCCGCCAGTACCTGATCAACAAGGCCCGCGCCGAGAGCACCGACCCGGTGCTGCTCTTGTCGGCCGGCGACTCGACCATGGGGACCGTCTTCCACATGGCCGAGAACAAGGCCGCCCCCGACTTCCTGGCCATGGCGCTGCTCGGCTACGACTTCATGACGCTGGGCAACCACGAGTTCGACTTCGGGCCGGACTTCCTGGCGCAGGGGCTGGGCACCGTCGACCAGATGCTCTTCGGCGGCGGAGTGCCGGTGCTGGCGAGCAACATCCACTTCGACGACGTGACTTCGCAGAGCGGGGGAGCGCTGCTCAAGGGCATGTACGGGGCCGGCAACAGCGGTTCTCCGATCATGCCCTGGGCCACCAAGACCCTGGCCAACGGGCTCAAGGTCGGCTTCTTCGGGCTGATGGGCTACGAGGCGGCGATGGTCTCGGCCGGCAAGGGGCCGATCAGCTTCTCAGTGCCGACCAATGGCCCGGCCTGCAGCGCGACCACCGCCTGTGGCGCGGGCGAGGGCTCCTGCGTGCGCGGCCACTGCGTCAAGCCGCTCGACGCCCAGGGCCACGTCCTGGCGATGGCCGCCGAGGCCCAGGCGGTGGTGGACGTGCTGCGCAACGAGCAGAAGGTCGACCTGGTGATCGCGCTGACCCACCTCGGCAGCGTCGAGGACGGCGCCTCGGCGGCGAACCCGGGATTGGCGCAGCTGGTCAGCGGCATCGACGTGATCATCGGCGGCCACTCGCACCAGGAGATCGCGCCGGTGGAGCTGAGCGCCAAGGGCGGCGGCAAGACCATCATGACCCAGGCCGGCAACTACGGGCGGCTGCTGGGCAAGCTGGTGATCTCGGTCTCGCCGAAGGGCGTGGTCAGCCTGGTCGCTCCTGAGAGCGAGATGAAGGCCGTGGACTACCACCTCGACTCGCAGATCGTGAGCAGCGGCCTGGAGCAGGCGGTGAAGCTGACCGCGGTGGCGCTGGGGCCGGTCATCGGCGGGATCAACGACCTGCTGTTCCCGCTTCTCCAAGTTCGGGTGCTCGACCCGGTGGTGCACAGCGGCCACGACATCATCGGCGACGTTCCGTTCAAGGACACCAACCTCATCAATCTGGTGACCGACGCCAACCGGTGGGCGGTCGGCGGCGGCGCTTGCCTTGCTTCCAAGGGAGTGCCGGTGGTGGCGGTGCAGGCCAACGGCGTCATTCGCGACACGCTGCGCTTCGGCACCTCGGCTCACGGCGGAATGGCCACCGTCGCCGACATCTTCGGGGTCGTGCCGCTGGGCGCCAGCCCCTACGCGGCGGCGAGCGCCCAGGCGCCCGGCTTCCCGATGGTGCAGTTCTACATGCGCCCGGTGGACGTCTTCGTGGCAGCCAACATCGGCGTGACCCAGGGACTGCAGAGCGACTCGTTCTTCCTGTCGTACGCTGGCATGCGCGTCAGCTACGACGCGACGCTCGCGCCGTTCGACCAGGCGACCTTCAATCCGACGGGCACCGAGTCCTACGGGCGGATCACCAAGATGGAGCTGGACATGGGCGGCACCTACGTCCAGGTCTACAGCTACGACAAGAACGCCAATCCCCAGGTGCCGTGGGCGGCGCGCTGGGCCCAGAGCCTGAATCCGCTGACTGGAAAGATCTCCATCGTCAGCAACCTCTACCTGGCCGGCTTCCTGGCGGCCTACGGCTTCAGCCCGCGGGATGAAACCCTGACGCCGGTGACAGTCCGCGAGACCGTGCTCTGCCAGGTTCCGAGTGTCACGATGCCGGACTGCACGTCAAATCCGCAGGTTCCCTCGATCGCTCACTGCGCCACGCTGCCGGGGGCGGCTACCAGCCCCTGGCCGTACTTGGAGGTCAAGGAATGGGCGGCGCTTCTCAAGTTCCTGACTGCGCCGGCCATCGTCGGCGGGCTGGAAAGCAACATCCCCACCGATCGCTACTCAGGCAGCGAACCGCTGAATCCGCGAGTGGTGAAGGTGACGCCGTAGCCTAGCTGGGCCTCTGGCTCGGGCGGGCGCCGCTCTCCTCGCACGAGGAGGCCGGCGCCCGCTGTCGTGTTGGCTCCCAAAGCGTCCTCTTCGCGAGATCGTTTGAGGCCGGACGGAATTCTGTCCCCCGTCCCTTGACCGCTCTGGAGAGCGCCCTCTACGCTGCCTCTTCAAGTCCGATACACGGAGATCCCATGCGCCTTGTCCCGCTCGTCGCCGTCGCGAGCCTTGCCGCCCTCGCTTCCTGTTCGCCCTCCTCCAACTCGACCGAGGGCGCGGACGCCGGTGGGACCGAAACTGGCACCGACTCGGGGACCGGGCAGGGTACCGACGCCGGCCACAGCGACGCCTCGGTCTCCCAGGACGCCTCCACTCCTCTCGACGCGGGCTGCACGCCCCCGACCTTCGACAAACCGGTCACCGGCGAGCCGATCCAGGCGGTGATCATCACCAATAACGCCTTGGCTCCTGTCTTCCGCCGGCTGGCGGCGCTCCACACCGTGACCGGGCTGGCCACCGACGTCGCTACCGTCGAGCAGATCTGCGCCGGCGGGAAGTGCTCCTCCACCGACACCACCAAGGACACCCCCAAGGCCATCAAGGACTACCTCAAGTCCCGCAGCCAGCTGAGGTTCGCGGTGATCGGCGGCGGCATCGACGTGGTCCCGTCGCGGCAGGTCCACGACAGCTACACCAACACCGCAGCCCAGGTGGCCTTCGACGCCAACTTCGTCACTGACGACTACTACTCCGACTTCTCCGAGTGGGACACCAACGGCGACGGGATCTATGCCCAGGACGGAACCGACACCCCAGGGTACGGGGCGGACATCGCGGTGTCGCGAATCCCGGTGCACACCACCGCCGAGGCCGAGGACTACCTGGCCAAGGTGGTCAAGCACATGACCGCCTTCAACCCCAACGTCGTCGACCGGGCGCTGGCGATCTCCAACATCTCCACCAACTTCAATGCCAGCTTCACCACGGTGAAGGTCGACGCGGCCTGGTACCTGGAGCAGAGCGGCCGCACGCTGTCGCTGCTGCCGGCGGGGACGACGGTCACCAAGCTCTACGCCACGCGGCTGCAGCCCGACCAGACCGCCGGCACCTACAGCGCCGCCAACGAGCTGCAGGCGCTCAACGACGGGCAGAACATCGTGGTCCACTCCGGCCACGCCGGCACCGACGTGGTGACCGTGGAGATCGACGGCACCGAGGCCTTCTGGGGCACGGACGCCTACGCCATGACCAACAGCGACCGGCCGATCTTCCTTTCCTGCGGCTGCCAGGCCGGCGACTTCAGCGCCGCCTACAACGCCGGCGAGCAGCTGGTGCTGGCACCCGCGGGCGGGGCCGTGGCCTACCTGGGCAACGTGCCGGTGGGGCTCGGCCTCGCCGGCGGCATGCAGATGATCGACGAGTTGCTGCGCTACGTGGGGGCCAACGGCGACGGGACCATCCTCGGCGACGCCTCGGTCCATGCCCACCGCAACCTGCCGCTCAACGACCGGTTCACGGTCCCCTACGTGAACATCAGCATTCCCGTGGTGGACAAGGACAGCTGGGAGTGGACGCAGAAGGGCGCCACGCTGCTGGGCGACGAGCTGATTCCGGTGTGGACCGCCACGCGCACCTGGGCGCCGATCATCTCCGCCTCCAAGGCCGCGGTCTGCCAGGGAGCGAAGATCACCGTCACTCTCTCCGCGGCATCGACCGGCACCCTGCGACTCAAGACCGACTCCGGCGTCTACCGGTTCGACCTGAACAACCAGACCAGCGTCACCGCGACCTTGAAGGAGAACCCCTCCTCGATCTCGGTCGGGTTCTCGTCGTCGGCGAACTACTTCGGCTTCGCCGAGCTTTCGCTGTGACCGCCGGCCGCCGCCGCGCCCCGCCGCCCACTCCCATGGGTCGGGCGCTGCGGTGGCTCTCCATCCGCGATCGCTCCGAGGCGGAGCTGCGGCGCAAGCTGCGCGAGGCCGAGGTCGCGCCCGAGCAGATCGACGCCACGCTCGAGCGGCTGCGCAGCCTGGGCTACCTCGACGACGAGCGCTTCGCCCGCTCACGCGCCCGAGCGCTCTTGGGCCGGGGCAGGCACGGACCGCGGGCGGTCTCGAGCAAGCTCGCGCAGGCCGGGCTGGCGCGCGACTCGGTGGCCCAGGCGGTCTCGGAGGCGATGGCCAGCTGCGACGAGCTGGCCATGGCCCGGGGGGTAATCGACCGCAAGTATCCTCAGGCGCCCGGAAATCCGGACGCCAGGGTCCGGGCGAAGGCCATGCGCTTCCTGCTGGGCCGGGGCTTCAATGCCTCGGTGGCCCGGCAGGCGGTCCGCTCGCCGAAGGATTCCTGAGTCGAGGCTGGGGCTGGGGATGGCGCGCACTCACGCGATCCTGCGCTGGCTGGCGCGCTTGGCCCTGGTGGCGGCGTGCGGATGCACCTTCGGAGCGTTCGGGATCGCCTTCTGGATCGATCGCTTTGGCCGGCGTGAGCGCCGGGGGAAGGTCGATGCCCTGGTCGTGCTGGGCGCGCGCATCGGCTCGAAGGGCGCCTCTCCAGCCCTGCGCGCTCGGGTCGAGCGGGCGGTGGCGCTCTACGGAGAAGGGCTGGCGCCGCGGATCATCTTCTCCGGCGGGCTCGGCGAATACCCGCCCGCCGAATCCACAGCGGCTCGGGCGATTGCCGAGCAGCTCGGGGTTCCGTTGGAGGCCTGCGTCGAGGAGCCGCGCAGCCGCAGCACCGCCGAAAACGCCCGGGAAGTGGCGGCGCTGATGAGGCGGCGCGGCTGGCGGCGGGCGCTGGTGGTCTCCGACGGCTTCCACCTGCTGCGCGCCCGGCAGCTCTTCCGCGGCGAGGGGATGGAGGTGCTGTGCGCGCCCTCGCGGCTGGAGGGCCGGGACTTCGGGCTCTGGCAGCGGCTCTACTGGACCTCGCGCGAGGCGCTGGCCCTCCTGCTGCGCCCACGCCTGCTCCTCTGCCGAGCCCCCAGGAGCGACTGACTTCTTCTGCACAGTCGCGCCGAGCAGGGTAGTCTCTCGCCCGCATGCGAAAGCGACCACCCTGGGACCTCACCGGCCATTGCCTGCGCTGCTACATGCGCGCCGAGCTGTGCGTCTGCCCGATCATTCCGCGCATCGCGACCCGCACCCAGTACCTCATCCTGCGCCACCGGCTCGAGGGCACCCGCACCTCCAACACCGGGCGGCTGGCTCACCTGGCGCTGCCCAACTCCCAGCTCATCGACTACGGCGGCGGCGAGCCCTTCGACGGCGAGCAGCTGGCGGAGAGCGGCACCTGGCTGCTCTACATGGACGGCAGCCCCGCGCCGCAGAGCGATCCTCCCAAGCGCCTGGTGATCCTCGACGGCACCTGGCGGCAGGCGCGCCGGATGTTCACCCGCATTCCGCAGCTGTGGCGGATGCCGCGGCTGACCCTGCCGGCCCCGGTCTCCCCGGTGGCGCGGCTGCGGCAGCCGACGCACGCCGAGGGCATGTCCACGCTGGAGGCCATCGCCGGAGCGGTGGGCATGCTGGAGGGCGCGGAGAACGGCCAGAAGCTGCTTGCGCTGCACGCGGAAGCGGTCCGGCGCGGGCTGTCGTTGCGCTTCGGGCCGGGAGCGGTGGCCGGGCTCGAGGGGTGAGCGGCGCGCCTCCGCTCGAGGCGAGCGGAGGGGCGAAGGCCTGAGCTGGCGGGTTCGCTACTGGGCCGCGGCCGGGACCTTGGTCATGGGCGCGGTCTCGTGGAAGACGAGCTTGGGGAAGTTCTGCTTGGTCCAGTTGAGCGCCCACTCGCTGCGGAAGAGCACCACCGGCCTGCCGTCGCGATCCTCGAGGCAGGTCAGGGCGTCGTTGCGCTCCAGGTCGTGCGGGTTGTAGCCCGGCCCTTCGATCCACCGAGCGCAGGTGAAGGGCATGCTGTCGAGGATGGGCTCGACTCCGTACTCGTGCTCCAGCCGGAACTTGAGGACGTCGAACTGCAGCTGACCGACCGCGCCGACGATCGGGTCCTTCATCCCCAGGCCCGGGGTGTAGAAGACCTGCACCGCGCCTTCCTGCGCCAGTTGCTCCAGACCCTTCTCCATCTGCTTGCGGCGCATGGCGTCCTTGATCCGCAGCCGGCCGAAGTACTCCGGTGAGAAGCGCGGGATGCCCAAAAACTCGAACGGCTCGCCCTCGCACAGCGTGTCGCCGATGCGGAAGTGGCCCGGGTCGAACAGCCCGATGATGTCCCCGGCGTAGGCCTCCTCGACCTGGGTGCGCTCCTGGGCCATGAACTGCTGGGGATTGGCCAGCCGCAGCTCCTTGTCCAGACGCACCAGCCTGGCGTTCATCCCCTTGGTGAACCGTCCGGAGCAGACCCGCAGGAAGGCGATCCGGTCGCGGTGCGACGGGTCCATGTTCGCCTGGATCTTGAACACGAACCCGGAGAAGCGCGGGAAGTCGGGCTCGACCCGGCCGCTGAGGGTCGTGTAGCCGGAGGGCGCCGGCGCCAGCTCGAGGAAGTCCTCGAGGAAGGGCTGCACGCCGAAGTTGTTCATCGCGCTGCCGAAGAAGACCGGGCTCAGCTCGCCCTTGAGCACGCGCGCGTGGTCGAACGGGTCGCCGGCGATATCGAGCAGCGCCAGGTCCTCGGTCAGCTGCGCGTGGGCCGAGTCTCCGATGATCTCTCTGATCGCCGGGTCGTCGCCGCCGCGCAGCTGCATCCCCACCTCGCGGGTGCCGTGGTGGCCGCCGGCCTGGAAGAGCATCAGCTGGTTCTTGCGCCGGTCGAAGACCCCGCGGAAGGTGGAGCCGGAGCCCACCGGCCAGTTGATGGGGCTGGAGCGGATGCCCAGCACCTTCTCGATCTCGTCCAGCAGGTCGATCGGCGAGCGGCTCTCGCGGTCGAGCTTGTTGACGAAGGTGAAGATCGGGATGCCGCGCTGGCGGCAGACCTTGAACAGCTTGATGGTCTGGGCCTCGACGCCCTTGGCGCCGTCGATGAGCATCACCGCGGCGTCGGCCGCCGACAGGGTGCGGTAGGTGTCCTCGGAGAAGTCCTGGTGGCCGGGGGTGTCGAGCAGGTTGACGGCGAAGCCGTTGTACTCGAACTGCAGCACCGAGCTGGTGACCGAGATGCCGCGCTGGCGCTCGAGCTCCATCCAGTCGCTGGTGGCGTACTTGCTCGCCCGGCGGGCCTTCACCGAGCCGGCCAGGTGGATGGCCCCGCCGTAGAGCAGCAGCTTCTCGGTGAGGGTGGTCTTGCCGGCGTCGGGGTGCGAGATGATCGCAAACGTGCGGCGGCGCTTGATCTGCGGGAGGAGGTTGGCGTCGGCCATGAATCGACTTCAATTCCCCGCTCGCCTGCAATAGTCCTGACTCTGGGCGAGGGGCGCGCACCCTAGCAGAGGCGGGCCTTGGCCGGCAACGGCTGCTCCGGACAGGCTGGCACTCGTGCGGCCGCGAGGCGAGCGCAGTGGCTAGCTGCCGGTGTGGTACTTGAACGGCAGGTTGACGGTCACTTCCTTGTCGGCATGGCGCGGGAAGCGCAGCGCCCTGACCTGCCGCACGATGCACTCGCCCAGCTTGCTGCCCTGGACGCCCGGGGTGGACAGGCGAGCCTCCGCCACCTTGCCCGACTGCTCGATGGTGATCTGGATGCTCACTTCGCCCTGGCTGCTGGCCAGCGAGGAGCGGTTGGCCTCGAAGCAGCCCAGCAGCTTGCCCTGAGAGGCGCCGACCACGGTGTTGATCGCCTTGAGGGTGAGCGGTGCCGGCGAGGCCGGGCGTCCGGCGGGCTCGGCCTTCTCGCGCTCGAGGGCCACCTCCAGGCTCAACTCCTGGCCGCTGGCCACCTCGGCCGAGATGGCGGCGGGCTTGAAGCCCTTCATCGCGGCCTTGAGCGAGAGCTTTCCCGGCCCGGCCTTGGGGAGCTGGAAGCCGCCCTGGGCGTCGGAGACCAACGAGGGGCCGCCGTCGATCTGGATCTGCGCGCCGGCGATCGGCTTGCGGTCGTCGGCGGCGAGGACCCGCCCGCGCAGCGAGCCCGGGGCCGGAGCGGAGGGCGCCGGGTTTCCGGTCGGAGGGAGCTGGGCGATGGCCGGTGGCGGGGGCTGCGCCGGCGCGGGTTGCGTGTGCGACCAGAGGAGTCCACTCAGTGCGCCCACCAGGAGCAGCAGCACCGCGAACGCCCCGAGCGCCAGGGTCCGCCCCCACTTCTCGAAGAAGGAGGGCTGGCGCGTGAAGGCAGGGTGGTGCGGGCCGGTGGGAACAGCCACCGTCGGCGGGGGCTGCAGCCCTGGCGCGGGCACGGCGGCCGCCTCCCGGACGGTGGTCGGGATTGCGACGCCGCGATCGGCCAGCGCGTGTAGGCTGGGGATGGAGGTCTTCTCCTCCATCTCCCGCTCGCCGAACTGCGTTCGCAGCCAGTCGGCCAGCTGGCCGGGCCCGATCATCTGACGCGAGCCGACCAGGTAGCGCTCGAGATCGGCCTTGAGCTCCGCGGCGGACTGGTAGCGCTTGTCCAGGTCGCGCTCGAGCGCGCGGGCGAGAATCGGGTCGAGCTCGGGAGGAAGCCCGTCGCGCAGGGCGCTCGCGGCGGGGATCGGCTCGGAGAGCACCGCCCGCATCACCGCCAGCTCGTTGTCACGCTGGAAGATGCAGCGGCCGGTCAGCAGCTCGAAGAAGGTCAGCCCGAGCGAGAAGAGATCGGAGCGGCTGTCGGTGGGCTCGCCGCGGGCCTGCTCCGGCGACATGTAGACCCACTTGCCCTTGACGGTGCCGGTGCTGGTCTTGGCCAGCTTGGACTCGGCCTTGGCGATGCCGAAGTCCACCAGCTTCACCGTGCCCTGGTAGGTGAGCAGGATGTTCGAGGGAGAGACGTCGCGGTGGACGATGTGCAGCGGCTGGCCGGCCTCGGCGAAGCGGTGGGCGTAATCCAGGCCGTCGAGGGTGGCCACCATGATTGCCACCGCGATCTCGACCGGGATCGGCTGCTGCCGCTCGCGGGCCTTGCGCGCGATGGCGTGCAGGTCCTCGCCGGCCAGGTACTCCATGGCGATGTAGTAGCGGCCCTCGGCGAAGCCCAGGTCGTGGATCTGGACGATGTTCGGGTGCAGGAGCTTGGCGGCCAGCACCGCCTCGTCCTGGAACATCGCCACGAACTCGGGGTCTCGGGACAAGTCCTCGAGCATCAGCTTGACCACCACGTTGCGCTCGAAGCCCTTCTCGCCCAGTTGCTTGGCCAGGAAGATCTCTGCCATCCCGCCCGAGGCGAGCTTGCGCAGCAGGACGTACTTACCCAGCTTGCGGATTTCGGGATTTCCCCAGAGGTCTGGGGTCGCGTTCGGAGGGCTGGCAGTCATCGTGTCTTCTGGACGTGCCGGATCCAGTAGCTCTCGGCATTGTCCGACACCAGGCGGAAAACCACCAGTTCTGCGTAGGGCAGCGTCAGCTCGAAGCGCCCCTTCCCGTCGAGCCGGGCGGGCTGGCCGTTGACGAAGAGCCTGGTCCCCAGCGGCGCCACCCCGCGCACCGGCACGGTGGCTCCGGCCAGCTTCTCCTCGGGGCGCGGGCGGTCGATGGCCAGGCTGGCCACGGCGTTGTCGTAGCTGAGCGCCAGCTTGTTCATCCGGCCGCCGCCGATCTCGGCTCCGGCGGTATTCAGCGGCGTGGAGTACCAGAGGTACTCGCCCTCGGTGAGCCTGCCGGCCTTGACCTCGCAGCGGATGCCACTCGCGGTCTGATCGACCACGGGGATCGCGAGGTCGCTCGCCCGGTAGATCCGCACCCGGTACCTCTTGGCTCCTTCGGCCGCGGGATAGGTCAGCGTCAAGGAGGGCAGGGCGCCCTGGAAGTAGACCACTGCCCTCTGCCCGGTGTCGGCGACCTCGCTGTGGGG
This sequence comes from Myxococcales bacterium, assembly GCA_037442205.1. Classification (GTDB taxonomy): domain Bacteria; phylum Myxococcota; class Myxococcia; order Myxococcales; family UBA5297; genus JBBIQS01. The sequence continues at coordinate 25,201 of JBBIQS010000048.1, forward strand.
GTGCTTCGAATCGCGCGCGCCCCTCGAGGTGTCGGGTTCGAACAGCGCCCGCCCACTCGCCTTGGCTCGGTCTTGGGGCTCGGCAACGCGCCAGTAGAGCTCGCCGCCGCTCGGCACCGGCACCGCGAGCGCATCGCCAGTGAGCTTCCCAGCCAGCAGCACCTGCTCGAACCTCGGGTCCGAGGCCACCTCCACCCGCGCCCCATTCGCTCCCTCCGGCAGCCCGAGGCCGATCTGGTCCAGGCCGTTGGCATGCACTCGCGAGAACCTGTCGAAAGGCAGCACGATCGGCGGTGGCGCGCGGGCGCCCGTGTCGAGGCCTCCTTGTCCGAGGTCGGCGACGCCTCCGGCCGACAGCTCCTTGGTCACCCCGCCGGATTGGAGCAAGATCCTTCCGGTGAGGACCTCGACGCGCGGTCCCTTGGGGCCCTGGCTGGTTGCGACGGACGACTCCTCGGTCGAGGCCAGGGTCACCTCGCCGCCGGGGCCGGACAGCCAGACCGAGGCTTTCCCGGAGTCGAGGGAGATCAGCGCCCTGCCGGTCTCGAGCCGCAAGCGGTAACGGCGCTCGTCGTCCTGCCTGTCTGCGGGTCCGATCTGGCCGCTGGCCCCCGGCTCCAACTGCACCCTCAGTCCCTCGGCCTCGAGGCGCGCCAGGCCGCTGGAACCCAGCTTGTATCCGGTCCCTTCGGCGATCGGCTGGCTGCCCTTGGGCGCAGGGCCGAACTTCTTGGCAGTGGCCGGCTGGACCAGCACCTCGCCGCGCTCGGGCTTGAGCCGCACCTGGATCGCCTCGGCCTGCAGCGCCGGTTTGGCGGTGGGCGTGCGGACGATCTCGATGGCCCCCAGCGAGACCTCGACCCTGTCGCCGGGACCTGCGGACGTCTTCTGGCCGTCCTTGCCGACGAAGGTGATCTCGCCGGTGCGGACCTCGAGGCGGGCGCCCTTGTCCTCGACCCGCATCGTCACCTCGGCCTCGGCGGGGATGCGGCTGAAGCCGTAGGGGGTGAGCAGGGTCAGCTGCAGCTTGGAGCCGGCGCTCGCTCCCGAGCGAGAGACGATGGCGCCCTGGGAGAGGTCCAGGAGCACCTCGCCGCCTTCCTCGGCCAACTTGAAGCGGGCGTTCTCGACCAGCTCCACCTCGCGGCCGTCGGCGAAGCGCACGCGGGCGCTGCTGGCGGCGCCGGTCTCCAGGGTGTCGCCGGCTCGCAACGGCCCGACCGTCGCCGGCTGGGCCGAGGCGGGCGGGCGCGTCAGCATCACCGTGCCATCGATCTTCACCAGCTGGGCCAGCGGCGCCTCGTGGGCGGGAGCGACCGGTTTCTGCTCCTTGCCGCAGGCGAGGGCCACAGTGAGGCATAGGGGCAGTGCGGCGCGAAGGTTCATTTCCCCGGGCTCATATCCACGTTGAAGATGGCCTGGTCGCCTCCGGCGACCTCAACCGTCCTGGTCTGCTCCAAGTATCCGCTGGCTTCGATGATCACCGTATAGCGGCCGCCGGGGATGTTCAGCGAGAAGCTGCCGTCGGCGTTGGTGAGCAGGGTGCTCACGTTGGCTTCAGGCACGCGCAGGCGGGCTTTGAGCGGCATCCCCAGCGCCGAGCGCACCGTGCCCTTGAGCAGCGCCAGCTGGATCGCCCCGGTCGGCCGCAGGAGCAGATCGACGGTGGCCTCGGCCTCGGAGGGAATGGCCACCATCTCCTCGAGAGGCTCGAAGCCGGGGGCCCGGACCGACAAGGCCACCGGGCCCGGACCCAGCGCGGCGATGAGGAAGCTGCCGTCCTCACTCGAGGTCGCTGCGGGCACACCACCGACCAGCAGCGCGATCCCGGCCGCCGGCCTCCTCGGTTCGCCCTTGCCGACGGCCACGCTCAGCTTTCCCCGCAGCCGGCCAGGAGCGGGCCCCTGGCGCTTCAAGCCCACCTCCACCGAAGCCTCGCTCTGCGACGAGACTTCGGCGCTCACAGCCGCAGCCTGAAATCCCCGGTGCTCGATCTGGATCGTCACCATGCCCGGGGCGAGGTCGGCGACCGAGAAGGCGCCGCGCTCGTCGCTGACCACCGGCTTGGCGTCGCCGACGCGAACCCTGGCGCCGGCCAGCGGGGTGTGGCTCCCGGCGGCGAACACCCGCCCTCTCAGGCTCCCCGGGCGCGCGGGCCGCCCGCTCGAGGACTGCCGCTCTCCTGTGAGGATGCCGCGAAGACCGAGGCTGACGTGGTGGCTGGTCTGCTGGAACGAACGGCTGTCCGGGCCGGCGCCCTCGGCGCGCTCGAACTCGTAGCCCAGCACCGCCGCCAGGAAGAACGAGCCGACCGTGACCCCTCCGAAGGCGAGGTGGGCCCCGGCCTCCAGCTGGTGAAAGCTGTCGAGCGGAATTCCCCAGGTGCCCCAGGACCAGGGCTGGAAACGGCCGTAGGCGTCGACCTCCAGAGCGCGCGAGGGAAGGGCATAGCCGACGGCCGCGAGGACGAACGGGCCGTTGGCGCGCAGGGTAGTCAGCTGCAGCCCGTCGGCCGAGAAGTTGATGCCCGGGAGCTGGTCGTAGAGATATCCGGCGCCGGCGCGCAGCCAGAGGCCGTCCGAGAGCTCCAGCCTTCCGGCGATGGCGTTGGCGATTCGCAGCTCGTTGCCGGTGCCCTCCACCGGCGCCTGGGCGCCGGCGCCGCTGACCTGGTAGCGCGCGTAGCGCAGGTCGGCGCCCAGCTCGAGGTGGGCCATCGGGAAGTACCAGCCCGCCAGTCGGAGCTGATCCGGCAGGTCGCTGTCGCTGCCGACGTTCCTTCCCGCCTGGCTCTGCAGCAGCGAGCGGGACGAGACGGCGTAGCCCAGGTCGATGCGTCCGCGCGAGGGGCTCGAGGCCTCCAGAGAGCCGGCGGTCTGCGCCCGGGCGCTGGCGGCCAACAGCGCCATCGCCAACCCCACGCAGGCCCGCAGCACCGCCATCGCACGCCTCCCGGTCGGCCCGGCATTTCCTGCCTGAAATCAACGCCTTCCGGCCGATGCTCTTCCGACTATAGCAGCCGCCCCGGGAAACGCCGGTTTTTGGCCCCGCTGGCCGGGGCCGAGGCGCTCCGTCGAACGAGACATTCTTGACAGCGTCCGAGGCTGGACCTAGCGTGCCGCGCTTTCGCGGGGGACTGGAGGATAGGGTATGCGCGCCGAGTGGATCGCCCGCCGCAAGAGCGAGGTCGGGGTTACCCAGCTGGCCTTGGCCCGGCGCGGCACGGTGACCGAGGAGATGCGCCACGTCGCCTCCGCCGAGCACCTGTCACCTGAGCAGGTCTGCGACGAGGTGGCCCGCGGGCGGCTGATCATCCCGGCCAACGTCAACCACCCGGAGCTGGTCCCGATGGGGATCGGCGTGGCCACCCGCTGCAAGGTCAACGCGAACATCGGCAACAGCGCGCTCGGCAGCGACGAGGGCGAGGAGCTGTGCAAGCTCGAGCTGGCCATCCGCTTCGGGGCCGACACGGTGATGGACCTCTCCTCCGGCGGCGATATCCCGCGCATCCGCGAGGCCGTCATCCGCCACTCCCAGGTGCCGGTGGGGACGGTGCCGATCTACGAGGCGGTGGCCCGGGTCAAGCGGGTCGAGGACCTGACCCCCGAGCTGCTGCTGCAGGTGATCGAGGAGCAGGCGCGCCAGGGCGTGGACTACATGACCATCCACGCCGGGCTCCTGCTGGAGCACGTGGAGCTGGCCAAGAAGCGGGTCACCGGCATCGTCAGCCGCGGCGGGGCGCTGCTGGCGCAGTGGATGGTGGCGCACCAGCAGCAGAACCCGCTCTACACGCACTACGACCGAATCTGCGAGATCTTCAAGCGCTACGACGTCTCCTTCTCGCTCGGCGACGGGCTGCGGCCCGGCTGCCTGGCCGACGCCTCGGACGAGGCGCAGTTCGCCGAGCTCGACACCCTGGGCGAGCTGACCCGAAGGGCCTGGGAGCACGAGGTCCAGGTGATGGTCGAGGGCCCGGGCCACGTGCCGTTCGACCAGATCGAGATGAACATCAAGCGGCAGATCCAGGTCTGCCAGGGCGCTCCCTTCTACGTGCTGGGGCCGGTGGTGACCGACATCGCGCCGGGCTACGACCACATCACCAGCGCCATCGGGGCGACGGCGGCGGCGGTGGCCGGGGCGGCGATGCTCTGCTACGTGACCCCCAAGGAGCACCTCGGGCTGCCCAACGCCGAGGACGTGAAGCAGGGGCTCATCGCCTACAAGATCGCCGCCCACGCCGCCGACGTGGCGCGCCACCGCAAAGGCGCGCGCGATCGTGACGACCAGATGGCCAAGGCCCGGTTCGCCTTCGACTGGAACGAGCAGTTCCGGCTGTCGCTGGACCCGGACACCGCCAAGCGTATGCACGACGAGTCGCTGCCTGGGGACAAGTTCAAGAGCGCCGAGTTCTGCTCGATGTGCGGCCCCAAGTTCTGCTCCATGCGCCTGAGCAAGCAGCTGGCGGGCAGCGGGGAAGAGGTGGCGGACAGCCTGCCGCAGGCATCGGCCAGGGGCTGAGCCGTCGGCGGAGCGGGCTGCCTCAAGCCGGCGGCTACTCCACCACGAAGTAGACGGCGGTCGTCTGCTCGCAGGCGCTGCAGCGGGCTCGCAGCACCTGCAGCTCGCGCCCGCCGAAGGTGATCGGCTCGGCCGGATCCGAGGAGCTGGCCAGCCGGGCGCCGCAGCGGCAGCGCACGCGCACCCCGTCGGCCGAGACCTCGCGCCCGCTCCGGACCGAGATCGCGGTCTGGGGCGATTCGCCGGACGTCTCCCGCTTCTTCTGGGCAAAGGCCCGTCGGCGGCGCCGCTGCCGGAAGGCGTCCCACCACTGCCGCAGGTCGGCGTCGAAGAGCACGGCTGAGAATCCCGCCACCACCACGCCCACCAACACCAGCGCGACCCAGGGAAAGGGCTGGCCCGGGGCGAGGGGACGTTGGACCGCCAGGGTCAGCGAACTGCCGGTGAGGCGCCGCATCTCGCGCACCTTGGCGATGTGCTCCGCCACGCCCTTGGGATCGACGCTGGGGCGGAGCGTCTGGTAGTCGAGGTCGACCAGGTAGCTGTGGCCCTCGGCCCGGGCGTGCAGGGACAGTCGCGCCGCCTCGCTCACCACCTCCTGCTTGTCGCTGGAGATTGCGGGAGGGCCGGGCAGCTCCACCCGGAGTCGCTCATGCATAGCGACCGGATAGGGAATCCTCAGCGGAAGCGTGCGGCGCGCCGTGCCGGGCTCGTGGATCTGGTCCCGGATGGTCTCGGCGAAAAAGTCTCGCTCGGCGCCGTCGCGAATCGGCGGCAGCCGGTAATGCTCGGTGATGGTGAGTTGGTCTTGCCCCGGCGCGTCCGCCACCTCGAGCGGCGCGGCGACCTCGATTCCCGGGTCGTCGTGAGCGTAGCGGTCCAGGTTGCGTCGCTGCAGGTCGGCGGTCGAAGTGACCGCCAGCTCGTGGCGCATGCCGATCGCGCGCAGCCCCTCGTAGCGCGTCGCCACCTCGAACAGCCCCGGCTCGCCGAACCGGGCCACCCGCCAGGTGCTCGTCACCTCGAGCGGCGAGGCGATCGGATCGGGCAGGTCGGTCAGCGCCGCCTCGCCCGGGCTGAGCACCAGCGCGCGGCGGTAGGGCGGCGGCACGACGGCGGAGATGGAAGCGCGCTCGAGCGAGCGGGTGGGCTCGAGCCAGCGCCAAGCCCCGTCCACCCGCGCGCGGACGATGACGTGATCGAAGGCCGACGGCGCGGGCAGCCGGCCGGCCACCGCCGCGCCTTCCTCGGTGTTCACCAGCGCCGGAGCGGCATCGAACCCGAGCGCCCGGAGCAGGCTCACCAGCAACAGCGACTTGTCCTTGCAGTCGCCGAAGCGCCGCTCGAAGACCTCCGCGGGCGGCGTGGGCCGGTGCGACGCCTCGCCGAGCTCGATGCCGAGGTAGCGGACCTCGTCCTGCACGAAGCGGAGGGCCGCGCGAGCCTGCTCCTCCCTGTCCGGCAACTCGCGCCAGGCGGCCAGCTTGGCCTCCATGGCCGGCGACGGTGATCCCGGCGAGTAAAGAGGAAGGGCCCAGCGCACGACCTCGTCCCAGCTGCGCCACTCCGACAGCTCCAGCCAGGGAAGGGCGTCCACTCCCTCGGGCACCTCGCTCTCGAACTGCACCGCGGGCACGTTGAACCGCTCGAAGCGGAGCTCCGCCTGGCCATGGCGGGTGGAGGCCGCGGGCGTGAGGGTCAACCCGTGGGCGCGCCAGGCCAGGGGGCGCTCCATCGGCAACGCCACCCGCAGCGAGGAGCGGGCCACCGGCACGCTCCACCCGAGCTGGAAGGCCTGGGTCCACCGGCCTGCGAACACCGGGTTCTGCCCGCGCAGCGTCCAGGAGGCGTCCACGACATCGCCCTGCCGAACGTCGCGCAGGAACAGCACCGCCGTAGTCCGGCCGTCGTAGATCTGCCGGTCCAGCTCCGGCTCACGCTGGATCAGCTTCACGTCCTTGAGCGAGGCGGGAATGCGGGCCGAGCCGCGCCAGATCACCACCTCGTGGAGAACCAGCGACTGGTAGCCCGGATCGAAGTCGATGCGGAGCTCGGAGGCGCCCTCGACGCCCTTCGAGCTGAGGACGCGGCGGACGAACCGGCGGTAGCGCTCCAGGGGGCCCGCGCCGATCCGAACCTGGTCATCCAGGAGGAGGTAGTCGACGCCGCCGCTGGCGTCGGGCGGGGCGGGTGAAACCGGCATCGCCGCCAACTCGACCCATGCCGAGGGTGGCGCGATTTCGAAGCGCGGCGCGCCCGCCGCCGAGGATGCGATCGAGACCGCGGCCAGTGCCAGAAGCGAATGGAAGAGCCCCCTCATCACGTCGGCAGTGTACCCCGCGAGCCTCGGCCTTCCGAACATCAATCGATGCCCGGAGGAACCGCGGCCGACGGAGCGCCTCGCGAGCGCCATCTCGCGCCGCGGTCCGGGCCCGGCCGCGACGCGGATTCGCGGACCTGAGCCCTGAAGCGATTCGGCCGGCCCCCAGCGAAGGGAGCCGGCCGAGGAATCGCGCAGGAGGCGAGCTCAGGTCTGCGTCACGCGGACGGTGGTCTTCATCTCCTTGCCGGTGGCCGGGTCGCGGGCGCTCATGGTGAGGATGCCCTCGACGTTGACGTCGAAGGTGATCTCCACCTGCACCTTGCCGGCGCGGTCGGGGCGGATGCCCTCGAAGGTGAAGTTGCCGAGCAGCTCGTTGTCCTTCACCTGCTTGGCGTCGCCCTGGAAGATGCGCATCGCCAGCGCTTCCTGGTTGTCGTAGCTGGTGGTGGCCAGCAGCTGCTTGGCGTTGGGGATGGAGGCATTGCGCGGGAAGACGACGTGGAACTCGCCGCCGGCCTTCTCCAGCCCGATGGCCATGGGGATGACGTCGAGCAGCTGCAGGTTGATGCTGGAGTTGTCCTCGAGGGAGTGGGCGTAGAGAGCGGCGCCGATGGCCACCGCCTCGTCGGGGTTGACGCCCTTGGACGGGGCCTTGCCGAAGAACTTGGTCAGCCGCTCCTGGACCAGCGGCATGCGGGTCTGGCCGCCGACCAGCAGCACGTCGTCGATGGCGCTGGCCGAGAGCCCCGAGTCGGCGAGCACCTGCTGGACGATCTTGACGGAGCGGTCGATCTGGGTGGCGGTGAGCTCCTCGAGCTTCTTGCGGGTGAAGGTGAGCTCGATGTTGAGCGGCATCCCCTGGGGCGTCATGGTGATGAAGGGGATGGAGAAGGGAACCTCGGTTCGCGCCGACAGGTCGATCTTGGTGCGCTCGGCCAGGTCCTTGATGCGCTGCATCGCCACCGGGTCGTTGGACAGGTCGATCCCGTGCTTCTTGCGGAAGTCGTCGAGCACGTAGTGGATCATCGCGTTGTCGAAGTCGATGCCGCCCAGGAAGATGTCGCCCCCGGTGGCCTTGACCTCGAACACCTGCCGCGGTCCCTGCTCGCGGATCTCGATGATCGACACGTCGAAGGTGCCGCCGCCCAGGTCGTAGATCAGCACCGTCTCATTGACCCCGCGGCCGATGCCGTAGGCCAGGCTGGCGCTGGTGGGCTCGTTGATGATCCGCACCACCTCGAGGTCGATCTGCTTGCCGGCGTCCTTGACCGCCTGGCGCTGCCGGTCGGTGAAGTAGGCCGGCACCGTGACCACCGCGCGGTGGATCGGGACCTTGAGGTAGTCGGAGGCGACGGTGCGGATCTTGTTGAGGATCCGCGCCGAGACGTCCACCGGGCGCATCACCTTGTTGGCGCAGTCCATCACCACGTCGTTGCGGTCGCCGGCCTTGACGTTGTAGGCCACCACCGCGCGCATGGTGCTGACCACTTCGTCTTTCGGCGCCCGGCCGATGAGGCGCTTGGCGGCGTAGATCGTGTTCTTCGGGTTGAGCTGCCACTGGCGCTTGGCCTCGTGGCCGATCAGCTCATTGCCCTTGTCGTCGATCGCGAAGATCGACGGGATGGTGTAGTCGCCGCCCTTGTACGGGATGAGCTTGACCTTGCCGTCGTCCTGCACGAGGGCGGCGCAGGAGTTGGTCGTTCCGAGGTCGATTCCGATGATCGGGGACTTGCTTGGCATGGGCTCGCGCGTGGTTGGCTAGAGACTGGGTTTGCCGGACTCTACTCCAACCGCGCAAGAAAGGGCCAGCAGAGGCAGCCCGCTCAAGCACCTGCTCGGCCGCCTGTTGCTGCCACCTCCCATCTCTGCTCTGCTAGCCCTCGCTGGGCCTTCTCTGAGAAGGGGCACCACTCGGCGGCCGCCGCCCCAGACCGTTGGAAAAGCAGCCGCCATTTCGCGAGGAAAGAGCACCGTGGCCGATCTCGAGCGCGCAGAGGCCCGCCCCCAGGGCGATGCCGAGCGCTTCCTGGTAGACGTCGGCGAGCAGGTGCAGGCCGGCTTCACCCGCGACCGCACCATCCTGTCCTTCCAAGAGTACCTCGAGCTACTGGCGGCCAACCCGCGGCTGCACGCCCGCAACGCCGCCCAGTACGTCAAGGACACCTTCGACTACTTCGGCGCCGAGCCGGTGGAGACGCCCTTCGGGCAGCGCCGCCGCTTCCGCCTGTTCGACCTCAACCTGGACGGCGAGGGCAAGGTCGCCGGACAGGAAGAGGTACAGAACGCGATCTACCGGGTGATCGGCAACTTCGTGCGGCTGGGGCGGGTCAACAAGATGATCCTGCTTCACGGGCCCAACGGCAGCGCCAAGAGCAGCCTGGTGGCGGCGATGATGCGCGGCATGGAGCACTACAGCCGCCAGCCGGAGGGCGCCCTCTACCGGTTCAACTGGATCTTCCCCTCGGAGAAACTGGTGAAGGGGGCGCTGGGGTTCAGCGACAAGCCTGGAAAGTCCAAGGGCGGCGAGGAGCAGAGCTACGCCCATCTCGAAGGCGAGGCGATCGACGCCCGGGTCTGCTGCGAGCTGTCGGACCACCCGATCCTGCTCGTCCCGCGGGCCGAGCGGCGCAAGCTCCTGGAGGAGTGGCTGCCGCACTCGACCACCACCGGCGCCGGCGACTTCGTGGTCTCGGCCAGCATCCTCGAGGGGGATCTGTGCCAGAAGTGCCGGCAGATCTACTCGGCGCTGCTGGGCACCTACCACGGCGACTATCTCAAGGTGCTGCGCCACGTGCAGGTGGAGCGGTTCTACGTCGATCGCCGCTACGTGCAGTCGGCGGTGACCGTCGAGCCGCAGATGTCGGTGGACGCCTCCTTGCGCCAGGTGACGGCCGACCGGTCGGTGAGCAACCTGCCGCCGGCGCTGCAGAGCCTGGCGCTGTTCGAGCCCAGCGGGCCGCTGGTGCGCGCCAACCGCGGGCTGATCGAGTACGCCGACCTGCTCAAGCGGCCGCTGGAGGCCTTCAAGTACTTGCTGGGGACCAGCGAGACCGCCCAGGTTCAGCTCGATCACTTCATGCTGCACCTCGATCAGCTGCTGATCGCCTCGAGCAACGACAAGCACCTCAACGCCTTCAAGGAGTTGCCCGACTTCGCCAGCTTCAAGGGGCGCTTCGAGCTGATCCGGGTGCCGTACCTGCGGCGGTTCTCGGTGGAGAAGGCGATCTACGACCAGCGGATCACGCCGGCGGTGGTGGGGCGGCACGTGGCGCCCCATGCCACCTGGACGGCGGCGATCTGGGCGGTGCTCACCCGCCTCAAGAAGCCGATCGGCGACCGCTACAAGAGCGAGGTGCGCGAGCTGGTGGAAGACCTGTCTCCGGTGGAGAAGTTGCACCTCTACGACCACGGCGAGGTCCCCAGCCGGCTCTCCCTGCAGCAGGCCAAGGAGCTCAAGAACCACCTCGGCGAGATCGCCAAGGAGTCGGACACCTACCCGCGCTACGAGGGAGGCAGTGGCGCCTCGGCGCGGGAGATGAAGACCGCGCTCTTCAACGCCGCGCAGTCCGCCGATGCCAGGTGCTTGCTGCCGCGCAGCGTGTTGGAGGAGCTGCGCAACCTGTGCAAGGACAAGAGTGTCTACGAGTTCCTGCAGCAGGAGGTGGTCGACGGCTACCACGACCACGAGGAGTTCGTCCGCGCCGCCGAGTCGGAGTACCTGGACGTCATCGATCAGGAGATCTGCGACTCGATGGGGCTGGTGACCGAGGGCCAGTACCGGGAGCTGTTCGAGCGGTACGTGCTGCACGTCTCGCACTGGGTCAAGGGCGAGAAGCTGCGCAATCGGATCACCGGGGACTACGAGAAGCCCAACGAGCAGCAGATGGTCGAGGTCGAGGCGGTGATCATGCCGTCGGAGGAGGAGCGGGGAGACTTCCGCCGCGGGCTGATCGCGACGATCGGCGCCTTCCGGCTCGATCACCCGAACGACCCGGTGGAGTACCCGAGGATCTTCCCTGACCAGTTCCGACGGCTGCGGGACCACTACTTCGACGCGCACAAGAAGGAGCTGCGGCGGAGCGGAGCCAACGTGCTCAAGTCCCTCTCCGAGGACAAGCGGGAGCTGATCCCCAAGGAAATGGAGAAGGCTGAGCAGGCGCTGGCGACCATGCGCAGCAAGTACGGCTACTGCGACCACTGCGCGCGGGACGCGATCGCGTTTCTGATGCAGAAGCGATACGCGGACTGAACCCTGACCGAAGGGAGGGGCCGGCGCGATAGCCGCCTCTCGCAACGGCGGCGGTAGATCTCAGGTCTCGCGCGAGCGGCTCGGGCGCGAGTCCAATACCTCGCTGGTATCCGCGCTGTCGCCCCGCCGGTCGCCGACCCGTTCCTCGGATCCTCCGCGTCCGCCGAGCGCGCGCAGGCGCGTGCGCGCATCGCCCGAGATTCGAGGGCGCCAGGAGATCGAGCAGCCGTGGGGGTGGCTGGCCGAGTATTTCGAGGCATTAGGAGCTCTGCTACCTTGGCCGCCCGTCGCTGAGGAGCTGGCCAAAAGGGAAGGCGAGCTTCCGCCGGCGGCGACCCACTCCAAGAAAAGGAATCCCATGACGCGCTACCTCCCGCTCTTCCTGCTGTTGGCCTTCACCGCCGGATGCGCCACAGCGACTGCCGGAGGCCCCAAGGAGCAATGCTGCGGCGTCGGAGAGACGCAGGGCGCCGGCAAGACCATTCGCAGCGAGCGAATTCGCTCCGTCCTGCCGCAGAACGTCCGGGTGGTGGTGACCGTCGATGGCCAGCCGGCGCGCAGTGCCTCGGGAGTCGTGCTGGGCAGCGCAATCGAGAGCGAGGGCCCGACCACCTACGTGGTGACCAACGCGCACGTGGTGGCGCCGCGTGGGAACGAGGTGCCCGGGTTCGTGGTGCTGGTGGACGCGCCCACCGGCGACACGCACGAATTCGGGGCGCGGGTGGTGGCCCAGGGGAAGGTCCCGGACATGGATCTGGCCGTCCTCGCCGTGCCCGGCATCTCGCTCGAGGCGGTGAGCCTGGCCGGCGATGCCGAGGTGGGGGTCGGGGAGGACGTGTTCGTGGTGGCGGCGCCGTACGGCCGTTCGCTCTCGGTCTCCGGTGGGATGGTGAGCCAGGTCGATCTCGAGCGGCAGAGCCCGCACCTGCCGGCCATGCTCAAGACCGACGCGGCGATCGGCTACGGCGCCTCTGGGGGCGGGATGTTCTCGGCGTCGAGCGGCAAGCTGGTCGGCATCGTCGAGGGCTACCGCACCGCCAAGGTGACCATCCCGGTGGCGACCGAGACCTACTCCTTCGACGTGCCGATGCCGGGCGAGACCTTCGCCGCTCCGACCGCCAAGATTCGCAAGTTCCTCGAGGAGAAGGGGCTCACCCGCATCCTGCCCACCGCGAAGGCGAGCGCGCCGGTGGTGCACGTCGGCTGAGCCGCCGCAGCGCGTCCTGGACGATGGGCCGCCACGATGCCCGAGGGGCGAGGCGTCGTCATCGCCTCCGGGGCGAGGCGACCAGGAGCATCGCGCCGCAGATGAGCAGCAGGTTGGCCTGCCGCAAAATGCCGGCGGCCGCTTCCCTCGAGGAGGGCAGCGGCCGCCGGCGTGCTTTCGAGTTCGCGAGAGTGGCTAGAAGCGAGCCTGGAGCACGGTGTTGAAGCCGATGATGAGCGGCTTCTCGAAGGTGGGCTCGCTGATGCCCTCGGCCGAATCCTTGAAGGTGGCGCGGTTGTTGTCGATGGTGACGAAGAACTCGCCCACCGCGGCGAAGTAATCGCTCACGTCCCAGCGCAGCGTCGCCTTGGTGGAGTAGATGAGGGTGGGGTCGGCGCCGGTGGGCAGCACGGTCATCTGGTTCACGTCGCGGACCACCACGGTGCGCTTGCCGGAGACGCTCAGCGACGGGTTGTTGGCGCCCAGCAGGCCATTGGTCGAGAAGGACGCCGGCAGTTGCACGCCGCCGATCAGCCCGGGGGTCAGGTGCATGCGGGGCAGGTAGTAGTCCACGCCCAGGGCGATGAACTTCTCGTCGACCAGCGTGGTGCCGGAGGGGAAGTCCTGGAACGGCGGGAAGCCGGGGACGTTGAACTGGAGGAAGGTCAGGCTGCGGATCAACCCGAGGAGGTTGACGCGCAGGAAGTCGACCTTGGCGCGCAGCTGCAGGGCCGAGGCGTAGGCGCCCTGGACCTTGGTCTGGCCGAAGACGTCGGGGTCGGCCAGGGTCTGCTGCAGGTAGGAGCCCTCGAGCGAGGCGCTCATCGCGAAGCCGCCCGGGTAGCTCTCCGGAGCGAAGAAGCGCGTCGGCATGTCCGGGTCGTTCTTGTAGAGGGCGAAGTCGATCGAGCTGCCCACCGGCGCGCCCTGGTGGAAGACCAGCTGGCTGGAGACGCCGTCGGCGCGCACCGGCACGCCCAGCACGCTGGTCTGCGGGTTGACGCCCTTCTGGAAATAGCCGCCGGAGATGTCCCAGCGCAGGGTCGGGGTGATGTCGATGCCGAAGCCGCCCAGCCAGCCGTAGTTGGCCTCCTGCTCGTGGATCTTGTCGTTGAGGATCAGGGTGGTCTTGAGGCCGCCGTAGGCGTAGAGCAGCCGGTCCTGGCCCAGGCTCTTGGTCAGCTGCAGCTTGGCGCCCGGCACCGACTCGCCGCCGTTGGGGAAGATGCTGCTGCCGCCCCAGCTGATCTTGTAGGCGTAGCCCAGCCGCATCCGGTCGGCCGACATCGGGAAGCCGGTGAGCGAGATCCCCTCGCCCTTGGAGCCCTCCCAGCTGTGCGGGGTCCAGTTCAGCCGCAGGTAGCTGGAGGCGTCGGTCATCACCACCGACTGCAGCACCGAGGTCGGCCGCTCGCGGGCCACCAGCAGGTTCAGCGCCAGCGCCGCCTCGGTGGTCAGTCCGTCGAAGTAGGCCGGGGCCTTCTTGTAGAGGACCAGGTTGGAGAGGGTCTCGAAGCCCGAGTACTTGGTGTTGAAGTTGTCGAAGAACTGGGTGTTCGACGAGTTGGCCGCGCCGAAGCGCGCGCCGGGGGCGTTGGGCGTGGTCTCGCCCGGCTTGGCCAGCAGGTTCTCATCCGCGAACAGCAGTGTCACGCGGGTGTCGACGAAGTCCCCGGCCAGCGCGGCGCTCGGAAGGAGCGTGGCGGCGGCCAGGCACGCCAGGATGAAGGGGCGCTTGTACATGCGGTCTCCAGGGGTGCTGCTTCTTGGTTGGCTTTCGAGCATTGTCAATTCCGCGCCGCGGAGGGCCGGCGCCGGCTCGCGGAGGAGCCGGAGCGAACGGTCGGGAGGGCGAGGGGTGGGGCTGGACTCAGGTCATCGGCGTTCGAGCTACTGTTGGGCCTTCGGGCAGACCGGGATCTTGGCCGGGCAGGTCTTGTCGGCCGGCGCGCGGCAGCAGACGTCGGCGTCGGTGCGGGCCAGGATCAGCCAGCGCGGCCGGGCCGCCTGGACCTGGCGCAGGATGCCGGTGATGTCCACGGTGCAGCCGGCGTGCTCCGGCTTGGTGAATTCGCGCGGGTCGAAGTCGGGCAGCGCGTCGCGGGTGGCGACGTTGATGCGCGCCTTCCACTTGTCCTCGAGCTGCACCACCCACTGGCCGTAGTTGCGGTAGGTGTTGAGCTCGCTGCACACCACGCCCTCGTACTGCCCACCGCTGGTGACGCAGTCCTTGTTGCAGGTGCAGTCGGCCTGGTCCGGGCCGGGGTCGCAGCCCCAGGAGGCGTTGTTGAAGTCTGGGCCGTTGGGGCCGTCGGCGACCATCCAGCGGAAGGGCGGGATCTCCGCGTTGCCGTTCGTGTCGCAGTCGGCGAAGGCGGTGGAGGGCTTGACGTTCTCGATCTTGACCAGCGCGCTCTCCATCGACTCGATGTCGATGTTGTCATTGCTGTAGCCGCACAGCTGGTCCATCGACGGGAACTTGGGGGCGTAGGCCGTGTTGATCTTGCAGAGCTTGAAGCCCACCGAGCGCTTGGCCGGGTCGGCGGTCGACTCGTTGGAGAAGTCGAACAGCATCGGGTCGGGGATGTCCTGGGGCCGGGGATCGCCCTCGCGGCGGACCCAGCTCGGGAAGGTCATCTGGGTGTCGCCGCTGAACTCCTGCACCGTCCCGGTCAGCGACAGCACCCGGTCGCCCACCGACAGGCCGTCGGGGTAGGAGTAGTTGTAGACGTACATGTGGCCGAAGGTGCCGACGGTGTCCTGGTACACCGGGAGCGGCAGTTGCTTGGCCAGCTTGTCGGTGACGTAGAAGCCCTCGGCGGTGACGGCGGTGACGATCATGTCGCCGACCGGCATCGGGGCGTCGATGGTGAGGAAGTTGCCCACGAACGGCGACTGCCGGTTGTCGATCTTGCACTTCGAGGTGCAGCCCGGGACCAGCAGCGGCGAGCGCTGCACGTCGGCCAGGGTGGGCTTGGCGAAGTAGACGACCCGGCTCAGGCCGGCAGCAAAGGTGCGCTCGAGGCCGCCGTCCTCGACCGCGGTCGGCCCGGCGTCGGGCAGGCCGGTGCCGCCGGTGTCGGTGGGCAGCGAGAAGACCGGCGGCGGAGGGGCGTCCATGGCCCACAACCGCATCCCGCCGAAGACCTTCTCCACCAGCACCGACCCCTCGGCCACTCCGCCCGCCGCGGGCAGCATCATGTCGGCGGTGTTGGAGGTCGAGCCCTTCAGCCGCACTCCCACCAGGTTACCGGGCGTCACCCGGAAGCTGACCGGGCGATCGAAGTCGACCGCCACGTCGCCCTTGCTGTCGATGGCGGTGACCTTGACCTTCAGCTCGATCGGCGTCAGTGGGATGGGCAGGGCGGTCTTTTCGCTGTCGCCGGTCTTGCCCGCCGGCGGCGCCGGATTGATTCCGGTGATCTCCACCTGGAACGACTGCACCCGGTTCTCGTCCAGCGGGACGTAGGTCACGCACGCCTGGCAGCCGGCCAGCGACAGGGCCAGCAGGAGGGGAAGGGAGCGGTTCACTTGACCCTCCGGCCGATGCGCCCGTCCTCTTCGCCGATGGCGATGGGGACCTTGGTGGGGGCGGAGCAGAAGTTGCGCAGGTCGTTGGTGACGTGGCCGCAGCTCTTCTCGTCGCCGTTGATCACCTCCTGGCAGTTGCACTTGCCGGCGGCCACCGGCGGGGCCTCGACCATCTTGGCCGGATGGTTGGGGTCCTGCTGGAAGGCCTGGAAAGCCTTCTCGAAGGCGTCGGCCTGCTTGCACCAGGAGACGGCGATCGGGTCGATGAGGCGATTGCCGTTGTCCACCGCCCGGGCGCACAGGTAGCCGACCTCGCTGGTGCGCTTCTCGGGGGCAAGGCCGGTGTTGCGGCTGTTGAGGCCGAGGATGTCCTCGCAGGTGCACTGGCCGCGCAGCCAGTCGATCAGGCTGTCGCGCAGGCTGATGCCGGTCTCGATGCGGGTGGTGTTGCGCTTGAGGACCTTGAACCCCGAGCCGCCCTTGGCGATGTAGTCGTTGACCGC
Source organism: Myxococcales bacterium (assembly GCA_037442205.1). GTDB lineage: Bacteria > Myxococcota > Myxococcia > Myxococcales > UBA5297 > JBBIQS01. The sequence continues at coordinate 41,532 of JBBIQS010000048.1, forward strand.
GATCTTGTAGCTGGCCCCGGGGTTGACCGGCTGGCCGTTGATGGTCAGCCCGTAGCTGGGGGACGCCCAGCAGACCTTCTCCTCGGTGCAGCGCCACTTGCCCTCCTGCGGCTTTTCGAACTGCTGGCAGTCGTCGTCGACGTCGCAGGCGTGGCGCTCCAGGTTGCGCTGGGCCTGGGCGCAGTCCATCACGAAATGGATCCCCGCCACCTGGGCCTGGGCCTGGCAGCCGCGGTCAGAGGAGCGCGAGGCCACGTAGTCGGTCAGCTCATGCACCTCGGCGCCGGAGAGGTACATGATGTTGATGGTGTTCTCGAAGGGGAACACGTTGAACATCGACTCCAGGGTCACCGGGCCGGGGTAGAGGTTGTCGCGGATGCCCAGGGTGTTGGTGAGCGAGAACTCGGCCTCCACCCGGCGGCGGACCTTCATCGACTCGGCGGTCATGTTGCCCAGGGGGCTGTCGCCGCCGGTGGAGCTGTTGCGCCGGGCGATCTCGCGCGGGGCGAAGGCGAAGATCCGCGGCAGGGCGAAGGTGGTGTCCAGCTGCAGGATGTAGGGCTGCAGCAGGTCGGTGGTCTTGCGGTCCTCTTGCTGCCGGCAGCGCTCGACCCGGGACATGCAGTCGATCGGCAGGTGGAGGTCGCAGTCGAAGTCGCGGTAGTCGGCGTCGTAGATCGCCATGCAGCGATCGGTGTCGGCCTCGGGCAGCGCGCTCCAGAAGCGTTCGCGGCAGGAGGTGGCCGGGCTCTCGGCGCCGAACTTGGGGCGGGCCTTGATCAGGTTGGCGAAGTCGGCCGACTGCACCTGCGAGCGCCAGCTGCGGGCCTCGTCGTCGCACCAGATCGCGTCCACCGGGAAGGCATGGTAGCTGTGCGCCACCACCTCGGCGCCTTCGGCCTTGCGCTTGTACCAGGCCTGCATCTCCGGGCTGTCCTCGGCGGCGTCGGGCTTGGCCGGGGGCATCTGCACCTCGAGATCGAGGCGCCCCAGGTACTTGGCGAAGGCTCCGGAGTGGCTGATGATCACCGGGCGGCCGCTGGGATCGCGGATGACCTGCGGCGGGTTGAGCACGATGTGCAGGTGGCCGCCCTCGATCACGTCGATGCCGCTCACCCCGGGGATGAAGACCCGCACCGTGCCGTCGGGCAGGGTGTTGGGCTGGTCGGGGGTGGGGCCCGGAGGCGGCTCGATCTGAATCCAGGGATCGTTCTTCCGGGTCAGGAAGGGCTTGGCGTTCTCGTAGGGATAGTAGGCGTCATAGCCGGTGAGCAGGTCCTGGTCCTCGGTCAGGCCCAGGTGGCTGAGGACGACGATCAGGTCGGTGACCGGCCGCAGCAGCTCGAGGTAGGAGCGCACCGTCTCGTTCTGCTCCAGCGGGATGGCCTGCAGGCTGTTGCCGCCGTCCATCAGGCCGTACATCGAGCTGGTGGAGCCCATGCCGATGATGCCGACCCGGATGCCGCCGGCGTTCACCAGGGTGTAGGGGGCCGAGTACTTGTCCAGCCCGTGGGCGTTGGGGGCGTTGGTGTTCTCCCACAGGTAGTTGGCCGCCAGCAGCGGGTAGCGGCCGAAGCGCTGGATCTTGTCGGTGAAGTTCTGGACGCCTTTGTCGAACTCGTGGTTGCCCATGGCCACGGCGTCGTAGTTCATGTGGCTCATCCAGCGGATCTCGGGCTCGCCGTCGTTGGCGTTGAAGATCGGCCCTCCCTGGAACTGGTCGCCCGAGTCGAGCAGCACCACCCGGTCGGCGTGCTCCTTCTCGCGGCGGATGAGGGCCGCCATCCGCGCCACGCCGCCGTAGGGCGGGGCCTCGGGGGCCAGCCCCAGGTCGCTGTCGGTCTTGAGCGGCGCCAGGTCGTAGGGCAGCAGCCGGCTGTGCATGTCGGTGGTGTGGAGCACCGTCAGCCGGACCGTCTGTCCTTCGAGAAAGGGATTCTGGCCCTGCTGCGTGTCGAGGCACGACACCAGGGCAAGCAGCGCGCCGAGCAGCGTCAGGCGGCGGATGGCAGGGCGCACTTCACACCTCGTCGAAAGCGGTTTCCCAAAGCCCCTCCCGAAGGACTTCCTCAATCGACCATGTCACCTTGAGGAGCGGTAAGGACGGCTTGGGCCCGCTAGGGCGCCCAAAAGCCGACCGACCTTAGAAAAGCGAGTGAACGGTGTCAAGCCGTGAACTCTGCGCCCCCCTTTCTGCCCCTACGACAGCCGCCGGGTCGGCACCGCCCCGGTGGGGTGGACCGGCCCCGGGCGCTGGCCGGAATGTGTGGAGCGCCAGGGATCCTCGGCTCGAGCGAGTGTGGCCGCCAGCCGCAGTGGGTTCGGGCTCCCGCCGCGATTCGTTTTTGGGGAAGCGCGACGTCCGCGTCCCTAAGATTCCTGTAATCAAGCTTCCGCTCGCCTGTCCCCTCGCAAAAGCGCGGCGGTCCGGAATGGTTCCGGGATCCCTCGCCCCGCTCGGCTGCAACTGCGAGGCACCACACAATGAAGAGACGAATCGACATCCTCCTGGCGGCGCTGCTGCTGGCGCTCGGAGCCGGCTGCGGCGTCCGCGTCGCCGAGGGCGGGCTCGACTCGCCCACCGACCCCGCCGGCACCGGGGCGCTGCGCGGGCGCGCCCTGACCAGCGACGGACAGCCCGTCGCCGGTGCGCGCACCATCTTCATCGCCGCCGACGGGAGCCGCCTGGAGACCAAGACCGCCCAGGACGGGACCTTCTCCGTCGACCAGGTCCCTTCGACGCACGGCACGCTGGTGCTCAACGACGGCGCGGGAATGGGCGAGCTTCGCGAGCTGACCACCTATGCCCACGGGACCAACGAGCTGGGCGACGTCTTCGTCTCGCCGCTGGCCGACCACCCGCGGGCGGTCAGCCTGCGCGACATCGGGTTCGAGGAGCGGATCACCGACCAGCCGAGGGAGCTGTTGGCCCCCGTCTTCTCCTCGGACGGGCGCGCCCTCTACGCGTTTCGCCCGTCCGAGCGGCGAACCTACTGGCGGGCCGACTACAACCTGGTGAAGATCGACACTGCCACCGGCGAGGAGGCGCTCGTACGCTCCTGGAATCCCGTCGTTCAGCAGGACCAGTGGCCGCTTCTCACCCTCATCGACGACAGGTTTCTCTTCTACACGAATCTGTACGGCAGCCAGCCTGGCGGTTTGCCGGAATCGATCATCGCGCCCACCGCCCCCGGCTCCTATGCCTACAGCGGCGAGACTCCGCCGGTCGCCATCTTCGCTCAGGGCTCGACCCTGTACACCATCGTGGCCAAGGGGGACGCCGCTGGCTCCGGGCTCCAGTACTACGTGGAAGACCACTACTCGGGCCGGAGCCCTGCTTGGATCCCGTTCTTGCCTCGCGCCGACGGAAGCTCGCTGCCCATGGAAGGGCTGGTGGTCATCGCCTCCGAGCCCGGCCAGCTCTTCTTTGCCCCGGTCATCCGTTGCTCCTAGATCGGAAGAGCGTGCACTCCTGGCGAGAAAGCACTCGAGGGAAAGTTCGCGGTGTTCCAGCTGGACCTCGCCACCCAGCAGACCCAGCAAGTGGGCTCGGGCGGAGATTGGGACGGGCTGAGCCGCCCCTGGGCGGTCAAGGTGGCCGACCGGATCTACTTCCTGAGCGACGCGCACTCTCCGTCCCTCGGCTGGTTGATGGACCTGGTCGAGCTGAACCTCACCACGGGAGAGAGGACGGTGCTGACCTCGATTCCCAAGGTGGAGGCGGTCGCGCTGGTCACCGACCCGAGCCGGCGGTTCGCCGCCATGGCTGTCAGGAACTCCGACCATCACGGTTCCTTCTTCCGCATCACGCCCGGCGCGGCCACGCCCCTGGACCTCGGACCGAACGCGGATCCAATCTTCTCCACTGACGAGAGCGTGCCCGACGGCAAGACGACTCCGCGCTTCCGGGGGGCCGAACTGTTGGACGACGGCACCGCGCGCCTGTGGATTGCGGTCTGCGACCCGGCGACCCTCGAGAGCGACTGCCCCCGCGAAGTCGACGACTTTGACCTGAACGGCAAGCGGCTGCGCCGCCGCCCCGTGGCGCTCCCCCAGGATCCTGTCGACATCGTTCAACCTGCCGACCGCCTGGTCGAAGCGCTGCTTCTGCGCGACTCCGGGGGACAGCTCCAGATCGCCGGCGCCCGGAAAGAAGAACCGCTGTCTCCCCGGACGTTCCTCCACGCCGACCATTCCCAGCCGGCGTTCTCCGCCGACGGCGCCTGGATGTCCTACGTGACCCGCGATCCGCTCAGCGGGTTCAACCAGCTGTTCCGCGTCGCCGCGAAGTGAGCGAACGCCTCATGTCCCTTCTCGCGAGCGTCCCAGCCTCAGCTTCCGAAGCGCCCGAGGAATCCGGCGAGTCGGAGCTGGTGCGCCGCGCGCGAGAAGGGGATCGCGCCGCCGCCCGCGCCCTCTTCGAGAGGTACTGCGAACCGCTGATGGCCTTCTGCTTCCTCGCCGCCCGCCGCGACCGCGAGCGCGCCAAGGACCTCATGCAGGAGTCGTTCGCCAAGGCCTTCGGCTCGCTCGAGAAGCTGGGCGATCCGGAGAAGTTCCGCAGCTGGCTCTTCTCCATCGCCGCCAACCTGAGCCGCAACGCCGGCGAGCAGGAGCAGCGCCAGCGCTCGCTGCTCGAGGTCTATGCGCTGGAGCAGGACGCCGGGGCGCCCGCCGAGGAAAAGCTCGCCCGTGAGGAGCGCATCGCCGCAGTCCGGCGCGCGCTCGCCCAGGTCGACGATCCCAAGCTGCGCGAGATTGTCCAGCTCAAGTACGGCGAGCCCGAGCACACCACCCGCGAGATCGCCGCCAAGCTCGAAATTCCCCACGGCACGGTCACGGTGAAGCTGATGCGCTTCCGCGCCGCCATCCGCCGCGACCTGTGCCGGGCGCTGGCCCAATCCGAGGAGGCCGCCTGATGAGCTGCCCCGTCTTCACCGAGGAGCGCTTCGCCCGCTTGCTCGACAACTCGATCGATCCGGCGAGCCGCGCGGCGCTGCGCGCCCACTTCGAATGCCCCTGCGACGAGTGCCTGGAGAGGCTCGCCCAGCGCGAAGAGCTGCTGCCGCTGCTCGCCGGACCGGAGGCACGCCTGAGCGCCGCCGAGAAGGACGCCGCCTTTGCCGCCGCGGCCCAGAGCCTGCCAGCGCACGTGGTGCCGCTGCGGCGGCGATCTGTCTCGACCCGGGCGATCGGCCTGGCGCTGGCCGCGTCGGTGGCGATCGTCGTCGCCGCGGTAATCAACCGCGGCCCGGGCTACACCGGGCTCAAGGGCGCGGGTGGGCCGCAGGTGGAGCTGTTGGCCTTCGCGCTCCCGGCGGGCGCACCTGCCGGCGCCTCGCGCCAGGTGGCCGACGGCGAGCAGCTCGGCGCCGGCGAGCGGCTCGTCTTCAGGCTGCGCTCGTCGCGGAAGGCGGAGCTGCTCCTCCTAGCCCAGCCCCGCGGTGGCGCAATCGTCGAGCTCTGGAACGGGGCGCTCCCGGACCGCGGCGAGCTCGAGGTTGCCGGGGCGGGGCAGGCACTGGCCCTCGATCCCAGTCGCGTCGGAGCCGCGTTTTCCCTCGCCGCCGTCGCTTGTTCCAAGGCGATCCTCCCCTCAGCGCTCTCGGCGGTGCAGCTCACCGAGGTCGATCTTGCCCGCGCTCTCCCCGACTGCTGGGTCGATCTCCTCCACCTGCGAGCCAAGGAGACCCGGTGATGATCGGCCCCTTCGTCCGGGTGCAGCTGGCTGGTCGGACCTGCGGCTGCGCGGTGGCGCGCTCCGCCACGGTCCTGGCGCTGCTGGCGGCCGCGGCCTGCGCCACGGCGCGCGAGAAGGGCGGCCTGCTGGAGCCGGTCGCCCCCGCCGGTCTGACCGACCAGGCCCCGGCGGCGACCCGCCACGCCCTGCTCGTCGGCATCGATCAGTTCGAGGACAAGCGCCTCTCGCCGCTCAAGTTCGCCTCCAAGGATGCGCAGGCGATGGCCCAGGGGCTCTCTGAGTTCGACGATGTCGTCACGCTCACCTCCCCGGAGCAGACCACTCGCGCCGCGGTGCTCGAGGCGCTGTCCGCGCTAGAGAATCGCATCCGCTCGCCGCAGGACACGGTGGTCCTCTACTTCTCCACCCACGGCTCGCTGGCCCAGGAGCCGGGCGGCGAGCTCAAGCGCCAGCTGGTGATGCGCGACTCGCGGCTGGACCTGCTGGGCGAGACCGGCCTGTCCATGGAGGCGTTGGCCCGCCGCGCGGCGGCGCTCAAGGCGCGGCGGGTCCTGTTGGTGCTGGCGACCTGCCACAGCGGCCGCGGCAAGTCCCAGCTGCCCGACGCGCTCGCCCAGGCGCTCGCCCGCCGCAAGGCCCCGGCGCCGCCGCCTCTGGAGGAGGTCTCGGAGGCGGTGATCGTCGTCACCGCCGCCAGCTTCTCCGAGGCGGCGACCGAGGAGGAAGCGCTGGGCCACGACGTCTACACGCACTTCTTGCTCGACGCGCTCTCCAAGGGCGATCGCGATGGGGACGGGGCCGTGACGGCCAGCGAGGCCCACGACTACGCCCGCGAGCGGACCTATGCCCACACCGCGGGCCGGCAGCGACCTACCGCCGAGAGCAGCGTCCTCGGGGTCGATCCCATCGTCCTGCGCGGCAAGCCGGGGCGCTCGCGCAAGCCGGTGCTCTACAGCTACGCGCGCTCGTCGGAGGGGCTGGCGGTGGTGGTCGACGGCGCGCGCAAGGGCGTGCTCCCCGGCGGCGTGGCGCTGGAGTCCGGCCAGCACGAGCTGGCGCTCACCGAGGTCGGCAGCGGGCGCGCGGTCTACAGCGGATCGATTGAGCTCGCCGACGGGGAGGCGCGCGACCTCGCGGAGCTGGTGCCGCGCCCGGCCCAGCTGTCGGGCGCGCTCTCGCTCGGCGCCTTCCTCCCCGTCACCTCTGCCGCCCGCGAGCAGTTGGGAGCCATCGGTCAGCTCTCGGGCCAGGTCTCGCTGACGGGCTGGCCGAAGCGCCGGCTGACGCTTGGACTGCGGCTGTCGTTCCTGGGCGGAGGTGGAGCGTTGCCGGGCTCCAACGAGTCTCTGCCCTTCACGCTGGTCGGCTCGCAGGCGCTGCTGGCCGGCGGGTGGGCCTTCGAACCGCACCGGGCAGTGTCGCTGACGCCGGGCCTGGGCCTGGGCGCGATCTGGCTGTTCCGCTCGGTGCGCGCCCCCAGCTTCCGGTCGGACGAGTCGCTGCTCGCCGGGCTCGCCAGCGCCTTGCTCGAAGCGCGCTGGCACGCTCTTGCGCCCTTCGAGTTGGGAGCGCGCGCGGAGCTGGCCGGCTTCCCGGGACGGATGGGACTCAGCTTCGGTCCCCACCTCGCCACGAGCCTGGGATTGTTCGCCGAGTACCGCGACTGAGGGCCGCCGGGCGGCGCGGCGTGCGGCCGGGTCTCTGCGGCCCCGATGGGGCGGTCCGGCCCCCCGGCACTCGCCGGCTCGCCGGAGCGCAAGGCCGCGAAACGTCGACGGCCGGACAGTGTCGCCGCCTGCGGCATGTCGGCTGCAATGTCTGCAAGCGAGGGGGCGAGGGGTTGGACGCCGGCCGCCGATGACTCACCACGCAGCAATCCGCGGGAGAATTCGGAACATGGACGTCCACGCCAGGTTGGCTCGAGTGCGCAGCGCAGAAGGGGAGCCCGAGGTCCGTTCCCTCCCGACAGCGGCGGCGGGCGGCGAGCCCGCTTTGCCCTCCAGCGCAGAGCGCGGGCGGGTGATGGTCGTGGACGACGAGCCGTCGATCGGCTCGACCATCCGCCGCTGCCTCCGCTCCCACGAGGTGGTGGTCTTCACCGATGCCCGCGAGGCGCTGGAGCGGCTGGCCGGCGAGCAGTTCGACGTGATCCTGTGCGACCTGAACATGCCGGGGATGAGCGGCGACCAGTTCTACCGCGAGCTGGCCCGCTGCGACCCGCGCCAGGCGGCCCAGGTGACCTTCCTGACCGGCGGCTCATGCGACGAGGACTTGCCCTCGCTGGCCCAGGTTCCGCGGCTGGAGAAGCCCTTCGAGCCTCGCCAGCTGCGCGAGGAGATTGCCGCCCGGGTCGCCGCTCACCGCGCCGGCTCGCGATCCATCGCCGGGTAGCGCTGCGGGCAGCCAACCGCCGGCGGCGAGGCCGGCGGTCAGACGTTGGCGAACGGCTGCGGAGGCGGGGGCCGCATCGGCGGCAGCGTCCCCAGGTCGGCCAGCCGCGGGCGCTCCAGCCGGGCGAACTCCGACCAGCGCAGCCTCAGCGCCTCCTCGTGCGAGCCGGCCCGGACGACGATCTCGTCCTCTTCGGCCAGGCAGTCGTCGGCGATGACCGGCAGCCCGTACAGGCCGCCGAAGGGAGGCTCGGCTCCCGGTTCGCAGTCGCCGAACAGGGGCTCGAACTCCGATTCGTCCATCCGCCGGGCGCGCTGCGCACCCATCGCCTGCGCGAGCGCCTGCTCGTCGAGAAGCTCGGCGGCAGGGAGCACGGCGATGGCCGGCGCCCCGTCGACCAGCACCAGCACCGCCTTGGCGACGATGAAGCCGCTGGTGTGCAGGCTGGCCGCCAGGCGCTGGGCACTGACGGCCCGGGGGTGGGGCAGCCGCTGGTAGCTCACCCCGGCTCTCTCCAGGTAGTCGATGACGCGCTGAGGGATCATCGCGAGCCTCCTCGTGGGAGCGCAGTTCTCCCCCGACAACCTGGGGACGCTCCCGCGGGGGGCCAGCCCGGACCGCACCGGGCGGCCGGGCTCAGTGGCGCCGGGTCGCCTGGTGGAGCTCGAGGACGATCTCCCCGTCCTTGAACACCCGCGCCGCCCCGCTGGTCTGGCTGACGGCGATGGCCACCGCCTTGGTCTCCAGGGTGATGGCGGCGCTGGCGGCGTGGCGGGCCCCCAGGCCCATGGGGACCTTGATCTTGTCGCTGGTGGCCTGCAGGTAGCGGCCGGCGGCCAGCACCACCCCGTCCTCGCGGATGATGAACGCCCCGTCGAGCACGGCGAAGGTCTTGACCGCGTCGCGGATCTTGGGGTCGAGCACGTTGCGCTCGGCCTCGCTGATCCCGGTGAACGGGTTGAGCACCAGCGGGCGGCTCTTCTCCATGACCGCGGTCGAGTCGCCGACCACGATGATCGTCCCCACCGAGCGACCCTCGTAGCCTTCCTGGCCGATGGACAGGGCCAGCTGCACCAGCGCCTCGACCACCTGCGAGTTGAACTCCGAGCCCAGGTTCATGGCGTCGATCGACACCACCTGATCCTCGAACTGCTCGCCGAACTTGATGCGGATCAGGGTGTCGATGGCGAAGGCCTCGCCGTGCCCGGTCAGGCAGAGCACGGTGTCGCCTTCTTTGACGAAGTTCTCGCTGGCGGCGGCCACCAGGGCCACCTTGACCTTCTCCACCCGCGCGTAGTCGTAGGAGGGGATCACCACCGCCTGGTACTTCTGGGCCTTGAGATCCTCGGCCAGCTTGTCGCTGGTCACCGCGTAAATTAGCTTTTTCTTCAACGGTCGGCCGCGCATGTCGCTGGCCGCCATCGGGTGGTCGCTGATGTAGAGCAGGTGGTCGACTTCGCTCTTGCCGGCGAGGGTGAGGACGGTCCGGAGGAACTGCAGGTCGAACTTGCTGATGTCGGCCATGGGATGGGGGCGGTTGAGCGGAAAAGGGAGTTAACGGCAAGCGCCGCGGTGACGAGCTCCCCGCGAAGGTACTCTGCCGAACAGGGGGGTGCAAGGAAGCATCCGCCCGGTCGGCAGGGCGAGGAGCGTCAGGGGGCGGGGACCGTTCTTCGGGCCGGGCGGCTTGACAGCGCGGGGCGGGCCCGACTACAAGAATCGGCTCAATTTTCGCGGGTTCTCGAGCGCTTCCACTGTGAGCGCTGGGGGTTAGTCGCTTGAATCAGAAGGACATGAAGCGCTTCAAGAAGATGCTCGAGGAGAGCAAGCGCAACTTGCTCCAGTCGGCGAAGAAGACGCTGATGGAGGAGAGCAACTTCGACACGGACGACCTGCCCGACGAGATCGACCTCGCCAGCTCGGAGTACAGCCAGTCGATGGTGTTCCGGCTGCGCGACCGGGAGAAGTTCCTGCTCAAGAAGATCGAGAAGGCCCTCAGCCGCATCGAGGACGGCACCTTCGGCGTCTGCGAGCGCTGCGACGAGGAGATCAGCCTCAAGCGCCTCGAGGCCCGCCCGGTCACCACCTTGTGCATCCGCTGCAAGGAAGAGCAGGAGAAGAAGGAGAAGTCGTACGGCTGAGCCTGCGCCTCTCCCGGCGGTCGAATTTCGCGAAGGGCGGCTCCGGTGACTGGGCCGCCCTTCTGCCGTTAGAGGGATTATCAGGCGCTCGAGGGCCGGCTTCGGGCCCGCGGCCGGCGTGCTGGCCGCCGACGCCGAACCCCGGGCGGGCTCAGGCGATGTCCAGCTTGAGCAGCTGGCGGCCGATCAGCAGCTGATCGCCGTTGGCGAGCGGGGTGGGCGAGTCCAGGCGGATGAAGGTGCCGTTGGAGGAGCCCAGGTCGCGCACCCGGGCCCGGTCGCCGCTGACGGTGAGCACCGCGTGGCGCCCGGAGACGAAGCCGTCGCCGGGAAAGGCCAGGTCGCCCATCTCGCGGCCCAGGGCGTTGTCGCCCTCCTTGAGCGGGAAGGCGTCGCCGCGGCGGCCGCCCTCCAGCATCTGCACCACCCGCATCCGGCAGCCGTTGTCGGGCGAGCCCCAGATGCGCGGGCCCTGGGCCGGGGCAGGCGAGAGCGCCTCGAAGACCAGCAGCTGGCGGCCGCAGCGCAGCTGCTCGCCGGGCTTGAGCTGGGCCTCGGTGCGCAGCCGCAGGAAGACCCCGTTGCCCCCGCCCACGTCCTCGACCATCAGCGAGGCGCCGCTGAAGTAGAGCTTGGCCTGGGTGCGGGCGACGAAGGGATCGTCGGTCAGCACGATGTCGCCGCCGGTCCCGGCCACCACCACGTCCTTCTTGAGCTGCAGGGCCATCTCCGGGCCGCCGTCGGCGCGCACCACCCGCACCGTCACCCGCGGCCGCTGGGCCTGGGAGAGCTGGTCGGCGCTGATGGTCATGGTGCCCCAGGAGGCGAGCTTGCCGCCGCAAGTCGGGCAGGTAGAGGCGCCCAGGGGCGGCTCGGTGTGGCACCGGGGGCAATTCATCGGCGTGGAACCTCTTTCGGGTCGAAGCGAGGCGTCCATCGTCTGCAACTGAGGGGGCAAAATCAAGGGCGCACCGCCGCCGGCGGGCCCGAGCTCGGCCGGGCGGTCGCTCGCGGGCGTGTCGAGCCTGAAGCCGGGGAGCCGGCGCCCGCTCATCCGCCTTCCACCTGCTCGGCGCTGGGCCTGGCGGCCCCGGCCTGGCGCAGCCGCTCGGAGAGCTTGGCCCAGACCCGGTACATCACCGGCAGCACCACCAGGGTCAGGGCGCAGGCCGACAGGGTCCCGGTGACGATCACCACCGCGATCGGGCGCTGGGTCTCGGAGCCGATCCCGTGGCTGAGGGCCGCCGGCACCAGCCCCAGCGCCGCCAGCATCGCGGTCATCAGCACTGGCCGCAGCCGCTCGCGGGCGCCGGCGATGATCGCCGCGTCGAGCTCCTCGCCTTTCTCCCGCCGCTCGGCGATGGCCGAGATCACCAGCACCCCGTTGAGCGCCGCCTGGCCGATCAGGGCGATGAAGCCCACCGCCGCCGCCACGCTCAGCGGCATCTGCGCCGCCCACAGCCCGATCACCCCGCCGATCAGCGCGAAGGGGACGTTGAGCAGGGTCAGCACCGCCAGCGGGAAGGAGTCGAAGGCCTTGAACAGGAAGAGCAGGGTCAGCAGCAGCGCCACCGGCACCACCGTCAGCAGCCGGTGCATCGCCCGCTCCTTGCTCTCGAACTCGCCGCCCCACTCGATCTGCATCCCCGCGGGCAGAGGGGCCTTCTGGCTCACCTCGGCCCGGGCCTGCTCGACGAAGCTGCCCAGGTCGCGCCCGCGCACGTTGAGCCGCACGCCGATGTAGCGTCGCCCGTTCTCGCGGTTGATCGAGGCCCGCCCGAAGCCGGTGTCGACGTGGGCCAGCGACTCCAGCGGCACGGTGGCCCCGCCCTCGACCGGGACCTTGAGCTTGCGGATCTTCTCGACGTCGTCGCGGCTGGAGAGCGGCAGGCGCATCACCACGTCGAAGCGCCGCTCGCCCTCCCAGTAGGTGCCGACCGGCCGGCCGCCGAGGGCGGTCTGGAAGACGTGCTGGAAGTCGCCGACGTTCATGCCGTAGCGCGCCAGCGCCACCCGGTCCGGCTCGACGCGGATCTGCGGCACCACGCCGCTCTTGTAGAGCGCCACGTCGGCGGCCCCGGGCACCTGCGAAACCACCTTCTTCACCTGCTCGGCCAAGCTCTGCAGCTGGCCCAGGTCCTCGCCGTAGAGCTTGACCGCGATCTGCCCCTGCTGCCCGCTGATCGACTCGTTGACGTTGTCGCGGATCGGCTGGGAGAAGTTCACCTCGACGCCGGGGATCTCGTCGAGCGAGGCCTGCATCGCTTCGACGATGGCGTCGACGGTGGGGGTCTGCGGCGGCCACTGGTGCGGCGGCTTGAGCTTGACGAAGAACTCCAGGTTGTTGGCGAGCTTGGCGTCGGTGCCGTCCTCGGGCCGGCCGAGCTGGCCGATGGACTCCTCGACCTGCGGCATGGCGGCGATCAGCTTCTCGATCCGCGGCGCGAGCTTGCGCCCCTCGGAGAGGCCGATGTTGGGCGGCAGGGTGAAGGTCAGGTAGAGGCCACCCTCGTTGAGCTCGGGCAGGAACTCCGAGCCCAGCCGCGAGAAGACCACCAGGGTCAGACACAGGACCAGGGAGGTCGCGCCCAGGATCAGCGCCGGCCGCTTGAGGGCGAAGCCCAGGGTCGGGGCGTAGGCCTTGTCCGCCCACCGCAGCACCGGCGACTCGCGGTGCACCGGCTTGCGCCGGTAGACCAGCGAGGCCAGCACCGGAACCAGCGTCACCGAGAAGACCAGCGCCCCGACCAGCGCCGCCACCACGGTGTTGGACATCGGGGCGAAGATGCGTCCCTCGACCCGCTCGAGCATGAAGATCGGGAAGTAAGCCGCGATGATGATCAGCAGCGAGAACACGGTGGGGCGCACCACGGTCCGCGTGGCCTGCAGGATGCGGCCCTCGATGGTCTCGGGCGCGTCCTTGTCGTGCGACCAGAGGCGCTGCAGCACCGCCTCGATGATCACCACTCCGCCGTCGACGATCACCCCGAAGTCCACCGCGCCCATCGACAGCAGGTTGGCGCTCATGCCGCGAAGCTTGAGGTAGATGAAGCTGGTCAGCAGCGACAGCGGGATGAGGGTGGCCACCACCAGCGCCGCCCGCAGATCGAGCAGGAAGACGAAGAGCACGATGCTCACCAGCAGCGCGCCCTCGACCAGGTTGCGGCCCACGGTCTTGAGGGTGGTGCCCACCAGGTCGGTGCGGTCGTAGAAGGGCTTGAGGGAGACCCCCTCCGGCGCGAGCCGATCGTTGATCTGGGCGATGGCCTCGCGGGCCCGCTCCAGCACCGCCGAGGGGTTCTCGCCCCGGCGCATCAGCACGATGCCCTGGACCACGTCGGTCTGGTCCTTGCGGCTGACCACGCCCTGGCGCGGCGCCCAGCCGTCGGAGAGGTCGGCGACGTCCTTGAGGAAGACCGGGGTGCCGTCGAAGGTGGCCACCCGCACCTGCCCCAGGTCGTCGAGCTTCTTGAACAGCCCCTCGCTGCGGATGACGAACTGCTCGGCGCCGCGCTCGAGGATACCGCCGGAGGCATTGACCGAGCTGGCGGTGATCGCCTGCTCGAGCTGGGCCACGGTGAGGTGGAACTTGGCCAGCCGGGCCGGGTCGGGCTCGACGTGGACCTCGCGCAGCAGCCCGCCGTAGCTGACCACGTCGGCCACGCCTAGCACCCGCATCAGCGCCGGGCGGACAACCCAGTCCTGCAGGGTGCGCAGCCGCATCGGGTCGAGCCGGGAGCCTTCGAGGGTGTAGCGGTAGATCTCGCCGATCGGCGTCGCCAGCGGCCCAAGCTCGGGCGTGATGCCGTCGGGCAGCTCGGCGTCGCGCAGCCGCTCCAGCACCTGCTGGCGGGCGAGCAGCACGTCGACGCCGTCGTGGAAGGTGAGGGTGATGAAGCTCAGGCCGAACAGGTTCAGATCGCGCAGCCGGCTCATCCCCGGGGTGCCGTTGAGGGCGCGCTCCAGCGGCAGGCCGATCTGGCGCTCGACCTCCTCGGCCGGCTGGCCCGCGAACAGCGTGATCACGGTGACCTGGGTGTCGGTGGGGTCGGGGAAGGCCTCGACCGTCAGGTCGCGGAAGGCGAGATAGCCCCAGACCGCGATCGCCAGGGTGACGAAGAGGATGGCGCTCTTGTTCTTGAGCGAGAAGCTGACCAGGTGATCGAACATGGGGAGGTCTCGCTAGCGCCTGGCCAGCTCGATCTGATTGAGCAACAGCAGCGCGCCGCGGGAGACGTAGCGGCTGCCGGGGGAGAGCCCGCGCAGCAGCTCCACTTCGCCGTCGCGCTGGCGGCCGACGGTCACCGGCACACGCTCCAGCCTCCCGCTGCCCTGCGCCACGAAGACCACTGAATTGGCGCCGTCGGTGACCACCGCCTCGCTGGGTACGCGCACCCGCTTGGCGCCCTCCGCCGGCGAGAAGGAGATCTCGGCGTAGGCGTTGGGGCGCAGCGCCCGATCCTTGTTAGCGACACGCACCCGGACCTCGACGGTGCGGCGGGTGGGATCGACCACCTCGCTGACCTGCTCCACCTCGCCAGCGCGGGTCAGGCCGGAGCTGGTGCGCGCCTCGACCGAAGAGCCTTTGTGGATGTCGCCGGCGTCGGACTCCTGGACGTCGGCCAGCACCAGCACCTCGTCGAGATCGCTGATCCGCAGCAGCGGCTTCTCGCGGTCGGGGGTCGCCTCCTGGTTGGCGGCCAGATCCTGCTCGACCACCGTGCCCTTGCGCGGGGCCACGACCCAGAACAGGTTGTTGGCCTCGGGGGCGATGCGCAGGCTGTCGCGCTTGGCCTGGGCCGCCTGCAGCGCCAGCTGGGCGTCGTGGAGCTCGGCCTCGGCGGCCAGCTGATCCTTCTCCGGCGCCGCCTGCAGCGAGACCAGCTCCTTCGCCCGCTGGGCCAGCCGCTCCTTGACGCCCACCGCG
Organism: Myxococcales bacterium; assembly: GCA_037442205.1. Classification (GTDB taxonomy): domain Bacteria; phylum Myxococcota; class Myxococcia; order Myxococcales; family UBA5297; genus JBBIQS01. The sequence continues at coordinate 56,692 of JBBIQS010000048.1, forward strand.
GCGGTGGCGGCCTGGACCTCCTTCTCCAGGTCGGCCCAGGCGCCGCTGCGCACCGAGAAGAGCCGCTCGCCCTTCTCCACCCGGTCGCCCAGGCGCACCAGCAACCGGTCGATTCGCCCGGCCAGCGGCGTGCCGACCGCGGCGGTGCGCAGCTCGTCGAAGCCGACGCGCCCGGGGGCGGGCAGGGGAGCCAGCAGGGAGTCCTCCTTGGCCACGGCCAGCTCGACGTAGCGCCACTGCGGGGCGTTCTCGGTGAGCGAGATTCCCTTGTCATCGGCCTGAATCGGCGCGGGAGGCGGAGTCAGGGCGGGGTGCTGGCTGAAGGCCAGCTTCCAGGCCGGGATCACGATCCCCGCCGCCAAGGCGAGGCTCCCCAGCGCCCAGAGCGCGGCACGGCGGATGCGCTTGGGGTCGGCAGCAGTGGGCATCTCGGCGTCGAGACCTTGGCTCATGAGGCGCTCCCTTCCTGGAGGGCGAGCTCGGCCGATGGCAGAGGCAGCGGGCCGGCAATTCTGGAGATGGCGACGGCGATCTCGAACGCCGCCAGGTCGAGGTCGGCGGAGTCCTCGAGCAGCTCGCCCAGGGTGCGGCGGGCGGCGAGCAGGTCCTGCAGCGGGGCGGCGCCGCTCTGCACGGCTCGGGTCAGCCGCTCGACCACGCCGCGGGCCATGGGCAGGGTCGCGCCGTCCATGCGCGCGCGGCGCTCCTTGAGGAGGCGGGCCTGCTCCAGGAGCTGGGTGAGATCGCGCGAGGCCTGGATGCGCAGCAGCTGGCCGGACAGCTCGGCGGCGCGGCGGGCGGCGACCGCCTGGGCGGCGTCGGCGTGGCCGCGCTCGAAGACCGGTAGGGGAACCGAGACTCCCACCGACAGGCTCTGCCCCTGGTTTCCCGAGACCAGGAAGGTGTCGTAGGTGTAGCCGAGGCGGACGTTGGGATCGGGGAGGGCCTTGGCGCGGGCCAGCTCGAGGGCCGCCTGGGCGCTCTCCTGCTGGGCGGCGAGCGAGCGCAGGTCGGGGCGACTCTCGATCTGCCGCGACAGCTCGTCGGGCTGGGAGGGCGGCTCGGCGCGGGCGATGAGGAAGTCGCGGGCCTGGGCGGCGTCGCGGAAGGGGTCGCAAGGGCGGCCGACCAGCTGGGCGCAGCCGATGAGCTCGAGGTGCAGCTTCTGCCGCTCCTCGGCCAGCGACGAGCGCAGCTTCTCCTCGTCGAGGTGGGCGCGGTCGGTGTCGAGCTCGGCGGCGTCGCCGTGCTGGGCGCGCTTGTGCTGGATCTCGGTGAGGGCGGCGGCGTCGGCCACCAGATCCTCCAGGGCGGCGATGCGCTCCTGGCTGTTGGCGACCCGGCCGATGGCCTGGACCAGGTCCTGGTGTCTCTGGCGCAGCAGCTCGGCGGCGTCGAGGGAGGCGGCCTCGGCGGCCTTGCGGGTCGAGCGCTGCCGCGGGCCGCGCTTGCCCAGCTCGAAGGTCTCGGACAGGCCCGCGACGTAGTTGGGGATGTTGGCCAGCGGGTGCTCGAGGCCCGGCGGATTGGTGGTCCCCACCGGGATGGTGTTCCAGGAGAGGTCGAGGCTGGGATTGAGGTAGGTCCGGGCGCGGCGGTAGTCGGCCTCGGCGGCCGCAGTGCGGGCGCGGGCAGCGGCGAGGTCGGTGGTGCTCAGCCACACCAGGCGCGCCAGCTCGGCGTCGCTGGGCAGCGCAGACAGCGCCAGCCGGTCGGATTGGGCGGTCGAGATAGTGGGGACGAGCGCAGCGAGAAACGCGACAGAGACGACGCAAACGGTCCGTGGCGACACGAGGGCACAAACCTCCAATGCGGGGAGGTAGGCAAGTGCCGTGCCGCCGGCGCCGACGGCACGCCGCCGGGCGAAATTGGAAGCCGAGCGTGCCGGGAAATTTCAGCGTGAAAGAAAACAGCGCAAGAATTTTGAATCGCCGCTATTCGCCTTCAATGCGCTTGAGGAAGGTCGGATAGCTCAGCCCAAGCACCCGGGCGGCCTCCATCCGCTTCCCGCCCAGCTGCTCGAGCACGTACTGCGCATAGAGCCGCTCGACCTGCTCCATGGGAATGGGCGGCCCGGGGATGCCGAAGCCTCCGGAGGCGGCGGTCCCCGAGGCGGCGCGCGGGCCGTCGAGGAATTCCAGCGTCAGCTCCGGGCCAGGCTCGAGCACCAGCGCCCGCTCGAGGATGTTGCGCAGCTCGCGCACGTTGCCCGGAAAGTCGTAGCCCATCAGCCGCGCCCTGGCCTTCTCTCCCAGCCGGGCCTCGCGCTTGCCCAGCTCGCCGCGCAGGCCGGTCAGGATCCCCTCCGCCAGCGGCAGCACGTCGTCGCGCCGCGCCCGCAGCGTCGGCACGTCCACCCGGAACACGCTCAGCCGGAACCACAGGTCCTCGCGGAAGGTCCCGTCCTTGATCTGCGCCTGCAGGTCGCGGTTGGTCGCCGCCACGATCCGCGCGTTGCTCGACTGCTCGCTGGTTCCGCCCAGCCGACGGAAGCGCCCCGAGTCGAGGAAGGTCAGCAACTTGGCCTGCAGCGTCAGCGGCAGCTCGCCGACCTCGTCCAAGAACAGCGTTCCGCCGTTGGCGATCTCAACCAGGCCGCGGCGGGCGGCGCGGGCGTCAGTGAACGCCCCCTTCTCGTGCCCGAACAGCTCGCTCTCGAAGGTGGTCGCCGGAAGCGCCGCGCAGTTCAGGTGGACGAACGGCGCCTCGTCCCCGGCTCCCAGCTGGTGGAGGTGGCGCGCCAGCACCTCCTTGCCGCTGCCGGTCTCGCCCAGCAGCAGCACCGGGCTGCGCGGGCTCTGGGCGATGCGCCCGATCATCTCCAGCACCTTCTTCATCGCTGCCGACTGCGGCGGGATCAGCCGGCGGCGCCCGGAGAGCTCGGCCTCGGCCTGCTGCAGCCGGTCGCGCAGGCGCACCGACTCGAAGGCCCGCCGGGCCTTCAAGACCAGGTCCCCCAGCTCCACCGGCTTGACCACGTAGTCGGCCGCCCCCTGGCGCATGGCCTCCACCGCCGCCGCCACGTCGGAGTGGGCGGTCACCACCAGCACCACCGCCTCCGGCGCCGCTGCCCGCAGCTCGGGGAGGAAGGCCAGCCCGTCGCCGTCCGGCAGCCGTTTGTCCAGGATGATCAGCTGGCAGGACTCCTTGGCCAGCGCCCCCCGCGCCTCGTGCAGCGAGTGGGCGACCTGGACTCCAAAGCCTTCGCGGGCCAGCGCCGCGCCGGCCAGGGTTCCGAAGGCGCGGTCGTCGTCGACGAGCAGGGTGGTGACGTTCATGGCGTAGTGCTCCCAGAGGGAAGGCGGATGGTAAACCGGCAGCCGGCCGACGTCCGCTCGAAATCGAGCGTGCCCCCTTGCTGCTCGACGGCCCGCCGGGCCATCAGCAGCCCCAGCCCGATGCCCTTGGCCTTGCTGGTCTGGAACGGCTGGAACAGCCGCTCCTCGAAGCCCGGGGGCGGTCCGCCCGCCCGATCCTCGACCGCGATCCGTTTCTCGCGCTCGCCGGCGGAGAGGGTGATCTGCACGCTGGGGTCGGGCAGCCGGCCCAGGTCCTTGGCCGAGGCCGAGGCCTCGATGGCGTTGCGCACCAGGTTGTCGATGGCGGTGGTCAGCAGCAGCGGGTCGCAGGGGGCGCTGAGCGGCTCGAGGGCGGCGTCGATGGCCACCTCGCCGGCCTCGGGCAGGATTCGCAGCGCCTCCACCGCCTGGCGCACCACCGCCGCCAGGTCGCTCTCCACCAGCAGCGCGTTGGTCGGCCGCGAGAACTCCAGCAGGCTGGTCGCCAGGTGTCTGAGCCGATCGATCTGCCCTTTGATCACCGGCAGTACCGCCGAGGTGGTGCCCGAGTCGCCGGAGAGCGGGGAGACGGCGGCGTTGAGGACGTTGAGGGCGTTGCGCACCTCGTGGGCGATCAGCGAGGAGGCCCCGCCCAGCGCCGCCAGCTTCTCCTGCTGCACCGCCCGCCGCTCCATCGCCAGGAAGCGCCGGTAGACCCGGCGCACGAACAGGGTCAGCAAGAGCACCGCGGCGATCTGCACCGAGCTGACCAGCACCAGCTCCAGCAGGAAGCGCTGGCGCATCGGCGCCAGCAGCCGGGCCTCCGGCGCCGCCAGCACCAGCCGCAGCCCGGTGCGCCCGATCTCGGTGGCCGCCGCCCACTGCTCCTCGCCGCCGGCGCTGACCGCCATCCCCTGCGGCTGGCGCAGCAGCGAGCCGACCATCTCCTCCAGCCGCGGCAAGGCCAGCAGCGAGGAGCCGGCCGCGCCGATCGCGTCCCCGGTCGAGTCGAGCAGCACCAGCTCGGCGTCGTCGGCGCGCTGGCCCAGCGGCAGGGCGATGTGCGCTGACTCCAGCAGCCCGATGGCCGCCCCGGTCACCTTGCCCCCGCGCAGCACCGGCACCGCCACCGCCAGGGTGCTCGACGAGCCGTCGAGGATGTCCACCACCGGGGTCTGCCGGGCCAGCAGCCGCTGGAACCAGTTGTGGCGCTCGACGTTCTCCCCTAGCACCGGCAGCGGGCTGGGCTCGGCCCAGGCCAGCTTCCCCTCGGAGTCGACCAGTGCCACCCCAGTGGCGAACAGCGCCGAGCCCTGGTGCGTGGTGGCCAGCAGCTCGCGCTCCGGCGAGCTGCTCTCGTCGCGCAGGTCCACTTCGGGCCGGGCCGCCAGCCGCAACAGCTCGGCCTGCAGCAGCGCCAGATGGCGATCGAGCGCCTCAGCGTACAGCCGCAGATCGTGTACCAGGTGGGCGCGCTGGGTGGAGCGCAGCTCGGCGACGTCGCTGCGGTAGGAGATCAGCGGCCCGCCGACGGCGGTCACCGCCGCCAGCACGAAGACCGCCAGCACCGACCGCCCCAGCTGACCTTCGGCTTGGGCGCTGCTGGGGCCGGGATGTTCGGGGGCCGACATGGGCCGGCAGCTTGGGCAAGAGCCGGCGGCAGGTCAAGCGGCGTTGGCGAGCGGCCGCCGGGCGGGCGGGGCGGGAGCCGGTCGCCGGCCTTGAAAGCGGGGGCCGGGCCGTGACATTTTCTGGCCGTTCCCTTCACCTCGCGAGGACGTCCTTGAGCCTGTGCCCCTCCTGCAACGCCGACGCCGGAGACGTCGCCAAGTTCTGCCCCGCCTGCGGGGCGGCGGTGGTGCGGGTCCAAGGCGGCGACGACTACGCCGGGCGGATCATCGCCGGCAAGTTCCGGGTGGAGAAGCTCATCGGCGAAGGCGGGATGGGCAAGGTCTACAAGGCCACCCAGATGTCGCTGGACAAGTCGGTGGTGCTCAAGGTGCTGCGCCAGTCGCTCCTGTCGGACGAGCGCACGGTGGCCCGCTTCCAGCGCGAGGCCAAGGCCGCCAGCCGGCTCAACCACCCCAACTCGATCAGCGTCATCGACTTCGGCCAGGACGAGGAGGGGGCGCTGTACATCGCCATGGAGTTCGTCAGCGGCCAGGACCTGCACCAGGTCCTCACCGCCGCCGGCCCGCTGCCCGAGCACCGCATGGTGCGCATCCTCGGCCAGGTGCTGTCGGCGCTCTCCGACGCCCACGCCGCCGGGGTGATCCACCGCGACCTGAAGCCCGAGAACATCATGGTCGAGCAGCGCCGCGGCGAGCCCGACTTCGTCAAGGTGCTCGACTTCGGCATCGCCAAGATCCAGGACGCGGCCGAGGAGGGCGGGCCGGCGCTGACCCGGGCCGGCTTCGTCTGCGGCACCCCGGAGTACATGAGCCCGGAGCAGGCCCGCGGCGGCCAGCTCGACGCCCGCAGCGACCTGTACGCGGTGGGGGTGATCCTCTACCAGTGCGCCACCGGGGTGCTGCCCTTCGAGTCCGACTCGGCGGTGGGGCTGGCCACCATGCACCTGACGCAGGACCCGGTGCCGCCGCGCCAGCGCAACCCGCACAGCCACATCGGCGAGGCCCTGGAGCGGTTGATCCTCAAGGCGATGTCCAAGAATCCTCGCGAGCGCCCGCAGAGCGCCGAGGAGTTCCGCGCCGCGCTGCTCCACCTCGACGGCGACGTCGAGTCCACCCAGGTCGACGCCCAGCGCACCGCGGTCCAGTCGGGAGTCGCCGGCAAGCCCGGCCGGCCCGCGCAGAAGGCCCCCGAGCCCGGCAAGCAGGAGCGGACCCCGACCTGGTCCACCTCGCCCGGCGGAGACTACGAGCCGACCACCACCTCGGTCCGTCCCAAGGGGCGCTCCGCGGCGCTGATGGCCGGCCTGGGACTGGGCGGGGTGCTGTTGCTGGGGCTGGGGGCCTTCGCGGCCTGGCAGTTCATGGGAGGCAAGGGCCCGGCGGTGGCCGCCGAGATCCCGGATCCGATCCCCTCCAAGCAGCCGGCCAGCGACGTCAACCTGGCTCAGGAGACGCCGCCCGCGCCCAGGCGCGAGCCGGCCAAGGCCCGCGACCTGATGCTGCAGGGCGACGGGATGCTCACCGCCGGCCGCTACGACGAAGCCGCGGCGGCCTACGCCAAGTCCTTCGAGGCCGATCCCGGGACGGCCCCCAGCCGCAAGGCGGCGCTGGCCAGCCTGCTGCAGGGCGATGGCCCGGCGACGCAGAAGTGGCTGCGCGAGTATCTGCAGACGGCCAAGGATCCCGCCGATCGCGAGGCGATCGAGCGCTACCTCAACGCCCGCAACTAGCGGGGCGTCGGCGGCCGGCGCGCGCCGCCGGCCGAGCGCGGTTTCAGTCGCGGGTGAAAGACCTCAGACCAGCTCGACCCGGATGACCTGCAGGCCGATCCGGACGCAGTCGCCGGCGGCCAGGGCCCGCTCGGCGCGCGGCGGCAGGCGGAGGTAGGTCCCGTCCTGGCTGCCCAGGTCGCGCAGCGACGCCGCCCCGTTCTCCACCGCGACCTCGCAGTGCCGGGGGCCGAGGAAGGCGTCGTTGGGGAAGCTCAGGTCGCAGCCGGTGCGGCCGACGCTGATCGACGGTCCGGCGCGCACGCAGGCCCGGCCGGGGCGCCCGCCCTCGAAGAGCTCCTCCACCGCATAGAGCATCGGGGCCGGTGCCGGTGCGCCGTAGACCAGCGGGTTGGAGGTGGCGGGCGCGGGCAGCGGACCGGCGAAGCGCAGCAGGTGGTCGCCGGCGGCGAACAGGCTCCCCGGGGTCAGCGGCTCGGCCCCGCGGATGGCCACGTAGGTGCCCGACGGGCTGCCCTCGTCGCGCACGAAGAGCTTGCCGTCCTTGAAATGGAAGGTGGCGTGCAGCGGCGCCAGGTAGGGGTCCTCGGGGAAGAGCAGGGTGCCCTTGGAGGCGCCGGCCTGGACCGCCGGAGTGGCCGGGATCCGGAAGACGGTCCCGGCGTTGGAGCCGCGCAGCACCGTCAGGCGGGCCTTCTCGGCAGCCGCGGCCGCGGGGCGCTGGGCGGCGGGCGCGGGAGTGGCCGGCGACTGCCAGTCGGCCGGCTGAGTCCCGGCCGACGGCGCGGCAGGCGGCGAGGGCGGCCCTCGGCCCCTTCGGGGACGCCGTCGTGTACGCGGACGCGGACCACATGGTGCGCGAGGCCGAGGGGGCGACCGGCGGGGTGACGCTCGTCTCGGCCCAGGCGGGGTCGGCCGATGCCTCCGCTGGCG
>JBBIQS010000049.1:0-58367 GCA_037442205.1 Myxococcales bacterium
GATCGGGAGTTTCAGCGCGCCGGAAATCACTGGCCTGAACATCACCGGAGGGACGGTGAAGTTCACTCAGCCGTGGAGCTTCACGAAGCCGATCGCATTGAGCATGAGCAACAACGGGACGACGTTGTCGGTGGCAGGATCGTCGGCAATCGTGCTGTCGCAGCTGACGATGGGCTATGGGACGATGTTGACGCATCCGGTGAGCAGCGTGAGCTCGGTGAACAAGCTCATCGTGGAGGTCGCCGGCGCGGCAGTGATAGCGAGCGGAGCGAAGATCGATGTGACTGGTGCCGGCTATCTGGGAGGGTATGCCGGAGACAACGCGGACATCCACGGGCGCACGACAGGAGCGGATGGGACGCCGAACGTGGCAGCGAGCGTGGCGGCTGCCGGCGGGAGCTACGGCGGGTATGGATGGTCGACGGCGACGCCGGCAGCGCCGGTGGCGGTGTACGGAGACTTCCGGGATCCGAATGACCCGGGCTCCGGTGGCGCTGGGACGAGTGGTACGACGCTGGTGGCTGGAATGAACGGCGGCGGGGTGGTGCGGCTGAGCGCGGCGAGCCTGCAGCTGGACGGCTACATCTACGCCAATGGTCCTGACACCTGGTCGAATGCCTATGGCGGAGCGGGCGGAGGAGTGAAGGTGAAGGTGGGGACGCTGTCAGGGACGGGAGGAATCCAGGCCCGAGGAGGACATTCGTACACGGGCGGCGGTGGCGGCGGACGAATCGCGATCATCTACACGAGTGGGAATGGCCTGGATCCGACGAAGCTGTCGGCATATGGCCAGCGCAATGGCGGAGCGGGGACGATCTTCACGCAGAGCGGGACGGAGCAGTACGGGGAGCTGCGGCTCGACAACGCGGGGAACTCGGTCGCTCCCGCCACCCCGTTCTTCCCCACTGGAACCGGCATCCTGACCTTCGATGCCCTGACGGTCACCGGATCGGCCAAGATGTGCTCGCCGGACAGCGTAGCCGCTACCACCCAGACCATCTCCACTGGCTCGTTCCTCTACGCTCCGGACCCGACATGCCCCTGAGATTGTTCGTTCCAGCGTCCGCGCTCGCGCTCATGCTGCTCGCCGCCTGCGACAACCCGAACCTACTGGCCAAGGTCGGCAAGACCGAGGTGCTGCGGGCGGATCTCGAGGACTTCGCCGGCGCGCGCGCCCGCCTGGCGGTCGATGACAAGTCGCTCGATTCACTCGTCGATCGGGAGCTGTTGGCCGAGGGCGCCCGGCGGCAGGGAATCGCCAGCGAGCCCAAGGTCCGCGCCCGGCTGGCGGCGCTGGAGCGCGAGGTCCTCGCCCAGGCGATGCTCGAGCACGCCGCCGCCGAGGCCGCCGGGAACGAGGCGCTGCGAAAGCGCTACGCCGATTCCAGGGACAAGCTCAGCCGCAAGCGGGTCCACGTCCGCCAACTGGTGGTCCGCTTCGCCGAGGCCTCCGGGGACGACGCCCGAGTCGCCGCCCAGGCCAAGATCAACGCCCTCTATTCCCGCGTGCTGGCCGGCGAGGACTTCGCCGCCGTCGCCCGCGAGGGCTCCGAGGACCCGATCACCGCCGCCCGCGGAGGCGATCTCGGATCACTCCTCGAGGGCCAGGTGGACGCCACCTTCTTCGCCGAGGCGGCGGCGCTCAAGAACGGGGAGACCTCAAAGCCCTTTCGCAGTCCCTTCGGATTTCACCTGATCAAGGCAATCGAGGACCCGGCGCTGCTGACCCCGAGCTTCGAAGAGTCTCGCGGCAAGCTGGCGGCCGAGATTCGACTCGAGCAAGAGCAGGCGCTGATTCAGTCGCTTCGCGCGAGCATCCGAGTGAAGCGCTACCCGGAGCATCTGCCGGCGAAGCCGGCGGGAGCGACTCCTGCAGTGGAGGGGAAATGAGACGAGCGCTAAGGGAAGCTGAACGCGCGCCCGCCATGAAGGCATCCGCCAACTGGCATCGAGCTTTCGCGAACGGTCACCGGCCGCTGGCCTGGACGGCGGCGGCGCTGCTGTTGGCGTTGGCCGCCTGCAACAGCCGCACGGAGAGCTCGCCGGCCCAGGTCGAGAAGTCGGCGGCGGCCCTCTCCTTGGGGACTGCTGCGCCGACGCCGGCCGCGAGCGCCTGCACCAACACCGAGCCGTTCTCGCCTGCGCCGGGATGGCTCCTGGCCCCGGTCGCGGTGGCGGCGGGATCGACGCAGCAAGTCGCGATTTCTGGAGTGCAAGGGCCGGCGCTCATCGTGCTGCAAAATGGTGACGGTCTCGGCGCTTTGCAAGTGGATCGGGCCACGGTCCTTCTCGATGGCGCCCCACTGGCCAGCATCGACCACCACAAGGACTCGCTGGTCGCCGCCGTCGGCGTGCTGACCGGCTCCAATAGCCTGGCAGTCTCGGCCGCGGGCGCTTCGGGGACGGTGCGGGTCGCGGTGGCGTCGCTGGCGACGCCGCCGTGCCCTCTCATCTCGACCAGCGCCGTCATTCCATCCAAGGCGAAGCACGACGACGACCACCATGGAAAGGGTTCGGGCGACGACCGCGACGAGGAAAGCGAAGCAAAGCTGCGCAAGACCTTCAAGCGGCCCGATTCCAAGGCGCTGGGAGTCGTGGTGATCAGCCAAGGGGCCATCCCCGCCGGTGGAACCGTCAAGGTCAACGGCAAGGAGATCCCCGGACACCACCACTCCGCCTCGGGCATTCCCGAGGTGGCGGCGATCTCGCTGCTCGACAGCAACACCCTCGAGATCGAGGCAAAGGGCCGGGCGGGGGCATCACTCAACGTCGCCGTGCTCGACGTGGACACCACCGCGCCGGCGCTGGCGATGACCGCGCCGGACGACGGCGCATCCGTCAACAGCCAGCCGATCGCGGCCTCGGGAACCGCCGGTCCAGACGCGATCTCGGTCATGGTTTCCGGGGTGACCGCCACGCTGGTCAACTCAAACTGGAGCGCGAGCGTCCCCTTGGCGGCCGGGCACAACGCGATCGCTGCCGAGGCCAAGGACTTCTGCGGCAATACCGCGCGCGTCTGCCGCGACGTCGCCCTCGCCGGCAGCGACACTCCAAAGATTTCGATCACCGGCGTCACCGCCGGACAGCTCACCAATCAGACGGTCGCCATTTCCTGGACGGTCAGCGACGTTCATCCGGGAGCGGCCGCTTCCGCGACGCTCGATGGCGCTCCCTTCGCCAACGGCAGTGTGGTCGATTCCAGCGGGAAGCACACCCTGGTCGTCTCTGCCACCTGCCCGGCGGGAGGATCGTCCACGGAGACCGTCACCTTCGAAATTGATCTCATCGCACCTGCCATCTCGGTCACCGGCGTCTCCGACGGGATGCTGACCAACCAGCCGGTCATCCCCGTGTTCTCGGCAACCGATCCCAACCTGAATGCGGTCAGCGCCAAGCTCGACGGGCCCAACGACTTCGCCAGCGGCACGACCGTCTCATCGGAGGGCGACCATGTCCTGGTCGTGACTGCGGACGACAAAGCCGGCAATTCGGCGACGCAGACGGTGAATTTCACCGTCGACCTCACGCCTCCGGTGATCACTATCACCGGAGTCGCCGAAGGCCTGCTCACCAACCAGCCGGTCACGCCCGGGTTTGGCGCCACCGACGCCCACACGGCGACGATCGAGTTGACGATCCTCGACGGCTTGGCCTTCGTCCCCGGGACCACCATCGCCAGCGACGGCCCCCACACCCTGGAGGTCACCGCTCAGGACGGCGCCGGGAATCGCGCTACTCAGCAGGTCCATTTCACCCTGGATCTGATCGCTCCGGTCATCTCGCTCACCGGGGTCAACGAAGGGGACCTGACCAACAAGCCGGTGACGCCGATCTTCAGCGCCACCGACACGCACCTCGGGCAGGTGACGGCGACGTTGGACGGAGCTGCCTTCGCAAGCGGGACAGCGGTCTCGGACGAGGGCGATCACGTGTTGGTGGTGACCGCGAACGACACGGCCGGCAATTCCTCGTCGCAGACGGTCCATTTCACGATCGACGTGACGCAGCCGGCGATCAGCATCAGTGGAGTCGCGGAAGGCGACCTCAAGAACGCCGCGATCACGCCAGTCTTCAGTGCGACGGACCTGCACTTGAGCACCACCAGTGCCACGATCGATGGCGCTCCCTTCGCGAGCGGCACCGCGGTCAGCGCGGAAGGGGACCACGTCCTCGTCGTCTCGGCGTTGGATGGAGCGGGAAACAAGTCCTCCCAGACGATCCACTTCACCATCGATCTGACCGCTCCGGTCATCTCGCTCACCGGGGTCAAGGAAGGGGACCTGATCAACAAGCCGGTGACGCCGGTCTTCAGCGCTACCGACACGCACCTCGGGCAGGTGACGGCGACGCTGGATGGAGCTGCCTTCTCCAGCGGAGCGGCGGTTTCGGCCGAAGGCGATCATGTGCTGGTGGTGACCGCGAACGACAAGGCCGGCAATTCCTCGTCGCAGACGGTCCATTTCACGATCGACCTGACGCCACCGGCGATCAGCGTCAGTGGAGTCGCCGAGGGCGATCTCAAGAACGCCGCGGTCACGCCGGTCTTCGACGCCACGGACCTGCACCTGGCATCGAGCGGCGCGACCCTGAATGGCAACGCATTCACCAGTGGAACCATAGTCAGCGCGGAGGGCGACTACACGCTCGTCGTCTCTGCGAGCGACAGCGCCGGCAACAAATCCTCGCAGACGGTCCACTTCACCATCGATTCGACCCCTCCAGTCATCTCGCTCACAGGCGTCAAGGAAGGGGACCTGACCAACAAGCCGGTGACTCCGGTTTTCAGCGCTACCGACACGCACCTCGGGCAGGTGACGGCGACGCTGGACGGAGCTGACTTCGCCAGCGGGACAACGGTCTCGGCCGAGGGCGATCACGTGCTGGTGGTGACCGCGAACGACACGGCCGGCAATTCCTCGTCGCAGACGGTCCATTTCACGATCGACCTGACGCCACCGGCGATCAGCGTCAGCGGAGTCGCCGAGGGCGATCTCAAGAACGCCGCGGTCACGCCGGTCTTCGACGCTGCGGACCTGCACCTGGCATCGAGCGGCGCGACCCTGAATGGCAACGCATTCACCAGTGGAACCGTAGTTAGCGCGGAGGGCAACTACACGCTCGTCGTCTCTGCGAGCGACGGCGCTGGGAACAAATCCTCGCAGACGGTCCACTTCACCATCGATTCGACCCCGCCAGTCATCTCGCTCACAGGCGTCAAGGAAGGGGACCTGACCAACAAGCCGGTGACGCCGGTCTTCGGCGCTACCGACGCGCACCTCGGGCAGGTGACGGCGACGCTGGACGGAGCTGCCTTCGCCAGCGGGACAACGGTCTCAGCCGAGGGCGATCACGTGCTGGTGGTGACCGCGAACGACACGGCCGGCAATTCCTCGTCGCAGACGGTCCATTTCACGATTGACGTGACGCCGCCGGCCATCAGCATCAGTGGAGTCGCGGAAGGCGACCTCAAGAACGCCGCGGTCACGCCGGTCTTCAGCGCGACGGATCTGCACCTGACTTCCAGCGGTGCGACGCTCGACGGGGCTCCCTTCGCGAGCGGCACCGCGGTCAGCACGGAAGGGGACCACATCCTCGTCGTGTCGGCGGCGGATGGAGCTGGGAACAAGTCCTCGCAGACGGCCCACTTCACCGTCGACGTGACTCCTCCCGCGATCTCGCTCTCCGGGGTCAATGAAGGTGACCTGACCAACAAGACGGTGACTCCAGTCTTCGGCGCTACCGACACGCACCTCGGGCAGGTTGCCGCGACGCTGGACGGAGTTGCCTTCGCCAGCGGAACCGCGGTCTCGGCCGAAGGCGATCACCTGCTGGTGGTGACCGCGAACGACAAGGCCGGCAACTCTTCGTCTCAGACGGCCCATTTCACGATCGACGTCACTCCGCCGGCAATCAGCGTAAGCGGAGTGGCGGAAGGCGATCTCAAGAACGCCGCGATCACGCCGGTCTTCAGTGCAACGGACCTGCACCTGAGCTCCAGCGGTGCGACGCTCGACGGCGCTCCCTTCGCGAGCGGCACCGCGGTCAGCACGGAAGGGGACCACATCCTCGTCGTGTCGGCGGCGGATGGAGCTGGGAACAAGTCCTCGCAGACGGTCCACTTCACCGTCGATCTGACCCCGCCGGTCATCTCGCTCACCGGCGTGAAAGAGGGAGATCTCACCAACAAGGCGGTTACGCCCGTCTTTAGCGCCACCGACCTGCACCTCAATGGCGTGAGCGCCACCCTCGACACGAGCGCGTTCGCCAGCGGCACGGCGCTCTCGGCCGAGGGCGATCACGTCCTGGTGGTTACCGCCGCCGATAAGGCCGGGAATACCGCTTCGCAGACCGTCCATTTCACCCAGGACTTCACCAAGCCGGTGCTGGCGCTCTCGGGCGCGGCCGACGGTGAGGTTCGCAACACGCCGGCGACTTTGTCATTCTCCGCGACCGACGCCCACCTGGCCGGAGTGACCTCCACCCTCGACAGCTCGCCGATCTCCTCGGGCGCGACGGTGAGCGCCGACGGAGCTCACGTCTGGATCGTTACCGCCTCTGACGGCGCGGGGAACAGCGCCTCCGAGCAACGCAAGTTCACCATCGACACCACGCCACCTTCGCTGGTGGTGCAGTCGCCGCAGGATGGCTCCTTCACCAAAAATCCGACGGTCGAGGTCGCGGCGCAGGTCACCGACGGCGTTTCGGTCAGCTCGGTGAGCGCCGGGGCGGTTCAGTTGCTCAAGGGGACCGACGGGATCTGGCGCGCCACGCTGTCGCTGGTCGAGGGGGCCAACGTCGCCACCGTGGTCGCCTATGACGGCGCCGGCAACTCGGCCCAGGCGGTCTTCACCGTCTATCGCGACTCCACCAGCCCGGCGATTTCTCTCTCATCCCCGACCGATGGAGCGCGCATCGGGGCGCTGACCACCGCGGTCGTGGGAACGCTGCAGGATGCCTCTGCCTGCACGGTCACGGTCAACGGCGTCGCCACTTCGGTCAGCGGAGGCTCGTTCTCGGCCGACGTTACCCTGGTAGTCGGGGCCAACACCGTCACCGTCTCGGCCACCGACTCGGCCGGAAACAACTCGACGGTTTCGCGCAACGTGCGCGCCAACGTCACGCCGCCCACTCTCACGCTGTCCTCTCCGGCGGACGGATTGACGACCTCGGTGGGAACGATCGCGGTCATCGGCACCGCACGCCCGGCCGATACGCAGGACTCCGTGGTGGTGAAGGTGAATGGCTCGAGCGTTCCAGTGGACGCCAGCGGGCGGTTCATCGCCTCGGTGACGCTGCAGCCCGGTGCCAATCCGATTTCGGTGACTGCCAGCGACGGCTACGGTTTCGAGAGCCAGAAGAGCGTCACCGTGAGTCGTCCCGGCGCCGCCGACGCTGGCACACCTCCGCCCACGCCGGACGCCTCGGTGACTCCTCCGGCGGCGGACGCCGGATCGGTCGCGACTCCGGATGCTTCGATCACTCCCATTCCGACCGCCGATGCCGGGACGGCCGTGACCCCGGACGCCGCCAGCACTCTCCCGTCGGCTCCGGCGCTCTTCGTGGACGTGCCGTCGAGCGGGGCGGTGCTGGGCGGCCAGCGCTTCGCGGTCAGCGGCCGGATCCAGGACGGGACTCCGCCGTTCTCGGTGACGGTCAACGGGACCGCGGCGTCGGTCGCCGGAGCCACCTTCTCGACATCGGTGTCGCTGCCCGAAGGCGACCAGGTGCTCACGGTGCAAGCCAAGGACGCCACCGGCCGGCTGGCCAGCGCGCAGCTGTCGATCTCTGTGGACCGGACTGCGCCGATCATCTCCATCACTCGCCCGTCCTCGAGCCCGTCGGTGGCGAGCAACTCGCCCTACCGGATCGAGGGCACCGCAGGCGATCCGCACCTGGCAGGCGTGTGGGTGAACGGCAGTCCGGTGGCGGTAGTGGCCGACGGCTTCTCGGCGACGGTGCCGCTGCAGGTGGGAAGCAACAGCGTGCGCATCGAGGCGCGGGACTCCGCGGGGAATACCAGCTCGACGACGCAGGTGCTGACGCTGTCGTCGCTGCCGCCGGCGGTGAGTTTCGTCAGCCCGGCGGACGGCAGCCAGGCCGATGGCGCGCTGATCACCGTGAAGATCAACGTTAGCTCGTCGTTGGCGCTGAGCAGCGTCAACATCGGCACCGCCGCGGCGACGCCGCTGGGCAACGGGGAGTACACGGCGCAGGTCCCGCTGGGCCTGGGCGACAACGTGATCACCGCCTCGGCTACCGATCAGAACGGCGCCACCGGGACGGCTTCGATCCACGTCGGCTACCTGGACCAGAGCCAGGTGCCGCTGGCCGTGACCGGCGTCTCCCCGGAGCCGGGAGCGGTGAACCTCGAACCGAGCTCGCTGATATCGGTGGCCTTCAACAAGCCGATTCTGGCGGGCCAGGACCTGAGCAACGCCTTCGCGGTCAACGCCGACGGCCGCAAGCTCCTGGGAGGCTTCTTCGTGGCGCCTGGGCAGCAGACGGTGAGCTTCGTGGCCCGCGGGCCGCTGCCGGAGGGAGCGCGGCTCGTGGTGGCTGTGAGCGGGGTGCAGGCTGACTCCGGGCCGAGCCAGTCGGCGAACTTCACCAGCGACCTGACGGTGCGGCCGCCGCTGACGCGGTTGCGCGGATTGGTGGTGGACGAGGAACTGCACGGGCTGAGCGGAGTGGCGGTGACGGTGGAGGAGACCGGGCAGAGCATCCGGACCGGCCCGGACGGCAACTTCATGCTCTTCGACGTGCCGGAAGGGTTGGCAACCCTGCGCTACGAGGGCGGGTCGCAGGGGGCGTCGGCGTCGTATCCGACGGTGCGGCGCCGGCTGTACGTGCAGGCGCAGAAGGACAATCCGGACAAGACGCTGCTGCTCTACCCGACCGACACCGCCAGCGCGCAGGCGGTGGACGCGACGCAGGCGCTGCACCTGACCTTCGGCGGGACAACTCCCGGGCTGGCGTTGGACCTGCCGGAGAATTCCTTCGCCTTCGCCAACGGCACCACCCGCGGATTCGTGACCGCGACCAAGATTCCGCGCCACGCGCTGCCGGTGCCGCTGGAGGCGCGGGCGGCGATCAACGGGCTGTGGCAGGTGCAGCCTGCGGGGACGTGGCTGACCGGGCCGGTGGCCTTCGCCTTGCCGAACCTGACCAACCTGCCGCCAGGTCGATTGGCGATGATCTTCGCCTACGACCGGAGCCGGTCGGTGCTGGCGCGGGTGGCGATCGGGCACGTGACCACCGACGGGGTGTCGATTGTCACCGATGGACCGGTGAGCGCATCGTCGCTGGAGTACTTCGGCTACGCCGGGATGACCGAGGCCCAGAGCATCGCAGTCGCGCAGGCGATGGCGAGCTCCGGGATTGGGTCGAGCGGCGGTGCCAGCCCCCTCGACGGCGGGACCGGATTCCTGGTGCCGTTCTGGCAGAAGAAGCCGATGTGGCAGCAGCTGGTGGAGATGGTGCTGCCGTCGGCGCACGCGCAGTACCTGGGCGGATTCTTCGCCCCGGGGACCTTCGCCTTCGACTCGGCGATGAACAACAGCCTGCCGGCGCGGGTGCACGGGACGGTGCGGGCGCCGAAGTCGTCGCGGACCAAGCTCACGCGTGACCTGCCTGCCGCGATTGAGCCATACACCAAGCACTATGGTCCGATTCCCGCGAGCGAGCCGGCGAAGCTGGAACTGGCCTTCACGGCGACCTACGAGCCTGACGCGCTGAATGGACAATCGGCTGACAAACTCTTCGTTGCCTTGAGCGCGGTGGACCCGTCCGGAAGGACCATCGCTCCGGAAAAAGGCAAGGAGGCGGACTGGAAGGCCGACGGCACGTACCAGAACTCGACCGTGAAGGTCACCGCAAAGCTCGGCAATCCCGTCGTCGAGCTTCGCGAAGGCACCACCAAGATTACCGTCACCGCCACCAGTGGGACGGACATCGCGACCAAGCGATTGGAGGCCAAGCTCACCCGCGTTGGCATTGATGGCGGCATCGATGCCGGCGCCGATGCGGGCAACGGCGGGTGCGACAATGGTGACGGCGGAGACGCCGGATGCCAGGACGCCGGCACGGCCGACAGCGGAATCGCCGATGCCGGCACCGGGGTGGAGTACGATCTCGAGCTTAGGACGGTCTATGACAGCGAGGACGGGACCAACCTCGATGATGTGGTTCGCTTCCAGTATGTGGGAGTGGAGGTCATCGGGCCCGACGACCAGGGGGCGGTGACCGGAGAGTCCGGGGGCTACAGCGCCCTGCTGCAGGTTGACGGTACCGAGGCGATGGGCGTGGCCTGCGCCAAGGTGCCGGCGACCGCACGAACCTTCTACCGGTCGGCCCCCGATGGCGGGGTGATGCAAGTGCCGGGATACTCGACCTTCGATTCCTGCTCGGTGTCTTTCGGGCTGTTTCCGGGCATGCCCAGCAAGGCCGACATCCTGGTGGATGCCAGGTTGCTGCACGGGGCCTTGACCTTCGTCAATCGCGAGGGAAAGCCGCTGCCTCCGGTTTGCGATATCGGGGCGAAGACCGTCCGCAATGCGCAGACCGATGAAATCGAATCGATCTCGGCGGAGGATGTCGCCACCACGGAAGTGCATTTCTTCCGCTCCGACAATCTCGAAGTTCCTATCGCGCAGTACACAGTAGGCGGCGCCGATGTTCAGAGCGGATGCGATCCCACCGGAGCAACCCTCGGCAAGGTGACGCACGGCGGATACACCCGGATGCATCTCGGGCCTACCGCTCCTTCCCATCGCGCCGCCCGGCAGCGGTGCCGATCACTCGAGCAACAGGGGGTCAACAACCTCAAGGCAGGCACCGAGCCCTATTACTATTACCAGGCGAACTGCAAAGACAATCGCAACAACTTCCTCCGTCTGAGCGCCGGCGACGAGTTGGTCGCGTTCGCGATCAACCACGCCACTGGTTTCGCCGGCCTGACGAAAGTCAGGGTGCCTGCCATCAACGCAGTCCCAAGTGGCCCGTGCCAGGCCGACGTCGACCAGGGAAAGTTGAAGTTCTACGACCAGGGCGAAGTGAAGACCCTGTCGCGATGCACCCAGCAGAGCATCGGGATTCCGGCGAACATCACGCTCTTCCCTCCGGAAATCGAAGTGAAGGTCGCGCGCGCGGCCACCGAGTTCGGCGTCATCCCACCCGACGCGAAGGCGACCGGGCCGGAGCATTTGATCCGGACGGGCGGGGCGGGAACGACCAGGGACTCGTACGTGCGCGTGGAGACCCGCTGGCGTGTCAGGCAGGAACAGGATGCTGGGGCTGATGCAGGCGATGGCGGGGACGGTGGGGACGGGGGCGACGCCGGGGTCGATTCCGGTAGCGATAGTGGAGTGGATGGCGGCGACGGGGGCCCGAAGGACGCGGGCGTCGGTCCGATCCACGACACGGGCGATGCCGGATTGCTGCTTGAGAAATACTGCTCCGAGCTACCGGTGGGAATGCAGTCGAGCGATTGCCTCAAGGACGATTCGCTCCTGATCGATGTTCCGAAGGGCGTCCCGCCGCTCGCTGGGCACATCGTCCAGTACACCGGCAGCGTCTTCGAGCGGGCGGTGGTCGAGCCCTTCGACGTCACTCCCGGCCCGATGACCAAGGCGCTGCTGCCGGGAATCCATGTCCAGGATTCGGACGGCGGGCTGACGGTGGCCAACTTGGCGAAGGCCAACTACTACGTCCACGTGGTCGGCTCCCGGTTTGCCTTGCGCGACCTCAATGGCAACGGAATCATCGAGGATTTCGAGCGCGATGCCGGGGTCAAAGTTCCCGATTTCACTACGGGAGAGGCCGACGGGGGCGTTGTCGGATTGCCACTGGCATCCATCCAGCTCAAGGACGTCTACCGGGCCTACGAGCGAAACGGGGCGCTGCGCGAGCGGTTCGATCGCAGCCGAGAGCACGAGTTCAGGGTCATTGACATCGGCGGTGACCAGTCCGGAGGCAACCTGCCGACCGTCCTCGCGCACCAGGGCCAGCTTCCCGACGGAGGCATCGACTGGGACGCGGGGACTCGCGACCTCACCGATGCCGGAACTCCGGCTGCCGACGAATACGACACGTCCTATCAGCTGCTCGGGACGCTGCTGGAGCCGCCGGAGGGCAATGCCCCCAAGCCCGGAACCTATGCCGTTCGACTCGGGACCGATGAGTTTGGCATCGACTGCAAGGTGACAGTCGATCCGTTGGGAGGGGCGCTGACCGGGGACTGCGGCGGCGAGGCTCTGGCCGATGTATTGACCGCTGGGGACATGCTCTACATCGAGCTCTTCCTTTCCGGGAACGCCGAGAACGTCCTCTATCGCTTCAACTTCTATGGTCTCGCTCCCCGACGTGACTTCATGGGCGCGGGCAGCGATTTCACCGCCGAGCAATCCGTCGTCGCGGACACCAGCACCGGTGCGGCCACGGTTCCGGCTCTGGGCCGGGCGACCTCCCAAGCCTCATTGGCCCAGTTCTTCCTGCTGCCCTCTCGCTTCAAATCGGGCAGTGTTTCCGTGTGTACCGCGGTCGATACTGGTCTCAAGGATTGCGCGAAGGATGCTTTCCTGAAGAACGCCGAGTTCCTGCTCAATTCTGACGGGACCTATTCCCTGACCGACAACTGCGATCCCAAGGGCAAGATCAAGTGCAAGGCGAGCCGAGCGCTCTATCAGGAGCCCGAGGCGGGCGTCGATGGCGCCAGGCGCTTCCGCCTGCCGCTGCCTCCCGAGTTGGACTCCATGCCGGGATCCAGCCGCCAGAAGTCCCCGATCCAGCTCACTGTCGTCGTCAAGGACAACTCCGCCAAGGAAACTCCGGTCTACATGCCGCTGGGGCTCCCGCGCGGAAGGTTCGGAGGATTCCACTCAGCGGCGCCAGGGCAGGAGCAGGTCGGCGGAGTAAATGTCGCCGACGGCCACCTGTCCTTCGAACACGAGGACCAGAGCGTCAGGGTCTTCAGCGAGACCATCCGTTTCGCTCGCATCTACAACAACCAGAACAAGGAGCCCTCGCCACTAGGAACGGGCTGGACGCACAATTGGGCGGGGTTCCTGGCGGAGGAGGACTTCGGGCGCTACGCCGTGGTGCTGGCAGGCCAGACCTACGGATTCCCGTCCTGTACCCAACTTCCTGAGGATGCGCTCGATTGCCAGACCGACAAGAGCCACAGCGGGACGCTGACGGTCAGCAAAGCCAGCACTGCCGAACCCGAGTTCGTTTTCACGAGCGGCGCTGGTTTGCGCTATCGCTTCGACAGAAGGGCCCGTGTCTCCAAGGGGCCGGCGCGCAATGTCTGGCTGATGACCGCCATCGACACCGGGTATGCGCGGATCGATGCCAACGGGAAGCTTGCCGACGGAAAGACCAATCAAGACGGCTGGACGGTGCTCAGCTACCTTAAGGATTCTGATCTGCTCGATACCGTAAAGCGCGGCCAGGTGACCCTCCAGCTCGGGTACACCGACGTCGACAAATCAGAAGACACAGCAGTTCCCTTCCGCTTCAAGAATGCTGCCCTCAAGGGGCTGCGATACCTGACCAGTGCCAAGCTGACGGGCAATCCGGATGTGACCTACAAGCAGCAGCGCGGGAACCTGATTCGGGCGGAGCGCGGCGGCAGCCCGAAGAGGATCTGGCTCTATGAGTATGAGGAGCCGAAGGCCAATACCGACAGCGTCTTCGCCGAGCTGCTTCGCAGCGAGATGAAGGCCGCCGAGCTCCGGCTCACCGATCCGGAAGAAAAGCCCAATCCGAACGGCATCCCCACCGAGTACAAGCAGTGGAGGGCGACCTTCGAGCGGGATCTGAACGTCAACCCGAAGAACCTGTATGCCCACGTGAATGCCGCCTCGGTCATCTCGAAGGTCACACTGCCGGGGCAGGCCGGAGCTCACACCATCAGTTACCAGGGGGCGGCATCGCGAGAGCTCACTCGGCCGGACGCGGTTACCGCGACGATGACCCTGAATCAGTATGGGAACGTCAAATCCCAGTCCTTGCCGGTGGGGCCGCCGTCGGCCGCCTCCTGGGCGAGCGACCAGATGGGCCAGGCGGTCTGGAACAGCAAGCGAGTCTCACCGGGCGGCCGGGAAATCGACTACTCGCAGGACGGGCGGTTGCGTTCGACCTCTGTGACATTCTCCAAGGAGCCTGGCGATTCAACCCTCGAGGTCATGGGCCTGAAATCGGGTCAGAAACTGGTCGATATCCCAAAGCTCGACGACCGCTACGGCCTTCCTTCGACGATTAGCATGAGAGGGGCGAGCGGCCTGGTGACCGTAGGCCTTACCCCTGACAAGGACGGGCACGGGGACATCGACAATGTCACGGTGGAAGACGCCAGTGGCCAGCTGCAGCTCAAGCAAGTGAAGCGCCGATCGGCCGATGGAGTGGTCGAGGAGGAGATCGACAGCATCGGGCGAACCCTGGTCTATTCTGTCCCTCATCCGGTTCTTGGACTTCCTCAGCACGTCAAGGTGAGCCATCCCAAGCCCGACGGAGGGCTGCCGGCAGTCAACCGGGATCTGACCTACGACGGGGCAGGAAGACTCCTCAAAATCGAGGAAAAGGAGACCGGGGCAGGGGAAAGCTGGGCCTACGACGACTTCGGGCGCGTGCTGGAGAAGACGCACAAGGGGTTCCCCTCCGAGACCTACCGATACAAGTACCGCCCGACCAATAATTCCAAGGATTTTTCAGATGTTGCCGACCCCAGCGCCCCGGCGGCCTTCAACGACAAGGCCTTGACGATTGTTGAGGAAAGGCTCGACGGCACCAATCACCTGCGTACCCAGTATTTCGCCGACGGCCTGATGGTTGGGGAGACCTACCACTACGGTCTGGCCGACAGCAATAAGAAGGATCAGCTGGCAGTTCGCAAGTACTCCTACAAAGACGGGCAGTTGAGGCATTCAGTGGACGAAAGGGGGATTTCCCGCGACTACAGCTATGACACAAATGGGCGGTTGTCTCACGTCGATGCCACCGATCCCAATGACGCGAATCACACTCCAATAGGAGAATTTCACTGCACCGAGTTTACCGGCGACGGCCAGCCACTTTCCATTACCGGAAAGGATGGACTGGTCACCAAGATCGCCTACGACCAGTTGGGGGCGCCGGCGCAATGGGACTATGGCGAGGCAGAGTTGGGCGGCGCCCGGGACGTCGATTCCGTTACTCGCGACAGCCGCGGCAACGTGGTCAAGCAGACGCTCGGTGCAGCAAAGAAGCACGTCATCAACGTGACCGTCGACGCCTTTGGTCGGGCGAAAATGGTAGCGAGCGACGCCAACTCTGCCGGCGGAGTGTCCGAGACTCGGACCTTCGACGCCGAAGGGCGTCCCTTGGAGATCACGGATGACGAGACCGGGCTGAGCGACCACTTCGAATACAACGACGTGCTGGGTCGGCAGACGCTCCACAAGCGGACGATCTCGACGAAATCGTCGTCGAACGGGGTGACGACGACCCTGACCGAGACCGAGACGCGCAAATACGTGGACTTCGTTGGAACCACCGACCCGGACACCAAGGCGAACTCGGGCACGGTCGTCACGATCGAAAGGAAGATGGCGGGCCTGTCGGCAGACCGGACTGAGAAATCCGAAGTGCTCCTGGACCCCATGGGACGGGTGCTCAAGAGAACGGAGTATGTTCCTGATGCCTCGGGTTCGCTTGATCCGACCACGGGGACGACGGCTCTGATTCCCGCCGTTTCGATATACACCTATGACGCTCGCGGACTTCCAAAGTCCGTCAAGGAGCCCGAGGCTCCGATTGCCGATGTCAGCGGCTCAATTCCTGGGGGCACGAGCGCTCAGTCGCAGGCGCGATACAGCTCGATCGATTATGATGCGATGGGCAATCAGCTGCAGGTGAACCTGTCCGACAATACGGTGGTGACGTTTACGCCGGATGCCGCCGGGCAGGTGCTCCGCCAAGAAGGACCTCACCCGGACGAGATCTGGACGTTCCAATACGACCTGTTCGGCCGGCTCAGCAGCCGCACCTTGGCCCCAGCGTCCGGCAGCCTGGCGACCGGTGGAACATGGAAGAATGAATATTACCCTGCCCAGGGGCTGAAGTCGGGTCAGGTCCGGCAAACGGACCCCGAACAATACGAGACACTCGCAACCTTTAATGCTCGAGGAAAGCTGCTCAAGCAGGAGGTCAAGGATTCGGGTGGTCATCTTACGTCATTGAATTCTCAGGTCACTGAGAATGCATTCGATGGACCGTACCTGACCCGACAGCGCGTCTACGAGGCAAGTGCCAAGACCGTGGTGGAGCGGAGATTCGACGATCGCGGGCGGGTCCTATACCAAGATGAGAGCTGGTCGAAGGGCACTCTTGCCGAAAGATACGTCACCGACAGCCCGTGGACCAAACGGACCGCCGACGTCACACGTACGAGCGAAGTTGGAACTACGCAGCCGACGGTAACGTCGACCTTGATCTCCAGTTATGAAGTCGACTCGTTGGGGAATCTCATATCCCGGCGAGTGGGTTCGGCGGCGACGCCGGACCGCTGGCTCTATGATGCGGCAGGTTCGCTCATCTGGCAGAAGCTGGCGGCCGCTCCGGAGACGAAATTCACCTACGTCGAAGGGCTCTTGACCAATTCGGTTCTCGAGCCCGGTCCGCTCTCGAACGAGCGGACGAGCTACACCTATTATCCCGACCGGCGTCTTCGGTCGGTCTCCTATCCGTCCGGACGCAGCCGCAGGTACGGCTGGGACCTCCGTGGGCTCTTGGCTCTCGAGACCTACGGCACGGACGCGGAGTCGCAGACAACCCGCTACCTCTACGACAGGGGCGGATATCTCGCGTCGGTGACGCAGGCGCTCGGGACGAGTGACGAGGCGAAGACGGACTACCTCCACGGCCCCCGGGGCGAGACGCTGCAAGTCACTTTGCCCGAGCAGACCACTCCCTTTACCTACGGCTACGACAAGGCTGGGAGGTTGAGCTCCATCGTTGCGCCCACGGGAAGCCCCATGCCAGAGCGCATCTTCTGGTGGGACTACCTGGGCCGTTCGATCCGGCGCAGCCGCAATGGCGCGGAGTGGACGACTACCTGGAGCGAGGGAGAGGGGACGACGAAAAACCCCGAGGGAGACATCGCCATTCGGCAGCACGACGGGAGTGGGCGCGTCGTGCACGTGCAGTTCCAGCTGAATTCGAATGCCGCCGTGGCCAATACGGATCTGACTGCGGCCAGTTGGGCGTTCGACGCCGACGGAAAGCCGTTGAAGGTCGCAGAGACGCACCGGTCTGGCGACGTCGAGACTCAATACTCCTACTTCGACACTGGCCTCTTGCAGACGGTCAACCGCACCGGCGCTGGGACGGTGGGGTACACCTATTCTCCGCAGGGGCAGCTGTGGACGGTCAGCTCGCCGGCGGGGACGACGACCTACGGCTACGACGCCTTCGGGCGGCTCGGGAGCGTGGGAAACGGAGCGCAGTTCCTGGCGAAGTACACCTGGGAGCCCGGCGGGGAGCTGGTGCAGAAGATCGAAGGAAACGTCGGCGATCTGATCGAAAGGCGCTGCTATGACGGGCATGGACGGGTCCATCTGCTCGCCCACGTGACCTCGGACTTTGACTGCAGTGGAGCCACCGGCGCGGCGTTAGGCGCGGTTTCCGCCTATGCGTACGACTACGACGAAAGAGGAAACCGAACCAAGGAGACCTATTTCGATCAGAAACTGCCGTTCGGAGAGGAGACAAACTATTGGTACGACAAGGCCGATCGTCTGGTCGGAGTGGTTGCTCCCGACAAGACGGCGACCTTCTGGAAGCTGCATGGAGATGGCAGCCGCGATGTCGAGCGGAGGTGGACTGTCGGCGGCGCAGTGCCGCCCCTTCTCACCTTCGACTCGGCCTCCAATCCTTATGATGTGGCTTACGGGTACGACGGCTTGGGCTCGCTCCAGACGCTCACCGGCCCCGGAAGTACCGTGTTGGCACAGTACGTGAGCGATCGGGCCGGTCGGGTGGTGTCCGAGGACCGGCCGGGATTCCACCGTGCCTATGGATGGGACGTCGACGGGCGCCTGGCCAATGTGACGGTCACTGCGGGGACGGCTACCACTTCGGCTTCCTACCTCTATGACGCAGACGGGTTGAGGCATTCGAAGTCAGGGGCGACGAGCGTCGCCTACCTGTGGAGCGCCGGGAAGCTGCTCGAGGAGCAGCAGGGGCCGGCGTCGGTGCTCTACTCCCACGGTGCCAATGGCGAGGTCATAGGGCTCGGCGGACAGCGCGCTCTCCACGACGCTCTCGGGAGTACGACCGGCCGCGGTTCAACTCTCTATCGCACGGATGCCTGGGGAAATCAGCAGAGCGACCCTGGCGATGCTTCGCACTGGACGGCGCCGCCGGCAGCCGGGCCGAGCTTGGGCTTCGGGGCGATGCATTGGGATGCGGATGCCGGGCTCCATTATGCCCAACAGCGGTGGCTTGATTCGGCGACGGGCCGGTGGCTTACCGAAGACCCGGTGTTCGGCGATACGAAGAATCCCATGTCGCTGAATCTTTGGCTGTATGCCAATGGGAATCCGCTCACGTTCCTAGATCCCACCGGCGAGCGAGCGCCGACCAGGGAAGAACAGGCATTTCTCGACTTCCTCGAGGCAGGCGCAAACGAAAACTGGAAGGCCTACGCGGACAATTCGCTCAGCTCGCGGATACGCCAGTTTATCGTCGGGCCAGGCGAGGCGATGAATGCCTCCGTGCTCGAGAGACACGTGAGGGCCCTCCGCGCTGCGATCGAGCGAGCGGCGGATGGGGAGGCGGTGCTCCCAGAGGCTGTTTCTGCCACTGCGAACGGCATGGTCTCCGTCCGGCTCGCAGGTGGGGGCAAGGCGGATATGTGGCAATTCCCTGCGTATTTGACTGAGACAGAGGCGCGGGGTCGTCAAATCTTGGCAAACCTTGAAGCGTTGAGCTTCTCGCCGATTTCGGGGCCTTGCCTCTTGTTTAAGTCTGAGAACGACCAAAATGCCTGCATCGGATCCACTGCAACGGTCTGGGGTGTGTTCGTGGCTGCAGGGCCCACCGTTGGCAAGTTCATAAAGAAGAAAGTCGCGCCGCGAGCGGAGCCGAAGCCGCTAACGATTGATAGAGGAGTCGAATTCCAGCATGGGGCTCCAACCTTGGCGCGGGTGGAGCCTGCTCCGGCGTCCGCTAATTCGGGAATTCCAATCCGCGAGAATATCGCTCCCGCTGCGAAGAAGCCGGTGCTTGCGTCATTTGAAGATATTGTAGCGAACCCCCAGGCCCTGGCCGGCAAGAGTGTCGAGGAGGTTGGGCGGATACTCGGAGCGGACTGGAGTCGGGCTAACTACGGCAAGACAGGCACAGGATGGAAATACACGAAAGGAGACAAAATGGTCTTCTATCACGAAGGTGGACGACACAAGGGGGCGTATTATGGATTCTCGAGTGGTAAGACCGGAAAAGTGAAAATTGTGGGAGAGGACTACGTGCCGCTCCCGGGTGACAAGGCAACGATAATCGACGCAGAGAACTAGTCTATGAGTGAGATAGCTGCCCGGAGACTCTATGAGCTTCTGCGAGATGGCGTCGAAAGATGCGGTTTCAAGACGCTATCGCTCGGGGATGAGGAGCTCGAATACAACCTCTTTGAAGAATTCGATGTCACGGCCACCTCGTTTCTGCATGATGATAGCTTGGCAAGACTCCATGAGGCCGGTTTGCTCAGCACGGAGGCACAGGTTCTCGCTCGTGAAGTACGTGCTGCTTGGATGGAGCTTCAGAAGAAAGACTGGGAAGTTGCTGAGATTCGGGGGGGGGCAGAGTGGGGGCGCTTGTTTCTCTTGTGTGACGAATTGCTGGAGCATCTACCTGCTCGGGCTCTTGATTGAGGCGTGTAATGCCCACGTTGCAGGAACTGTACTGCCCACGAGAAGGGAACACGCCGCGACGACGGCCCCGAAGTGCCCACGCGAAGGCCTCACGCCGCGACCGCGGCACGAGAAGGCGCGAAATGAAGGCGCCGCCGGCAAGAGCAGGGCAGATCGGTGCCGTGGACCAGCCCGCCACGAAGCCTGAGAAGGAGCAAGCGCCGGGATCAACCGCTGTCCCGGCGCGGAAGTCAGCCAAACTTGTACCAGCAGAGGTCGCCGTCGAAGAGCGAGATGCGCCCGAACACCTTGCAGCGGATCGGCATGCCGAAGAAGACCTCGTCGGGAGTCTTGCCACCGAAGGACGAGTGGGGCCGGTCGCGGTTGTAGAAGAGGAGGAAGTCCTGGCAGACGCGGCGCAGGTGCGATCGGCTGGCGAGCATCCAATAGTGGAGCTGGAGCGTCTCCTTGAAGGTCCGCCAGACGCGCTCGATGCGGCCATTGGTCCAGGGGTGAGCGGGGCGAGTGCGGACGTGGCGAACGCCGTGGCGGTCGAGGACCTCGGCGACTAGAGGCGCGAGCGTGTTGGACCCGTTGTCGGTGAGGAACCGGTCGGGCGCGCCGAAGCGGGCGATGGTGTTCTCCAGCAGCCGGGCGATCTCGGCGCTCGTCGGCCACTTCAACGGCTCGAGGGCCATCAGCCTGCTGCCGTGGTAGTCGACGACGCCGAGCAGCCAGACCGGGAAGACGCCGAGCACGAAGACGACGGCGAGGTCGGCGCCCCAGAGCTGGCGAGGGCCGGTGACGTGGATCTGTCGCGGCTTCCTGCGCCGCTCGGCGTCGAGGACGCCGAGGAGATCTTCGCGGCGCAGGACGATCTTGCGGATGGTCTCGCGGGCGAGGATCACCCCAGCGACGCGGGCGAGAAGGAAGCGAAGCTGGCCGGCGCCGAGCTGCGGCTGCTCCAGATGGGCTGGATTCGCCGAGGTAGACGCCTGCAACGCCGGTCGAGCGCGAGGGCGATTCCGAGGAGCAGATGCACCAGGGCCAGAAGGAGCGCGAGGTAGGCACGAAGGAGCATGGGTCCAGACTACGGGAGGGAGCGCGGGGGCTCGGCCGATCGCGCCTTCCTCCTGCCGGCGGGGAGTTGCCGCCCATGACTGGGGACGGTCAGGGCTGCTCCTCGGGTTGGCGCGCCAACTCAGGGGGTAACTCGAACGCTGCCCAGTATTGCAGCGCCAACTCGAAGGAAGACTCGACCGCTCCCCGGAGTTACCGCGCCAACTCGGCGGGAGCATTCGATCGCTCCCCGGAGTTGCCGCGGCAACTCGCAGGAACAAAAAAGCGTCCGAAAAAGATACAGCGGCAACTTCGGTTCACCGAAAAATGGTCAACCGGAGTAAGAGCACTAACTTATGGGTAGATTCGAATGTTCACTAAGGTTAGCGCGGTAACTCGGGGGAACGAAAAAGCGTTCGAGAAAGATACCGCGCTAACTTCAGTTCACCGAAAAATGGTCAGCCGGAGTTAGGGCTGAATCTTTGTCGGACGAAAAAGTGTTCCCCCCGAGTTCCGGCGCTATCGCGGGCGATCCAATTTGGAGCGGTCGAAGTTCCGGTGGCAACTCTGGGCAAGGGCTTGAAGGTGGGTCCCAGTTGCCGCCGCAAGTTCGGGAAGCCCATGAATGTGCCCGCCGATCTGAAGTGACGCATCGCGGCAGCTTCTTGACGAGGGCGCGGAACGGACGAGCGTCGGTTCGGGACGCCATCGAGGGCCGGCGCGACGTGCTGGGCGGCGCGTGGCTCGCGCGACCGCCGCCCCCGCGCATCATTAGAACGGGGAAGGTGCGGCGCCTCGCCGCCGAGGTCCGACTCGCGACGGATGGAACTCGCGCTCGCCGCGATCCCAATCCGCCTACGCCAGCGGCACCTGCGGCGCCCGCTTCTCGAAATACGCCGCTACCTCCGGGCGCTGGAAGTAGCGCCAGGCGTAGGTCAGCAGCAGGCAGATCAGCACCGTGGAGATGATCTCCGCGGCCACCATGCTCCAGCCCACGGTGTTGGCGAGGTCGCCCATCGCCGGCGCGGGCACCCCGGCGAGCTGGGTGACCTGTATCAGTTGCTCGGTGAGCCGCGCGGCGGCGCCCTGGAGGTTCTGGGCGATGGCGGTGTCCACCGCCGCCACCGAAACCCGAGGAGCCAGCGCCAGCAGCGCGGCAAAGGAAAGCTGGCTCGCTGAGCCGGGAAGGAAGATTCGCGCGCGCAGGGCGCAGACCAGCACGTAGGAGTAGGCCGCGGCCAGGGCCAGCCCGAACGCCACCAGGAACGGTTGGAAGCGCTTCTCCTGCCGCGCCTTCTCCTCCATCAGGTTGTAGCTGGCGTCCACGTAGCTCTGCTTGTCGCTCTCCGACATCTCCGCCGGCAGGGCGCCTCGCTCCTGCAAGGTCTTGCCGACCTCGATCTTCGAGGGGAGCTCTCCCTGCGGCCCGAGCGAGCGCTGGATGCTGCAGGTCCCGCCGAAGAACGACAGCAGCAGCAGGGTGTAGATCAGCGGCCGCGGGCGCGGCTCGCGCGCCGGGCGCTCGACCACGGTGGTCTGCAGCGGGACTTCCGACTCGGGCAACGGGCGCTCCTGGATCTCACTGCTCGACGACATGCTCACTTCACCTTCTTCATCAAGGCCGAGAATTCCTGGGGCTCGAGGTACCCGGTCACCGTCAGCTCCGAATGCACCTTGCCGTCCGAGTCGATGAAGATCACCGTCGGCAGTCCCTGGATTCCATACTTCTTGTAGAGCCGCTCGATTTCAGGGGTCTCGTCGGTTCCGTTGATCCGCGCCAGCACGAACCGCCGCGCCTCGTCGGCGAAGCGCGGGTCGGTGTAGACGAAGCGGTCGAGCTCTTTGCAGGCCGCGCACCAGTCGGCGAAGAAGTCGATCAGCAGCGGTCGCTTGCTGCCGGCGGCGTCGGCCAGGGCCACCGGCTCGCTGGTTCGCCAATCGCCGAAGGCCGTCTTGGCCTCGGCCAGCGGCGCCTCCGGCCGCAGCGCGATCCCCAGCACTACTAGCAGCACTCCCACGCCCTTCATCAGCCCGTCGCTCGGCCAGACCTTGAAGCTGCGGTGCAGCGCCCCGGCCAGCACTCCCAGGCCGACCAGCACTGAGGCGATGATCGCCCCGTAGGCCACCGTTCGCAGGCTCAGCGCCTCGCGCACCAGCGGGAAGGCGTCGCGGATGTAGATCACCGCCACCGCCAGCAGCGCGTTGCCGAACAGCGACTTGATCAGGTCCATCCAGGCGCCGGCCTTGGGAAGCTTGAGCGCCAGCGCGCCGATCAGGAAGAACGGCACTCCCAGCCCCAGGGCGTAGACGAACAGCAGTAGGGCGCCGAGGGAGATGTTCTGGGTGGTGGCCACGTGCAGCAGCACCCCGGAGAGCACCGGCCCGGTGCAGGGCGCGGCGACCAGTCCGGCCACCAGCCCCATCATCAGCGCGCCGGAGTAGCCGGACTTGCCCACCGTGGCGAGCTTGGTCTGCAGGCCGGACGGCAGGTTGAAGTCGAAGCCGCCGAACATCGAGATTGCGAACACCACCAGCAGCAGCGCCAGCGCCACCACCACGTAGACGTTTCCCAGCGCCGAGCCGAAGGCCTTGCCGGTCAGCGCCGCCGCCACGCCCATGGTGGTGAAGGTGACGGCGATCCCGAGGATGTAGGTGAGGGTCAGCGCGGTGGACTGCCGGCGGCTGGTGGCCTTGCTGGCTCCGAAGACCGCCACCGTGATCGGGATCAGCGGGTAGACGCAGGGCGTGAGGGCGGTGGCGATCCCGCCGACGAAGATCAGCGCCAGCGGCACCAGCAGCGCCCCGCCGGCCAGCCGCTCGCCGATGGCGAAGTCCGCGCGCGGGCCGGGGCCCAGCACCTCCGGCAGGAAGGCGACCAGCAGGCCGAGCCCCAACGCGACACCGAATAGCTTGAGCCACTTCACCTTGAATCTCCTCGTGGACCAGCAACAGCGATGGGGGCGCAGTATAGCCCGCGCTCCTCCGGCGCCCAGGGTGGAGCCAACTCGGGCCGCCGCGGTTCACTCCTTCGATGCGCCGCCCGCCCGAACCGCTCCTTGACACTGAAGCGAGCCCTCCTTTACATCACCACCCCCGCATTGCGTCCCCGGCGCAAGCGCGGCAGGCCGCCACCCGCCGCGCTGTTGATCGGGCGACGCCCCAGACCCGGGGCCGGGCGAGGCGCGCAGATGTCAGTCAAGCTTCCGATTTACCTGGACAATCACGCCACCACCCCGGTCGATCCGCGGGTGCTGCAGGCGATGCTCCCTTACTTCAGCGAGATCTTCGGCAACGCCGCCAGCAAGAGCCACATCTTCGGATGGAAGGCGGAGGAGGCGGTGGAGCGCGCGCGCGAGCAGGTGGCGGCGCTGATCGGGGCCGGCAGCGCCAAGGAGATCATCTGGACCAGCGGCGCCACCGAGTCCACCAACCTGGCCATCAAGGGAACCGCCGAGTCGCTCAAGGCCAAGGGCAACCACCTCATCACGCAGAAGACCGAGCACAAGGCCACCCTCGACAGCTGCAAGCGGCTCGAGCGGCAGGGCTTCCAGGTCACCTGGCTCGACGTCGATCGCCAGGGGCGGATCACCGCCGAGGCGGTGGCCAAGGCGATGACCGACAAGACCATCCTGGTCTCGGTGATGCTGGCCAACAACGAAGTCGGGACCGTCCAGCCGATTCGCGAGATCGGCAAGGTCTGCCGCGAGCGCGGGGTCTGGTTCCACTGCGACGCCGCCCAGGGCGCCGGCAAGATCCCGTTCGACGTCAACGACGACCTGGTCGATTTGGTCTCGCTGTCGGCCCACAAGATGTACGGCCCCAAGGGCGTGGGCGCGCTCTACGTGCGGCGCGAGAAGCCGCGGGTGCAGCTGGTGCCGCTGATCGACGGCGGCGGCCACGAGCGGCGGATGCGCTCGGGCACCTTGAACGTCCCGGGCATCGTGGGGATGGGCAAGGCCTGCGAGATTTCGCAGGCGGAGATGGCGGAGGAGTCGCGGCGCGTCGCCGGGCTTCGCGATCGGCTGCAGCAGGCGCTCTTCTCGCAAATCGACCGGCTCGCGCTCAACGGCTCGCCGGAGCACCGGCTGCCGGGCAACCTCAACGTCAGCTTCGCCTACGTCGAGGGCGAGGCGCTGATGATGGCCCTCAAGGATGTGGCGCTCAGCTCCGGCTCGGCCTGCACCTCGGCCTCGCTCGAGCCCAGCTTCGTTCTCAGGGCGATGGGCATCCCCGACGAGCAGATCCACACCTCGCTGCGCTTCGGGATCGGGCGCTTCAACACCCAGGAGGAGGTGGACTACGTGGCCGAGCTGCTGCCGCAGAAGGTGAAGAAGCTGCGCGAGCTGAGCCCGCTCTACGAGATGGCGCTGCAGGGGACCGACCCCTCCCAGGTCTCCTGGGGCAAGCACTAAGGAAGGCGTCGATGAGCTACAGCGACAAGACGCTCGACCACTACGAAAACCCGCGCAACGCTGGCGCCCTCGACAAGGACGACGATCAGGTGGGCACCGGCGTCGTCGGCGCCCCGGCCTGCGGCGACGTGATGAAGCTGCAGATCAAGATCAACGACCAGGGCGTGATCGAGGACGCGCGCTTCAAGACCTTCGGCTGCGTGTCGGCCATCGCCTCCAGCTCGCTGGTCACCGAGTGGGTCAAAGGAAAGACGCTCGACCAGGCGGAAGAGATCAGCAACAAGCAGATCGCCCAGGAGCTGAGCCTGCCGCCGGTGAAGATTCACTGCTCGGTGCTGGCCGAGGACGCCATCAAGGCGGCGATCGAGGACTTCCGCCGCAAGCAGGCCGCGCGGCGCTCCAAGTCAGGCGAGCAGAAGTGATTCGGTCTCGTTACTCACGGTTAGCAGAGGTTTGGCCCGACTCCCCGGTCAGCCCGAGCGTAGGGCCGTAGGCCCGAGTCGAGGGCCCCTCGACTCCGACCTCGGCAAGCTCGGTCTACGCTCGGGGCGAACGGAGGCCGATGCCGGGACAGTAGCAGTCGATGAACAGGAGACCGAACGCCATGGAAACCACCAATCCCACGCATGCCCCCACCCCCGAGACTCCGGCGCAGTCCGCTGCGCAGACCACCTGCGTTTCAGGCATCGGAGCGGGCACCGTCTCGGTCCCGGGGAAGAGCGGGCTCACGATCGGCGACAATGCCTGCGAGCGGCTGAGCAAGTTGGCGGGCGAGAAGGGCTCCGAGTCGGGGCTGCGGGTGGCGGTCAAGGGCGGCGGCTGCGCCGGTTTCAGCTACAGCCTCGCCTACGAGGACAAGCCCACCGCGAAGGACCGCGTCTTCGCCCGCGGCAACGCGCGCCTGTTCGTCGATCCCAAGAGCTACATCTACCTGATCGGCTCGGTGGTCGAGTGGGAGCAGAAGCTGATGCAGGCGGCGTTCAAGGTGACCAACCCGCAGGCCAAGAGCAGCTGCGGCTGCGGCGACAGCTTCGGCGTCTGATCGGAATCGATGACCGCCCTCTGCCCCTCCTGCCAGAAGAGCTGCGAAGCAGGGGCGGTCTGCGCTTCGTGTGGCGCGTTGCTGCCGCTCGAGCCGGGGGCCAGCCACTTCCAGGTTCTCGGCCTGCCCGAGCGCTACGACCTCGGTGACGACCGGCTCGAGGCGCGGTTCAAGGAGCTGCACAAGCTCGTCCATCCCGACCGCCACGCCCAGCGTGCGCCGGATCAGCGCCGGCTCGCCCTGCAGTGGACTACCGCGCTCAACGACGCCCACCGGGTGCTCAAGCATCCGCTGGCGCGCGCGGTCTACCTGCTCAGGATCCGCGGCATCGACCTGGAGAAGCCGGGCGTCCAGGCGGCCCGGATGCCGGTCGAATTCCTGGAAGAGGTGATGGACCAGCGGGAGGCGCTGGGGCTGGCCAAGGCGCGCGGTGATCTGGAGACCGTGCGCCAGCTTGCCGGGCAATCGCGGGAGCGGGCGGAATTCGAGCTGGGGAAGCTGCGCGAGCACTTCGAGCAGTTCGAGCTGACCGGGCAGCGCGAGGAGCTCCACCGCGCCGCCGCCAGCGCCACCGTGCTCAAGTACCTGCAGCGATTCGAAGAGGAGGTCGAGGCCGCCGAGATGGACGCCCTCGAGCTCGAATGACTGTGCGCATCCCCGTCGGCATCGATCTGGGAACCACCCATAGCCTCATCGCCCGCACCGCCGGCGGTGTCCCGGCCTGCGCCCGCGTCGAAGGGCCGAGCAGCTTGCTTCCGTCGGTCGTCCACTATGGCCAGGCCGGCGCTCCGGTGGTCGGCAAGGCTGCCAAGGAGCTGGCCGCCGAGCATCCCGCCGACACCATCGTCTCGGTGAAGCGCTTCATGGGGCGCAGCCTGGGCGATCTCGATGACAAGGCGCGCGCCGCCTATCGCCTTGAACCGGAGAGCGCCGTCCCTCGCTTCCTCGCCGGCGGCAAGTCGGTGACTGCGGTCGAGGTCTCGGCGGAGATCCTGCGCGCGCTCAAGTCGCAGGCCGAGCGCGAGTGGGGCGGCGCGATCGCGCAGGCGGTGATCACTGTCCCGGCCTACTTCGACGACGCCCAGCGTCAGGCCACCAAGGATGCCGGGCGGCTGGCCGGCCTCGAGGTCCTGCGCATCATCAACGAGCCGACCGCGGCCGCGCTGGCCTACGGCCTGGACAAGAAGATCAACGGCCGCTTCGCGGTCTACGACCTGGGCGGCGGGACCTTCGATCTGTCGGTGCTGGCGCTCGAGGACGGGCTGTTCCGGGTGCTCTCGACCCGAGGAGACACCGCGCTGGGCGGCGACGATTTCGATCGCGCGCTGCTCAAGTTGGCGCTGGAGAAGATGCTCGGCCGTGCGCCGGACTTCGACCGCGACGTCGGCCCGCAGCTGCGGCGCTTCCTCTACGCCGCGCGCGCCGCCAAGGAGGCGTTGACCGACTCGCCGAACACGCAGATTGAGCTCGCGGGCTCGGCTGTCAATTTGGAGCGCGCTGAGCTCGAGCAGCTCCCCGAGGTGCGCGGGCTCGTCGACCGGACGCTGCGGATCGCCAAGATGGCGCTGCGCGACGCCGGCTTGTCTCCCTCGGACTTGGATGGAGTGGTGCTGGTCGGTGGGATGACCCGGATGCCGCTGGTGCGCTCGGCGGTCGGCGCGCTGTTCGGCAAGCCGCCGCTGGCGGATCTCAACCCCGACGAAGTGGTGGCGCTGGGCGCGGCGATCCAGGCGGATCTGCTGGCCGGCGCCTCGCCGCGCGAGGACGTGCTGCTGCTCGACGTGAACCCGCTCTCGCTGGGGCTGGAGACGATGGGCGGCGTGGTGGAGAAGCTGATCCCGCGCAACTCGACCATCCCCACTACCGCGGCGCAGGTCTTCACCACCTTCAAGGATGGCCAGGCTGCGATGGACATCCACGTGGTCCAGGGCGAGCGCGAGCTGGCCGCCGACAATCGCTCGCTGGCGCGTTTCCGGCTCTCGGGGATTCCTCCGGTCGCCGCCGGGATGGCCAGGGTCGAGGTGACCTTCGCCATCGACGCCGACGGCATCCTGCGGGTCTCGGCCAAGGAACAGTCCACCGGGATCGCGCAGGCGGTCGAAGCCCGGCCGTCGCACGGGCTGAGCGAGGGCGAAATCGATCGGATGCTGATGGAGGCCATCGACCACGCCGATAAAGACGTGGAGGATCGGCTGCTGCGCGAGGCCAAGGTTCGCGCCCAGCAGGACATCGACGAGACGCGCAAGCGGATTGCCGACCACGGCTTCTTGCTGCCGGAGGCCGAGCGGCAGTTGCTCGAGTTGGCGGTGCTCAACCTCGAGGCAGCGTTGCCGGAGTCGGACCTGGCGACGCTGCAGATGCACCAGCAGATGCTGACCGGGCTGTCGAATCCGTTCGCCGAGCGGCTGATGACCTACGAGCTGGAGCGGGCGGTCAAAGGGCACCAGGCCTCGGAGTTCGTCGACTCGGCGCGATCGCCGGTCGGCGCCACGGCCGCGGTGCAGCAGAAAGTTCAGAGCTAGAGCGAAATCCGGTCGACCACCCCCGAGGTCCGCTCGAGGATGGAGGTCCATCCCACGAGGCCATCGACCTTGCCCTCGAGCGCCTGGGGAGTCTTTCCCAGCACCGCCAGCGAGCCGCTGCAGGCCCAGAGAGAGACCAGGCCGGTCGAGCGGCACGCATCGAGCAGTTCGCGCAGGGTGGGGAAGTGGCGGTCGACGAAATCGAGCGCCAGCTCCTCGCGGCCGGGGCCGAAGTCCGGCTCGTCGAGCTTGTCGCCCAGGATTCGATCGAGCGCCCACCAGAATAGGTAGATGTCGGTCCTGCGTCCGAGCGCGGCGGCAGCGGCCGCGGCAGAGAGCCCCTCGTGAACGGCGGCGTACTCCCCGCTGTGCAGGAAGATCACCAGCCGATTCTCAGAGGGAGTCGCCATTGGCCGCGGACCATAACACGCGAGGAGCGCTTCGAAGGGGCTGTGCCGACCGGGCCACGGACCGCTTCCGGGGAGCCGCGCAACTCCGGCGCTCGCCTTGACCCCCGCAAGGTCGGCTGTTACAAAATGCCGTTTTTCTAAGCGCCCTTAGCTCGCTGCTGGGGCCATGACGCGGCGCGCCGGAACCTGCAGGTCCGGCCGTTGCACAGGCCAGCCTTCGATGCCTGATCACACGAGCCGGCGCAAGGACGCCCACCTGGATCTCTGTGCGACCGGCCCGGTCGAGCCTGGTGAGAACGAGCCGCTGTTCCGCTGCGTCCATCTGGTCCATCAGGCGCTGCCGGAGCTGTCGCTCTCGGAGCTCGATCCCTCGACGACCTTTCTCGGCAAGCGGCTCTCCCTCCCGCTGATGATCACCGGCATGACCGGCGGCACCGAGCGCGGCCGGGCGGTGAACCAGGATCTGGCCGAGGTCGCCCAGCAGCTGGGGATCGGCTTCGGATTGGGCAGCCAGCGGGCGATGTTGGACGACCCGAAGGCGGCAACCAGCTTCTCGGTCCGCCAGCGGGCACCGCAGGTGGCGCTGCTCGGGAACATCGGGCTGTGGCAGGCGCGCCAGCTCGGGGCCGACGGAGTGCGCCGGTTGATGGACGCGGTGGGCGCGGACGGGATGGCGGTGCACCTGAACGCCGGACAAGAGGTCATCCAGCCGGAAGGCGACCGCGACTTCTCCGGAGGTCTGCGGACGCTGGAGAAGCTGGCGTCGGCGTTGGGCGAGCGGCTGGTGGTCAAGGAGACCGGGTGCGGCATCGGGCCGGAGACCGCGCAGCGGCTTGCGGAGGTCGGGGTGAAGAACCTCGACGTGTCCGGGCTGGGCGGGACGAGCTGGGTGCAGGTCGAGGCGCTGCGCTCGGAGGATTCGGCGCGCCAGCTGGGCGAGAGCTTCTCAGGCTGGGGAATTCCCACCGCCGCGGCGGTGGCGGCGATCTCGCGCAAGCTGGGCGCCAAGGTGCGAATCATCGCCTCGGGCGGAATCCGCGACGGGCTGCAGGCGGCCAAGGCCATCGCGCTGGGCGCCAGCCTGGCGGGGACCGCGCTTCCGGTGCTGCGGGCCTACCACGCCGGCGGGCAGAAAGCGGCGGCCGAGGTCCTGGAGCGGATGGCCCAGGGGCTGCGCACTGCCATGGCGCTCACCGGCAGCCGGACGGTGGACGGGCTCTCGGCGCGGCCGCCGGTGGTGACGGGCGAGCTGCGCGAGTGGATCGACGGGCTGCTGGCGCCGGCGGGACGAGCGCAGTGAGCGCCGGGCGAAACGGTTTCGTGGACGGGCCGCACGTGTTAAGGAGTCCGCATGGTTGAAGGATCCATCTCCTCGCGGCTGCCCGGGTTCTACAAGCTCCCGCTCGCCGAGCGCGTCGCCAAGCTGGCCGAGCTGTGCGGCCTGACCGAGCAGGAGGCGACCGGGCTGCTCAGCGACGCCGGCCTGCCGCTGGAGACCGCCGATCAGATGATCGAGAACGCGGTCGGAGTCCTCGGGCTGCCGCTGGGAGTCGGCCTCAACTTCCTGATCAACGGCAAGGACTACCTGGTGCCGATGGCGGTCGAGGAGCCGTCGGTGATCGCCGCAGTGTCGCTGGCCGCCAAGATCGCCCGCGAGGGCGGCGGCTTCACCGCCAGCGCCGACGACTCGCTGATGGTGGCCCAGATCCAGGTCACTCGCTTCGGCGACGTCGAGGCCGCCAAGGCCCGCATCCTCGCCGGCCAGGAGCAGATCCTGGCCTTGGCCAACTCCATCCACCCCGCGCTGCTGCGCCGGGGCGGCGGCGCCCGCGAGGTCGAGGTCCGCATCCTCGAGGCCCCCGAGGGCCCTCAGGCCGAGCCGCTGCTGGTGGTCCACGTCCACA
Source organism: Myxococcales bacterium (assembly GCA_037442205.1). Classification (GTDB taxonomy): domain Bacteria; phylum Myxococcota; class Myxococcia; order Myxococcales; family UBA5297; genus JBBIQS01. Next base: position 31,233 of record JBBIQS010000049.1, read on the forward strand.
TCGACACCCAGGACGCGATGGGGGCCAACCTCATCAACACCGTCGCCGAGGGCGTGGCGCCGCTGGTCGAGAAGCTCACCGGCGGCAAGGTCTACCTGCGCATCCTCTCCAACCTGGCCGACCGCCGGCTGGCGCGCGCCGAATGCCGCATCCCGGTGCGCCGCCTGGCCGACTTCGGCATGAGCGGCGAGGAGGTGGCCGACGGCATCGTCCAGGCCAGCCGCTTCGCCCAGGCCGACCCCTACCGCGCCGCGACCCACAACAAGGGCGTGATGAACGGTATCGACGCGGTGGCGATCGCCACCGGCAACGACTGGCGGGCCATCGAGGCCGGCGCCCACGCCTTCGCCTGCCGCGCGGGCAAGTACGCGCCGCTCTCCACCTGGACGCTCGAGGACGGGCACCTGGTGGGGCGCATCGAGCTGCCGCTGGCGGTGGGGACGGTGGGCGGGCCGATCAAGGTTCATCCGCACGTGCGGCTGGTGCACAAGGTCCTGGGCAATCCTGGAGCCCGCGAGCTGGGGCAGGTGATGGCCTCGGTCGGTCTGGCCCAGAACCTGGCGGCCCTGCGCGCGCTCGGCTCGGTGGGCATCCAGCGAGGGCACATGGCGCTGCACGCCCGCTGCGTGGCGGTCGAGGCCGGCGCGCGAGGCGAGTGGGTGGAGCGCATCGCCGACCTGCTGGTCAAGGCCGGCCACGTCAAGGTCGAGAAGGCGCGGGAGCTGCTGCGGGATCTGGCCCCGGCCGTCACCGGCACGACAGGTTAAGATTTCTAGGGTTTTCGGGAGCCGGAAGTCGGCGCTGGATCGGAGCAGGTCGTGGCTCTGGCAAAGGTATTCGCTCCGGGCAAGGTCATCCTCCTCGGCGAGCACGCGGTGGTCTACGGACAGCCGGCGCTCGCCGGTCCGCTCGAGCAGGGCGTGACGGTGACCCTGGAGAATTCGCAGGGCGGCATTCGCATCAAGGGGCACGAGGGGCCGTCGGCGCTGGCGCACGCGGTGCGCAAGTGCGCCCAGTCCTTCAGGCTCACCGACGTCGAGGTCGAGCTCACCGGCGATCTGCCGCAGTCGGTCGGGTTGGGCAGCAGCGCCGCGGTGTCGGTGGCGCTGGTGCGGGCCTTCGCCCTGGCGACGCAGATCAACATGCGCCCCCAGGGGCTGCTCGACCGGGCGATGGAGCTGGAGCAGGAGTTCCACGGCGCGGCCTCGGGCGTGGACCACAACGTCAGCTTCGAGCGCAAGCTGTTGCGCTATGTGAAGGGCCATCGCGGCCAGCCGCTGGTGCTGCCCAAGTCGGTGCGGGCGGTGGTGTGGGTGGTCGAGCCCCGCGGCTCGAGCCGGGAGCGGATCGCCGAGCTGCGCCGCAAGCGCGAGCTCGATCCGGAGCTCTCGGACAAGGCCTTCGCCGAGATCGGCAGGCAGGTGGACCTGGCGGTGGAAGCCCTGGAGCAGGGCGATCTGGGTGGCGCCGGCAAAGCGATGGACGTCAACATGCGCGTGTTGCAGGAGCTGGGGCTTTCGACCCCCGGGCTCGATCGCGCGGTGGCGCGGATGCGCGCCATGGGCGCCGCAGGGGCCAAGCTCACCGGCGCCGGCGGCGGCGGAGCAGTGGTCGCCCTGTTCGAGGACGCCGATTCGATCGTCGCCTCGCTGGGCGCCGAAGGTCAGCGGGCGTTTGTCGCCCGCTGGGAGACAACTTGAAAGCGACGGCCTGTGCCCACCCCAACATCGCGCTGGTGAAGTACTGGGGGAAGCGGGACGAGGAGAAGATCCTCCCGCACACCGGCAGCCTGTCGATGACCCTCGACGGCCTGAGCGCGACCACCACGGTCGAGTTCGGCGGGCGCGACGAGGACTCGGCGCAGATCGACGGCCGCCGGCAGGAAGGCGACGGGCTGCGCCGGATCACCAAGGTGCTGGACGCGGTGCGCGCCAAGGCGGGCATCGACCTCAAGGCCAAGGTGGTCTCCAAGACCGATTTCCCCAAGGCAGCCGGCCTGGCTTCGAGCGCTGCCGGTGGAGCGGCGGTGGCGGCGGCTGCTTGCTGGGCGGCCGGCCTCAAGCCCGAGCCGCGCGAATTGTCGATCCTGGCGCGCATCGCCTCGGGATCGGCCTGTCGCTCGGTCGAGGGCGGCTTCTGTGAGTGGAAGCCCGGCACGGCCGAGGACGGCAGCGACTCGTTCGCGGTGCAGGTCGCCGGCGAAGCGCACTGGCCCGAGCTGCGGATGGTGGTGGTGATCTGCGCCGAGGAGGCCAAGGCGGTCTCCAGCCGCGAGGCCATGCGCCGCAGCGTCGAGACCTCTCCCTACTACCCGGCCTGGGTGAAGAGCACCGCTGAGGAGCTCGAGGTGGCGCGGGCGGCGCTGCTGGCCAAGGATCTGGCGAAGCTGGGGGCCGAGGCCGAGCGCAATGCCTGGCGGATGCACGCGCTGACCATCTCCGCCGAGCCTCCGCTGGTCTACCTGCGGCCGATCACGCTCTCGGTCATCGAGAACGTGGCGGCGCTTCGGGCTGGAGGCGTCCCTGCCTACTTCACCCTCGACGCCGGGCCCAACCCGGTGGTGGTCTGCCTGGCCAACGCGGTGACGCGGATAACCATGCGCCTGGGCTCGCTGCCGGGCGTGGTGCGCACCGTGGTCGCCGGCCCGGGCAGCGGCGTGCTCCCGGTCGAGCGGCACCTGTTCTAGAACCTTGGAAGACTGGAAGGTTCGATGACCCCGGTCAGTCCGAGCGAAGCGAAGCGGAGTCGAGGGCCCGTCGGAGGCTCGCTCCGTCCCTCGACTTCGGCGCTCCGCGCCTACGCTCGGGAAGACCGGCAGCCGCCGATTCAAGGACATTGGTGAATGGCCGGCGCGCGCGACATCCACTTCCGGGTTCCCGGCAAGGTGATGCTGGCGGGCGAGTACGCGGTGCTCGCGGGCATGCCCGGGATCGTCTGCGCCGTCGATCGCTATCTCTCGATCTCCGCGCTCGAGGCGCCAGTCGATTCGATCGAAGGCGCCGGAGCGCGGTTCCGCCAGGGAGAGGCCGAGCCGGTCGGGCTGAAATTCGCGGTCCAGAGCTTGCGGCTGGCGTGGCTCTACCTCGAAGGCCGCGGAATTCGTTCAACGCACTTGGCGATGACCCTCCAAGACGACCTGCGGGCGCCGACCGGGGAGAAGCTCGGCCTGGGCGGCAGCGCCTGTGCCTCGGTGGCGGTGGTCGCCGCAGTGCTGGAGAGCGCCGGGCTCGCCGACAAGGAGCGGGTCTTCAAGATCGCTGCAAGCGCGCACGCCGCCTCGCAGGAGCGCCCAGGGAGCGGATTGGACGTTGCGGCCTCGGTCTTCGGCGGGACGCTCTGGACCTGGCGCTTTGAAGCCGAACCGTTGATTGCCGCGAGCCGAGGCTCGCCGCTGGGATTCGCCGCAGCGGTCGATCGACTTCGGCTCCCGGATCGCGAGCAACTTCCTGAGCCGCCTGGGCTTCTGCTGGCGTTCAGCGGGCGCTCCGCCGGGACCGGTCCGCTGATTGCCAAGGTCGAGGCTCTCCGCGCGCGCGAGCCGGGCGGCTTCGCCGAGTTCCTCGCCTGCAGTGCCGCCGGCGCCGACCAGCTGCGCCATGCTCTGCTCGCCAAGGATCTCTCGTCGATTCGCGCCGTGGTGGAGACTCTGCAGCAGTTGTTGCGCAGGCTCGGCGAGCTGGCCGGGGTCGAGCTGGTCACCTCGGCCCATCGGGATATCGAGCGCATGGCGCGGGAGTCGGGCGCCGCCGCCAAGATCAGCGGTGCCGGCGGAGGCGACTGCAGCGTGGCCCTCGGAGATCCTGTCAGCGCGTCTTCGCTCGAGTCGCGGCTGCAGGCAGCCGGGGTGCTGGCGCTCCGGCCCCGCATTGCCGCCGGGCTCGAGCGGCTCAGCTAGCTGCTGGCCGAGGTGTAGCGCGCCAGCGACAGCAGCCACACCGCCCGCGCCGCCCCAGAGAACGCCAGCGCCGCCACGAGCGCGCCCAGCGCGGTCACCGGCTCGAGCGTGCCCAACAGCGCCATCGCCGGATAGGTGGTCATCAGCGCCAGCGGGATCACGTAGGTGAAGAGGATGCGGATCGCCCCGGTGAAGACGCCGATCGGCCAGCGTCCGGCGTCGTAGATCGACGACAGTAGGTGGCTCAGGTTGTCGATGCGCACCACGAAGAAGGCCGCCGACACCACCAGGATCCAGAGCGAGTAGAGGACCAACCCCGCCAGGCCCAGCATGAGCAGGCCTACCGCGAGCTGGACGGGCGTGGGCGCCCGCCCGAGCAGCGTGAAGGCGTAGATGAAGATGCCCAGCGAGGCGAGGAAGTCGGTGAGCCGCCAGGGTTCGAAGCGGGCGGTGGAGACCAGGAACTGGGCATCGACCGGCTTGAGCAGCACGAAGTCGAGGGTGCCCTTGCGGATGTGGTCGATGACCGCCTGCAAGCTCGGGTTGATCGCGCCCTCGAGCACCGACTTGAGCAGCGTGAACCAGCCCAGCACCACCAGCGCCTCGGGGTAGCTCCAGCCGGCAACGCTCCCCGCCTTCGAGCTGAAGACCACCCGCAGCGGCACGAAGGCGATGAAGACCCAGAAGACGCTGATCGCGCCCTGCACCAGGAAATCGACCCGGTATTGCATGGCGATGGTCGCCGAGGCGCGGGCCTGCACGTAGAGGAGGCGGAGGTAGCGGCGCACCGTTTCCTATCCTCCGTAGGCGCTGTAGCGCCGCAGCCCGGCGCGCCAGGTGATGACGAGCAACGCCAGCATTGCTGCTACCAGCGCCCACTGGTAGCCGAGCCAGGCCAATGCCGCGCCACCGGAAACCCGTCCGAGGAGCACCTCGACCGGGAAGCTGAGCATGAAGCGGAAGGGCAGGACCGCCGAGGCCTCTCGCAGCCAGCCAGGGAAGAAGTCGAGGGGAATCAAGTAGCCGGACAGCAGCAGGTAGACGCCGAACCAGACCTGGAAGATCGCCAGCGAGCTCTCCACGAAGAAGCCCAGGCAGCCGACGATGGTCATCGAGACGAAGTTGATGGCGAAGGCGCCGAGCACCGCCGCCAGGAAGATCGCGTACGACCATGGATCGCTCGCCAGTTCGCCCGAGCCGAGAATCCACAGGCTCGCCGCCGCCACCGGCAGCGCGAACAGTCCGCGCATCGGGATGGCGGCCACGTTCTCGGCCAGGTAGTGGAGCAGCGGGTGGACCGGGCGCAGCAGCCGGAAGCTGAGGGTGCCCTGGCGCAGCTCGTAGTTCATCGTCCAGACCGCCCAGCAGCCGGTGAGCAGCCGCACCACCAGCGCCGCCAGGAAGTAGGCCGCGAACTTCCCCTGTCCCCAGCCGCCGATGGGATGCTCCCGCGCCACCGCGCTCCACAGCGCCAGCATCACCAGCGGCATGTTGGTCGAGAGGATCCAGATCAGGAACTCGGCCCGGTAGGCCACCGCGTCAGCGAAGCCGACCCGCAGCAGAGTGGGGAAGGAGCGCAGCGCGGCGCGCATCAGATCCCTCCGGCCTCTCCCGTCGCCGGGACGCGTTGGTACAGCTCGCGAAAGACCTCCTCCAGCGGCGGGTCCTCCACGCTGACGTCGAGCACCGGCAGCGTGGACAGGCAGCGGGCGACCACCTCGGGCAAGCCGGCGTGCGGCACCTGCAGCACCGCCAGCCCTTCGCCGTGCTGCACCAGCCGCCCGAGCTTCTCCAAATCCGCCGCCGCCACCGGCTTGGAGAGCCGCAGCTCGATCCGCTTGTCGGGCCGTACTCGCCGCACCAGCTCGCCCAGGGCGCCGTCGAAGATCAGCCGCCCGTGGTCGATGACGATGACCCGCGGGCAGAGCGCGGCAACGTCTTCCATGTAGTGGCTGGTCAAGAGCACGGTGGCGCCGAAGCGCTCGTTGTAGGCCTGGATGAACGAGCGCATGGTCGCCTGCATCGAGACGTCCAGTCCGATGGTGGGCTCGTCGAGGAAGAGCACCCGCGGCCGGTGTAGCAGCGCCGCCACCAGCTCGCACTTCATCCGCTCTCCCAGCGACAGCTGCCGGGTGGGCTTCTTCACCAGATCCCCGAGCTCGAGCAGCTCGGAGAGCTCGCCCAGCGTCTGGCGATACTCGGCGACCGGGATGTCGTAGATGGCGCGGTTGAGCTCGAAGGTCTCGGAGGGTGGCAGGTCCCACAGCAACTGCTGCTTCTGGCCCATCACCAGGGTGATCTGCCGCAGGAATCCGGCGCGCCGCTCGCGAGGGACGAAGCCCGCCACCCGGGCCTCCCCGGAGGTGGGGTGCAGCAGGCCGGAGAGCATCTTGAGGGTGGTGGTCTTGCCGGCGCCGTTGGGGCCGAGGAACCCGACCCGCTCGCCGGGGCCAATGTCGAAGTCGATGCCGTCGACGGCCACCACCGTCTCGTAGACCCGGCGAAACAGCGAGCGAAAAGCCGCCGCCAACCCGGGTGGGCGCTTGTGGACGCGGTAGTGGCGGGTGAGCCGGCGAACTTCGATCACGGGTATTGGATAGCCCCCGCCCCTCGCCAAGTCGAGGCCGGATCAGCGGCGGCGCGAACTCGCCGGGCGCTGCTCCTCCAGGCGCGCCTCCACGAAGCGGCCGAGAGCGCGCACGGGCTTGTCGAACTCCAGGCCCACCTCCCGCACCTCGCCGTTGCGCCGCCACCAGCGCACCCGTCCGCGAGGCTTGAGGGTGGTCGAGGGATCGACCTTGAGGAACAGCTGGGCGGTGCAGTTGACTGCCAGCGGATCGACGCAGCGCAACAGCGCGCCGCCCTCCGAGACGTGCACCAGCAGGGCCTGGAAGGAGCGCTCCTCCCCGCCGGGGCTCGCCCACAAGCCCTCGACGCGGGCGTTGATCTGCAGGCGCGGGTAGATGCGCTTCTCGGCTCCGCTGTCGGTGGCTTTGGCCATTCGCTCACCCCTGCCTGGCGAGGTGCTCCGCCCCCGCGGTGAAGAGCGCCGCCACCCCGCGCCGGGCGGTGTGGACCACCTTCCGCCGCGCCGGGCCGGTGGCGTCGGTGTAGAGCTTGGAGACCTTATGGTCGAGCTCGCTCGATCCCCAGATCAGCACCAGGTGAGCCCAATCGAGGTCGGCGCGGGCGCGATCGAGGGTGCGCCGCTCGGTCCCGTCCACCAGCCGCAGCTCCCACTCCTGCGGCTTGAGCGCCAGGATCTCCTCGCGCACGCTCGGCGAGCCGCCGACCACGACGATGCGGCTGATTCCGCGCCGGCGGCAGGCCTCGGCCAGCAGCCGCACCGCCTTGAGGTTGTCGGAGCCGCCGCAATGCTCGCAGTTGCGCGGGTCGGCGACTGCCAGCAGCTGGGCTGCCGGCTTGAGGCGCGCCAGCGCTCCGCGGCAGGCCGGCGACGGACAGCAGCGGGCGAAGGTCTGGTCGAGCAGCGCGGCGATCCGCGGGATCTTCTCTTCGCTGACTCGCGTCTTGCGGGAGCTGGTCAGCCCCGCCTGCTCGAGCGCGCCCCGGGCCGCCTGCATTGCCGCAGTATCGGCAAAGCCCAGCTCGGCCAACAGCTCGGCGATGTCGCGATCACCCACGTCCGCCTCGCGCCGAGGTCCCCTTGAGCGGCAGCTCGGCCTGCCGCGGCGCCAGCCCGAGGACCTCGCGGACTGGGGCAAAGCTGCGGCGATGGAGAGGGCAGGCCCCCAGCTTCTTGAGCGCCGCGAAGTGCTCCGGGGTCGGGTAGCCCTTGTGGTTGTCGAAGCCGTAGCCGGGATAGCGCCGGGCGAACTCGTCGCACATCCGGTCGCGCGCCGTCTTGGCCAGGATACTGGCGGCCGCGATGGTCAGGCTCAGCGCGTCGCCGTGGATGATGCCGCGCTGCGGGATGTCGACCTCGGGGACCTTGCGCGCGTCCACCAGCAGGTAGTGCGGCTTGAGCTGCAGGCCCGTCACCGCCCGGCGCATGGCCAACAGGGACGCATGGTAGATGTTGATGCGGTCGATCTCCTCGACCTCTCCCATCCCGACCGCCCAGGCGATGGCGCCGGCCTTGATCTCCTTCTCCAGCGCTTCGCGCTGGTGGGCGTCGAGCTTCTTGGAGTCGTCGATTCCGCGAGGGCGGAAGTCGTGCGGCAGCACGCAGGCGGCGGCGACCACCGGTCCGGCCAGCGGCGCCACTCCCGCCTCGTCCACGCCGGCGATGTGCTCGATTCCCTGGGCCCACAGCTCGCGCTCGAAGGAGAGCAGGTTTCGCAGGCGCTGGCCCTCGGCGCGGTTGTCGCGGCGCTTGGCGGCAATGCGCTCGGACAGCTTGCGCGCCGCCACTCGCTCGTCCTTGGCGAGAGCCTCGAGCAGCCCGGCGGGGACGGCTCTATCTTGGTCGACGAAGCGCTCGCGCAGCTCGGCGATGCTCAGGGCAAGGAGATCGTTCAGCTTCACGCCTGCACGATAGCGAAGGCCCTCCCGGCGTGGAAGCAGGCCCTGCGAGCGCCTCGCCGGGATAGCAGTAGACGGGCCCGCACAGGGCACGCTAGGTTACGCGGCCCGCCTCACCAGAGGGCGGCGAGCCCCACATTTCTCCTACGAGCCGCGGGGCCAGGAGCATCCAGATGGCAAGGGCCAAGACTGAGGATCAACCGGCGGACAAGACCAAGTCCGCTGCAGGCGAGCCGGCCAAGGCGGCTCCCGCGAGCGAGCGGCCGAGCGACGCCAAGGCCGCGGCGCCGGCGGGCGCTTTGAAGCACCAGGACCCGCGCGCCCGGCTCGAGGAGCTGCACCGGCGGGCCGAGCTGGGCGGCGGTCAGGAGCGCATCGACAAGCAGCACGAGGCCGGCAAGCTGACCGCCCGCGAGCGCATCGAGCTGCTGCTCGATCCGGGGACCTTCGTCGAGGTGGACAAGTTCGTCACCCACCGCTGCACCGACTTCGGGATGGCGGGCAAGAAGATCCCCGGCGACGGGGTGGTGACCGGCTACGGCAATGTCGACGGTCGCCAGATCTTCGTCTTCGCCCAGGACTTCACCGTGTTCGGCGGCAGTCTCTCCGGCGCCTACGCCCAGAAGATCTGCAAGATCATGGATCTGGCGATGCGGGTGGGGGCCCCGGTGATCGGGCTCAACGACTCGGGTGGGGCGCGGATCCAGGAGGGCGTGGAGAGCCTGGCCGGCTACGCCGACATCTTCCTGCGCAACACGCTGGCCAGCGGAGTGGTGCCGCAGATCTCGGTGATCATGGGCCCCTGCGCCGGGGGCGCGGTCTACAGCCCGGCGATCACCGACTTCATCGTGATGGTGAAGGACACCAGCTACATGTTCATCACCGGCCCGGACGTCATCAAGACGGTGACGCACGAGGAGGTGAGCAAGGAGGCGCTGGGTGGGGCGCTGGCGCACGCGCAGAAGAGCGGCGTGGCCCACTTCGCCGCGCCCGACGAGGCGGCCAGCCTGCTGCTGGTGCGCGAGCTGCTGAGCTACCTGCCCTCGAACAACGTCGAGGACCCGCCGGCCGGCGCCTGCAGCGACGACCCGGCGCGGCTGGTGACGGAGCTGGCCAACCTGGTCCCGGAGAATCCCAACAAGCCCTACGACATCAAGGAGATCGTGCGGGCGGTGGTCGACGACCGGCACTTCTTCGAGGTCCAGGACCACTACGCCAAGAACATGGTCGTCGGCTTCGCCCGCCTCAACGGCAAGCCGGTGGGGATCGTGGCCAACCAGCCGGCGGTGCTCGCCGGGTGCCTGGACATCGACGCCTCGATCAAGGGCGCGCGCTTCGTGCGCTTCTGCGACTGCTTCAACATCCCGCTCATCACCTTCGTCGACGTGCCCGGGTTCCTGCCCGGGACCGACCAGGAGTGGGGCGGGATCATCAAGCACGGGGCCAAGCTGCTCTACGCCTTCGCCGAGGCCACCGTGCCCAAGGTCACGGTGATCACCCGCAAGGCCTACGGCGGGGCCTACGACGTGATGGCCTCCAAGCACATCCGCGCCGACATCAACTACGCCTACCCCACCGCCGAGATCGCGGTGATGGGCCCGGAAGGCGCGGTGAACATCATCTTCCGCAACGAGCTGATGGGCGCCCAGGACCAGAACGCCGAGCGCGCCCGCCTGGTCGCCGACTACCGCGAGACCTTCGCCAATCCCTACAAGGCGGCGGAGCTGGGGTATGTCGATGAGGTCATCCGCCCCGAGGAGACCCGCGGCAAGCTCATCCGTGCGCTGGAGATGCTCAAGGGCAAGCGGCAGGAGAACCCGCCTAAGAAGCATGGGAATGTGCCGCTGTAGGGGGAGTGCTCGGCTACTTGGAGCGCGTGAATTCGATGCGCTGGTAGGCCCAGAGCGCGCGAGGCAGCGAAGTGGCGAGGCGCCGGATTCGTCCGAGCGCCCTTGCCACCGCAGGCAGGAAGCCCAGGGACGGGGCGCCGAACTGGTAGTGCAGTATGAGGCGGCTCAGGTTCTCGGGCTCGGCCCAAGTGCTGGTCGCCGTCCAGCCACCGGATACCGCGGCAATGGTTCGCTGCAGGCGTCCGGGAGCCGAGTCCAGCATTCCCCGCTCAGCGCGGCTGATTAGGGCGAAGCCCATTATGACGGGCGACAGCGGATTCGGCTCGATCAGCCAGACCCGCTCGCGTGCGACCCGGAGCATCTCGCGCAGCGCCTGCGCTCGATCGCTCACGTGGTGGAGGACATCCCGCATCAGCACCACATCCACTGCCTGGTCGCGGAAGGGGAGGCGGAGCGCATCTCCCACTACTGTGCCCTGCGCCGCGGTTGAGGAAAAGGCGGCTTTGTCCGACGAGAAATCGCAGCCGATGTAGGCCCCGCGAAAGCGCAGGCGGCGTAGTGCAGCCAAGTTCCCGGCCTCGCCGCAGCCGATCTCAAGAAGGGTGCTCGAGGGCTCCAGCGTCTCGGCCACCGGGCGCAGCAGGTCCTCCTCGAGGGCGGCGATGGCTGGATTGGAGCTCAGCCACCGGAAGCGCTCGCGCTCGGCGCGCCAGCTGTGCTCCTTCTGCAGTTCGGCGAAGCCCGAGGACGACTGGCGCAGGAAGGCCATGGCTCAGAATGAGAGCTGGAACTTCTTGAAGGCCAGCGCAGTCATCCGCAGCAGCAGCCAACCGTGCTTGAAGCGATCGATCTTGGTGGTCCCGTAGGTGCGGGCGCGGTAGCGGACCGGGACCTCAATCAACTTGAGTCCGCAGCGCGCCGCGCCGAAGAGCAGGTCGAAATCGCCGAAGGGATCGAAATCGCCGAAGTAGGCCCGTCCGTCGGCGATGCGCTGGTAGGCGTCGCGCAGCAACACCTTGGTGCCGCAGAGCGTGTCCTTGACCGGTAGATCGAGGAGGTGGGTGAAGGCCAGACTGAAGAACTTGTTGCCGAACAAGTTCAGCAGCCGCATCGCCTCCTGCTCCATCGGATAGACCAGCCGGGAGCCATTGATGAACTCGCCATAGCCCTCGGCGATGGCCGCGTAAAACTTGGGCAGGTCCTCGGGTGGGACGGTGAGGTCGGCGTCGAGGATGAGCAGCACGTCCCCGGTCGCGGCGGCGAATCCCTTGCGCACCGCGTCGCCCTTGCCCTTGCCTCCGCCCTGGTGGATGAGGCGGGCCCGGCGGCTGGACAGCCGCTTCTCGATCTCCTCAACTGTCCCGTCGTTGGAGCTGCCGTCGACGAAGATCAGTTCGGTGCCCGCTCCAAGCTCCGGAGTGCGGCGAAAAATGTCCTCGATGTTGCCGCGCTCGTTGCGGCATGGGACCACCACGCTGCAGGAGAGCTTCTTGGCCGGCGTCGACTGCTGCCACACCGGCCGGGCCACGAGGAACTGCAGCAGCGACAGATGCTTGAGCCCGGGAGCGCGCGCCAGCGCCCCGTTGACCAGGTCGGCCAGCGGTCCCAGGTGCAGCGGAACGAGGGTGGAGGTGCCCCGGTGCACGACTTCGAAGCCGTTGAGGGTCAAGAGGTTGGCGATGTCCGACATCCCCAACCAGTTGAGCTCCGGTACCGGCATCTTGAGGCGGAGCTGATCGGCCAGCCGAAGGATCGGCTCCCAGGCGAAGTTGTGGAAGGTCACGAACAGCCGCGAGTGCTCGTGCATCAGCGGGCGCAGCTTCCGCAGGGCCGCCCAGATGTCATCCAGGTAGCCGACCAGATCCGACAGCACCACGTAGTCGAACTGCTCGTCGAGCTCGAGCTCCTCGGCGGCGGCGACTTGGAACTCGAGGTGCGGGTGCTTCTCGCGGGCGAGCTCGACGTGCCGGGGCGAGATATCCACGCCTACCCCGCGGCTGGGCTTGAGCGCGGCCAATAGGTCGCCGGTGGAGCAGCCGATCTCGAGGATGCGCGCCCCCTCCGGAATGTGGAAGCGCGCCAACTTCTCGATCTGCGCGTGGTAGGCGCGGTTCTTGGCGCGGAAGCGATCGCGCTCTTGGGCCAGGTCGTCGAGCGCGCGGATTCGCTGCTCGCGATCCTCCAGCGCGATCGAGGGCTCCTCACGCCGCTCGGCAATCCTGCTCTTGGCAGTGGCTCGTGCAGTCATTGCAGCTCCCGAAGGCATTCTCGCACGACTGGAGTCGAGAACATCCCGCGTTGGGTTGGCATTCTTGAACTGCGAGCGTTCTCGAAGCCCGGGGCCCCCGCGTTCGCCAACCCGGGTGCTACTTCATGTCTCGCCGGCGGAAGAGGGCCACCGCCAACGCGAAGAACGCCGCGACGTAGAGCGCCGCATATCCGGTGGCCCCGATGACCTGGCTGGCCGGGACGGTGGCCATCAGCGACGCAGGAGTCTTGAGGTTGAGCCGTTCGAGGTTGGGCAGAAGGTAGTACAGCAGCGCGCCAGCCGTGCGAGTCACCTCGGAGTCGGACTTGCTGGCGAAGAACTGCAGGTCGGTGGAGAGGTGGCCGATCAGGTACAGCCCGATCGACATGAAGGCCGACATGGCCGACGAGGTGAAGGTGCTGGCCAGGATGGAGAAGCTGGCGATCAGCAGGAACTCCATCAGCATCAGCCAGAAGCACTGGAAGACCACCGCGTCGATTGGCGCTCGATAGAGGACGCTCTCGAGCAAGAAGGCGACGAACATCATCCCTAGGGAGAGGATGAGCGTCAGCCAGACCCCCAGCAGCTTGCCCAGCAAGTAGTCCGCCCGGCCGATGGGCTTGGTGAGGAGGATGTAGACCGTGCGCCGCTCGACCTCGCGCGAGACGACGCTGACGCCCAGGAACACCGACAGCAGCAGGCCGAAGAGGCCGATCGCCGCCAGCCCGACGTCGCGCAGGATCCGATCGTGCGCGGCGATGGTCACTTCCTGGAACAGAAAGCTGTTGAAGACCAGCACCAGGCAGAAGAAGAGCAGCGACCAGGTGATCTTGTTGCGGCGCGCCTCCAGGACGGTCATGCGCGCGATGGTGAGGGCTCCTCGCATGTCAGCTCTCCCCCGCCGGCCGCTCGACGGAAGGGCCGCCTTTCTCGCGCAGCGCTTCCATGAACACGTCCTCCAGGCGGTAGCGGCGCACGTTCATCGAGACCACCTGCGCGCCCGCCTGCCACAGCTTCTCGACCACCTGGCGCGCCTCGTCGCGGTTGGCGGCGCGGAACAGAGGCATCTGCGAGGCGCTGTGGTCGGTGCGGCCGGGGAAGCTGTCGGGGACGTTGGTGGCGACGATCTCCATCTCGCCGGCTTGGGCGCCGAGCAGTTCGCCCACCGGCCCGTCCCGGACCACCTTGCCCTTGACCAGGATCGACACCCGGTCGCAGACGTCCTCGACGTCGGCGATGATGTGGGTGGAGAAAAAGATGGTCTTGCCGGCCTTGCGCAGCTCGAGGATCAAGTCGCGGACCTCGCGGCGTCCGACGGGATCCAACCCCGACATCGGCTCGTCGAGGATCAGCAGCTCGGGCTCGTGGATGAGCGCCTGGGCGATCCCCAGGCGCTGGACCATGCCCTTGGAGTAACGGCGCACCTGCATGTTGCCGGCGTGGGAGAGTTTGACCTGCTCCAGCACCTCGCCGATGCGCCTGGCCCGCTGCTGGTGGGGAACGCCCTGCAGCTGGCAGGTGAAGTCGAGGACCTCGATCCCGGAGAGGTGGTCGTGGAAGCTCGGGTTCTCGGGGAGGTAGCCGATGCGGCGGCGGATGTCCGGTTGGTCGGGCTGCTCGCCGAGGACCAGCGCCGAACCCGAGTCCGGGAAGATGAGGCCGGTCAGGATCTTGATGGTGGTGGTCTTGCCGGCGCCGTTGGGGCCCAGGAAGCCGGTGGCGCTCCCTCGAGCCACGGACAAGGAGATGCCTTGAAGTGCCTCGAAGGTCCGCCGGCGGGCGAAGCCGAGCTTGAAGCTCTTGCGAAGCTCGTTGACAACGATGAGCGAATCAGGTGCGAAGGGGAGGGCCGGGACGGACATGTGGCGAGCGGAGGGTCTCTTAGAGATGTGGGGCTTCGGGAGCGAGCGCGGTGGGTTGCTTCGGCAGGTGGAGCTTGAGTCGTTCGACCTGCACGCTCGAGCTTACCGCGCCGGTCCCGGCATCATAAAGCCATTTGCCGCCGCTAGGCTCGGCTGGAAGCACCCCGAGCGTACCTGCGGTCACCACGTCCGAAAGAGAGGCTGGCAGCCGCCCGGTCGCCGAGAGGTAGGACGCGACGGCAGCCTCGATGCGCTTGATCGCCTCCTCGGTGTCGATTTGGATGACCCGCTGCTGCATCGCCTCCTGCAACAGGGGGTCGTCGGTGTCGCGCGCCACCTGCAGGGCCATTACGCGCGCGGCCTCGAAGTTCCCTGCCACCGAGGACAGGCGGGTGGCCAGCAAGGTCAGGTAGTTAGGAGAGCCCGGTACCTTTGCGGCTTCGAAGAGCTGGTTGGCGGCGTCCTGGTAGCGCCCCAGAAACGCCGAGAAATTGTAGGCAAGCAGCAGGCGGAGGAACCACTCGTCAGGAAACTGCTGCAGCCCCTTTTCGAGAAGGCGGCTGGCTGCTTCGATGTTCACCCAGCCGTTGCCAGTGCTGCACGGGATGGCGATTCCGCCAAACTTGTAGACCGATTTGAAGCGTGGGGCCAGCGCAGCAGTGACTTCCAGGTAGTTTGAAAGAGCGCCGTAGCAGACCCCTTGATTGCGGGGCTCGCCAAAGTAATGGACGCCGCCGATCCAGTAGAGATCGGCGAGGAAGGCGTCGAATCCGAAAGAGAGGGCGCGGATAACTTCCGGTCGGGGAATGGCTACCAACTCAGGCTGGCGGCGTCTGGCTCGATCGGCAGCTCGGTCAAAGACCCCGTAGTTCCACAGGGATGCGAGCGACCAGAGACCAGCGAACAGCAGAAGAGACGCGGACTTTCGCACGATATATCAGCCCGAAACGCGGGAAAGAGGATGGGCGCGGCTGCACACGCCCACCCTCGAGTTTAAGGGAGGCTTGGCGACTAGTCGCAGTCGACGTCGTTGTTGACGTTGCCCGGGACGCCGGCCGACACTTGAGTCGTATTGGTGGACTTGCAGGTGGCGTTGGCGATGGCGCCGCCCTCGTTGGAGATCACCCAAGCATCGGTTGCGGTCTCGTTGTCGATGTTGGAAAAGGCCCAGCCCGAGAAGTCGCCGCCCGGGTCGGTGCACTTGCCGACGCCGACCCCAATGGTGTTGGTCGACTGGTTGGTGAACTCCGCCTTCTTGGTAGCGGTGATGACGGTGTGCCCGGCCTCCGCAACGAAGGCGATCGTTCCGGACGTCTGGGCGTATGCAGTCTTCATTTCTGGATACTTGTAGGTATCGGTCTCGATCGAGTCGAACCCGGCGCTGCCGATGGTCGCCGAAGAGCGCTGCTGAATATTTGTCAGGGCGCCGGCCGCGCTGAAGTCATAGGTATAGCGATTTCCGCGTTCCGGATTGAAACCGACGACGGACATGTCGGTGCAGTACTTGTCCTTTTCCTGCATGAAAGACTGCTCGGCGGTGTAGAAGCCCTTGAGGTTGGACTTGGCCTCGCCCTGCTTCGAGCGCGCTTGGAACTTGATGAAGTTGGGAATGGCGATGGCCGCCAGGATGCCGATGATCGCCACGACGATCATCAGCTCGATGAGGGTAAATCCCTTCTTGCCGTGGGTGATGAGGTTCTTCATGATGCCTCCGGTTGATTGATGGGTGCTGCGAGCGGCTGGCGGATGCACGTGCCGTGCCGTGCGCTGTCTCGGCTTCTCCCCCTGCAAATGACCGTTGGAGCTTGGGGGCGGGAGCCGAGAATGGTCGCTCGGCGCTTGGCTGCTGCCAATTTTCGTCATGTCAGTGCTTGGTCGCTCGCTAGCGGGCGGCGCCACCTGCTTGCTCCTGGGCAGTCGGGAAGGTACAGTCGGCCAAGCGGCTCTCGCCAGAACTCCGGGTCCCGCAAGTTCCTTGAGTTCCTGGGTTTTCTCGCACAATGGAATTTCGACAGGCATCTCGCCGGCGAAAAGCGGCCTACCGTCGAGCGATGCTGGCCGCCTCAGGGATCACGGCGGCGCTGTTGAGCCTCCCGCTCGCCTTCGGGTTCTACTATTTCGAACGTGATCTGGCCCAATATGAGGCCGGAATACTGTGCGAGCTAAAAAATCGAATTGCCGAAGGAACCGGTTTCCTGCTGTCGCCGTGGCTTGGGAATGGGGCCCCGCTGTTGGCCGATCCACAGGCGCAGATTCTATATCCAATCCGCTGGCTGACCTTGCTCGTGCCAGCGCCCCTGGAGCTGTCGCTCGGACTGATCGTTCACCTCTCGATCGGTGCGGCGGCGATGGTCTGGCTTGGGCAATCCTTTCGGCTTCGTCCGTTGTCTGCGGCATGTCTCGGCCTGGCGTTCGCCTTTTCTGGCACGGTGATCGATCTTGCCAAGCACTCCTGCTACGTAGTGGCGGCTGCCTGGGTGCCTCTGGCGTGGGCCTCGGTGCGGATGCTGCTCAGACGGCCCAGTCCTTGGCCTGCGGCGGCGCTGGCCGTGGCTTCGGCCGGGGTGCTGCTGGGGGGCGAACTCCAATCTTATGGCGTCATTCTGGGCCTCGTCGTCTTGGAGGCATGCAGCCATTGGTTCCGGCGGCGAGGGCGGGCGCGGAGAGCGCTGCTCCTGGCGGTCGCCTCCGCTGGGGCCGGAACCGCGTTGGGGGCAGTGGCCTGGGTTGGCGCCTACCAGGAAGTCGCTCTTACTGCGCGCGCTGGGCTCTTGGCCTTGCGAGACGCGCTGTATTGGGGATTCTCTCACGATGCCTGGATAGCTCTCATCGCGCCCGGCGCTCTGGTGGAACGGGTTTCCACGGGGGCGGATGCAATGCTGTTGCTTCACCCGGGCATGAAGACGGTTCCCTGGAATCCGACCCCATATCTCGGGTTGCTGGTTGTGACCGCCGCCGTGGTGGGCCTCGGCCGCCGCCAAGTTCGCACTGCCGCGCTGGTGGCTACCCTCGGACTGGTTGCTTCCCTCGGTGCCGAAACCCCGATTTTCCCCTGGGTGCTCAAGTACCTTTCGCCTCTCAGAGAATTTCGCTTCCCAGCGAAGTATCTGACGATTACCACGGCTGCCGCCTTGGTGGTGGCGGCGTCCCTGCTTCAATCCTGTGGTCGGGCCAAGGCTCGGCATCTTCGCTTGGCGTTCCTGCTGGCGGGCGGTCTCGCGGTCGCGCTTCAGACAGGTGCCGCCTTCGCGGCACGGGACCGGGCGACCTCGTTGGCTTTCCTGTACGGGGTATCGAGCAGCGCAGTTGAGCATGCCGGAGCAATGCTCCCCGAACTCTCTAATCAGCTGTTCCGGCAGATGATGCAAGCTGCTGCCTTCCTTGCTCTTGCCTTGATTTTGATTGGTATTGGTAGAAAAGCGCGCCGCTATGCAGGGATCCTGGTCGCGGCGGATCTGATCATTGCGGCGCCAGGGGCCATCGAAGTGGGGCCGAATTTTTTCGATATTAGCTCTCCTCTTCGCGAGGTGCCTGCCAGCGGTGAGGGTGGTCCGATCTTCTGTATGGATGAGTCCCTTTGGAACGTGTCGCTCAGGCAGGGCAGTCAGTCGGGAACCTGGGAACAGATCATGGTTGCGAAGGGTCTCGGGATCTATACTCTTAATGCCTGCGATCGTATTCGGTCTGTATTTAACTACTCGGCGCTGCAGACCAATCTTAATCTCAGACTCTTCGACGTGCTCAGGGTCCGTCATTCGCTTTCCGCCGCCAGGGCATTGGGATGCACTCATGTCGTGGCTCCCAGCGGCGGTCTCGAACAGCCGGCCACGGTCCTTGACCTGCCAGGGCTGCATTTTCTCAGCGATGACAACCAGGCGGTCCAAGTATTCGTAGTCTCCGAGCCGCTCCCCATTGGATTTGTGTCCCGGAGGCCGGCCCTCGTCTCGTCCGAGAAGGAATTGCTGCGCAGGCTGGTGGGGAGCCAAGCGCTCGTGGACACTGTCGCCCTTGTTGACAATCCATTGCACCGCCCAGGGGGCGACTCCCTGCCGGAAGGGATGAACATTGGGGAAGTCAGTGTGCGATGGTTCGGACCGGATCGCGCCAGCGTTGATGCCAAGGGAACGGGGGGAGGGGTCATCGGGCTGCGGACCTCCTTCCAGGCGGGATGGACGGCGACTCAGGCCGGCCGGTCGCTCCCCGTGGTGCGGGTCACTGGACAGCACGTCGCGGCGGTGGTCGAGGACGTCGCGGCCGGGCCGGTGGATTTTGCGTACCTCCTGCCAAATGCCTGGGCGATACCTCCCTTGTTGGCGCTCTCGGCTTTGTTGGCATACTCGGTGTGGCGGGTATCGCGCCGGCCATGGGGCCGGTCGCCCTCGCCAGTCCCCAAGGGACTGGCCTAGGTTCCATCCGCCGCTGGAGCCGACCAGAGCAACGGTCTGCTGGAACTGCTGTCTTGGCTCTCGCCAAGGGCCAGCTCATCCGGGAAGAGATGCTCCCGCTGCCTGATGGGGCTCTCGGCTGTTCGCTTGGCGGCGCGCGAGGACGATGAGCAGCCCGGCGGTCAGGGTCGATAGCAGGGAAACCAGGGCGCCGATCGCCAGCCCTGGGGTTCGATAGACGAAATCGACCGTATGTTCGCCCCCGGGGATCTCGACCGCGCGGTACAGGGCGAACGCGCGCATGATTGGGACCGGATTGCCGTCGAGGCGCGCCTCCCATCCATCGCCAGCCGAGTCGAGCAGCACCATCGTGCCGCTCCCCGAGGTGTTCACCCGGACGTGTGTCGGCGAAATGTCTCCCACCTCCGCTGTCCCCCCAGTTCCAGCAGTCGGCGCCGGACCCTCGACCAGGACCTGCGCCTGCCAATCGAGGAGCGGATCGCGCAGGCGATCCAGAATGTCATCCAGCGTAGCGGAGGCCGCGCCCTTGGCGACGAAGGCGCGCGGAAGCGCGGCAAGAGTGCGCGCTGCTGGTTCGTGGCCTTGGCCGTCGCAGGCTACCATGACCGAGGCCCCGAAAACGCGCAGCGTGTGCGAGAGACCGGCGCGTGCCGCCGAAGTCCAGGCGCGATGCTTGAGCGCGCTCTCGGCAGCGCCATAGCCGACAACACTCCCAAGTCGCGCCATGCTCAATGTGTTGGGCTTGCCGGAAAGCCAGTCGTGCTCGCGTTGGCGCTCGAGGCCGCTCGCCGCACCCGAGTCTCCTGCGAGCACACGATTGCAGGATGGATGGCGATAGAACCTGCCTGTCGTGCCCGCTGGAGATGCTTGGCGGATGGCGTTGGCTAGGGGCGGCTCGCGGTCTGCAAAGCCCGCCTCTCCGTAGGAAAGCATCCGCATTCCCAAGCCGGCAAAGTCAGCGAGCGCGATGAGCAGCAGGCCGGGGGCCAGCAGGCCGGGGCGGCGCTGGGAGAGTGCTAGGAGCAAGCCCGCGCTCATCAGAAGCGCACCCGCGCGGGCGAGCGAGAGCCAGAGGCTGGAAGCGGCATGGTTAGGATCAACCATGGAATCGGTGGCCCGCAGCCCGCTCGCCGCAATCTCCGTCACTCGGTCGTGCAGCAAGCTCGCGGCGCCTGCTGCGATTAGCATCACCGCCGCCAACACAAGGGCAGTTGTCGCGGCGCGACTGCGCAGAGTTGAATCGAGGTGGAGGCGCGTAAGGCCCAGTGCCGCTGCCAGGGCGAATCCGAGGGTGGCGAGAAGCAGATACTTTTCTGCGTAGCGGAAGAATTTTGCTCCCGGGACTGCTCGGTGCCAGAGCTCGAACAGCGGTGTGTGTTGCCCAGCGGCCAGGATGATCCCGAGGGCAACCAGGGTTGCGATGGCGAGGGTTGTGCGATCTCGTCGCAACGCGGTCATTGCGGCGAGCGTCAGGGCGCCGACGTACATGCTGAGGGCCCAGGGGATCCGGTGGGAGCTGTCGAATCTTCCTGGGGTCCAGAGGTTGTGTTCCGGGTAGGGCGCGCCAAAGGGAAGTGCGACGAAAAACTCGAGCCAGCGCAGCGGATGGGTAGACCACGACCCTGACTCGGCCAGCTCGATACCTGCCTGACGCACGCTTTGGGTCGCAAACAACGCGGAGGGGAGCAGTTGGACTGCCCCAATGCCGCATCCGAGCGCGGTTGCCGAGAGCAGGCGAACCCATGGCCAGGGGTCGCGGGCTCCGCGGGTGGCCCGAAGCAGGCAGGCCGAAAGCCCGGCGAAGCCAACGCTCTGGAATTCGCCATTGAGCACCATCGCCGCAATCGGAAGCGCTCCCAGGGCCCACCTTCGGCCCAGGGGGGATGTGGAGGAAAGGAGCAGTCCCAAGACGGCCAGCGGCAGCCAGGCGGCTCCTGCCAGATAGTAGTGTGACCCGTGAAGGCTGAGGACGTAGCCGCTATTGGCATAGGCCAGGGCTCCCACCGAGGCGGCGATGCCATCGGCTCCCAGGTGTCGCGCCAGGCTGTAGCTGCCCAGCGCGGCTAGGGGCAAATGAAGCAGGACGAATAGCGTCCCGGCGCGAAGCGGATCCAGAATCTGGAATAGCAGGTTAGGGAGGTAGAAGACCCCGGTGCCCGGCTCGGCGAGTAGGGGCGCGCCAGAGTAGAGAAATGGGTTCCATTCAGGCAATCGACCGCTCGCCAATTCGTGAGCGATGAGTTCCTGTTGTGGCGCGATGAATTGAAAGAGATCCCGAAAGAGGAACACCTTGCCCGCCAGAAGCGGGGCCGCCAGGAGCGTGGGCACGAGCACGACAGGGACGGTCCACGCCAGTGATTCCAGCGGAGGAAAGTTTGAAGTGGAAGCGAGGGGCCGACTAGTCATGGTGGGTCTGGTCGCGCAGAGGCGCCCTAGTGTCGAGGATGCCGGACGCGCAGGCTAGCAGAAGTGACGCCGCCGCGCGCAAGTGCTGCTGGCGTGCGAGCGAGTGACCTCCCTAGCCAGGGAGGGGCGGCGGAGAGAACGTGCGCGCTGCCGCGGTCCTGCTCTGGGCCCGGACGAGGCGTGCCTGCAGGCCGGCCTGCCAGGACTGCCCGCGGAGAGAATCGCGGCCGCCCGAGAAAGCGCGGGCGTATAGAGAAATACCGACCGGTTGCCATCCATTCGAGCATCCCAGCCCTCGCTCGCCGAGTCGGGTGTCGGGTGGCCCCAAAACTGCTGCTCCGCGTGCTTTTCGCGCCGCAACTTGCGCCGGGGAAAGGTCTCCGACTCCTATTCCCTCAGTCGCAGGAACGGGTGTCGGACCTCGACCCGGGAACTGCGCCTGCCTGTCCAGGCCCGGAGCGCGCAAGCGATCCGCGAGTCTCCTTGAGTGGAAAACGGGTTTCGCTCATTGAGGGGAAGTCGCGGGAGAGCGCGTCGTCGAGTCTGCGCGTCGCTGACGCCGCGGGCCCTGGCCGTGGTGGCGACTGCGAGGTCCAAGACGCGCAGCGAGTAGGCGAGTCTATTGCGCCCGCTCGGCGGGCTGAGGGTGTTGCACCAGCCCTTCCAAGGTCGTAACCACTGGGTATTGCTGAAGGATTCGCGCCCCATTGTGCGGGCCGGGCAGATCAGGCAGGTTTCCTCGCGGTTCGGATGCGAGGAGGCGCCATGGTTTTCAGCGAAGTCATTGACCGGCTGGCGAAGCGCGGGCCGCTGCCGACGATGGCGCGGGCAGCGCTCGAGCACGCGCTGCAGGCCGAATCGCTCGACGAACTGTTCGAGCGAGTCGCCGATCGGCAATACACCCGCAAGTTGCTGTTCAGCTCCGTGGCGGAGCTGATGAGCTTGGTGGTGTGCTCGCGCATGTCCATGCGTGGCGCGTTCCTTCGGAGCCAGGCGAGCATCGGAGCGTCGCTGCAGGCGGTCTACGACAAGGTCGATGCTCTCGAGCCCGAGGTCTCGCGGGCTCTGGTTCGCCACGTCGCGAACGCTTGTCCCCGGTGATCGAGGCGACTGGCGGCGCGCGTGGCGAGTGGCTTCCCGGGTACCGCATCAAGATCCTGGACGGGAACCACTTCGCAGCGACCGAGCGTCGCATCAAGGAATTGCGCGCCAAGGGCGCTGGTCCTCTTCCGGGGTTCGGGCTGGTGGTGCTCGACCCTCGCCTGCGGATGGCCATCGACGTGGTGTGCGTCGAAGACGGTCATGCGCAGGAGCGCTCCAGGACCGACGCGCTGCTGGCGACCGTCGAGGCCAAAGACCTCTGGATCGACGACCGGAACTTCTGCACCGCAGGATTGCTCAAGGGCATCGCTGCCCGAGGCGGCTTCTTCATCACCCGCGAGCATTCCGGGAATGCGCCGTGCCGGTTGGCTGGTGGGCGAGAACCCGCTGGCCGAGTCGAAACCGGGGAAGTGAACGAGCAGCAAATCGTGCTCATCAGCGCCGGATCCGAGCTGCCCGCTCGCCGAGTCGGCCTTCGCCTGGACAAGCCAACGCGGGACGGCGCGAGATTCCTCGACCTGCTGACCAATCTGCCCGACTCCGTCCCCGCCGAGGTGATTGCCCGTCCGTACCGCAGGCGCTGGACCATTGAGACTGCCTTCCAGGAGTTGGAGAGGAGCCTGGGGGAGCGGTCGCGACGCTGGGCTATCCCAAGGCGGCGCTGTTCGCCTTCAGCACGGCGTTGGTCGCCTACAACGTGCTCGCCACAATCAAGGCCAGCATCGGCGGAGTCCACGGACCCGAGAAAATCGACCAAGAGGTCTCCGCCTTCTACATCGCGCTGGATGTCAGCCAAGGCGTGCCAGCCCTCGAGTGGGTGACCGACGACGGCGACTGGAAGCGCTTCGTGGAGATGTCTCCACGCGAGCTTGCCGCCTGGCTGATTGAAGTCGCTCGAGGCGTCGACATGCACCACCTCAAGAAGCCGAAGCGCGGCCCGAAGAAGCCTCAGCCCAAGCGCGAATTCGATCCCAAGCACTGCACGTTTCCACCGCACGATTGCTCGCGGCCTGGCGCTCATCGAAGGCTCGCGCCAAATGAAGGTGAAACCAGCACCTTGGAAGGGCTGGGGTCAAGCTCGCACTCTCAAGGCGATGGCGCAGCGAGCGGCTCGGCTACACCGGATTCCGTCGGGATCCATACTTGCGCTACGACGAGCCCGTTGAATGTCATGGGCAGGCCCAGCTTGCCAGCCGGCCGGTAGAGCCCATGCAGCCCTTCAGGCGTCGCCAACGGCGCTCCCAACGCGTTGGTGGGCGAGGGTCCGTAGCCCGGGAGCAGGATCACGTAGTCGAAGGCGCGGCGTTCGAGCTGGGAGGCGATTTCGGAGCGAAAGCGCGCCGTGGCCTCCATGCAGGCCGCCCCCGATCGGCTCAAGTTGCCCTTCCCTCCCCAATCCGCGTATTCGGTCTGGCCGTTGTCGTAGACCGGCGCCCCACGACTAAGGGCAAGTGCGGCCAGAGGCCCAGGGGCAAGGATCCTCTTCCCAGAGGCCATAAGCGCGTCGAGCGGCGCCCATGCTTCGCTGTGGTCGGGCGGCAGTGGCGGGGATTGCAGGAGAAGCAGCGCAAGGTTGGCAGCGACCGCCGAGCGGGCCAGGGCGACGAGGGGCACTGGCGTGGTGCGGCGGAGCACGACCCAAAGGAGCATCGGGGTGAGCAACTGATGCCAATAGAGGAGTCCGTTTCCGGGGTGCCCGCCCAGGACAGCGACCAGCGCGAAGCCGGCCCCTAGAGCGTAGAGCACTGGCGGCGCCAGCGCCCGCCTCAACGCTGGACCATTTGCCGACAGGTCCACCATTTTGCTCCGCGCCGCCGGGACATGCGCCATGGTACGCGCCGCCCCTACGACCAGCACCGCCGCCGCTGCCAGGAGCCCGAAGACCTCCACGGCGTAATTGCTCGCCACGCTGGCAAGGTGAAGGCCGAGCAGCTTGGAGAAGTTGCGATGAACGAAGAAGGTATTGGTGAAGT
Source organism: Myxococcales bacterium (assembly GCA_037442205.1). Classification (GTDB taxonomy): domain Bacteria; phylum Myxococcota; class Myxococcia; order Myxococcales; family UBA5297; genus JBBIQS01. Next base: position 55,459 of record JBBIQS010000049.1, read on the forward strand.
AACAGTCGAGCCGCCGGTCTGCGAGCTCACAAGCGACCACCAAGGCTACGCCCGTCGCAGTGGCAAAGGCGATCGCCCGGCTCTTGGAGACGAAGAGAAAGAGGTACAGCCCTACCAGCGGCGCTACTACCACCACGTATGGTTTGGTGAAGAAACCGGCGATTGAGAGCAGCCCGCAGAGCGCGAGCCCCAGCGGCCGATACTGCGAAATGTGAGCGGCGGCCAGCGCTCCAAGCATGAGCAGGAATGCCAGTCCGTCCGGCCGAGCAGAGATGCTCAGGTCCTGCACCAGTACGGAAAAGAGGAAAAGGCTCCCCAGGGCGGCGGCGGGGATTGAGGCTCCGTCGGTGCGCAGAAGCAAGGCGAAGAGCCCTGCGGCAACCGTGAGGAACAGGAGCGAGGCGAGCCGGTGCGCGAAGAAGGTGTTTCCCAGAAGCCACGCGAAGGGCAGGACTGCGATCGGATAGCCAATGCCATAGACGTTGAGGCGGCTCGGCTGGTGCGCCACGGCGAAGGGATTCTCGCCCGTGAGCAGGAGGTCGGTGGTGGTGAGGGCAGCGCCCTCTCGGAACTCGAGCGGCCAAGGGTCGCGCAGGCAAGCGGTGGCCCACAGTGCCGAGTAAGCCGCGACGAGAATCGCGAGGCCGAAGGCCGTTCCGTGCGCGAGCTTGCCGAAATCGGGACGGATCATCCTGGTCCCTTGCGCGCCCAGAGCACAGTGTTCCAGGCCATTCTCCGCAGCAAAGGAAGGCGTGCCAAGAGCACGTCCAGGCGGGCGAGAGGAAACCACCACCAGAGTCTCTCCGGCGGCTCGCGCAGGATGCGCCGCCAGTAGCGGTCGGCGTTCGGGTCGACCCGGTCGACGGCGTAGTACTTCACGAAGAGTACCAGGGCGGTGATCCAGAACTCACGGTGGCCGACCTCGGCGAAGAAGCGCCGGGCGCGCTCAAGGTCGGGGAAGCGAAGCGGGCGCTCATCGGCAGTGCGCACCTCGGAGGCCAGGCGGCGGTAGACATCGATGGCTGGGTTGTAGGCGAGCGGGTCGTAGGCGAAGAACCAACCTCCCGGCTTGAGGACCCGGTGCACCTCCGCCAGAAACCGGTCACGGTCCTGCAGGTGGTGCATGAGGTTGGCAGCGTAGACCACGTCGAACGTCGAGGAGCCAAAGGGCAGGGACTCGGCGCTTGCTACAGTGGGCAACAGGCCCACCGCGTGGTGCGCAGCCAGCCTGCGAGCAAAGCTGGCCATGCCATGCGAGGCGTCGAGGGAGACCACTCGAGCGCCTCTTCGGGAGAGGTAGACGGAGGTGTCCCCTAGACCTGCCCCGACGTCTAGCAGGCGCTTGCCGTCGAGCGATCCAATGCGCCCAAGAATGAAGCGGTTTTCAAGCGCTGTAGGGGCCTCGAACGCCGCTCGGACGTCCACATCTTCGGGCCGCTCGCTGCTTGCCCACCCATCATGGAAACGGCCCTCGCGGGCGGTCAAGTCCTGTCCGCCACTCACCGGGACTCCGACGCGGGCAGGGGGGAGGCCGCAAGCCGAGAGTCAAGTCTCCGGCGGCCGGCGAGTACCCGCTCGCTAAGCGCCCTCTCAGAGGCATCGGACGCGGCAGCGGGCGCACGCAGGTTGCGCGCGTCGCCGACCCAGTACCGAGGTCGGCCGAGTCCCTGCTCGTACACACGGCTCAGGTAGGCGCCCAGGACCGCCAGCCCCAGCAACTGCAGACCAGTGTAGAAGGAGAGCAGCGCCACGGTAGAAGTCCAGCCGGGAACGGTGATCCCCAGGACGAACCGCTCCCATAGCGCCTTCCCGAGATAGAGAAGCGTGGTCGACCAGGCGACCAGCGCGGCCAGGGTAATGACGCGCAGCGGGCTGGCCGAGTGGCTGAAGAAAGCGTTGACTGCCAAACGCAGCATCTTGCCGAGCGGGTACTTGGTCTCGCCGGCGACGCGCGCTTTGCGGTCGTAGGGGACCATTGCCTGGCGAAAGCCGAGGTTCGAGAAGATCGCCCGGTGGAATGGTTGCAGTTCCCGGAAGCCCCGCGCCGCCTCGAGCGCAGGGCGGGTCACTGCGCGGAAGTCGCCACAGTTTTCGATTACCTGGCGGTTGGAGAGGAGGTGCAGGAGCGCGTAGAAGGTGCGTGCGGTCGCCAGCTTGAACCAACTCTCACCCGCGCGAGAGCGTCGTTGGGCATGGACCACGTCAGCGCCCTGGCGCACCTCCGCGAGCATTGCCACGAGCAACTCGGGAGGATCCTGGAGATCGGCGTCGATGGTCACGACGACGTCGGCGTCGGCGAAGTCGAGCCCCGCCGCCAGGGCCGCCTGGTGCCCGGCATTCCGCGCTAGGTACAACACCTGCACCGCGGGATCGCTCTCAGCCATTTCGTCGAGTACCGCTGCGGTGCGGTCCGTACTGCCGTCATCGACGAAGAGCATCTCCAGAGCGCAGTCGGGAAGCCGAGCCTGCAGGTCCTTTACTCGCTGGTAGAGGATTGGAATCGACTGCTCTTCGTTGAAGCACGGAACCACGAAGATAACTTGGAGTCGATCGGACCCGGGCGAAGGAGACATTGGCGAAAACCTTGTCGGTTGCGATGCAGGGCATCGTGGCCGAAGAGCGGGAGGATAGGGCATCAAGCCAGCAGTCCACAAGGTGCCGTGGCGCCGTGACGCGCAGCCAGCCACCGAGGCCTGCCCTCCCAGGCGGTTAGCCGGTCGAGCCCCCCATGACCGTGACCTCAACCATCAATTTGCTCGAGCTACGGCCTGTCCCTTCAACTGCCGGGATTTGGACGGGCCGCTCCCCGGCGTGGATGATGGCGGGCGATGCCCGGCAAGAACGCCATCCGCGCCCAGCTCGCCCTGGTGCTGACCCTCAGCCTGCTGGCGACGGTGGCCATCAACTCG
>JBBIQS010000050.1:0-57766 GCA_037442205.1 Myxococcales bacterium
CTTGAGCGCGCTCAGCGGAAGATCGAGCCAGCGCGGCATCAGGGTCGGCTGGCGGCGGCGCCTCCACAGGGTCTTGCTGCCCAGCCATTCGAGCGCGCGGGAGAGCGTGCCCACCGGGCAGATCCAGGAGCAGAAGGACTTGCGCGCCACCAGCGCCCCGAGGAGCACGGCGATGAAAATCGTCAGTCCCGCCGGATGGATGGGGTCCCAGGCTCCGGCGAGCGCCAGCCGCTTGAGGGACATCAGCGCGCTGATCGGCAGGAAGCCCTCGACGGCTGGCGGGCGGCTGACGGCGAGCTGCCCGCCGGCCTCGGACTGGGCGAGGAAGGCGGCGAAGTCGATGCCGATCCAGACCAGGAAGATGGCGAAGGCCGCCTGCACTCCCCACCTCGCCGCCGGCAGGGACCTGTAGGGATTGCGCCACTTCCCGGATGCGCTCTGGTTGGCTTTCATGAGCCGAGCCTGCCACCGCCAGAGGAGCTGCGCCTTGATCTGCGTCAAGACCGGCGCCAGCGGTTCACCGAGCCGGCAAGGCGAAAAACCGACCTGTTGCCGGCCGTCTTGCGCAGCGCGCTATCGGTGGCGATAGTTGTGTCTAGTCCTCGTGGGGGAGCTTGGTTGTCTGTGCGCCGACGGGGGGAGCGCGTGTCGAGCTGACAGCGCGGGGAGAGGGAATGGCCAACACGATCAAGGACATCCGCGGCAAGGTCGTGGTCATCACTGGCGCCGCCCAGGGGATCGGTTTTGCGACCGCCCGGGAGTTCGCTTCCGCGGGGGCCGTGCTGGCCTTGAGCGACATCAACCTCGAGGGGTTGGAGCGCTCAGCGCACACGCTGCGCGAGGCCGGCGCGCAGGTCCACACCTTCCAGGTCGACGTCTCCGACAAGAAGCAGGTCGACGAGATGATCCGCCGGACCCTCAAGCAGACCGGGCGGATCGACGTCTTGGTGAACAACGCCGGCATCGGCTACAGCGGCGAGTTGGAGAGCACCAGCCTGGAGACCTGGCAGAAGCTGATCGGCATCAACTTCTGGGGGCCGCTGTACCACATCTACGGAGTGCTGCCGCAGATGAAGGCCCAGGGCGGCGGGCAGATCGTCAACGTCAGCTCGGGGCAGGCCTTCTTCCGGCTGCCGACCTGGGGCGCCTACGCCACGGTGAAGCTGGCGCTGGGCGGTTTTTCGGAGATCCTGAGCTTCGAGCTTCAGCGCTACAACATCCAGGTCACCACGGTGTATCCCTACATGGTGAACACCGGGTTCTATGATGCGATCACGCCGCCGGACACGTTGGCCGGCAAGCTGTCGATGAAGCTGCTGCCCTACTACTCCGACACGCCGGAGAAGGTCGCGCACCTGGTGTTCAACGCGGTCAAGAAGGGCAAGCGGGTGGAGATGGTGAGCCTGTTCAACGACATCGGCTTCTACTCGCGCCTGCTGCCGCCGGTCTCGGACGTGGTGAGCCGGGCCGCCAACTGGCTGCTGTCCGGCGACAACGGCAACCACAACCACGCGCCCAGCCACTGACCCGACGCTCCCCTCTCCTTCCCCAAGACCCCGGAGTTGCGATGTCCCTGCTCGACGCCGTCAACGTGCTGAATCAAGTGGGCTTTTCGCTGACCGAGACCATGACCGGCGAGCACGAGTTCGAGTCGCCGTTCGGTCCGGCCGGGCGCCGGTTCTTCGAGTTCAAGGTGCGCTGGGGCCCGCGCAACGTGGCGGCCTGGGCCAATCCGGCCAGCGAGGAGTTCGGCGTCCACCAGCTCGAGGGGAAGGTCACCGTCGAGGGGCTGTGCCAGGACGCGCCCTGCGAAGGGACGCTCGAGCTGCACTACCTCAAGGAGCACAAGATCCGCTACCGCTTCGGGTTCGAGGCCCAGGGCAAGCGGTTTCAGTTCGTCGGCGAGAAGGTGAACATCCAGGTCTGGAACCTGCCGGTGGCACACACCACCTGCTTCGGGAGGATCACCGAGGTCGAGACGGGTCGGCTGGTTTCGACCTCGGTCAGCTATTTCAGGCTGAAGACCTTGCCGGGGTTCGTGGGGAGTTTTCGAGTCAGCAAGGGCACTTAGCAGTCGACCAGCTCCCCGCCTAGAACCGCCGGTCTTGAGCCGCGTGCGCCGGTCTGCGTCGCTGGGATCCCACGCTGGAATCGAGCTATTTCGCGACACCTGAATCCCGATCCCTCCGTGCATTTGCGGTCTGGCGCCAAGCCCTCAGACAACTGCTCCGCCTTCGCCTGCAAAGCCTGCACGGTCGTTTGCCGGCTGCGGGACGCGCCGTGCCCACGCTCGAGCAACCAAAGACTGTATGCGCTTGACCTCATATGCCTTAGGGCACAACATCCTTCCTCATGGTCGAGGTCATCGCCACCGATGAGTTCGTGAGCTGGTTCGAGCGGCTCGGAAAGGGTGACAAGAAGGCGGTCGCCCTTTCGGTCGACTTGCTGTCGGAGCAGGGGGTCGCCCTGGGCTACCCGCACCAGCAGCGCCATCGCTGGCACGAAGCACCCATTCCGCGAGCTGCGGGTGCAGTCCCAGGGGAGGCCCTTCCGGATCTTCTACGCCTTCGACCCTCGCCGGCAGGCCGTCCTGTTACTCGGCGGCGATAAGAGCGACGCGCGGTTCTACCGGCAGCTCTTGCCCAGGGTCGAAAGCATCTGGGAGCAGTACCTGCGCGAGCAGGAAGCCGGGCTCCACGATCGAGACGATGAGTAGGAGGACGCCATGAAGATCCAACGCTGGGAAGACGTGAAGCTCCGTCACTTCACGCAGAAGGAGATCGCCGAAATCAGGCGCAAGGCACAGAAGGAATCGCTGCGCCTGACGCTGCGAGAGCTGCGCCTGATGTCGGGGAAGACGCAGGCGGAAGTGGCCAAGGTCACCAAGATGACCCAAGGCGAGCTCTCCCGCGCCGAGCGCCGAGAGGACCACCTGCTCTCGACCCTCAAGCGCTACGTCGAGGCATTGGGGGGCGAGTTGGAGGTCGAGGCGGTCTTCGGCAACAAGCGCATCCGCCTGGAGGGCATCTGACGGCAGGCGCCCGCGGCGGCATCCTCCTCCTCAGCAGCTTCCTTGGTCCTGGACTCGCGCGCATCGAGCGCCGCGTCGCTCGGGTTCGGCTGATCGCCGTCCTGCCCGCCAGCGCCCTGGCTCGCTGCGAGGGGCCAGCCGGCAGCCGCATCCGCGCTCGGATCGGGAGTGCCTCTGGCAGGCTCGCAGGCACCCACTTTCGCCCGACCAGATCCAACTTTTCTTGGATGCATCGCGCACTTGGATGCGCTGTCGGGCGGCCGACGGCCGCGCCGGCGCCTGAAGCGGAGCTGCATCGAGGGCTTGGCAGTTCGAGCGGCGAAGAGGAGGACCAGCGGGAGCCTCACCATGGAAAGCATGAGCCACGAATCCCATCAGCCCGGCGAGGAAGCCTCGGAGCACTTTACCGGCACCGTGCACGTTTCCTCGGTCTTCGACTTCAAGGAGCCCGCGCGGGCCACCGGCCTCGCGGTCACCTTCGAACCCGGCGCCCGGACCGCCTGGCACACCCATCCGCTCGGCCAGGTGCTGATCGTGACCGGAGGCCACGGCCTGGCCCAGCGCTGGGGCGGGCCGGTCGAACAGCTCCGGCCCGGCGACGTGGTCTCCAGCGCACCCGGCGAGAAGCACTGGCACGGCGCCACCCCGGCGACTTCGATGACCCATCTCGCCATCCAGGAACGGCTCAACGGCAGGATCGTCGACTGGCTGGAGAAGGTCGGCGACGAGGAATACGCGCGGCACGTTCGCGAGGCCGAGCCCGAGACGCTCCCTCACTGACGACCGAGCGCCAGTCGCTCTCGGGGCCAGACCCCGGTCCGCACCGGCAAATCGAATTCGGCGCCCGCCCTGCTGCTTCACAGACGAGCGGAGCGCGGCGTTTCCCGAGTGCCCGCCCGGCAGCGCTGGGGTAGTCTACGCGCCCGAAATGCCCCTCGAATCCGGGCCCTCGGGCCCTGGGCTCGCGGCGCACGCGGAGGAGCCAGGGATGAGCGACATCGACGTCATCGTCATCGGCGGCGGGATCAGCGGCCTGAGCTTCGGCCACTACGCCGCCAAGGCCGGCCTCAAGGCGCTGGTGCTGGAGAAGGAGGCCGGCGCCGGCGGCTGCATCCACTCCCACCGCCAGGACGGCTTCTGGTTCGAGATGGGCGCCCACACCGCCTACAACAGCTACGGCAACCTGATCGGCATCCTCGAGGAGCGCCACGGGCTGGCGCGGCTGCTGGCCCGCCAGAAGGCCCCCTTCCGCCTCTGGGCCGACGGCAAGATCCAGCCCATCACCAAGAAGGTCAACATCCCGCAACTGCTGCTGAATGCGCCGCGCATCATCGGGATGAAGAAGGCCGGCAAGAGCGTGCGCGACTACTTCGGGCGCATCGTCGGCAAGGGCAACTTCGAGAAGGTCTTCTCCCCGGTGCTCTCGGCCGTCCCCTCCCAGCGCGCCGACGACTTCCCGGCGGAGATGCTCTTCAAGTCCCGCAAGCGCCGCAAGGACGTGCTGCGCAGCTTCACCATGCAGGGCGGCCTGCAGTCGATCGCCGACTGCATCGAGGGCACCCCCAACCTCGAGATCCGCCCCCGCTCCGAGGTCACCGCCATCGAGAAGTCAGCCGACGGCTACGCGATCAAGTTCGGGGAGCAGACCGTCAACGCCCCGCGGTTGGCGATGGCCCTGCCGCCCAGCGCCGCCGCCCCGCTGCTGCAGGGCATCGCGCCCGAGGTCGCCGCCGGGCTGGCCAAGATCCGCTGCAACCCGGTGGAGAGCATCGGAGTGATGGTCAAGAAGGCGGCGCTGGCCATCGAGCCGGTGGCGGGGATCATCCCGCTCGAGAACGGCTTCTTCTCCGCTGTCTCGCGCGACGTGGTGCCGGATCCGGCCTGGCGCGCCTTCGCCTTCCACCTCAAGCCGGGCACCGATCCTGACCACGGGCTGGCCACCGCCTGCCAGGTCCTCGGGGTCGAGCGCAGCGCGGTGGAGAAGGTGGTCGAGCGCCGGGTGGTCCTCCCCTCGCCTGTCGTCGGCCACGACCAGGTGGTCGCCGAGATCGAGCGCGGGCTCGGCAGCGGCTCGCTCTACCTGACCGGCAATTACTTCGGCGGCCTGGCCATCGAGGACTGCGTCAGCCGCTCCAAGCTCGAGGCCGCCCGCCTGGCCAAGGACGCCGGCAAGGCGGCGTGAGAGGCTTCGCCGATCACCGTTCGGCCTGAGCGTAGGGCCGCAAGCCCGGAGTCGAAGGCCCTCTCCGCTGCCCTCGACTCCGCTTCGCTCCGCTCGGGCTGACCGGAGTTTCCCCGGCAAATCCGCGGACTTTCAATCCCGCATCCAGTGGCAGGTGTACCCGCCGGGATTCTTCTCCAGGTACTTCTGGTGGTAGCCCTCGGCCAGCCAGAAGGTCTTGGCCGGGACGATCTCGGTGACGATCGGCCGCTTCCAGCGCCCCGCCTTCTGCGCCCGCTCCTTGGCCTCCTCGGCCGCGCGCCGCTGCTCCTCGGAGTGGAAGAAAATCGCCGACCGGTACTGGCTTCCCAGGTCGTTGCCCTGGCGGTTGGGCGTGGTCGGGTCGTGCATCCGGAAGAAGTACTGGTCGAGCAGCTGGGCGAACGAGATCCGGCTGGGATCGAAGGTGATCTCCACCGACTCGGCGTGCCCGGTGCGCCCGGTGTGGACGTCCTCGTAGGTCGGGCTCTCGAGCGCGCCGCCGGTGTAGCCGACCCGCGTCTCCAGCACGCCCGGGACTTGGCGCAGGATCTCCTCCATGCCCCAGAAACATCCACCGGCGAGCGTGGCCACCTCGCGCGGCTGCTGGCCGGTCGTCGGCCCCGACGTCGTCGTTCCCTTGGGCTTGAGCCCGAAAAGACCGAGGAATTGCCCGTAGCCCTCGGCTTCGAGCCTGGCGGCGGGGATGAAGCGCAGCGACGCCGAGTTGATGCAGTAGCGCAGGCCGGTCGGCGCCGGCCCGTCGTCGAAGACGTGGCCCAGGTGGCTGTCGCCGCCCGTCGAGCGGACCTCGGTGCGCCGCATCCCGTAGCTGGAGTCCTCGCGGCTGATCACGTGCCCCTGCTCGATCGGCTTGGTGAAGCTGGGCCAGCCGGAGCCGGAGTCGAACTTGTCGGTGGAGCTGAACAGCGGCTCGCCGGTGGCCACGTCCACGTAGATGCCGGGCTCGTGGTTGTTCCAGTAGGCGTTGCGGAACGGGGGCTCGGTCCCCTCGTTGCAGACCACCTGGAATTGCTCGGAGGTCAGCTTCTTCTTGAGCTCGTCCTCGGACGGCTTCTGGTAGGTGCCCATGCTCTTGCCCTCGGCCTTCGGCTTGTCGGCGCGCGCCGCCTCGACGGCAGCAGCGCGCGAGCAGCCGGCCAAGCTGAGTGCCCCCAGGACGACCAGCCCAGCCATCCGTGCGCGCATGCCGCAAGCCTCCTGAAAAACTGAGGTCTTCGGATGCTCGGGACTGGGGCGGGGTTGCGCAGCTCAGGCTCGCCTGCGGGACGAGGAGCCGCCTTTCGGTCGCGCCGAGCCCCGAGCTCAGGGCAGGCGGCGTCGAGGGGCCTTCGACTCCGGCCTCGACAAGCTCGGCCTCCGCTCAGGCTGACCGGATCCCACCAAACTCGCGAGGGCCCCTTCGACTCCGCTGCGCTCCGCTCGGGCGAACGGCGGCTCGCAAGCTCCGCGAGGGCCCCTCCTCCTCTCGCCGGCGCCGAAGCGCCGCCGTGCGGGAAGCTGCCCGCGGAGCGCGGACCAGGAGGCGATCCGCGCTCCGCATTACGGAGGGAGCTTGCCGCCGGTCAGTACCCGTTGGTCGGGTACTTCCAGAGATCGACGTTCGCCACCGAGCCCGCGGTGACGTTCCCGACGTGCACCAGAGCGCCGTGCCCCTGGTAGGCGCCGATGTTGGGGGCGAAGACGCAGGTCTCGTTCGACTCGCACAGGCCGTTGTCGTTGCCGATCCCGTCGCCCATCACCTCGATCGCGCCGGAGAGGAAGGTGGTGGTGGTCGCGTCCAGCCAGGTGTGGGTGAGGGCCACGCCCGCGGTCGCCTCGGTGTTCATGGCGCGCATCACCGGGTCGATGGCGTAGAGGCTCCAGTCGTAGATCTGGCAGCTCGCCGTGCTGCACACCCCGCGGACCGCCGCGTCGGGGAACATCGCCCCGGCGGCGTAGTTTCCCCAGGTCCGGTAGGGATTCTGGAACGCCCACGAGGTGGTGGGGCCGACCCCGGAGACGTCGTTTGGATTGGCCGTGTCGTCGGTGGTGACCGTTCCGACGAAGCTGGCCCCCACCCCGACGCCGGTCGACAGCGTCGCGCCCGAGGCGCAGGTGGTGTCGGCCAAGCCGGGCGAGGTGCCGCCGGTGACGGTGCAGTTGGTTGAGCCGGTGCCGCCCACCTTCAGGACGCCGCTGAAGGTGTCGTTGTTGGCCCGGGCGAGCGAGACGTTGGTGGCGTTGTGCGCCGACACCAGATTGTGGATGCGGCTGTTGGTCAGGCTGGGGACCGTGGCCGCGCTGGCTCCGAGCCCGACTCCGGCCGAGTTGGCGGACACCACGTCGAAGAAGGTGAACTTGTCGTAGGTGAAGTTGGTCGGCGTGGGCGTGCCGAGCTCGATCCCCGCCACGCTGGTGTCGGCCACCGTGACGTGGCCGAACAGGTCCGAGGTGGCGTTGACGCCGTAAGTCCAGATCCCGCGCTGCGCTCCCGCCACCACGAGATCGGTGAAGACGTTGTCCGAGCCTCCCGTCACCGTCACCCCGGCGCCGGCGGCGTTGGCCACCATGATGTGGCTGAACGAGTTCTTGGTGGCGCCAACCAGACTCAGGCCAGAGCAGCCCTGCGCCGACACGTTCCAGATCCGGTTGCCGGTCGAGCTCCAGACCTCGACGGCAGCGGTGGTGGTGAAGGAGCCATAGGCGACCACGTCATGCACGTTGTTCGATCCGCCGCCCACGATCTCGACGCCCACGTGCGAGTAGCCGCTGGAGTTGGTGTTGATGGCCGAGAGGTCGCCGTTGGTGACGCTGGTGACGCGCAGAGTGCCGACGTTGGTGCCGGCGCCGCTGACATAGAGTTTGGCGCCCCGGACCACCGCGAAGCTGCTGCCGGTGATCTCCAGCAGCGTGGACGGGCCGTCGGCCGCGGTGATGTCTCCCTCCCACCAGATGAAGTTCCCGCCGAGCGTCAGCAGCGAGCCGCTGGTGCTGGCACCGAAGGGGCGGTCGATGGTCACGCCGGGCTTCACCACGAACGACCAGCCGCTGCCGCCGGTGTAAGAGCCGCTGATACGGGTGGCGTTCGTGAAGATCTTGATGATGCCCTTGGCCGGGGTCACGAAGTTGTCCGCGGCGAAGGTGTTGCTCCACCAGACCGTGGACGGCGAGGCGAAGACCACCGTCGAGGTCGAGGCGTCGGTGACGGTGACCGAGTTCACCCTCCAGCCCTTGGCCGTCCAGTCGATGAGGTCCGACAGGCGCTTGCCCGCCTTGAGCCCGGTCGAGCGGAAGGTGACCGGGTTGGTGGCGGCGTCGCACACCCAGTCGAAGGCCCCGAGCGCGTCGGCGGCGGAGAGGTTGGCGCAGCTGGTCTGGTCGAGCGTCGCCACCGAGCGCCGCTCGCCGCCGTGGATGCAGGCCGAGTAGCCGCCGACTTCGGTTCCGGCGCAGGCCACCGTCGGATCCGCGGTCTTGACGTACTCGTTCCACATCTTGGCCGCCGGGTAGGTCGCCGCCACCAGGTTGGTGCAGTCCACCACGACCGTGACGTCGCTGCTCACCTGACCCGAGGAAGTTCCGGTCACGCTGCACTGCTGGGTGCCGCCCGGCGGCTGGGTGAGGACGGTGACCGCGTAGTTGCCGCCGTCGGGGATCTGCGTCGCGAACGAGGCCATGCCGCCCGGGGCGTTCACGGTGAGGCTCTCCGCGCCGTTGTTGCGGAGAACCAGGCCGCTGGCCGCCAGATGCCTGACGTTGACGCTGATCGTGCGCAGCAAGTTGAAGCCCGCGGTCACTGCCTTCGCCGCGTCCACAGACAGCGTGCAGGTCCCGGTGCCGGTGCAGCCGCCGCCGGTCCAGCCGGTGAAGGCGGTGCCCGAGTCGGGGGTGGCAGTGAGGGTGACCGAGGTCAGGTAGTCGTAGGTCTGGCAGTCGGTCCCGCAGCTGGTCCCGGCGGCCGAGAAGCCGATGGTGCCGGTTCCGGAACCGCTCTTGGTGACCGCGACGTTGTAGCTCGCTTTGTCGAACCGGGCGTCGACGGTGACGTCGGCGGTCACGCTGACCACGCAGGGGGTCGCGGTGCCAGAGCATCCGCCTCCGGTCCATCCGGCGAAGACCGACCCGGTGCCCGGCGTCCCGGTCAGGGTCAGCGAGGTCCCGTAATCGATGGAGGCCGAGCAGGTCGTGCCGCAGTTGATGCCGGTGGCGCTGACCGTTCCGGTGCCGGCCCCGCTGCGGGTCACCGTCACGGTGTGCTTGTCGAGGGTGAAGGTGGCGGTGACCGCCTGCGTCCCGGCAACGTCGACGATGCAGTCGCCGGTGGTGGCGTCGACGCTCTTGCAGCCGCTCCACGAGGTGAACGTCGAGCCGGTGTCCGCGGCGGCCGAGATCCGCACGCCGACCGTTCCGTAGTCGTAGGACATGCAGCCGCTGCCGCACGGGATGCCGGCGTCCAGGAAGACCACCGAGCCCGAGCCGTTGCCGGCCTTGGTCACGGTGACCTGGTAGGTGTTGATGACGAAGCTCGCGCTCACGGTGGCCGACCCGGTGACCACCAGGGTGCAGGTGTTGGCCGCGCCTGGCGTGCAGCCGCTGAAGGCGGCCAGCGAGTAGCCGGTGTCGGGCGTCGCGGTGAAGGTGACGGTGGTCCCGTAGGGATAGGTGGTGCAGCTCGCCCCGCACGAGATCCCGGCGGGCGAGGCGGCGACCTGGCCGTGCGCGCCGACCGAGAGCGCGATGTCGTAGGGAATCGGCTCGAAGGACAGTCCGACCGCGGTCGCCGCGGTGATCGTGATGGTGCAGGTGTCGCCGGTCTGGCCGGCGCAGGCGCCGCTCCAGACCGAGCGATGGCCGAGGTCGGGGGTGGCGAGGAAGGTGAGCACCGAGCCGTGGGACTTGGTCAGGGTGTCGGTGCAGTCGTTGGCGCAGGTGGCGGCCCCCGAGTCGTAGGTGACGCTTCCGTTGCCGGTCTTGGTGAACTGGACCTGGTAGCTCTTCAGGTCGAACTGGGCGGTGACCGCCCGGTCGACGCCCATGACCAGGGCGCAGCTGTTTCCCTGGCAATCGCCGCCGAAGCCGGCGAACTGGGAGTCGGCCGCCGGGTTCGCGGTGAGAGTGACCGAGGTGCCGGGGGCGAAGGTCCAGCAGCCCGAGCCGCAGCTGGTACCGGCCGGCGAGGCCGAGACCGTGCCGCTGCCGGCGCCGGTGGTGGTCACGGTCAAGGTGAAGGACTTGTGGACGAAGGTGGCGGAGGCGGTCTTCTCGCGGTCCATGGTCAGAGTGCACGGGCCGCTGACCGGGGCCGAGGCGCAGTCGTCGCCCCAGGAATCGAGGGCGGCACCGGCCCCGTTGGCCGTGGCGACCAGGGTGACCACGGTCCCCTGCTCGAAGCGGGCGCAGCCCGGGCCGCAGTTGGACCAGTTGTGCGGAGTCGGGTCGAGCGAGCCGGGGCCGAACGCCGAGTACCAGAGGTTGAAGGAGGGTGGCGCGCCGGTGGTGAAGCTCCAGGACTGCGGGGCCTCCATGGCGTTGCCCGCCAGGTCGGCGACGGATCCGGCGACCTGGACTCCGTAGCGCTGGTTGCCCTTGAGCGGCTGCGCCGGGGTGAAGGTCACGGTGGTGGCGGTGGTCGCCCAGGTCCCCGCGACGGCGTTGGCGGTCGGATCCGAACCGAAGGGATAGACCGTGAGCGCGCCGGCCAACGTCGCCTGGTTCATCTCCTCGGAGAAGGTGGCGGTGACGGCCGTGTCCAGCGGGACGCTGCTGGCGCTGTCGGATGGGTTCCGCGCGATGATGCTGGGCCTAGTGGTGTCGCCGCCGGCGGAAGGGCTGCTGCAGCCCGCGCCGAGGGCTACGAGGAACGCGACGGACGACGCAAGAGCGAACCGGCTAATAGGAGAGGACAACATTGGCAACCCCCGCAAGGGTGAAACCCCGTTTGCGGAGTGGATACCACGCCGTCGGAATTAAGAGGAGCCGGGAGCTACCCGAGTCAGGCGTTCTTGCGGCCGGGCGCCACCAGCTGCCCGCAGGCGGCGGCGATGTCCCGCCCGCGGTTCTTGCGCACCACCGCCACCACCCCGCGCTCGGTGAGCAGGCGGTGGAAGGCCTCGACCTGCGACGGCTCGACCGACTGGAACGGCAGCCCGGGGTTCTGGTTGTAGGCGATGAGGTTCACCTTGGCGTCCATCCCCTTCACCAGCCCGGCCAGCCGCATGGCGTCCTCGAGCGAGTCGTTGACGCCCTTGAGCATCACGTACTCGAAGGTCAGCCGGCGGCCCTGCTTGGCCGGGAAGCGGCGGCAGGCCTCCATCAGCGCGGCGATCGGCCACTTCTTGTTCACCGGCATCAGCTCGGTGCGCTGCTCGTCGGTGGTGGCGTTGAGCGAGATCGCGAGCTTGGCCTCGGTCTCGGCCCCGAAGCGCTCGATCATCGGCACCAGCCCGGAGGTCGAGACCGTCAGATGCCGGTGCGAGAAGTTGCTGCCCTCGGGAGACTCGAGCAGCTCGAGCGCGCGCTTGAGGTTGTCGAAGTTGTGCAGCGGCTCGCCCATCCCCATGAAGACCAGGTTGGTCAGCGGCCGCGGTCCGGGCACTCCGCGCGCCATCAGCGCCGCGTTGACCCGGTAGACCTGGTCGACGATCTCCCCGGCCTCCAAGTTGCGCACCAGCCCCATGGTCGCGGTCATGCAGAAGGCGCAGCCCATCGCGCAGCCGACCTGCGTCGAGACGCACAGGGTCTTGCGGTCCTCCTCCGGCATGTAGACCGACTCGAGCTGGCGGCCGTCGTGGGTGCGGAAGCGGAACTTGATGGTCCCGTCGCTGGCCTGCTGCGCCAGGTCCTCGGTGAGCGAATCGACCGAGTGCGTCTCGGCGAGCCGCTGGCGCAGGCCCTTGGAGAGGTCGGTCATCTGCTCGAGCGAGGAGGCGTACTTCTGGTGCAGCCACTTGAAGATCTGCCTGGCGCGGAAGCCGGGCTCGCCGGCCTGGGCGACCACCGCGGTCAGCTCGGCGAGCGACATCGAGCGCAGATCGGGCTTGGCGGCGACGGCGGTGCTCACCGGGACTCGGCTCCTTTCGCCGGCGCCTCCGGCGCGCCAGGCTTGGTCGGCTCCCCTTCCTTCTTGCGGGCGATCTCCACCTTGGTGATCCGTCGCTCGTCGGCGGCGCGGATGGTGAAGGCCAGCCCGTTCCAGACCACCAGGCTGCCGACCGGCGGGACCTTGCCGCTGGCGGCGGTGAGGAAGCCGCCCAGGGTCTCGTAGTCGCCGTCCTCGGGGAACTCGACCCCCAGCGCCTGCTCCACCTCGCGCAGCGAGGCGGTGCCGTCGGCCAGGTAGCGGCCGTCGGGCAGCTGCTTGACCGGCTTCTCCTCGACGTCGGTCTCGTCCTGGATCTCGCCCACGATCTGCTCGACCACGTCCTCGAGCGAGACCACGCCGCTGGTGCCGCCGAACTCGTCGACCACCACCGCCAGGTGCATGTGGCGCTTCTGGAACTCGCGCAGCAGCCGGCTGATCTTCATCAACTCGGGCACGAAGAGCGGGGTGCGCAGGTACTTGTCGAGCCTGAAGTTGTTGGGGTCGAGCCCCTTCTGCACGTCGCGGGCGATGTCCTTGACGTAGAGCACTCCCACCACGTTGTCGATGCTGGTGTCGAAGACTGGGATCCGGCTGTGCTCGCTGTCGCCGAGCACGCGCATCACCTCGGGGAAGGTGGCGGTCTTCTCCACGCACACGATGCGGGTGCGCGGGACCATGATCTCTTTGACCAGGATGTCGGCGAACTCGAGCACCGAATTGAGCAGCTGGCGCTTGACGTCGTCGAGCACGCCCTCCCGGCTGCCCAGGTCGATCAGGTACTCGATCTCCTCACCGGTGACCGAGGGCCCGTTCCTGCCGTGCTTGATGCCGAAGAGGCCGGTCAGGCCGCGGGTCAGGCCCAGCAGCACGTAGGTGATCGGGAACAGCAGCCAGTAGATCAGCACCACCATCGGCGAGACGAACTGGGCGGTTCGCACCGGGTAGCGCTTGGCCAGCGTCTTGGGGATGATCTCGCAGAAGGTGAGGACGACAAAGGTCACCCCGCCGGTGGCGATGGCCACCGCGTACTCGCTGCCGGAGCGGGCGACGATGTCGGTGGTCACCGCCGAGGCGCCGATGTTGGCGAGCGTGTTGCCGAACAGCAGCGTGGTGAGGATGCGGTCGGGGTGCTTGAGCCAGACCGAGAGCGCGGGATGCGGCCGGCCCGCCTGGTCGATGAGCTGGCGGGTGCGCGCCTCGGACAGGGCGGTGAGAGCGGTCTCGGTGGCGGAGAAAAAGAACGAGCCCACCAGGCTCAAGGCGATCGCGAATAGTTCCCAGCCAGGTACATCCACGGGGTGAGGCGACTCCTTCGAAGGGGCGGACAGAGACTACCACGCTCCCCTGGGCAGCAGGCGGCCAACGGCTCGCTCCCTTCGGGGCTCCCGGCCGCCGATCGAAGAACCTCCGGAGCCGCCCGGCCATTCGCCGCCAACGATCCCGGCGCCTCGCGGCCGCTCCGCCCAATCCTCCGCAGCAACTGGCTTTTGACTCTCGACGCAGCCAGTCATGCTAGAAAGGTGACGATCGAGCCGTCGCTCGCGCCAGTGGAAGGTCTCCTCATGTCGAACACCAGCGGCCACCCGGTTACCGAGTCTGCAACCGGCCAATCCGGCAAGTACCGGCCGCCCGAGCAGCTGTACGCGCTGGTGGGCGATCGCGGGTTCGTGCGGGTGCAGCAGCCGAGCGCCGAGCAGCGCGCGAAGGCGGTGGAGCTGCTGTTCGAGGAGGGCAAGGGGCAGCCCGGGGCGCAGCTGAAGGCCGGCGGCAAGCTCGTGATCGTGTACGACCCCGATCGGACCAAGGTCTACGGCAGCGCCAACGGCGTTCCCTCTTACGGTGTACAGGCGTTCGTGCGGCTGGAGCCGGGCGGGCAGATCATCGAGAAGCCGTGCATCGGCTTTGAGCAGGCGGACGGCCGCATCCTGGGAATCCCCTACTCCGCCCCAGTGCTGGTCGAGCTGCCGAAGGGGACCACCGGTGTCACCCTCTGGTTCCGCCAGTTCTCCTACGGCGACCGCACCGGCGCCGAGGCCTGGGACAGCAACTTCGGGCACAACTACCGCTTCGAGATCCGCTAGTCATTTCAACGCCCTTTCCGTGGAAGCGATATTTGAGCCTCTTCGGGCCGAATATCGCTTCCACGCTGCTGCTCTTGCGTGGACTCCCCAGCGCCCCGGACCACCCGGAACGCCGGGCCCTGCCCTGCTGCAGCTGCATCTTTCTGGGCCTGCAGCGCCGCCTCGGCATCGGCGAACGACTGCGCCCAGGCATCCTGTACCCCGCGGGTCAGCTCCTGATTCAGCACCCGGCCGCGGATGCTGGCGACGTAGCCGGCCGTGGTCGAAACGTCGGCGTGCCGCATGTGCAGCTGTACCTGCTCGAGGGGAAGGTTTCGGTTGACTAGCTCGGTGCCGTAGGTGTGCCGGAAAACGTGCCAGGCGGCGGCCCCCTGCTCGCCCACCACGCGCAGCGGGAAATCCTCGGCCGACACCTTGCGGAAGTCGGCCATCAGGGCTTTCAGGCGCTCGTTGTAGTGGGGGAACAGGTAGCGCCGGCCGGCCTGGCTCTGAAACCAGGTCCCGGGCCGGTAGCCGGTCGCGGTCATCCGCTCGCGCAGCGAGTCGCGCAGCGCCTGGGCGAGCATCGCCGGCAGCGGCAAGGTCGCCTTGGCTGTGTCCACCTTGAGCGGCCCGGGGGCAAAGCCCATCTCGCTGCGCTGCTGCTCCACCAGCACTTCGCCGCGGTCGAAGCGGACGTGGCGCGGCTCGAGGCCCAGCCCTTCGCCGATGCGCAGCCCGAGCAGCCGCAGCGACCAGAGAAGCGCCCGGTCGGTCGCCGTGGGGCAGACCGCGGCGAGCCGGACCATGGTGTGGGCGTCGTCGCGCAGCGCCCGCGGCGCCGGGTCGTGGACGCGCAGCGGCGGAACGTCGTGGATGGGGTTGTAGGCCACGCGCCAGCGGTGGCGGATGCCGAACTCATAGACCTTGTGGAGCACCGAGCGGTGGGCGTTGATGGTCGAGGCCAGCAGCTTCTTGGAGCGGCCCTGGACCATCGGGCCGTCGCCGCGCAGCAGGCAGTTGAAGAACTCCAGCACATCGCCCGAGGTCGGCCGATCGGGCAGGCCGACGCGGGCCAGGGCCAGAATCGAGCGGTGGCAGCTGGCGGTGCTCTTGGCGACCTGGGGCAGGCGCTCGCGGGCGTAGTAGTCGGCCACCTCGCCGAACGTCGGCTCATGGAAGAGGGAGGATTGGTTCACGGGCGCACCCCCGGCGCTGGCGTGGTCGCCCACTGCACCCGGAAGTGCAGATGCCTGCGCAGGCGCACCAGGCCTTGCCCCAGGTCGCTGTCACCCAGCTGGATCAGTTCCAGCAGCTGCTGTGCCTGCTGCAACCTGTCCTCCGCAACGCGCAGAACATGGCGCCGCCGCTCCCCTGGCGTGAAGTCGTTCGGCTGACACAGCGGGCAGGCTTCGCCATCGGCGCAGCCGCAGGTGATTCCGGGTCTGGGCATGGTCCCCTCGAAAAGCAGACGGCCCGCCGGGGAGCCGCAACGCATCCCCGGGGGCCGCCTGGACGATCCGAGCCCGAAGGCCCGAAGGGTCATCGCCTCTCTACCACGCGGGGCCGGTTGCGGTCGGCGCCCCCGTAGCATCGCCGCCAACACTGACGGCTATCGAACGTCGAACATTCACGGCTGTCAACCCGTCTCTCCGGTGGTAGCGTGCAGCGAACCCTATCCCCGGAGGTGGATCGTGAGGCGAATCAACGTGTTGACCCTGATCGCGGTCGCGTGCGTGGCGTGCGCTCCGATGGCTGGCGATCCGTGCTCATCCAGTGGCAGTGGCACCTGCACCAGTGGCGCCGAGGCGCTGTTCTGCGAGGGCGGCACCTTCCACGCAGCCGCATGCAAGGGCCCCGGCGGCTGCATCGCCAACGGCTCGCGCTTCTCGTGCGACATATCGGGCGACGTGGCCGGCGATTCCTGCACCCCGTCAATGGAGGGCACCGCCCACTGTGCCGCCGCCGACTCTCGCACCGCCTTCCTGTGTCAGGGTGGCGCTTTCGTCGCCCAGGCGTGCGCCAGCTCGTGTAGCACCAGCGCCGGCTCCGTCTACTGCCGGTAGAGCCGCATGCAGATCAGTTGAGCAGGCCCCACCGTCCCCCGGGGCCTGCTCCCCAGCGCCGGATCTCGGCCTGCTTCTGCTGGATGAACCCGGCCGCCCGCGCCGCCTGCTGCTGCTCCAGCGTGGGCTTGGCCCGGCGCGACGCCAGCAGCGCCAGCACCCCCACGCCCGCCAGCACCAACCACCCGACGCGGCTCATCGGTAGCACCTCGCGTTGGCGGGGCCGTGCCGCGTGCCGTACCGGCACACGCTGACGGCCCACGGGGTCAACCTGGGGGCCGCGGTCGGCCCCAGGAAGAACAGCAGCGCCAGCGGCGCCAGGATGAGCACGCCGATCACGGCGCCGCCCCTTCGGCCACGGGCGGCAGCTTCTTGGCGATGGAGGGCGGCAGGTCGCGCACGGCCGACTCGACGGCGGCGCGGGCCACCCCCTTGGCCGTGGCCGGCGAGTCGGTCAGCTGCTCGAATTCGGCGCGCGCCAGGTCGAGCAGATCGGCCACGGCGCCAGCCGCGAAGGTGGCGGCGGCCTGGGCGTCGAGCTTGCCCGGGAACTTGGGGCGCTCGGCCTGCTCCCACTTCTCCACCACGATTGAGGCCACGCGCAGGATGTTGGCCCAGGCGGTGTTGCGGTGCTCGGCGGCAGCCCTGGTGGCGATGGCGTTGGCCCAGGTGCGCAGACTCCAGGCCACGAGGGCGGCGATGGCCACGAGGGCGAGCTTGACGAGGTAGGGGAAGAGTGCGGCGGCGAGAGCGGACATTGCGAGATTCCTCCTGGGGTTCCGGTGAGCGCATCCTAGAAGCCGGCGTTGCGCTCGGAGACGACCCCGTAGATCGCGTAGGGCCAGAGCAGGACCGTTTCCGCCAGCGTGGCGGCCTCGGAGGCGTTGTTGCCGAGGCCCACGAATCGGGGCTGCTGCGCGTCCCGGCGGTGGGCGTTCCAGAGGGCGACGGCGACCCCGGCGGCGAGGTAGTACGGCGCGTACTTCAAGAGCTTGTGCATGACGTTCCTTTCAGCGGTGCAACGGGGTGGGCGCCGCGTGCTCGGCGGCGTGGGGGTGGGCCCGCTCCAGGCGCTCGAGGCGCGCGGCGAGCGGTGCGACGATGGCGCGCGCGATGCGCGTGAGCTTGGCGACGCTGACGCGCTGGCCGAGGTAGGCACCCACGGCGGCCCCCAGGGTCGGGGCGAGGGCAGGCGAAGCGGTCTCGGCGAGCGTGGCGAGGTCCATAGGCTCAGCTCCAGAGGGGTTCGGGGTTGACGTTCTGACCGTTGACCCAGGCGGCGACGTGGACATGAGGGCCGGTCGAGGCGCCGCTGTTGCCGGTCAGGCCGATGATCTGCCCGGCGGCCACCTGCTCGCCCTCGGACACCAGCTGCTGCGACAGATGGGCGAAGCCGAACACGGTTGCACCGTCCGCCAGCCGCACACGGATCGCCTTCCCGTTGTCGGGGTCCTCCCACACGCGGATCACCTCGCCCGCGCCGGGCGCCTTGAGCGGCGTTCCCACGGGCACCGCCAGATCGGCGCCGTTGTGGAAGGCGCCAGCCCTCCCAGTGAGCGGGTCCACGCGCGAGCCCCACGGGCTCGAGGTGCGCCCGCCGTCTACCGGGCGGGTGAGCTTGGGCGTGTCGTTGACCACGGCGGCGGCCTCCTGTTCCGTCAGCACCAGCAGCACCACCACCACGGCCGCCACGGCGGCCAGCACGGCGGGGCGCATCAGCGGCCTCTTGCGCGCAGGTAGAACGCGGTCCCCACCAGCACCGCGGCCCCGAGCAGCACGAGCTTGACCGTTCCCCAGGCGTCATCGAGCGTCGGCTTGATCTCGTCGTAGGTCTGTTGCGCCAACCCCTTGAGGTTGGCCCACGGGCCGGCGAGGTCGTCCCCCTCTTCCATCAGGCCGAACTGGCGCTTGATCTGCTCGCCCAGCGTCTTGCCCACGTCGGCCCACTCGCCCCAGGTGTACGGCGAGCCGTCGTCGCGCGTGCCCCGAATCGCCTGGGTGAGCAGGTCGCCCTCCCAGAAGTCGAGTTGCACGCGCGTCGTGTTCATCGTGTCGTTGACCGACTGCTGGAGCGGATTCAGCCAGCTCCCCGCGTGGACGAGGTTGTAGACGCTGCCGCTCTGCCCGGCAGCCTTGCCGGCTGCGGCAGCGAACAGCCCCTCGACTGCGGCGATCATGCGGTCTGCAATCTGTCTCGGCGTGTCCATTGCTCACCATCCCGCACAGCGGTACTCGACGACGGTCCCCGGGCCACCGCCCGACACCCCAACTATCGTGGTCGTGGTCCCTGCGTAGACGGTTTCGCCGCCCGGGGCGTTGACCACGCAGGTCGGAGGATTCGCCCAGGCCACGGAGAACGTGAGCACGCAGCCGCCGACGACGCCTGACCCATAGGTCACGCGCCCCACGGAGTCGTTGCCGGCGATGATGGGCGAGGTGCCGCACGCGCTCAACGTCGGCGCGGTGCCGGTGAACAGCTCGTGCGTACCCGACGCCAGCGCGTATCTCTCTGCTCCTCCGGTGCGCACGGAGAGCATCCTTGCGCCAGCCGTAGCGAGAGATAGCGAGTTGTCGATCACCACGCCTATCGCCGTGGCCCCGTCCACCTGCGTGCTGCGCACTGTCGCCGTGACGCTACCGGGCACCGTGTAGAGTCCCGAGTTTGCGTAGACGATATTTCCGATGACGTAGCCCGAGGTGGAGAGCGTTCCATCCTTGTCGATGAACGCCTTTTCGGCTCCGGTGTGCTTGAGACTCATCAGCTTGCCGCCTGCGCCCAGCGTCACCCCTGGCGTATCGAAGGTAAACGCCACGTCGATCCCGCCCGTAGCCGCGACGCTCGACTCGAGGATCGCGCCGGCCGGTGCTTCGAACCGCAGCGCCGCCCCGATGCCCAGCGTGGATGCGGCGGCGCGGCCGATGTAGTTGCCCGCCTCTCCTCCAAGATGCAGCCGCGCGCCGCTCGGCAATTGCACCGCAACGGCTCCCGCGGCAATGCCTGTGACGTTGACGGCCGGGGCCGTGGCGGTGGTGAGCGTCAGGCTGCGAATGGTGCACGGGCCGTTGGGCCGACAGGTTCCCGCCGGCACCACCTGCCCCGGGCCTGCGTGCGCCAGCTGTGGCCACGTCAAGAGCACCAGCCAGGCAACGAAGATCCAGCGCTCAAATCTCGTGCGTCGCATCGACCATCACCTTGGAGTTGGGGTTCACGAGCGGGACCGTGAACGCGATCCGGCCGGCAGGGACATAGGGGGTCCGCTGCGCGATCGGCTCGACGCCCGGATCGATGGTTTCGGCAAGCACCCATCCGGTCCCGGTCGGCTGGTATGCCTCGCCGGCCTGCCCCGGCTGCGGCGCCACCCAGACCGAAACGATCTGCGTCCCGGTTAGGTAGAAATTGAGCTGCCGCGTGGTGGGCTTGAGCAGCACTTCCGGCCAAGGGTTCTCGGCGCTGATCTCCTGCATCGGCACTTCGCGCGCCGTGTGCAGCATCGGCTTGGCCGGCGCGTAGACCTCGCTCGCCCGTTCGAACGTCACGGCGAGATAGGCCAACATTCGCGACTGCCCGACGCCAGCCGGGAACGCGCCGGCATTCGACGGCGCCCAAATCTCCCAGCCGGCGAAGGGCTCGTCAGGGCAGTAGACCGACCCCGGCCCCTGCATCCTGAACTGGCGCCCGTCGGCCGTGCGAACGATCACCGGGAACATCCCCGGCGGCTCGCACAGCGGCACGATGTTGTCTTGCGTGTTCGGCAGCGGGCTGGTGGCCTTGACGGCAGGCAGCACCCCCGGGGCGACGTAGAACCCCACTCCACGCCCGCCGGCTCGAGGCGCCACGAACGGAAAGGCCGCGTCCTTGCTGAACACGTCGGCCACGGTCTGAACGATCCGCGATTCCACTGCTCACCTCGCTTCTTGATGGCTGCCGGCTGCGCCTGAGCTCACTCGTAGTCGTCGGCGCCGCTGTCGTCCCCGCCGAACCAGCTCGAGAGCAGATCGACCACCTGACCGCCGACGTGGATCGCCTGATTCACGTCGAATCCTCCGCCGGGCTGCTGCTGGTTCGGCCGCGCCGGCTGCGCGGGCGGCTGGGCGTTCCCGCCCTGGCCCGGCCCCGGCAGCGCACGCTGCGCGCCCTGCTGCTGGCGGGTGAGCATGAAGGCGACCAGCGCGAGCCCGCCGACCAAGAGAAGCGTGTTGTTGTTCATGGCTGCCTTTCGTCGAGCCGTCTGCGGCTCAGAAGCTGAACAAGTCCTTGAAGAAGCCGCCCACGGCCTGCACCGCCTGCCCGGTGCCGGTGTCGGAGCGCGTGGGGTCCAAGTCCGAGACCCAATCGCGCGCTGCCTTGGCCTGCTCCCCGAGGCCCACCTGTTCGGCGGCGGCGGTGGCCAGGTCGGCGGCGATGCGCGTCGGCAAGAGCACGCCGGCGCCGGCCAGGTCGGCGGCGGCGTACTTGCCGTACTTCGAGAAGCCTTCCTTCTGCTCGGGCGAGGCGCCCACGGCATCGGCCAGCGCCGCGCCGCCCCTCTCACCCCAGAAGCCGGCCAGGGTCATGGATGAGCCAACCATTACCTCGTTCACCTTGGCCTGGGAGGCGCCGTTGCGCCCGATCCAGTTGGCTAGGGCACTGTTGGCGAAGCCGCCGGCTACGAAGGCTGCCCCGGGGATTCCGCCGACCGCGCCCGCTGCCGCTTTGGCCAGGGTCAAGCCCCTACTCACGTCAGCCGGATCGATCTTCCCGTCCCCTTTCTGCATGTCCTTCGGCGGCGCTTTCGGCGGCTGCGTCGCCAAGGCCGGCGGCAGCTCCCGGCCGCCGCGCCGGCCCTTGTCCTTCGCGGGCGTCGCCCGCCTGGCGCTCGAGAGCACCGCCAGCGCCGGCAGCGCAATCAGTCCGATGGTGATGGGGTCCATGACGGTTCCGAGTGGCGAGCGAGCGGAGAGAAGTGGGCCAGGCGCCGTGGAGGTGGCGGCGCCCGGCCCGACCGGCGGCTACTGCAACATCTGCCGGATGCGCGCCAGGGTGGCGCTGGCGTTGGTGTCCACCGCGCCGCCGACGTTGGTCACGGCCCCGGGGATGGCGGCGGCGACCTTCTTGGCGACCTCGGCGGCGGCGGCCACCTCGCCGTTGGCCAGCAGCTTCGCCTGCCGCGCCTTGGCGTCGGCCAGCACGCTGGCGGGGACGCGATCCTCGGGGTTCTTGCCGACCTCGGCGACGGTTCCGGGGAACTTGTCGAAGTCGGCGTCGCCGGGCGCCACCAGGGTCAGCGACGAGGCGAAGCGCAGCGGGTACGGGATGCGCTTGCCCGAGGTGTCGGCGAAGTTGATCGCCTTGATGGTCTCGGCGCGGACGATCGCCGCTTCCTTGAGGTCGGCCTTGACCGCATCCTCGCCCTGCACCACGAACCCGAACCAGGCCATCTTGGCGGTGGCCAGATCCTTGGTCAGCTGGGTGAAGACGAACCGGCCCACGGGCAACAGGTTGAACTTGGCGTTGGTGCCGTGGACGTAGATCAGCGTCCAGCGGTCGGACACGTCAGCCTCGGCCGGCAGGTTCGGGGCGTCGTGGTACTCGGTGATCAGCTCGGCCGGCGACACCTGATCGTGCACCATGGTCGGGCCCACCTCGGCGCGGATGTTGGTCAGGGTGGAGCTGACGTGCTTGGCGGTGCGCTCGGCCACCAGCAGCATGGCCTGCATGTCGGCCGGGGCGCGGGCAACCTTGTCCGCCTCATCCTGATCTCTGTACTCGGGCAGGTAGCTCCACCGGTCCTCGTTCGGATGCTCGGCCGGCACCTCGTCAGGAATCAGCTCCAGGGTGACGATGCCTCCGATGGTGACGCCCGCCGGCAGGCCCGCGGGCGCGGCGCCGCGCCTGATCTCGATCTCCATCATGCGAGCCTGGGTGGGGCCGACTCCGAAGAATCGATCCATGGCCGGGTCCTGCCAGAAGCGGCCGGTGGGGGCGATGGGGTAGCAGACGCAGTTGGTGGTCGCGCCGTTGGGCAGCGACTGCGCGAGGCCGGTGGTGCTGTCGGCATAGCCCTCCATCTCGCTGCCGTAGGCGTGGCGCTGGAGGATCTGGAGCACCACGAAGTCGATCAGCTGGTAGACCTTGTGCAGCAGGCCGGCGCCGTAGGCCATCGACAGGAAGAAGGCGCCGAACAGGCTTTGCTTCTGGGCGTCGGTCAGGGCGACGGGGCCGCCCGAGGCGTTCGCCAGCGGGATGGTCATCTTGAAGCGCTGGCCGCGGGCAACCTTGCCCTTGGCGACTTCGATGGTGCCCTTGCGGAACTTCTCCGAGGTGTTCGGCCCTGCGAGGGTGATGCTGTTCAGTTTGCGCATGTGTCTCTCCCACCCGTGCGTGGTGGTGGAGGTGAGAGGGAAAACGCCCGTGCTGGGCCGGTGGTCAGATGACCTTGGCGTGGATGCTCGGCGCGAAGGTCTTGAGCCCGTACAGCGCGCCGAGGGTGGCGGCGACGCTCAGGGCAATGACGGCGTACTTGCTCATTTGCTGTGCTCCTGCGTTGGGGTGGTGAGGTCATCGCGCCACTGCTCCGACTGACCACGGGCGAGGCGCGATACTCGCTCCGCGAAGGCTTTTCCCTGGGGCAGGCCCACCAGATCGGCCAGGGCGTCGAGGTCGTCCGGGTTGTCCTGGCGGAACGACACCAGCCGGGTCAGCTGGGTTCTGGCGGTCTTGGGGATCTGAGTCATCCGCTGCGCCAGCAGCACCAGCGGCACCGACTCATGCCGCGACTGGCAGGCCAGGCGGTTCAGATCCTCGGCGCAGTACTCCGAGAAGACGCCCACCTCGTCTGCGATGGCCACCACCCCGCCCGTAGCCAGCACCAGGTCACAGAAGCCGGCGAAGTCGCGCGCGCACTCCCGCGGGTCCTGGCTCGGCACCACCGCCAGCGACAGCCGTGCGTCATCCAGCAGGCTCGGATCGCGGAACAGCTCGTCTGCGGTGCACCGGTCGCGCAGCGGGCCCAGGCGGATCTGATCCGTGCGGCGCCCCTTGCGGCTCCATTCGTCGTGGTAGTCGAACGCCGCCACCCGAGCGCCCGCCGCCACCTCTGCGGCGGCTAGCTCCTTGCCTTCGGTGCTCTTGCCGGTGCCGCGCTTGCCGACGATGCCCAGCACGTCGTGCGGCAGCAGCGCCGAGGGGCGGGTCTTGGCGGCGTCGCGGCTCACTTGGTCTGCACCCCTCCCCCGGCGGCCTTTCGCTCGCGCACCAGCTCCACCAGATGCGCGGTTGCCGGCGGCAGGAACACGATCCCCACGGCCAACAGCAGCGCGACTTCCGGCGAGACCGCCTCGGCAGGCAGGTACTTCGCCAGGACCGGCGCGGTTGCGTCGGCGAGCATCGGCACGGGCGGCACGTCCACGAACTCGCCCGGCCCGACCTGCACCCGGCGCGGCTGATCGATCTGGTAGCGAGTGCCCGAGAGCGCCCCGGCGATGCCGCCCCAGATTTGCAGCGCCATCGGCTGGAAGGCGGCGATCTGCGCCGCGCTCGGCCAGCCGGCGTGCTGCTGCTGTGCGGCGGCCTGCTGGGCAGCTCCCGACTTGGCCCCCTCGGCAGCCGGCGGCGCCTGGGCCGGCGCGGGCTGCGCGGTGGGCTGCTCGGGCGGATTCTTGCCGCGCTCGGCATCAATGAGCCGTTCCAGCTCGTCGAGATCCTTCGCGGCCTTGAACTTGTCGAGGCGCCGCCGAACCGATTGCTTCTTTGCCGCAGCCTCGCGGCGGGCGGCATCCACCGGCTTGACCTTGCGCGACTCCTCGGCGGCCGGCTGCGCCTCGGCCGGCGGCTGCTGGGTCGCCTCGGCGGGCGCGGTGGTTTCGGCGGTGTCGGCCATGGTGGCGGCGTCGCTCATGTGCGTGGGTCTGTTGCGCCGGCCGCCCGGTGGTCGGGCGGCCGGCATGGTCGCTGTCGCGGCTACTTCTTCTTGCCGCTCTTGGTCTGCTCGGCGGTCTCCGTCTCGGCGGCGGCCTGCTCGGCGGCCTTTGCCTTGGCGGCGGCCTCTTCGGCCACCCGGCGGCGATGCGCTTCGCGCGCGGTCTCTCCCATCGGCGTTGCTCCTGCTGGCGTTGCGCCCCAGCGTGGCGGTCCTGCGTGGCGGTCCTGCGGAAAGAACGGGCGCGGGATGAACCCCGGCCGGCGCTCGCAGCCCGCGCGCCGGTCAAGCCCACGCACGGGCTAGGTGACTCGCCGGCCCTCGAGGTCGGTCGAGAGCCAGTCGCCGAGCCAGGCGAACACGTCGCCGTCGGGCTCGACGCTGGCCGAAGAAGCGGGGGCCGCACTGGGGGTCGGGGACGGGTCGGCAGTTTTCTCGGCGGCGGCCTTGGCCCCGTCCGCAGTCGCCGAAGCGCTTTCGCTCTTTTCCGTGTCCCGCGCCATGTGCGGCCCTCCGGGTGCTGCGCGTTGCGTTCTGGAGGCATTTGGTCACAGGTGACTACTCAGCGGCAGAGCACATGGGGTAGCGTAGGGGCACAAGGGGTGACACCACGCATGGGATGGATGAGCGCGAAGCAGGCTGCGGCCTTGGTTGAGGTCCACCCGCGTACGATGAAGCGATGGGCTCGCGCCGGGCTGGTGGAGTCGGATCAGTGGGGCATCAATGCCCTGCGGATTCACGTCGAAGGCGGCCGGCCGGTGCGTGGCGCTGGCGCCGCCGTTGCCGAACTTGAAGCGGCCCTTGCCGCACTGGAGTGACCACGATGGAGAAGGCGGCCTGTTACCTGAGAGTCAGCACCGAGCGGCAAACCGTTGAGAACCAGCGCGCCGCGGTGGAACAGCTCGCCCGCGCTCGAGGCTATGATCCGGTCTGGTACGAGGAACAGGAGAGTGCAACCAAGCACCGGCCGGAACTCGATCGGATGCTGGCCGACGTTCGCCGCGGGAAGGTCGCCGCGGTGATCTGCTGGGCGCTCAATCGCCTGCACCGCAACATGGTGGCCACGGCCGCGCTGGTGGTTGAATGTGATCGGCTCAGGGTGCGCGTGCTCAGTGTCTCGGAGACCTGGCTTGACACCGACAGCCCGGCCCGGCCGCTGCTGGTGGCCGTGTTCGGTTGGGTGGCCGAAGAGGAACTACGCCAGCTCAAGGACCGCACCCGCGCCGGCATCCGGCGCGCCCGGGAGAAGGGAACCAAGAGCGGCAAGGCCATCGGCCGCCCCCGGGCCTCGCCCATCATGCTGTCGGCCGCTGCCGATGCCGTGGCCAGCGGGCGCAGCATCCGCAAGGCGGCCACCATCGCAGGGGTCAAGGAATCCACTCTGCGGCGCTTCCTCAAGGCGCGCGAGGAGACTCAGCCGTGAAGTGCCACCACTGCAAGGGAGAGGGCGGCCGGTGGTTGTGGGCCGGGATGTTCTCGGCGCGGTGGGTGCTCTGCGTTGTGTGCGGTGGCTCGGGCTTCCTCAAGCGCCGCACCTAAGCTCCTGCGCAGCCCGCAGTAACACGAAGGGCCCCGGGGATGGATTCCCGGGGCCCTTCGCTTTTTCCCGCGCCAAAACCCCCGCCACGCGATTCCAGCGCTGCCCACCACGAATCAGCTACTTAGCCACCCTCCCCACCCCCGCGCAATAAGGGGTCGGTTTTGGCGCATAGGCATCAAACCGCCTTGGCGAACGGCCATGCGTACTGCCTCGCGTTCAACTCCAGCCGGCGCAACAGCCTGGAGTGCCACGCCAGCGCCCAGCGCGAGCAGTTGGCGCAACTCTTGTGCGTGCAGCCGAAGAGAGGCGGCGCCCTGCGCGCGTCGAGACTCCAGGCTAGCGAGTCGGAACTTGCCAGCACGTCGGCGACGCGGCGCAGCCCCTGCACCTTGAATCCGAACCCATGCAGCCGCAGCCCCATCCCGTGCAGCTCGCGAAGAAACCGCTCGGCCTCGCCAGTCGCCTGTCGGCGACAGACGGAACCGACTCCGACAACAGGGGCGCGGCGCAGGTCGTGCCCGCGCCGCTCGTACATCTCGACGCACCGCAGGTAGTCATCCCGCGCGAACCCCTGCAGCACCGGCGCCCACGGGATTTCCGGCGCCAGCTCCCGAAGCGTCTCAAAGCTTTCGACGGTGCGCCGCTGGTGCTCGGCGAGCGCCAGCCCGGTTTTCTGCAACATGAACGGTTCGCACATCCAGTCTTGGATCGCTGCCCAATCGAGCCGGCCAATCTCGGCAGCGTAGCGGCGGACCTCTGCCGCGTATTGGCGCGGCGTGGTCTCCCACCTCCCGAATAGTGACAACTCGGAGAACCCTCCCGAGTCGAGCGCCCAGCGGGCCTCTGCACGCGGCAGCGTGCGACGCTGGAACAGCTGCCGCCGGCTCACAAACAGCGGCACCCCGATCCACCCGAGCCACCCCGCCTTGTGGGTGCCGAGATAGACAAGAGGGAGGCTCAAGGCGTGCCTCTCCTGGCCTTGGCCCGCTGCTCCCCGGCCGGCCACGGCTCCAACAGCCGATCCCAGGCCCCCAGCAGCTTCTGGAAGGCCCCCAGCTCCATCGTGACCAGCACCGGCCCGAAGTCGGCCTGGGTGATCGCCAGCGGGATGCGCTCGGGCGGCGCCGCCGAATTGGCCTCGGCGAACGCTGCCCCGATGTTCGGCCGCCGCTGGCGCTTGCACTCGGGCCAGAACCCCGGGAGGTCAACGTCCGGCACCTCGCGCCGCCCGCGGAACTGGAGGCCACGGCGGACCCCCAAGGCGCGCGCAATCTCCTGCTCGAACCGCTTGCCCTTCCTGCGGCGGTTCATCGGCCCGACCTCCTGCCGAAGACCACCGGGTGCGGCCCCACTCGCTCGCCGCTCCCGTTTCCCTCCGGGCAGGCGTGCGGCCCCGGGCTCCCGATGAAGTGGCCCGATTCCCAGGCGTGCCGAGTGAATCCGCAGATCGGACAGACGCCCGGGAAGGTGCGCGCGAAGTCCTCGCACCAATGCCGCCAGTAGGCATCCTCTGCCCGCTGCCATCTGCGCCAGGTGGCGATGCCGCCAGCGACGCAGACCACCAGCAGCGGCAAGAAGAACAGAAAGAAGATCATTGGCCCCGCTCCCTTCTCGCCCGCTGGCGAATCAGCGCCGCGGCGCGGAACTCCGCGACGTGCCGCGGCTTGTGGTCCCCCTCTTCGATGATGCCGGCCCGTTCCTCCCACTCGTCTCGGAGGTCGGCCGGCCAACTCTGCGGCGGCGCCGAGAGCGCCCGGGGTTCACGCGGCATGACGTGGCGCCCCTCCCTTCTGCCCTCGGAACTCCGCGCACGCGGCGCACGTCGCCTCACCCCGGCAGAGACAGGTAAAGCGCCAGGTCGAGTCACCCGAGGCCCCGTCGCGCATGACCACCACGCGGGCCGGCGGGTAGCCGTCGCTCCCCTCGCGGATCTCCTGCACCCGCACCCCAAAGCGCCTCCCGCCGATGCGCTCGAGGTTGGCCCCCAGGTGCCAGCCGTTGTCAGCGAGAGCCGCGCGAACCTTGCTCCGCTTGCTGCGCTCCTTGAGCTTGGAGCGGATCAGCAGATCCAGCTGCATCGGATCGCGGGCGCTCATTTCAGGCACCTCACGCAGTCGGCTGGGCTCTGCGGCGTGCAGCCCTCGCAGGCCGGCGAGGCTCGCACCTCGTCACCGTGCAGCGGGCGCGGCGAGCCCGGCCACGGCGTCACCCCAGGCGCCACCTGTGCCGAGGCGCCGCCCGTTGCGCTGCACGCCTCCCTGATCATGCAATCGCCACAGGCCGGGCCTCCGAGGCGCGTGCAGTCCTCATGGCGCGTGACCCCTGCCGGCTGCGGCTTCGACTGGTCGCGTTGCGGCGCCTTGCACCGGCCCAGATCCCGGCACTCGCAGCAGCCCCCCGGCTTGTGGGAGCAGCGAACGACCGTTCCCGGCGGGAAGCCCTGCGCCGGCGCGGCTGCAACTATCGGGACGGCATCGGCCTTCACGCAGACGGCGCGGAGAGCCCCGGCGATTTCCCGGGCCATCCGTTGGCGCCGCCGCAATCCGTCCTCACTTGCCTCCCGCGCCATGTGCTCGAACTCGGCCGCCGCATCATCCAGCGCGTCACGCTCCCCGAGCGTCAGCACGAAGCGCGGGGAGGGGGTCGCGGAAGAATCCCCGCGCCCACCCTCCCCACCCCCCACCCCCTCGCCTGCCATCCCGCAGCGGGCCAGGTAGTGCCGAGCCATCGCCTCATCGCACCCGACGCACAGCAGGCCATCGCCGCGACCGAACAGGACGGCGACGCTGATTGGGCCATCCGGCAGCACCGAATGACAGAGCACGCACCGCCTGAGAACCGACCCTTCCGGCGGGGTCGGTCGGGTCTTTGGCCTACAACTACTTCTTCGAGGTCGGGCAGTAGCGGTCTCCGAGGTGCGGAGGATCTCGCGGGCCTGGGAGCGCCGGCGTCCCGCCGGCCGCGGCGGGCGAGCCGAGCCATAGCAGCTCGAAGCCCGCCCCCGGCAATGCCAGGAGCGGGCTTCGTCTTTTGAGGCACCGGGGATCGAGCTTGGAAGCCCGAGCCCCTCGACTCCGCTGCGCTACGCTCGGGCTGACCGGCGGTGGCGTCCCGAGCGAAGGCGCCGATCCGCCTACTTCTTCCAGCTGTAGTTCTGCAGCTCGATGGCCGAGAAGAAGTAGCTCACCTCGCGGGCGGCGCTGGTCGGGCTGTCGGAGCCGTGGACCGCGTTGCGCTCCATGTTGGTGGCGAACTCCTTGCGCAGGGTGCCGGCGTCGGCCTTGTCGGGGTTGGTGGCGCCCATCACCTTGCGGTACTTGGCGATGGCGTCCTCGCCCTCGAGCACCATCAGCAGCACCGGGCCGCTGGTCATGAAGCTCACCAGGCTGCCGAAGAACGGCCGCTCCTTGTGCTCGGCGTAGAAGCCCTGCGCCTCGGCGACGCTGAGCTGCTTCATCTTCATCGCCACCGGCTTGAGGTTCTCCGCCTCCAGCCGCGCGACGATCTTGCCGATGAACGCCCGCTCGACGGCGTCGGGCTTGATGATCGAAAGGGTCTTCTCGGTAGCCATCTGTCCTTCTCTCCTTGATGCGTCCCGGCGCTTCGCGGCCGGCTTTGAGTTGTCTGTCTGCTGGGAGGAGCCGGCCTAAAGCGGCCGGCGCCCCACTACTTCTTGCGGCTGGCCAGCACTTCCTTGAGGGTCGAGCCGAGCTCGGCCGGGCTGGGGGCGACCTTGACCCCGGCGGCCTCGAGCGCCTTGACCTTCTCGACGGCGGTGCCCTTGCCGCCCGAGATGATGGCGCCGGCGTGGCCCATCCGCTTGCCCGGAGGCGCGGTCCGCCCGGCGATGAAGCCCACCACCGGCTTCTTCAGCTCCTTGGCGATGTACTCCGCCGCCTTCTCCTCGTCGTTGCCGCCGATCTCGCCGATCATGATGATCGACTCGGTCTCGGGATCGGCGTTGAACAGCTTCAGCACGTCGACGAAGTCGAGCCCGTGCACTGGGTCGCCGCCGATGCCCACCGCGGTCGACTGGCCCAGGCCCATCTGCGTCACCTGGTGCACCGCCTCGTAGGTCAGCGTCCCGGAGCGGCTGACGATGCCCACGTTGCCCGCCTTGTGGATGTGGCCGGGCATGATGCCGATCTTGCAGCCGGCGCCGGGGGTGATCACGCCCGGGCAGTTGGGGCCGATCAGCTTGACGTCGGTGCCCGCGAGCGCCCGGCGGACCTTGACCATGTCCAGGACCGGGATGCCCTCGGTGATGGCCACGATCACCTTGCAGCCGGCGTCGGCGGCCTCGAGGATGGCGTCGGCGGCGAACGGCGGGGGCACGAAGATCGCCGAGGTGTTGGCGCCGGCGTCCTTCACCGCCTGGGCGACGCTGTTGAAGATCGGCACCTTGTCCTCGAACTTGGTGCCGCCCTTGCCCGGCACCGAGCCGGCGACGATCTTGGTGCCGTACTCCAGCATCTGCTTGGTGTGGAAGCTGCCGGCGCCGCCGGTGATGCCCTGCACGACGACCCGGGTGTCCTTGTTGACGATGATGCTCATGGGGTGCTCTCCGAAATCTGGTTCACGTAGGAAGGTTTAGAGACCCTGATCGCCCTAGCCCGCCCGCACCGCGGCGATGGCCTTCTCGGCCGCCTCGCGCAGGTTGTCGGCGCTGGTGATCTTGAGACCGCTCTTGGCGAGGATCTCCTTGCCCTTCTGCACGTTGGTGCCCTCGAGCCGCACCACCAGCGGGATCTTGAGGTGCACCACCTTGGCCGCCTCGACGATGCCCTCGGCGATCACGTCGCACTTCATGATCCCGCCGAAGATGTTGACCAGCACGGCCTTCACCGACTTGTCGGAGAGGATCAGCTTGAAGGCCTCGGTGACCTTCTCGCGGGTGGCGCCGCCGCCGACGTCCAGGAAGTTGGCCGGCTCGCCGCCGACCAGCTTGATGGTGTCCATGGTGGCCATCGCCAGCCCGGCCCCGTTCACCATGCAGCCGATGTTGCCGGAGAGGGTGATGTAGTTGAGGTCGAACTCCTTGGCCTTGGCCTCGTTCTCGTCCTCCTCGTCGATGTCCCGGTAGGCGTTGAGCTCGGGGTGCCGGTAGAGGGCGTTGTCGTCGAAGTTGAGCTTGGCGTCGAGGGCCACCACCTCGCCGTTCTTGAGGATCACCAGCGGGTTGATCTCGCACAGCGAGGCGTCGGTGCCGACGTAGACGTTGTAGAGGCCCTGGCAGAACTTGCCGAACTTCTTGGCGGTGTCGCCGGTCAGGCCCAGCGCCGCCGCCAGCTTGTTGCCCTGGTACGGCTGGAAGCCGACCGCCGGGTCCACCGACTCCTTGAAGATCTTCTCGGGGTGCTTGGCGGCCACCTCTTCGATCTCCACGCCGCCCTCGGCCGAGGCCATGAAGGTGATGCGGCCCTTCTCGCGGTCGAGGGTGACGCCCAGGTACAGCTCGCGGCCGATGTCCAGGCCCTCCTCGACGTACAGCTTGCGCACCAGCGCGCCCGAGGGGCCGGTCTGGATGGTCTTGAGGGTCTTGTTGAGCATGGCGGCGGCGAACTCGCGCACCTGCTCGGGGCTCTTGGCGATGCGCACCCCGCGCCCGCCGTCGGAGTCGGTGAAGGTGCCCTTGCCGCGGCCGCCGGCGTGGATCTGGCTCTTCACCACCGTCACCGGGGTGCCCAGGGTGCGGGCGGCCAGCTCGGCCTCGCGCGGGCTGCCCACCGCGAATCCCTTGGGCGTGGTCACGCCAAACTTGCGGAAGATTTCCTTGGCCTGGAATTCATGAATTTTCATCGCGTGCTCTCCAAGGCTTCGATGCGCTGCGAAAGAACGGCTGCCCCTCCGGACGGTCGGGGAGCGGGCAAACTACCCAAGGACGCCACTGTCGTAAAGCGGAACGTTCAACAGCCGAAAGCGCCTGTGATTCAACGCGGTTGCCCGCTGTCGGGGACGGCGGGCGCTGGGCCGCGGCTGGCGCGGCGCGTCAGGAGCGCGGGCGACCTGCCTGCGGGTCGAGTCAGTGGTCTCAGGCCGGGCGAGGCCTTGGCGCGTGCCGGGGCGGGGGTCGGAGCGCGGGCGCCTGCCAATGCCGCGATTGGGACTCGGGCGCCAGCCGCCGGGTCATCGGGTGAAGGCGAAGTCGTCGAGCCCGATTCCCTGGGTATCGGTGATGTCGACGACCTCGATGCGAGTGACGTCCGAGAACTTGGCGAGCGAGACCGCGACCGGCGTGGTGTTGGCCCCGATCCCGACGATGTCGACGGTGCCCAGCAGCGCGCCGTTTCGCAGCACGCGAACCTTGGCGATCACGCCGCTGTCGGTGACGCCCACGGCGCGGAACGACAGCTCGGAGACCGGGGTGCCAAAGTCGACATAGAGCGGCTCGGCGCAACCCTGGCTGCAGATGATGTTGGGCCGGCTGCTGTTGAAGTAGGAGGCGTAGCTGAGGGTATCGACGGTTCCCTGGGTCGTGGAGAACGTCGCGGCGGGGGCGTACTGGTTCGTCACCGGCCCGGAGGCAAGGTCGTCGAAGTTGATGGTGACGCGAGTGCCGGCGTGGACGGGGCCGGCGTCGGCGCTCCCGGCGTCGGAGTCCCCGCTGGCCGGCGTGCCGCCGTCGTTCACCTCGCCTGGCCGGTCCGGTTGGCCCGGGCTGCAGGATGCACCAACTGCTGCTCCGAGGAAGGCGGCTGCGAGCGCGATGAACCAGAAGTGGAGCCTGCGGAAAAATTCCTTTGCCGGGAATCCGTGACCCTTCATCGCGCGCCTCCAAGGCTTCAACGAGCTGCGCCGGGCGACCGCTCCCCCGACTGCCGGGAAGCGAGCAGGCTAGGCAATGGCGTCCACCAAGTGAAGCCAGGTTCGGCAGGACGCGGAAGCGTCGTGATTCCAGGGGTTGCCCGTATCGAGGGCGGCATGGCGGGTCGGGAGCGCAGGCGAATCGCCCGTAGATCGAGTCGTCGGAGAGCACGCCGGTGAGCCACGCCTTTTGGCCGCCCGCGCTCCCCAGTTGGCTGCCGAGGCGGGGTCGTGCTCCAATGC
This sequence comes from Myxococcales bacterium, assembly GCA_037442205.1. Classification (GTDB taxonomy): domain Bacteria; phylum Myxococcota; class Myxococcia; order Myxococcales; family UBA5297; genus JBBIQS01. Next base: position 32,927 of record JBBIQS010000050.1, read on the forward strand.
GCCGCTTTTCGGAGGAACGATGCCGGCGGCGACAAGACATCTGGCTGTGCTGCTCGGCCTGGCGGCCGGCCTCTTCCCGCTTGCGGCGCGGGCGGGAGGCGAGCGCTGCTACCAGCGCGTCAGCAGCATGAACGAGCTGCTGCTGCCGGCCGACGGAGCTGCCGACGTGCCGCTCAACACGCGGATCTGGGTCGGCAACTCGCAGCGGCGGGGGCTCGACCTCAAGGTGACCCTGCTCGACTCGTCGGGCGAGGACCAGCCCTGCGACCACAGCGAGATCAAGAGCGCGGAGGGAGCCAGCGCCCTGGTGCTCACTCCCCTCTCGCCGCTGCGGCCCAACGCCAGCTATCAGGTGCGGGTCGACCGCTTCGTGCTCGCCGACTTCAAGACCGGCACCTCCTCACGGTCGACGCCGCCCAGCCGGCCCCACGTCTTCAAGCGCCAGGGCTCGCGCCATCCGCTGATCTCGCTGCGCGCCAGGCCCTGCGATCCCGAGGACGGAATCCGCTTCGAGCTGGGCAGGACCAACGGGCTCCTGGTGGCCGACGTCAACCAGACCGCCACCCTCGATTCTTCGAAGTTCGAGGGACAGGTCGCCGCGCTCGGCGATGAGACGCTGTGGATCGGCACCGGCTATCCGGAGAGCTCGTGGAAGGAGGCCGAGCCGGGCGCCACCGCCCAGGTGCGCTTCGGGCAGTTCGATCTGGCCGGCAATTTCTCCGGCTGGACCGAGCCTCAGAGCGCCCAGGTGCCGTACGTCGGCTGCGGCGGATGCTCGACGGGAAGCGGCGCGCTGCCGCTGGCGGCGCTGGCGATCCTCGGGCTGGGGATGCGGCGCAGGCGGGCGCGCTGAGGCTCAGGTTTCGAGCGGGTCGATCACTTCCAGGAACGGGAAGCGGCGGAAGTCGGCGTCGCGGGTGTAGATGCGTCGAACCCCGTGCTCGCGCAGCAGCACCGCGGTGTGCAGGTCGTGCATCACGTTGCCGCGGAGATCAGGGAGCTCGGCCAGCGTCTTGGCGGCGACCCGTCCGTGGTTGAAGGTGTGCTCGAGGACCTTGAGGCCGGGCGAATCGAGAAGCGAGTCGACAAAGTCCCAGGCCTGCTCGCTCGACCAGGGATTTGCCAGCGTGACTCGGTGCGTGGCGACCCTGAGAAACTCGTAGAGGACGTTCCACGTCGTGTACCAGCGCTCGTCCTGGTTCAGCCACTTGCCGAGCAGGCGCGCACACCGCTCGTGCTCCGGGGTGTTCTCGAGAGCGGCATAGACGAAGACGTTGGTATCGACGGCGAACATCATTTCCCTCGGCGCGAGGGACGGTGGCCGGCGGCGTGCGGCTCGTCAGGGGCGGTCTTGTCGCGCGGATAGGGCGGCTCCTGCTCCATGGCACGATAGAGGGCATCGCGATCGGCGATGTCCACCAGCAGCGGCCCTCCGCGGAAAGTCGGAAACGCCCTTGGCTTCTTCTGCTTCGGCCTCGGCTCGAGCAGCATCCGCAGCGCGGTTTCCACCAACTCGGAGATGGTCCGTCCCGAGCGCGCCGCCTCCTCGCGCAGCCGAGCCATTACCCCGTCGTCGATGACCAGAGTCGTCTTCATGCGTATGGAAAACCATATGCCTCGCTCGCGGTGAAGGCAACGCGGACCTCGGTGCTCGCGAAACGCGGCGGTATCGCCCCGACCATCGCCTTCCCCAAGGGTCGACGGCATTCGTGGCGCCCTCGCCGCCCTCAGCGACTTGCGCTGAGGGCAGCGCACTGCCTCGACGGACGGGAGGAGGGTCAATCCTGGTGGCGCCAAGCGCCAGAAGGCACCGTCTTCTCGTGCGAATTCGGCCGCGAGACTGAAGTGCCAGCGGGCGGAAGCGGGGAATCCCCTTCCGCCGCGCGGCAGAGCAGCCTCGCGCTGACCTCCCGAACATTCTGAATTCCCACCGGAATCCGGCCGCGGGACACCCACGAAAAAAAGGGCGCGACCCGAAGGCCGCGCCCCTTTCATTTCAGGCTCAGCGAAGCTCGCTCTAGTCGAACGACTCGCCGTCGTACATGCCGTCGAGCTGGGCCTTGTACTTGGTGGTGACGATCTTGCGCTTGACCTTCAAGGTGGGAGTCAGCTCGCCGGTGTCCTGCGACCAGTCGTGGTCGAGGATGGTGAACTTCTTGACCGTGGCGTAGCTGGGCTGCTGGGCGTTGAGCGCGTCCACCGCCGCCTGGATGCGGGCGCGGATCTCCGGGCGCTGGGTGAGCGCCTTGTAGTCGCCGTCGCCCACGCCGTGGTCCTTGGCCCACTTGCGGATGTTCTCCTCGTTCACCGTCACCAGCGCCGAGACGTACTTGCGCCGGTCGCCGTGGATCATGACCTGGCTGATGAACGGCTCGGTCTTGAGCGCGTTCTCCAGCTCCTGCGGGGCGATGTACTTGCCGCCGCTGGTCTTGATCAGGTCCTTCTTGCGGTCGGTGATCCGCAAGAAGCGCTGGCCGTCCTCTTCCCCGATGTCGCCGGTGTGGAACCAGCCGTCGGCCTCGAGCACCGCCTTGGTCTCCTCGGGCAGGTTGTAGTAGCCCTTCATGATCTGCGGCCCGCGGACCAGGATCTCGCCGTCCTCGGCGATCTTGACCTCGGTCTGCGGGAACGGCTGCCCGACGGTGCCGATCTTGGTGGCGGTCGGCTTATTGGCGTGCGTCGGGGCGCTGGTCTCGGTTAGCCCGTAGCCCTCGGCGATGTACAGGCCGGCCAGGTCGAAGAAATAGGCGATCTTGCGCGACAGCGGCGCCGAGCCGCTGATGAACTCGCGCATCCGCCCGCCGACCCGCGCCGCCAGCTTCTCCTGCAGCTTGCTGAAGACCAGCTTCTTGGCCAGCGTCCACTGCAGGCTCGAGTACTCGCGCCCTTCGTTCTTGGCCTGGGCGTACTCCTCGAACAACTTCATCGCCCACTGGAACAGCTTGCCCTTGAGCCCGGGGGCCCCGCCGGCGTCGGTGACCACCTTGTTGAAGATCTTCTCGAACACCCGCGGCACCGCCGGCATCACCGTGGCCCTGACCTCGGCGCAGTTGTCCACCGCCTTCTCCACCGACTCGGCGAAGGCCAGCACGAACCCGGCGCCCAGCCAGGCCGAGATCACCACCTGCGCGAAGCTGTGCGCCAGCGGCAGGAAAAGCAGGCAGGTGTCGTCCTCGCGCAGCAGCCCGGTCGAGACGCAGGCCCAAGCCTGGTAGGTCCAGTTCTTCTGCGTGAGCATCACCCCCTTGGCCTTCCCGGTGGTCCCGGAGGTGTACATGATGAACGCCAGGTCGTCCGGCTGGAGCTTGGCGGCCATCTCCTCGATCTGCTTGGGGTTCTTGGCCAGCTCCGGCTCGCCCTTGGCCTCGACCTCGGCCCAGCTGTAGAGCTTCTCCTCGGGCTTGCTGGCCATCTCGAAGCCGGCGCAGAAGGCGACCGCCGGGTGCTGCGGCAGCACTTGCTTGAGCCGGGTCCAGCGGCCGGTGGTGCGGTTCTCGCCGATGTCGCCGTCGAGGATCAGCGCGGTGGCCCCGCTGTCCTTGAGGATGTGCTCGATCTCCTCGGGGGTGTTGGAGGCGTAGATCGGGATGCAGATCGCCCCGGCGCCGTAGATGGCGAAGTTGGCCAGCGCCCACTCGTAGCGCGTGGCGGAGAACAGCGCCACCTTGTCCCCGGGCTTGACGCCCATCGCGGTCAGTCCGGCGGCGCCCTTGCGCACCCGGTCGAGGACCTGGCTCCAGCTGTGGTCCTTCCACTGGCCGGCGACCTTGGACTTGGCGGCGGCCTTGTCGGGCTTGGCCCGGGCGTTGATGAGCAGGCACTCCAGCAGGTTCTTGGCGTCGGCGGTAGCCATCGACTGGGCTTGGGATTGGGCAATCACTTGAGCTCCTCCTCGATCTTGGGCTTGAGGTTCTTGGCCAACTTCTGGATGAAGCGCTCTTCCGGCGGGTCGTAGGCGGTGGGGGTGGCGGCGAGGATCTCATTCACCAGCTTCAGCGCCTCCTGGTAGTTCTCCTTGCCGCCGTCGTCCATGCGCATCTCGGCCCAGAACAGGCGGGCGCGCAAATGCGTGGGCTGCTTGGTGAGGACCTGCTTGTAGAGCTCGGCGGCCTTCTTGCGGTCGCGCTTAGGCCAGGGGAGCTTGGCGTAGTAGCGGCCGAACGAGAGCAGCGGGCCCCAGTTGTCGTAGCTGGGGGCCTTCTCCACCATCCAGTCCAGGTTCTTGCGGAACTTGCCCTCCAGGCCCTTGGAGAGCGCGGTGACGATGCCCATCCCGTCGCTGTAGTCGCCGCAGTTGGCCGCGGCCCAGTAGCGGGCGTCCTTCGACTCGGGGGCCTTGGTCAGCGCCTTCTCCGCCTGATCCCAGCCGAGCTTGGAGAGCTGCTCCTTCTGCTCGGAGCTGGCGGCAGTGTCGGCCTTCCAGAAGTTCCAGCGCGAGACGCGCCACAGGACCTCGGGATCCTCGGGCGCCGCCTTGAGCAGCTCGGCGGCCATGGCCTCGATGTCCTTGATGGCCTGCGGATCGTCGCGGCGGGGATAGAGCTCGTCGAGGGATTTGATTCCCGCCGGCACATCGGTCGCCTGGGCCTGGGCCGAGGCGGCGGCCAGGAGCGCCAGGCACAAGGCGCCCGGGGCCAGCAGGCGCGGCAGCCCGCGACGGTCGAAAGAGGATGCTCTGCTCAACGACATCGACACCTCCGGCGCCCTCGCTTCGGAGGGCTTTGCCGGGCCGCGCAGGTCGGACTCCGGCGGTTGGATTCGAGGTGCGTGTGCTCCCTGCGACTGGTCGGCCGCGAGACACCCCCCGCGGGCGAAGCGGCATCTTACCCAAATAAGGTGGCTGTCTACACCGATAGAAGCGACGAGCGCAGCGCGAACAGCTGTCGGGCATTGGCAGTCGTCGCCTGGCAGACATCTTCGAAGGAGAGGTTTTTCACCTCGGCCAGGCGCTTGGCGGTCTCGACGACCCAGGCCGGCTCGTTGCGCTTGCCGCGGTACGGGAGCGGAGCGAGGTAGGGGCTGTCGGTCTCCACCAGCAGCCGGTCGAGGGGGACGAGCTTGGCCGCTTCGCGGATCTCCTCGGCGGTCTTGAAGGTGAGGATGCCGGAGAAGGAGATGTGGAAGCCCAGGTCGAGGTACGCGCGGGCGGCGGCCCGGTCGCCGCTGAAGCAGTGGACCTGGCCGCCGATCTCCCCTGCCCGCTCCTCGCGCAGGATGGAGATCGTCTCGTCGTCGGCCTCGCGCACGTGGAGCACCAGCGGCTTGCGGACCTTGCGCGCCAGGGAGATGTGGAGGCGCAGCGCCTCTCGCTGCCGGCCGGGCGTGGAGTGGTTGTAGTGGAAGTCGAGCCCGGTCTCGCCCACCGCCACCACCTTGGGATCGGCCGCCAGCTGCTCGAGGAGCTTGAGGTCCTCCTCGGGAGCCTGGCCGCACTCGTGGGGATGGATCGCCGCGGTCGCCGAGACCTCGTCCGGCCGGGCCCGAGCCAATTCGAGCGCGCAGCCGAAGTCCTGGGGCTTGCGCCACAGGCCATTGACGATCAGGTGTCCGACCCCTGCCGCGCGCGCCCGGGCGATGACTGCGTCGCGATCTTCGAAGTCGTCGAGGTGGCAGTGGGCGTCGACCAACATCAGGGAGCCTCGTCCGGCTTGTCGAAGAACTCCAGCTCGAGCTGGACCGCGCTCTGGACCTCTTCCTCCTTGATTCCCTTGGCTTTTTCCAGTGCGGCCTTGGCCTCGCCGGTGCGCAGCCTGCCCAGCCCTTCGGCCGCGCCGGCGCGGACCGCCGGCTCCTCGGCCTCGTCGTAGAGCAGCGCGCTGAGCTTCTCCAGAGCGCCCGGGGCTCCGATGGCTCCCAGCGCGGTGGCAGCCACGGCGCGGAAAACCTTCTCCGCGCGATCGGCGAGGATAGCTTCCAGCAGGACGGCAGCCTCAGCCAACGCCAGCTCGCCGACCGCCTCCAGCGCAACGCCAGCGCCCTCGCCCTTGCGCGCCTTCACCCGCTCCAGCAGCCAGCTCTTGGCGCTCTCCTTGCCGAGCTTGGCCAGCGTCCAGGCCGCGCGAACGCGCTCGAAATCGCTGACGAAGAAGCGCTTGCCGAAGACCTTCTCGACCGCCTCGACCGCGCGGGCATCGCCGAGCGTCGCCAGCGAAGTGAGCGCCTCGTAGCGGGTGTCGGCGACCTGCGTTCCCTCGACCAGCGGCTCGAAGGCCAGCGAATCCTTGAACGGCGCCAGGCCTTGGCCGGCCAGGAAGCGCACCTCGAAAGTGGGATCGGCCGCCAGCGCGCGCAGCAGCGGCAAGCCCGCCTTCCTCAGGAAGATCGCGGCGTCGGCCAACTCGCGGCGGGCCTCGGCGTCGGCATCCTTGAGATGGCGCTCCAGGAGCGGCAGCGCCCCCGCTCCCCGAGCCAGGGCCACCAGCTTCCAGGCCTGCCCGCGGACCTGAGCCCGCGCATCGTCGGCGAGCTGCTCGGCGCGCTTGGCGATTTCCACCGCGTCCTCGCCCTCGGAGGCCGCCGTCTCGAGCGACTCGACCACCTCGAGGAACGCCTGGCGCGTGCGCGCGCCGACCAGGTCGGCGAAGAGCTTGTCGAGTTCCTGCTGCGTCATCGGATCCTCGTCCCGGGAGGCAGGTCGCCGGGGACGTCGACGAGGGTGAGCTTGGGCGGCTCGCCGGCGGCCAAGAGCATCCCGTTCGACTCGATGCCGCGGATGGCCCGCTTGGCGAGGTTGGCCACCACCACCACCCGCTTGCCCACCACCTGCTCCGGCGCGTAGGCCTCGGCGATGCCTGCCGCGATCGTCCGGGCCTCCGGCTCGCCCAGGTCCACCTTGAGCTTGAGCAGCTTGTCGGCCTTGGGCACCCGCTCCGCCTCGAGGATCTTGCCGATCTTGAGCTCGATCTTGGAGAAGTCGTCGTAGCTGGCCACGCCCGGCGCGACCTCGGGCTTGGGCTCGGCCTTCTTGGCCTCCTTCTTGGCCTCCTTCTTGGCGGGCTTGGCTGGCTCCGGCGGCGGCGCCGAGACGACCACCAGCTTCTCGACCTGCTTCTCGTCGAGCCGGCCGATGATAGGCCGCGGGGTGCCGATCTTGTGGCCGGCCGGCAGCAGCGCGCCCTTGGCGGAGGCCAGGTCCTTGAAGGTCAGCGGCTTGGCGGCCAGCTGGCCGAAGATCTCCTCGGCGACCTTGGGGACCACCGGGAAGAGCATCGCCCCGACTAGGTAGGCGACGTCGGCGATGGTCGACAGGTCGCGGCGGGCCTCGTCGGGGGCCGAGGCCACCTTCTCCCAGGGCTTGGAGTCCTGGACGAACTTGTTGACCCGCTCGCCGAGCTCGGTGAGCGCCTTGAGCCCGCCGCGGAACTCCAGCTTGCCGAAGGCCTCGCGCACCAGCGGCACCGTCTTGAAGGCGTCGTCGAGCAGCGCCGGGTTGCGGTCGGCGGAGATCTTGCCGTCCATCCGCGTCGCCAGGATCGACAGCGAGCGGTTGACCATGTTGCCCAGGTTGTTGATCAGCTCGGCGTTGACCTTGTTGCGGAACTCCTTGAGCGACAGGTCGATGTCCTCGGGGCTCGGCCCCAGGTTGGCGGCGAAGAAGTAGCGCAGGTAGCTCGGGTCGAGGATGTCCAGGTACTGGCGGGCGTTGATGAAGGTCCCGCGGGACTTGCTCATCTTCTCGCCGTTGACGGTGAGCATCCCGTGGACGATGAGCTTCTCGGGCCGCTTGAGAGCGGCGCCCTTGAGCATCGCCGGCCAGAACAGCGCGTGGAAGTTGAGGATGTCCTTGCCGATGATGTGGCGCACGCTCGAGTCGGCGTCCTCGTTCCAGTAGAGGTCGAGGGCGCTCTTCGGGCTGCCGATCTTCTTCAGGTAACGCTCGACGGAGCTGATGTAGCCGATGGGAGCGTCGAGCCAGACGTAGAAGTACTTGTCCTTCTCGCCGGGGATGTTGAAGCCGAAGTACGGGCCGTCGCGGCTGATGCACCAGTCGGCCAGGCCGGTGCCCAGCCAGCCGCCCATCAAATTATTGCGGATGGCGGCGTCGAGGGTGCCCTCCTTGCCGCTCCATTCCCGGAGGAAGTCCCCGTATTTGCCGAGCTTGAAGAAGTAGTGCTCGGAGGCCTTGCGGGTGGGGGCGCTGCCGCAGATGGCGCAGTGCGGGTCCTTGAGATCGGTGGGGGCGTAGGTGGCGTTGCACTTCTCGCAGACGTCGCCGTACTGGTCGGGCGAGCTGCAGCGCGGGCAGGTTCCCTTGACGAAGCGATCGGGGAGGAAGCGCTGGTCCTTCTCGCAGTAGGTCAGCTCGAGGGCCTTCTTCTCGATCGCCCCGGCCTTCTGCAGGCGCTGGAAGATGAGCTCGGCGTACTGGCGGTTCTCGTCCGAGTTGGTGGAGTCGTAGTGGTCGAAGCCGATGCCGAAGTCCTTGAAGTCGCGGACGTGCTCGTCCCAGACCCCGGCCACCAGCTGCTCGGGGGTGATGCCGAGCTTGCGGGCATTGAGCTCGATCGGAGTGCCGTGGGTGTCGTCGGCGCAGATGTGGATCACGTCCTCGCCGGCCGAGCGCAGGAAGCGCACGTAGATGTCGGTCTGGATGTGCTCGACGAGGTGACCGAGGTGAATGCTGCCGTTGGCGTAAGGCAGGGCGCTGGTCACGAGGATCTTGGTCAAGGCGGCCTCCAACTGCGGGCTTTCCGAGGTCGAGTTGCCTCGGCGGGAGGCTCTTTTATTGGTTCTCCTCTGAGGGGGCAAGCGGGAGCGGCGGACCCTCCCGCGTTTGCGGGCGCAGCCCAGGCTGGGCTACAGATCGATGCCTGGAGGGGGCTGCGGCGGGGGCTGCATGCTCGAGAAGGACCTGGTGGAGCGCCTGCGCAGCGAGGCGCTGCGCGCGTTGGCGAGGCAGCTGAACCTGGTGCTGGCGCTGGCGGTGGGCCCGGCCACCCTGGGCCTGTTCGGCCTGCAGCTGTGGCTGCGGCCGTGCTGGCAATTCGAGCTGTTGCTCAGCTCCAGCCTCGCGCTGTACCTGGGCTGGCTCGCCGCCCTGCTTCTCGCCCGCCGGGGAAGGCTGGTCCCCTCCGCCGCGCTGACCGTCGGGTCCCTGTGGTTCCACTGCACCCTGGCGCTCCTGGTGCGCGCCGACACCACCGCCTCCGCGGTCGTCTCCCTGGTGGCGGTGACGGTCTACGGCGCGCTGGTGTCGGGCCGGCTGGGCCTTCTGTCCGGGGCGGCGACCCTGCTCAGCGTCGCCTTGGGCGAGGTGCTGCTGGTTCTCCGCCCGTTCGAACAGGCCGACAGCCCCGCCTGGTTCCAGGCCCTCTTCGAGGGCAGCTTCGTGCTGATGGTGGTGCCGATCATCCTGTTCTTCCTGCGGATCAGCGAGCGGCTGAGCCAGCTGCCCCTGGTGCCGCTGGAGCGCACCGGGCAGGAGCAGCGACGGCTGCTGGCGCTGGTGGCCAGGCTGCAACCCGACATCGAGCACGTCACCCGCCTGCTCGAGCAGACGGCGGTGGCCCTGGCCGCCCAATCCACCCAGATCGCCGACACCACCACCCAGGTCAACCTGGCGCTGAAGGAGCTGGCGGAGGGCGCCCGCGAGACCTCGGCCACCGCCAGCACCACCCGGGGCGCCGCCCACCAGACCCAGGAGGCCGGGACCGAGGGGCTCAAGCGCCTGGAGACGCTGCAGCGGCAGTTCCAGAGCTTCGTGGCGCTGATGTCCTCGGTCCGCCAGAACACCGAGGCCCTGGCCCTGCAGACTGAGCGGACCGGCGAGGTGATCGAGGGCATTCGCGACGTGGACGAGCAGGTCAACGTGCTGGCGATCAACGCCGCCATCGAGGCCGCCCGGGCCGGCGAGGCGGGCAAGGGCTTCGCGGTGGTCGCCCAGGAGCTGCGCCGGATGATCCGCCAGACCGGCGTCAACCTCACCCGCGGACAAGAGCTGCTGGGGGAGGTGCGCCGCGAGGCGGAGCACACGCTGAAGGAGACCAGCACCACCTCCGGGCTGCTCGAGGTCCACATCGGCGACCTGCAGAAGACCGGGTCCCTGCTCCAGCGCATCATCGAGAGCTACGTCCAGACCTCGGTCAAGGTGGACCTGATCGCCGCCTCCTCCACTCACCAGCAGGAGCAGGTCGGCCGCGTCGCGCAGGCCATGGAGCAGCTCGCCAAGCTGGCCGAGTCGCTGACCGGCTCGGCCGGAGAGCTGACCCTCTCGCTGGAGCGCGTCTCCCGCTCCTCGCAGGAGCTCAAGGCCCTGGTGGGCCAGGTCGAGAAGGCCCACGCGGACGCGCTGACGCCGGCCGCCTAACCGGAACCGGCCGCGCTCACTCCTCGGCGACCGCCTCGGCCTCGATCTCCACCAGCCAGCGCGGGTCGAGCAGCGCGGCGACCACGACCATGGTGGCGGCCGGGCGCACCTCGCGGAAGACCTCGGCGTGGGCCCGGCCGACCGCCTCGGCGTGCTTGGCGTCGGTCAGGTAGATGCGGGTGCGCACCACCTGCTGCAGGCTCGAGCCGGCCTTGCGCAGCGCCGCGCCGACGATCTCCAGGCAGCGGCGCGCCTGCTGGTAAGGATCGGTCTCCACGCGGTTGTCCGGGAAGATGGGCGCCGTCCCCGAGACCAGCACGCGGTCGCCCACGCGCACGGCTCGGGAGAATCCGATCTTGGGCTCGAAGGGCGAGCCGGAGCTGAAGCGCTCGGTCATGGTCTTCCTCGGTGCGGGATCCGCTCGCCAAGACTAGGCGATCTTTGCCTCGGTCACTGCCCGCGCCAGTAGCCTGGCCTTCGGCTGGTGGGAGCTATCGCCGCGACGACGATGCGCCAAAGGGAAATCCGCGCAAGAGCTTTCGCCGGCATAGCGGCCGAGCGCTGTGCACCCTGCCCGACTGGGGCCATTGCGCCCCGAAATCCGAGACCAGCGGGTTGGCGATGACCCGGCCGTGACGCCGCCGCCAGCAGCCGGCCCCCGGGCCATCGCCGCCGTGACGGATGAGCATTTGCCAGTGGAATCAGCGTCCCAGCGATCTGCTGCCGCCGCTGGGCCCGGCCGCACCATCGGCAGGCCGGCCGCGGCACGCCGACTGCAGCCGTTTGCCGGGCGGAAGCGGTTAGGACTCCAAGTGTTCAACTGCGAATCCTACGGCCGAGGTCCGCATCAATATGAGTGCGGAAGATATCGAGAGGATGCACGGTTCCTAGGACCGACAGACTTTGAGAATGCCGCGGTTCCCCCCCTCCCCCGCGGCAGGCCGGCCGCCGTTCCTCGCGAATGGCGGCCGGTTTTATTTTCTCAGTCGCCGATCCCGAGGACGTACTTCTTGACGTAGCGGCGCACCGAGTAGCGCGACGCAGGGTCGAGCTTGAGGCCGATCTGTGGGTCGAGCCGCGACCCGAGCTCGTAGACCGCGAAGGCCCCAGCGAGCTTGTCCTTGACCGCTTGCGCCAGCTTGTCGATGGCCGGGTTCGGGGCGCTGCCGTCCTTGGCGCCGAGTACTTCGTGGGCGCCGATCAGTGCCACCAGGCACTCCATCTCTTCCAGCGTGGACCAACCCGGCGCCGAGCTGCCAGTCATCTCCTGGCGATGGGTCGTCTCGCCCATCCAGTAGGCCTTGCAGGCCGCCCAGCCGAGCCAATACGAGTCGGCATAGACCGCGACCGCCCTGCCCTCCTTGCGCACGAAGGCGCGCGGCACGAAGAGCTCGTCCTGCACCTTGATTCCCCACTGCTGGCCGTTCTTGCGCAGGTGCCCGAGGAGGATGGGATTGCGCGGCTTGAGCACCAGCGAGGTGACGAAGCTCTCCACCGCCTCCTTGGTCCTGCCGAGCCGGGCCAGCGCGTTGCCGCGGTAGAAGTGCAGCCGGTAGTCGTCCGGGTTGAGCTCGATGGCCCGGTCGTAGTGCTCGAGCGCGGCGGCGGCCTTGTCGCTGAACAGCGCGCAGTCCCCGAGGCCGGCGTGCACCAGGTAGAACTTGGGGTCGATCTCCAGGACCGCCCGGTACTTCTTGGCTGCGCCCTCGAAGTCCTTCTTGTCGTAGAGCGCCTCGGCCTCGCCCAGCGGCTCCTCGGTCTCCGGCTTCACCGGCCACTCGGCGACCGCGAGCCGCCCCGAGGGGTCCCGGATCAACTTGGGAATCTGGGCCGGGGGCACCAGCTCCGGCCACAGCAGCTGCGAGAACGAGCTCGGCGGAACGTCCTTGAGCTTGTCCAGGGTGCTCAGCCGGTACTCGACCGGCGACTCCTTCATCCGCTGCAGGATCTCGGGCAGCGACAGCCAGGGGCGGCCAGGCGCGGCGGCGATATTCCCGTCCACGGGCAAGACCGAGGTGCTGAGCGCGACGAGCGCTCCGACGGCGATGGTGTGCATGAGTCCCTCCCCTGCTGCGTCCTGCCACTACTGGGCTCGCCGAGCTATGCGCCCAGCTTCCTGCGCCAGACCTCCATGGCAACGATCAATGCCCCATCCAACCAGGTCTTGAACTGGCCCAGCAGCTCGTCGGAATCCAGCGCGGTTGTGAACAGGAAGGGCTGAACGCACGCCGGTTCAGCGGGGTACTCGTGGTCTTCGGCAGCGCTTCGATCGAATACGAAAGCCGAACATCCCAGAAGCTCCGATGGATCATGTCCAACCTTGTGGAACGACAAGACAATGTCGGTCTTGAACCCGTTCTTGATCGTCACGCGGACCCAGCGTTTGAGCTGACTCAAATTGGCGAAATAGTTGAGCTTCATCGCCACATTGATGATCTGGGCGCGGAAGTAGAACTCGGACCCTTCGTCACTCTGCTGAACGCGGGCCGAGAACTTCGTGCCCGCGAATGCAGAGTTGAACTGCTCGGCCAAGCTTTGGAGCGCGTCTCTGCCCGTTGACAGCAGTCGTTCGGCCTTCATCAGCTCGTTGGCAAGCCGGGACTTCGCCTCCTCCATGGAGCGCTCACGCTCCTTCGCGGCCGCGGCTTTGATGATCGTAGCCAAGCCAGCGGCGCTATCGATCACCGCTGTGGACAGACTCAGAGCGCGTAAGAACGCCCGTTTCTCCACCAAGGCGAACAGGCTGACGAGCGGCCGAAGTTCACCTTCGTCGGCCAACTCGAGGGCGGAGATGTAGCTGGCACGGTCATCCCTGGTCAAGACCAAGGGCTGCAGTTCCTTCTTGAGTAGGGCAACGTTTGCGAGGCAGCGCGCCACCCGGCCGTTCCCATCCTGGAACGGATGAATTTGCGTGAAGCGATGGTGGAGGAATGCAGCCTCGACGAGTGGGTCCACTTCTGAATGCGCCTCGTGCATGGCGACAAGCCGATCCATCTCTGACTGTACATGTTCGGGTGGGCAATACTCGTGAACGAGCGCGCCCTCGCGAGAGGGATTGTTCGGCAGTTGCTTCCATGCCCCCTTGAGAAGCTGTGTCTCGACGAGATTGCCAAGACTGTCCACGGCGCTGCACGAAGCCTGATGGCGCGTCAGCACCTGATGAAGTTGTCGGATGTAGAAGGTGCTCAGCGGCTGCTTGCCGCCGACAAATTGGAAGAGCCCTTCCGAGACCTCGACGTGGTCTCTTAGCAGCGCAACCACCTCGTTGGCGTCTCGGTTGGTCGCGCCATGAGGAATCAGCGTCGCATCGATGCCGCGCTCTATGAGCACGACCGTCGTGCCTCGATCAATGTCGTAGAGACGCTCCAGAATCCCCGTCTCGATGGCCCACTCTCGTGTCATGCGGGCATGGAAGTCCTTGACGACATTCAGGTCTTCCATCTTGTCGCGGCGCTCTCGCCAGAGACCGGCGAGCATGGGGATTTCCGAGTGCCTCATCTCCGGCCAGCTAGCGGGAAGATCCTCGATGGGCTTCCAAGCCTTGAGCTCCTTGCCTGTCGCCGGATTCAAATGAGCTGGCATCTCGATCGACCTCCCACTGATCCGATATGGCACGGCCAAGACTTAGAGATAGCGCCCTACTTGCCGTCGTCGAAGCACGAGAAGGCGGGCCATTCGAAGCCGCCCTCGTAGCGCCGATCCCCGATGTAGGCGGTGGGGGTGCCGGTGATCTGGCGCTCGACGCCCTTCTTGATCTCGGCCAGCATCCCCTCGCGCACCGACGGCGAGCGCAGGCACTCGTCGAAGGCGTTCAGGTCCAGCCCCGACTGCTGGGCCGCCTCGCGCAGCGCCGGCAGCCCGCGCAGATCGCCGTCGAAGATGGCGTCGCTCATCTGGTCGTAGCGCCCCTGCTTGCCGGCGCACACCGCCGACAGCGCCTGCAGGCAGGCCCCGAGGTGGAACGGGCGATCGATCAGCGGGTTGCACTCCTGGTCGAGCGGGTACTGGTGGTGGACGATGGTCAGCGACTTGCTGCTCCGCAGCGAGCGGAAGACCTTGTCCGCCATCTTGCAGTGCGGGCACTGGAAGTCGCTGTAGACCTCCAGGGTCACCTTGCCGCCGGTGCTCTGGGCGATGGCGCACAGGTCGCCCTTCACCGGAGTGAATCCCTTGGGATAGGCGTAGGCCACTCCGGCCAGGATCAGCAGCGGCAGGCCGGCGAAGACCACCGCCAGCCCGGGGACCCGCTTCATCGCCGCCAGCTCGTGCGACAGCGCCGTGCCGAGCCCTTCCCCGCTGGCCTTCTGGGCCCACAGCCCGGCGCCGAGCAGCAGGAAGTTGACGGCGTACAGCCCGAGGCACACCGGGCAGACGGCCCCGATCGCGAAGGCCGAGATCGCCCCCAGCACCACCGACAGCCCGGCGGCGAAGATCCCCGCCAGCGACAGCCACACCGAGGTCGAGCGCGGGAAGCGCCCGCTCCCCTGCAGCCCGAGGGCGGCGATGGTCCCCACCACCAGGTAGAACCACAGCCCCCACAGCGCCACCGGCAGCCCGAGCAGCGTGCCGTAGTCGCTGAGGGCCACCGCGTCGCAGCTGACCTTGGCGCTGATCGAGCAGCCGCTCTGGTAGCCGATGTCCTGGTGCAGCCGCAGGTGGACGTAGGTGAGGTAGGCGCTCATCGCCACGCCGAAGAACGACAGGACGAGAGCTGCGCCGCCCGGCTTGAGAGCCAGCGGCTTGGAGTGGGGGTCGGACGCTTGCGATTTGCTGGACATTCCTGGCCTTTGAACGTTCCGAAGGGGCCGAAGTTTGCCTTCCAGACGGTCTGTGCGCAACGGGAAGAACGCTGGTAGAACCCTGGGCCGCCAGGAGGCGCTTCCCAGGATGGTCCCCAAGACTCGCACCGACGACCGCTACGCCCGCCAGAAGGTCCTGCCCGAGATCGGAGCCCGGGGCCAGGAGCGGCTGCTCGCCAGCACGGCGCTGGTGATCGGCTGCGGAGCGCTCGGCAGCACCCAGGCCGAGCTGCTGGTGCGGGCCGGGGTGGGGCGGGTGCGCATCGCCGACCGCGACCTGGTGGAGCTCAACAACCTGCAGCGGCAGCTCTTGTTCGAGGAGAGCGACGTCGCCGAGCGGCTGCCCAAGGCCGAGGCCGCGGCCCGCAAGCTGCGGCGGATCAACTCCTCGGTGGTGGTCGAGCCGCGAGTGCTGGACGTGACCCCGGGCAACCTACCCTCGCTGCTCGAGGGCGTGACCGTGGTGATCGACGCCACCGACAACATCGAGACCCGCTACCTGATCAACGACGCCTGCGTGGAGCGGGGAATCCCGTGGGTCTACGGCGGAGCGGTGGGGACCTCGGGGATGGTGATGCCGATCCGGCCGGGCCAGGGGCCGTGCCTGCGCTGCCTGTTCGCCGAGCCGCCGCCGCCAGGGAGCCTGCCGACCTGCGAGATCGCCGGCGTGCTCAACACCGCCCCGGCGGTGATCGCCGCGCTGCAGGTGACCGAGGCCCTCAAGCTGCTGACCGGCAACGGCCAGCCGGCGGGAGGGATCCTGACCGTCGACGTCTGGAGCGGCAGCTTCCGCTCGGTGGGCGTCAAGCGCGATCCGAGCTGCACCTGCTGCGGCCAGCGCAAGTTCGAGTTCCTCGAGGCCAAGCAGACCTCGATGGCCACCAGCCTCTGCGGCCGCAACGCGATCCAGATCTCCCCTGCCCAACCCCAGGAAATCGCACTCGATTCGCTGGCCGGGCGGCTCGCGGGCCAGGGCGAGGTCAGCAGCAACGGGCTGCTGCTGCGCTTCGCGGTCGACGAGCTCGAGCTGATGGTCTTCCCCGACGGCCGGGCCATCGTGAAGGGGACCGACGACCCGGCGGTGGCGCGCAGCTTCTACGCGAAGTGGGTCGGGGCCTGAGCAAGAGAGCGAACGGCTTGTCGCCAGGCGCGCGCACGGGGGCGGGAAGCTGGTATAGGTGCGGCCCCAACTTCGGCCGGGGACTCGAAGTGCCTCCCCTCGGCCCACTGACCGTCGAGCCCGAACCATGACTCGAACCGCGATCCTTGCTGCCGTCATCACTGCCCTGCTCACCGGCTGCGCGGGCCTGCGCCCCAAGCTCGTGGACGCCAGCGTGCAGAAGCCCTCGAACGTGGCGGTCTACTTCACCGTCGACGACAGCACCGGCGAGCCCATCCCCGGCCTGACCGCCGACCAGTTCCACATCTACGAGGACAACAAGCTGGTCTCGAAGTTCGAGTCCAAGCAGACCATCCTCAACCCCGAAGTGGCGGCGATGCACTACCTGCTGCTGCTGGTCGATACCTCGGCCTCGGTGACCGCCTCGGGTGCGGCCGAGGCGCTGGCCGACGCGGCCGGCCGGTTCACCGACCGGGTCGGCCAGTTCCAGCAGACCGCGATCTACGGCTTCGATGGCCGCCCCGAGCTGACGCCGATCCGCGGGTTCGCCGCCGGCAAGGCGGGCACCGCGCAGCTGGCCTCGATCAAGCCGCGCGATCCGTCGACCAACCTCAACGGCGCCATCGTCGAGGCCCTGAAGATTCTGGAGAAGCAGCTGGAGAAGTCGCCGGTCCCGCTGCGGTTCGGCACGCTGGTTGTCTTCACCGACGGCACCGACCAGGCCCACCGCGTCTCGAACTCCGAGGTGATGACCGCCCTCGACCGCGCGCACATGGAGGTGTTCGTGATCGGGGTCGGCGCCGAGATTGACGAGGCCGAGCTGCGGGCCATCGGGCGCACCGGGGCCACCTTGAACCGCGACAGCGGGGCCATCGGCGTCTCGTTCGATCAGGTCGCGGCGCGCATCGAGGGCTACTCCAAGCGCTACTACCTGCTCTCCTACTGCAGCCCTTCGCGCGCCGGCACCCACGAGCTGCGCATCGAGCCGATCGTCGCCGACGGCCGAAGCGGTTCGCTCACATACCAGTTCAACGCCGACGGCTTCGGACCCGATTGCGATCCCAATCGCAAGCCGGCGTTCGACCTGCGGCGGCCGAAGACGGCGCGGCCGTAGACGAGCGGGAACCGCCCCCAATGCCCCTGGTCGAACCAGGGGAACGGCTGCGCCGGGGGCGGCCCACGCACTCGACTCTCTTTCCGGTCCAAACTGGCCCGCGAGCTCGGCCGCAGATACCCGGACAGCTGGGCGGCCAAGCGCTGGCTGGTCACCTCAAGCCTCGATTCGAGCGACAAGTAGGCGGCGCCGCCCACGAGATGCGCCGGGCGCCGTCTGTGACGCTGATCTCACAGGGGAAATCGGCCCCAGAATCTTTCCCAGCCGGCTGTTCCAAAGCGCGCAATCCGGGTACCTTGGGGCTCCAACGACGGGAGGTGCCCCGTGCGCCCTGGCCAGCCGATCGCCGCATTTCTCTGTTTCGCCCTCGCCGCCTGCTCCGACAAGACCTCGCTGCCCAGCGACCTGCAGCTGCTGTGCACCTCGGCCAGCGAGTGTCCGACCGGCATGGGCTGCAACAAGGCCGGCCGCTGCGTCCCGCAGGAGCGCGTCGACGAGGCCGGCCCGCTGCTGGTCAGCTCGCAGCCGGTGGCACCGACGATCGGCAACGCCGGGGCGCGCTTCGCGGTCTCATTCGAGGTCAGCAAGCAGCTGGCGGCCGATCCGCAGGTCTACTTCGAGACCGCCACCGGCAAGTTCGACTTCGCCCTCGACGAGGCCGCCACCTCCCGCGCCGACCGCCGCTTCGGCTACTCCTTCACCAGCAACGACCCCAACGCCGAGGGGCTGCAGACGGTCTTCGTCCGCTTCGAGGACGGCGACGGCAACCTGGGAATCCAACGGCTGGGCGCGTTCACTCTCGATCTGCACGCGCCGGGCGTGGTCGCGGCCACCGTCCAGATCGCCCCGGCGCTGCTCCGCCCTGGCGAGGCGTGCATGCTGCGGGCCGGGCTCACCGAACTGGTGAAGCAGGCGCGGGTGGTGGCCCGCCGGCCCTCGGGCGACGAGGAGCTGGCGCAGCTGTCGGTGGCCGAGGGCGTCCTCAGCGGCACCTGGACCGCTCCCAAGATCGCCTCCGACGAGACGGCGCAGCTCTTCGTCACTGAGCTCATCGACCTGGCGGGCAACGCCGCCTCCGGCGAAATCGCCCTCGGCTCGGTCCAGGTCGACGGCTCGGCCCCGACGGTCTCGACGCTGGTCCCCAACGACACCTATTTCAGCCACGTCGCCGGGCGCTCGACGCTCAGCTTCACCTTCTCGATCAACGACCCCAGCGCCACCTTCGAGGCGTTCGTCGGCTCCCAGAAGCTGTCCGCCGCCGACTGCAGCGCCACCTCTCCTGTCACCTGCCAGTACGACCTGTCCGGCGACACCCAGAGCGGCGTCCGCCCGGTGACGGTGATCGCCCGCGACGAGGTGGGAAACGCCGGCTTCAACCAGACCTCGGTGACCTTCGACTTCGACCCGCCCTCGGTGGTCGCCGATTCCTCGGGCGTCAGCGGCACCTTCGAGATCCTCCCCGGGCCGGGCGTGGCGGTGCGGCAGCTGACCGCGGTGGGGAAGAGGTCGATCATCCGCACCCGCTTCACCGCCAGCGAGCCGCTGGCCGCCGGTTCGCCCACCGTCACCTTCGGCCCCTCGGCCATGGCGCTGACCCTTCTGCCCGGAACCGCCTACGCCTTCTCCGACGCCTTCCAGCCGCCGGCCGCCCCAGTCGCCGGGGAGCAATGGCAGGTCACCGTCCATCTGGTCGACCTCGCCGGAAACTCGACCGACCAGGTGCTGACCTTCGCCGGGGGCGATCCGCTGGTCGACACCGCCGAGCCGGCGGCCCCCGACACCGCCACCGCCCGGGCCATCGTCTACACCCGCGCCCCCTGGGGAACCCTGGCCACCAACCCGGGCAATGTGGTGCCGCTGTTCCAGATCGTCGGGGCACCGGTCGCGCCCGCTACTGCCGGCCCGGTCGAGCCCGGGGCCACCGTGCTGGCCTTGGACAAGATGACCGGCGAGGAGATCGAGCGAGCCACCGCCGACGCCAGCGGCTCCTTCTCAATGACCCTCAGCCGCAACTACCCCTCGGTGCAGTTGGTGGCCATCGACGGCGCCGGCAACGCCTCCGCGCCGGCGGCGGTCAAGGACCAGGACTTCGTCATGACCGCGGCGGGAATCGAGCCCGGCAGCGCTCCGACCCAGAACCCCTCCTCGCTCTACTCGACCCCCTGGCTCTCGGCGACTCCGATCTTCGACGCCAGCACCATGCAGGAGGCCGGCTTTGGCCAGACGCGAGCCAGCAGCTTCGTCAGCGGCGGCACCGGCGCCGCCGCCTCGCTGTCGCAGACGCTGGCGATCCCGCTGTCGGCGGCGAGCACGCCGAGCCTGGTCACCAACGTGACCGCGACCTTCGATCTGCTGCGCGGCCGGGTGCTGGTCTATGGGGGCGAGGTCGGCTCGGCGACCCTGGGGGCGCTGTGGGAGTGGCGCTCCGACTCCAGCCGCTTCGCGCCGCTGGCGTCCCAGGGCGCGCGCCCCTCCCCGCGCCGGTATTCGGCCTTCGCCTACGACCCGGTCCGTGGGCGGGCGGTGCTGTTCGGCGGAGCGGACCTCTCCTCGTCCCCGTCGGTGTTCTTCCAGGACCTGTGGGAGTACGACTCGGCCGCCGACCGGTGGATCGATCGGACGCCCTCCAGCTTGCCGGCGAGCTGGCCTTCGAAGCGCGAGGGGGCGCGCGCGGCCTTCGACCCCAACACCGGGAAGATCCTGCTGCTCGGCGGGCGCAACAGCGGCACTCCGGCCGCCGATCCGTTCTGGGCCTGGGACGGCGCGACGGGGACCTTCACCCGCCTGCCCGACCCTCCGAATCCGGTCACCGGCGGCGCCGCGGTCTTCGACGCCTCGGCCAACAAGCTGGTGGCGTTTGGAGGCGTCAGCGGCGCCACCTATCTCGACGGGCTGGCGACCTACGACCCTGTCCTCCAGCAGTGGGCGCAGGTGGCCAAGGCCGGAAGCTGGCCCGGGGCCCGCTGGCTCCCGCTCGCCTGGTACGACTCGGCGCGCAACAAGGTCTGCCTGAGCGGCGGCGTGGGAGCCAGCGGCGCCATCGTCGATCTCTGGGATCTCGACACGGCGAGCGGCGCCTTCACCTCCGTCACCACGCCCGCCGGCTGGCCGACCAACTACTCCTGGCGCAGCACCGCCTTCGACCCCTCGACGCGGCGCGCGGTGCACATCGGCAGCAACAACGGCACCAGCCTCAGCGTGCTCGAGTGGGACGCCTCGGCCGCCCAGCTGATCGATCGTTCGCCGCCCTGGCAGTCGCCGTCCGCGCGCCGACGGCACGGCCTGGCCTACGACGAGGGGCGCGACCTGTTCGTGGCGGTCGGGGGAGAGAGCGCCACGGCGGGCCTGGGAGACACCTGGGAGTACTCGCCGGGCCTCCACCGCTGGACGCAGCGGACGGCGACTGGCCTGCCCGCCGCCGGCGTCATCGGCACCCTGCTCTACGATCCGAGCCGGACCGCGCTGTGGATGGTGGGCACCGTCGCCTTCACCTCCACCGGCTCGCTCGAGATCTGGCGGCTGGACAAGGGGGCGACCAGCTGGGTCCAGATGGCGCACCTGGGGACGACCTGGCCGTCGGCGCGGGTGGACAGCGGCATCGTCTTCGCCCGCTCGCTCGACAAGATCCTGGTCTCCGGCGGCCGCCTCGGCTCGACGATGAGCGTCAACATCACCAACGAGCTTTGGCAGTTCGACCCGGTCGCCGGCACCTTCGCCAACCTCACTCCAGCCACGCTGCCCTCCAGCTGGCCGCAATCCCTGCGGCAGTCGGCGGCGAGCTGGGACGAGGGGCGCGGCAAGATGCTGGTCTTCGGCCGCATCGCGCTGAACCTGCCCCACTACGCCTACGAGTGGGATCCCGCCACCTCCACCTGGTCGAGCACCTACGTCCCGATGCCCCTCAACGACGAGCTGCGCCTGTCCTACGACTCGGTTCGAGGCAAGCACCTGATCTACGGCGGCCCCGGAGGCGGGACGAGCGATCACCTCTACCAATGGGATGCCGCCGCCGGGAAGCTGACCGACCTCTACCCGACCCCGGTCCCGTCCCTGGCGCCGGTGGGCTCGGTTCAATTCTCGCAGGCCCTTTCCGCGGACTGGCCGATGGGGCGCATGAAGCATGCCCTGGCGTTCGACCGCCGCCGAGGCTCGCTCGTCCTCCTCGGAGGGGACGACGGGACCGGAGGCGGGTACCTCAACGACGCCTGGCTCTTCGACCTCGGATTGGGGCGGCGGCCGGCGTTCCTCTGGCACGCGCCGTTCGGCGCGAGCGGGGCCGACGCCTCCGCGGTCACCTTCAGCGCGTTGAGCGCCGAGGTGGTCGCGACCGGCGAGTGCCAGCCGGTGGGCGGCTCGAAGGTGCGCGGAGTGGAACTGCTGGCCTGGGATGCCGCCGCCGGCCAGTTCGCGTCGCTGGCCTCCGAAACCGCCGCCAGCGGCACCATCACGCTGCGCAAGCAGATCGCCTCCGACGCCGGCGTGCGGCGGATGCTGCTCGGGGCCCAGCGCGAGGCCGTCCTGGCGATCGCCGCGCCGGCGCAGGGCGGCACTCCCGAGAGCCCGGCCCAAGCCGTGCTCGACGCCCTGCAGCTCACCTTCTCCTTCCGGCTGCCCTGAGCGAGGCCCACCGTGAACTCCACGATCCTCATCGCCTGCGCCCTGCTCGCCGCCGCACCGCGCCCGGCCTCCAAGCCGGCGCCCAAGTCCGCGGTTTCCAAACCCGCGCCGGCCAAGCAACCCGAGGAAGCCAAGCCCGCTCCCGAGCCGATTCCAACTCCGGCCCCCGAACCGGCAGCCGCGGCGCCGGTCCCCGCTCCGGCGCCGACCCCCGAGCCGCCGAAGGTCGCCGCCCTGCGGGTGGCAATCCTCGATCCCGTGGTGGCCGGCGAGGTCGCGCCTCGGCTCCTGGCCGCCTTCGCCCAGTCGCTCACCCCCGAGATCCGCAAGCTGGAAGGGGTTTCGGCCATCGGAATGAGCGAGGTCCGGGACATGCTGGCCTTCGAGCGGCAGAAGGTGCTGTTGGGCTGCGGCGACGATTCCTGCCTCACCGAGATCGGCGGAGCGCTGGGGGTGGACGAGGTGGTGACCGTGCAGATCGCGCTGCTGGGCGAGAGCTGGGCGGTGACTCTCAAGCGGATGAACACCAAGAAGGCCAAGGTGCTGGCCTCGGAGACCCGGCAGGTGGCGCGCAAGGACGGCGAGGAGCTGTTGGCGCTGATCGGGCCGCTGGTGGAGGCGACCTTTCCCGGGCGCGCTCTCAAGCCGGGCCGGGCCCGCGGCGTGGACCGCGAGGTGGCCCGCCGGCTCAATCCGCCGCCGCTGTCGCGCTGGACCTTCCTGGCCACCGGCGGCGCGGCGCTGGCGGCGCTGGCCGGCGGCAGCGCCTTCGGGTTGCTGTCCCAGGACGCGCGCACCGACTTCGACCGCACCGTCGCCGCCGCGCGCACGGTCCCCACCGACGGCGCCACGGTGCGCGACCTGCAGGCCCGGGTCCAGAGCCGGGCCCAGACCGCCAACCTGCTCCTCGGAGTCGGCGGGGCGCTGGTGCTCGCCGCCGGCATCGAGGCCCTGTTCACCGACTGGAGCGACTCCCGCGCCGCGCTCGAGCTGCCCAAGCTCACCGCCCTGCCCCTGGCCACCGGCGGGCTGGCCCTCGCCGGAACCTTCTGAAAGCACTCGGCAAATCGCGCCTTTGCTCGGGCCGCAGATCGTCTCATACTGGCATTCGTTCAACAGCTGACGACCCGACCTGCGAGACGGCAATGGCCCCCAGAACCCCGCGGAGACGAGCCCAGGCGAACTACCCGAGCATGGAGCTGCTGCGCCGAGGAGGCCGGCGGGCGCTGGCGGGATTGGGATTGGGGACGCTGTTGGCGAGCGGCTGCTCGGCGGCCTCGGCGGATGCCAGCAGCAAGGTCCAGGCGGCAGCTCCCGACGCCGGAGCGAAGCAGCCGGTGAAGATGGGCGAGATGGTGGCGCCCGAACATGCCCCGCCGCCTCCCGCGGCTTCCAAGGCCGCTCCGGATCCCAAGTCCCCGCCTGGCCCCAAGACCTCCGAGGCCGGCCCGCCTCCGCGGCCGATGGCGGGAGCGCCGCTGCCTCCCAACCTGCCGCCGCCGCCCAAGCCTGAGCCCGAGCCCAAGAAGCCCTGACTGATTTCGCCGGAGCTCCGCATGTCGAGAAAGCCCTCCCCTCCCCGCTATCCCTCGGCCCAGGAGCTCAAGCGCGCCGGCCGGCTGGCGCTGACCGGCCTCGGATTGGGCGCGCTGCTGGCCAGCGGCTGCAGCGCCGCCTCCGCCGAGCCTCCGCCTCCAGCCAAGTCGAGGCCCGACGCCGGCGAGCTGGCGCCCGCGCCTGAGCCGATCAAGATGGGCAAGGTCGCGATGCCCGATCTCCACGAGCAGGCGCCGGCGCCGACCAAGCCAACTGAGAAGCCGAAGAAACCCTGAGCCTTCCTCGGAGAATCGCCCATGGCGAAGAAGCCGCCGTTGCCCCTCTATCCTTCGGTCTCGCAGCTGCGCCGCGCCGGTCGTCTCGTGCTAGGCGGGCTGGGCCTGGGAAGTCTTCTCGCCGCTGGGACTGCCGGAGCCGGCGACGCCAAGCGGCCGGCGCCCGACGCCGGCCAGGTCGCGCCAAAGCCTCCTGCTCGGCTGTCGGGCGAGGCGATGCCGCCCGACTACCACCCGGCGCTGCCGCCGGACCAGGCTCCCGACGCCGGTCGTGTCGCGCCTCCGCCCCCGGCACAGGTCGATGGCGGCGCGAGGCCTATCGACTTCTCTGCCGCCCCCAATCCCAAGCCGCAGCCGCAGAAGGCCCGGCAGAAGTCTGGCGGGAAGTAACCTCGCCCTCGGCGCCATGAAGCTCGCCCTGGTCCTCAACCACCGCTGCAATTTGCGCTGCAGCTACTGCTACACCGGCGAGAAGTTCAACCGGCCGATGAGCCCAGCCACGGCGCGCCAGGCGGTGGACTTCGGCTTCGACCGGGTGGGCAAGGGCCTGTTGGATCTCACCTTCTTCGGCGGCGAGCCGATGCTCGAGCTTGGGCAGATGGAAGCCATCGTCCCCTACGCCCGCGCCGAGGCCCGCCGCCGCGGGGCGCGCGTCAGCTTCCATCTCTCGACCAACGGCACCGTGCTCAGCGAGCGGCACCTCAAGCTGATGACCGAGAACGCCTTCAGCGTCCAGGTGAGCCTCGACGGCAGCCGCCAGGCCCAGGACGCCGGACGCCGCTACCGCAACGGCCGTTCGTCGATGGAGGCCGCCGAGCAGAACCTCGAGCGGCTGCTCGCGACCGGGATGCCGCTGCGGGTGGTCTCGGTGATCACGCCCGAGAACTCCGGCTGGCTGGGCGAGAGCCTGGAGCACTTGGTGTCGCTGGGGGCGCGCAACCTCTACTTCTCGCCGAACTACCTGGGGAATTGGGACGAGCCGGCGCGCGAGCGGTTCGAGGCCGGGCTGCTGGCGCTGGGCGAGCGGATGCTGTTCCACTTCCGGCGCGGCT